>WESA01000003.1 GCA_009768935.1 Rectinema subterraneum
CGATCTGGGGATAGGCGATTCTGCGCTTGGCGAAGTAATCAAGGCTGAAGGTCTGGGTAGAGAAGTACTTGCCGCAGGCTTGGCAGCGAAAGCGCTGGACCTTGCCGAAGGTTTTGGTCACATAGAAGCCAGCGGCGACGAACCAGCGTTCTTTCGGTGCGTGCTGGTGATACGCACAGGCCGGGTTTGGGCAGAAATGAAAGTGATGCATGAAGACCTCCTCTCTTTGTAGACGCAAGGAAAGAGGCCTTCACTTCAAATTCATATGCAGGGTTCGTGACACTATAGAAAGACTGGGGAATGTCGGGCTATTCCCAATACTCAATGTTGAATATCAACTCATGATCCGATGCTTCTTTGTGCAGATAATCCGATAAAAGAAGCATGTCAGCTCTTTTCCCTATGCGCATTGTAACAAAACTTCCACTCGAAGATGTATGATATTCTGCATTAAGTAGGATTCTTTTATTCAGAGAACTGTGCGCAACAAGATATTCATATCCATTTTCAATCTTTTTGCCGGTAAAATGTATGTCCTGTTTTTCGAGCCATATTTCGATGATACGACCAACGAAGGAATTATATTCTTGCGGCAAGCTGAACGAAAGCACGCATTCTTCAGGAGTGATTTCTGGGTCTTGCGGTTCGATGTCGAGAAGATAGGCCGATGGAAGAGCTGCTGTGCTTTGCCCTGATTGCAAAGAAGCTTTGATTTTTCGCGACGCCGCATCGACTATTTTTTGAAGGGTGCGGATATCGGGGCCATACAAGGCAAACCATTTCTCACCGCTCAGGCCATACTCAATTCCAGCGCGGGAAAATACTTTGTCCCATGCGTTGCCGGGCACGATCTGTCGGCATTCGAAGAGGGCGCGCTCGGCATTTGGCACAAGTGTGGATATTGCCCTGATGAGCCATGAGCTTTCGTATGCGAGCGTTGCAAAAGCCAAAGCAGGATCTTCGCGAATGCGCACAACAAGAGGCTGGAAATGCGATTTTGCTTCCATTAAAGCCGCGATTGTCGATACGGCTTGAGTTTTTTCAGCTGCAATAGATAGTGCGGAATGGGTGGATGTAGATTGAAGAGCGCTTTGCGTACGGCGTTTTCCGAGTTTAGGCTGGTTTTTCGGAGCATGAGAAAATTCGAGATATGAGGCTGCACGTTCATAATGAGCGCGGAGCAGATTCCAATGTGCATCGCTCTCAAGGAATGAAAAACAGGGGCGATAATCGCTTGTCTTTTCGTCAAGAAGCGCGGAAAACTCCTTTTTTCTTCTCAAGAAGGCATCGAGTGATGCAGCCGCCTGGCGAGAGATATGCGTGTCGTATACAAACCCTGATTCCGCGCATGCGCAAAGCCAGTCATGTGCCTGGGGCCCCGCAATCGAGAGCAATTGATCGGTCCAATAGTCTTCGAAAGACGCTGCCAGTCTGAACTCCAGTTTGCGTTCATTGCAGAGGCTTTCGATTGTCGCACTGATGCGTTCGAGATCAGTTCTATCGCACGCGAGCGGCGCAAATTGAAGGGGCGTAAAGGGTAAGCGGACCAGATATCCAGCGGAAATAATGATTCTTGTAGAAGCGCGCGTTTGTTCCTTGAATCTTCCGATTGCATCGAAAAGGGTGTGCAATTCATCGAAGTCTGAGGGCTTTTCATATCCGGAAAGGATAAAGAACAGCTTGAGTTCCCTGGCATTGCCTTCCAGAATTGCGGAAATTGCGTCTGCAATCTGCTCATCGGAAATACCTTTGTGATAATATTGACGCATTCTCGCGGAAATTCCCTCTATACCAAGGGTAAAGGAGCGCTTCCCTGCGGCGAACTCCGCTGCTAGCAAGTGAGGAATTCTCGCAAGCAGATCGATGCGCTGGCTCATGAGCGAGACATGCATGAAATATCGGCCCATAACTGGCACGATATTCAATATTTCGTGATGCATATTGAAATTGTAGCTGAATAGCTCGACATCCGATGCGCCAGTCGTTTTTTTGAGTGCTGAAGCTGCATTGCTCAGTTCCAAAAAAGGCTTTTCTCTGAAGGGCCGTCTGTCCCAGCCTTCCAGGCAGAACGAACAATGCCCGGTGCAGCCCGCGGTAATAGCTAGCTTTGCATGGCCAGCATATTCGCCATTCAGCACAAGCGGGCTAGTGAGCACAGCGGGCCGATCTTCACAGATCGATCGTTCAGTCTTCCATTCCGGCGAACATGGCCAGAACCCTTTTACCTGCGCGGCTATTTCGGAAAGAATGACTTGTTTGGCAGCGTTCTGCTTCTGCCCTTCAGAAGCGGTGCGGACTATTTCAGCGATCCGCCCTTCGCCTTCCCCAAAAAAAATCGCATCGACAAGGCTGTCGACGGGCAACCCTTCGCGGATTTGCAGTAGTGCTCCTGAGGTAACGGCGCTCGAGCCGCCCAAAAAGACAAACGGAATTGTATTGTTACGAAGCCTTTCCGCGCGCGATGTCGGAATTCCGGATTGGGCGAAAAGCCAGGGTAGATTGACGAGTTCCAGCGTAAAGGAACACGAAACAAGGATAATATCGAATTCAGAAGGGGACCTGCCGGAAGCTCTGCCAAAAAACCACGCGCCGCACTTCGCATTCAAAAGTCTTCTGTCGGGCGCAGTAGGCAAAAATGCAAAATCGATGAATGCATCAGGGAGCGCTCGCCTTGCTTCGTCGAACAGAACCAGATGCGAGTACGAAACCTCAATATCTCGAAAGGGAGACAGCCGAACAATGAGAATTTTGGCTGAAGCTAGCTCAAAAATTGGGTTTGCCATATCAGCGGCAACCGCCGCAGTGACAATTTTTCCTTCATGCATCATGACTTCAACCGGCGACTCCGCTCATCTTCCATGGTTTGCACGCGTTCAAAGAATTCTTCGACCTCGGGTTCGATTACTTGCCCGCTCTCGAGCCATTTTGTACGGAAAACAAAGCCGTACTTTACGGCTGCTCTTGAGGCTCGTTCAAGTTCAAGCCCGTCAGCTACAAGAATGCTTATGCCTTTTTTCCCTGCTCGGCCCGTTCTGCCTGCCCGATGGACATACGCATTGGAATCCTCCGGAAGGTCGAGACTGATCACGTGGGAAATATCCGAAATATCAAGGCCGCGCGCCCCAAGGTCTGTCGTGACCAGAAAGGGGATAATGCCTTGCCGAAATTGGTCAATTGCGGAATGGCGGGACTGCTTTTCCATTCTCGAGAGAATGCTGTGGCATTTCAGCCCTGATGCTTGCAGCCGTTCAGTAGCGCGTTGTACCCGATAGGTGTCGGAAGCGAAGATGAGACAGCGCTGCGGCCGCACCGCGGCGATAATTCTCTTGAGAAGATCAATTTTTTTCCGGTGCTCCGCATAAAATACCCAATGCTCGATAGCATCAGTGAGAATTCCTTCGCCCGAAAGATCGACAACTACTGGATTGTGCATCCATGGATATGCTTTTTTGCGGGTTTTTTCGGGGATTGTCGCCGAAGCGAGAGCGCGAACACATGATGCAGGTGTTTTCGAAAGCAAATATTCGACAGGCTCGATATATTCTTTGGAGAACAAACGGTCGGCCTCGTCTAGCACCAGAAATTCTATACAGGATATATCGAAGAATCGCATACGAACGAGATCCGCAAGGCGGCCTGGCGTGCCGGTGATAATGTGCGGGTGCGCTTTCAGATCTTCTTTCTGGTGCGAGAAGTGGGTTCCTCCAAGAAGCGCAAGGCTCTTTATCGGCACTGATGCTGATTGCGCCAGAAGCGCCGCTTGTCGTGCGACTTGAACCGCAAGTTCCTGTGTCGGGCATATTATGAGCGCTGAAGGCCAATCGAGGCCTGATAATCGAGCTGCGGAGCCAAGTATTCTGGAAAAGATTGGCAAGAGATATGCAAATGTTTTTCCAGTGCCTGTTTCCGATTGCATGATCAGGTCCTGGCCTTTTGCAAGAACAGGGATTGCGCGTTTTTGTACTTCGGAAGGAGCTACAAAACCAAATGCGTCGAGCGCCTTCGTTAGCCGAATATCGACGCCCAGCGATATAAATGCTTCCATAATGTTTCACGCTATACGAAAGGCCCGGCTTATGCAATAAGAGCAATACGTGATGACATTGCCACTTCTTTTCGATATATTGTGTGCTCAATGAATCTGGAAGCATTTGTACTCGGCTCGGGCGGCATGATGCCCTTGCCATACCGACAGCTCACAAGCATGCTCGTTCGCCGCGAAGGCGAGCTCTTTCTTTTTGACGCAGGCGAGGGAACGCAGGTGTCGATTCGCCGGCTCAACCTCAGATGGAAAAAAATAACCGCTATTTTCATTTCCCATATGCATGCAGACCATGTGACCGGGCTTCCTGGAATCCTCATGCTCTCGAGCCAGGTTGACAGGGAAGAGCCCCTCTATATTTTCGGGCCTCCCAGGCTTGCTGAATATATCGAGCAGAACCGTCGCCTTCTCGATATGTATATCAATTATGACATTGTTGTGCGCGAGATATCAGACCGTGAAGTCGTGTGGCAAGGGGAAGATTACTCGATTCGCGCGTTCCCCCTTAAGCACACAAAAATGTGTTTTGGATATGCGCTGGAAGAATCGCCGCGACCTGGTATTTTTTATCCTGATAAAGCTATGTCGCAGGGTGTGCCGCGCGGGCCGCTCTGGTCAGAATTGCAATCCGGAAAGACTGTCACGCTTTCGGACGGCAGAGAAGTGCGCCCTTCTGAAGTCATGGGCGAGCCCCGCAGTGGCAGGAAATTCAGCTATGTTACAGACAGCTTGTATTTCCCGGAAATCGCAAAGGAAGTATCGAACTCTGATCTCTTTATCTGCGAAGGAATGTTTGAACATGGGCTTGTTGACAGCGCAATCGAAAAGCGGCACATGACCGCGCGCCAGGCAGCGCAGATCGCTCAGGATGCAGGAAATGTCAAGCAGCTCGGGCTTATCCACTATAGTCCGCGCTACGCAGATCGAGAGCTCAAGGTACTGCTCGAAGAGGCGAGGGAAGTCTTTCCAAATACGGTTCTGACAAAAGACCGCATGCGTTTTCCCATCGAATTCATAGATTAAGCCAGGCTCTTTTTATTCCTGATTCACCGGTTTGAATGCAAGAATTCTCGATTCGCTTTCGCGTGCCTTCTGGAGCGCTGCATACGCTTCTTTGTATAGCCGGGCAGGCGACACAGTCCGTCCATATCGCGCACTTATCCCGAAGTAGAAAGGCGGCTCTGCGGAGAGGTCTTTGTAGAGGCTTGCGGTCGTTGTGAGCACATCATCCAGGTCTACTGCGAGCTTGAGGCATGAACCTGTATCGACACCTGGCAAAATTGCGGCATGGCATCCTTTCGCAAGTTCGAATACAAGTGTGTCCGAAGCAAAATATTCCCGTATTGTGACCCCCAAGGCAAGAGCGCTCGGGTCACCTTCGCCTGCAAGAACGCAATGGATGAGCATCAAGCTGATCTCTTCGTCCTGTCTCGTCTGGAGTTGCGATTCGAGAGCACGTTCAAGAGCGCCAGATGCGATGGAAGGCGGAAAATCATGTAAAATCTTTTCCTCTTCCTGCTGAGAAGGTGGCGGAGAAACAAATTCCGCATGTTCAAGGTCGTATTCGGGCTCTTGCACTGCGATGCGCGGACGGATCGGCTCTTCTTCGGGCTCGGGCTGGAGTTCGGGCTCGGGCATCATCTCAGGGACTTCTGCTTCTTCAGAAACTTGCCCTTGTTCTTCAGGTTCGGGGTAATGGGGGGCTTCTTCTTGGGATGGTTTTTCTTTGGTGGCAGGGATTTCCTCGTTTTCGGCAATTATCTCTTCATCAGGCTGGGCTATTTCGCTAGGTGGTGCGGGCATTTCAGCTTGCGAAGCGGATTCTGTTTCTCCCTCTGGTGGTGCTTCTGACTGAGCTTGCGGCTCTGCAACAGGAGGGGCAGCCGCGAGGGCAGCGTAAGCAGCGGGTTTTTCCTTTAGCACAAATTGAAGAATGACAAGCAGCACAATCCATACGGCAAGAGCAATAATAGGAAGTAAAAGCGTGTTTGCAATATCTCTCTGTGACAGTATCGAATAGAGAGCCATCATTTTCATACCATCGGGCAATGGCGTCATGTAGATTACGGTGGAAAGGCCAGGCGCACGGAACACGCTTCCCGGAGTCGTCGCTGGAGATCCGAAATAGGCTGATTCGTCGGGCATTTTCCAGAGCACAAGCCCATTTCGATCCAGCACCTGAACAGCAAGCAGATGAGCGCTTGCATTGTAGAGCGATTTCAGCCTGTCTCTGATGAATTGATCGCCGAGTTCCTGCTCGCTGGTGATGGGAGCGACTGCGTTGCGCAGGATCGTATATTCAGCGGATGCGCTTTGTTCGCCATTGAGGCGGATTTCTCCAATTTTCATTGCGACATACATAACTGATGCTGCAATGAGAACGAGGGTCGCGACAAACAATATTATACGAAATATTTGTTTCATTTTTCATCCCCGCGGTTTATACTATGATTATCGGCAGAAACCCGCTGAATCCGAATGTTTTCTTCTTTGAAGATATCAGCTTATGCGGGCAAACCGGCAGGAGGATACGAAGCATGTCCGTGGGTATGAAGATCAGAAAGCGGCTTTTGCCCGCTGGGTGGTATCCGGAGAATGCAGACGAAATCCGATCTCTGGTTGCTGAATGGACAAAGCTGCAAAAAAGCCTGTCCGCATATGCGGCCGTTGCGCCTCACGCTGGCTGGTATTTTTCTGGAGATCTGGCTGCGCGCGCTGTCTGGTCGCTTCGGGAATGTGATACCGTGGTCGTTCTCGGCGGTCATTTGGGGTATGGGGATCCTGTTCTCTATGCGTCTGAAGACAGTTTCGATTGCACGGTGAGAATTGCTCGAAATGACACAGTATTGTTGGATGCGGTAAAAAAAGAACTCATCGATGTGGGCATCAATGAATTTGCACTAGATGCCGGCATGGACAATTCCGTGGAAATTATACTTCCTCTGGCTTCACTGCGCTTTCCGGAAGCAAAAATAGTCTGGCTGCGGGTGCCGCCAGATTTCAAGGCGAGAGAACTTGGCTCAGCACTTGCAAGAGCAGCTTCATCTTGCGGAAGATCGCTTTCGGTGATCGCTTCTACCGATCTGACTCATTATGGCCCGAATTATGGTTTTATGCCGCATGGGGTGGGGGAAAGCGCATGCGATTGGGTACGGAATGAAAACGACAGAGGTTTGATCAATGCTGCACTCAGCATGGATGCCGAGCGCGTTCTTTCGCATGCACGGGAGCGCTTTTCTGCCTGTTCAGCGGGAGCGGTTGCTGCAGCAATTTCATATTCGCTGGACTCGGGGGCGAAACGGGGCATTTTGATAGGCCATAAATTGAGTTACGATGTCCATCCCGACCGGTCTTTTGTCGGTTATGCTGGGATTGCCTATGTCAAGTAAATGTAAAGAGATAAGGAAAGCGCTTTCTGCTATTTCGATTGCTCTGATTGCTCAGCTGGAGAAAGACGCGCAGAGTGGGCGCGCGCGGAAATCTCAAACACTTCTTTTTTAAACAGATCCCCCCGCTCGAATTCGTGCAGGAAGAGGCCAAAACTCGCGCAGCCAGGAGACAGTAGCACAACATCGCTACGCGCCGCTGATTGTGCGGCAGAATCAACTGCATCTCGCATCGAGTTATAAGGCCCCTTGTATGATATTTTTTCTTTTTCGAGCAGGGCAATGATTCTATCGGTGCCGCTCCCAGCAAGAAGGATAATATCTTTCAGGCTTCTTGCCTTTTCCGCAAATGCGGAAAAATCGCTCGATTTGTCGCTGCCGCCTGCAATGAGCACTACAGGACAGGAAAAGCTGTTGATTGCGGCAATCGCTGCGTCAGGAATTGTCGCCGTGCTATCGTTGTACCAGCGAACTCCGTCGATCTCAGCAACATATTCAAGCCGGTGCGGTACCCCGGGGAAAGAACCCAGCGCAGGCGCAATTTCTTTTGCAGAAAGGCCGAAGGCGCACAGCGCAACTGCTGCAGCGAGCAGGTTCTTTTTCTGATGCAGCCCGGGCACGACTATATGCTGAGGAACCAGAAGCTCATGTGAATAATCCGTACCGAATGTTCCATAGCCTGCATATAGTTCAGGATGCTCTTTCGGATCGAGAACATGTCCGGAATGGGGCGCGCCGGCTTCGGCATTTTTTTCTTTTGTCTGTGATAGTATGTCGAGGGCGAGCCATCCGCCCCGTGCCCCTGCGCCAATTGCCTCTTCAAGCGGTTTTTCGCTGTACCAAAGCACAGTCGCGCGTGTCTCTTGTGCGAACGATCGCCCCCAGTTCTGATCGGCATTGCAGATTGTATAGCATGTTTCATCCTGCGCTTGGTATATGACACGCTTGTCGGCGACATATGCGTCCATAGAGCCATAATAGTTGAGGTGGTCGGGAAGGATTGTCGTCAGCACGGCGATCTGCGGCTTAAGAAGGCCCATACCGCGCAAATCTCCAAGCTGCCAGCTGGAAAGCTCAAGTACAACCGGAACATCCGGCGCGGTCTTGTCGAGAAAATCGAGGGGCGAGACAGTAATATTGCCCCCCAGCAGTGCTGTTTTGCCTGCTTGCGACAGAACATGCCATATTGCGGAAGCGACAGTCGATTTGCCCTTAGAACCCGTCACCGCGATGAGAGGGGATTGCGAATACCGCAGAAATATTGAAATATCGGTTTCAATTCTCTTTGCAACCTTGAGGTATGGCGAATCGCGACGCACGGCCGGATTCTTGATGACAATATCAGCATCGCTGAAATCCTGTTCGCGATGAGCGCCCAGGACAAAACGAATATCGAGGCCCTGAAGCTGCTCGATCGCTGGCGCAAGCGTGTTTTGGTCCCTGAGATCTGTAACCGTCACATGCGCGCCCGCACGCGCAAAGAATCGCGCGCTTGAAATGCCGCCGCCATGGAGCCCCAGCCCCATGATGGTCACTTTTTTGCTGCGGAATTCAGTTATGTCTTCAGTAATGCTCATATCTTTGTCCGCTTTTATAGTTCACAAGAAGGGTATGTCTGTCCAGTGGGCGATGCGGGGCAGCATTTGGCAGCTTTTCGGCTCGGGCAAAGAACGAAGAATGTATATGCATTGCTCTCGAATAATTTTGCATATCATAGCAGATTGTGCTAAACAATGATTTTTCTTGACAGATTTCAGATTCGCGCATAGGCTTGAATCGATTATGAATCGCATCGAAAATCATCCAATTCTTCAGTCCAGGAAAGATCGCCGCCAGATCCGCTTTTATTTCGACGGGGACGAGATTGCAGGGTTCGAAGGGGAACCTGTTGCATCGGCGCTCATCGCATCGGGGCATCATGTATTTTCCCATCATCATAAAGATGGCGCGCCGCAGGGGCTTTTTTGTGCAAATGGCCAGTGCTCGCAATGCACCATGCTGATTGATGGCATTCCGAAAAAATCCTGCATGACGCCTTTGTCTGAAGGTATGGATGTGCGGACTCTGTACGGACTCCCGCATCTCCCTGCGGAAGATGAGCCGCTTGTGCAGGCTGAGCGCCGATCGGTGCGAACGGATATTTTTATTATCGGCGCAGGACCGGCGGGTTTGGCTGCGGCTACGGAACTTGGGCGGATGGGGTATCAGGTTCTTGTTGCGGACGACAAGGCACAGGCCGGCGGCAAACTCGTGCTGCAGACCCACAAGTTTTTTGGTTCAGAGGCTGATTGTTACGCAGGCACCCGCGGCATCGACATTGCCCATATTCTCGAAGATGAAGCGAAGCGCCATCCTTCAGTGACGATTCTGACAAATGCCCCTGTGGTCGGTATCTACAAGGATCGCAAAGCGGGCATCTATCTCAATTACGAATCGTATCTGCTCGTGGAGTTTACAGCCTTGGTCGTCGCTGCGGGAGCTCGCGAAAAAGCGCTGCATTTTCCCGGCTGGGATTTGCCCGGCGTCATTGGCGCAGGAGCCTTCCAGACGCTTGTCAACAGGGATCTTGTCAAGGCTTATAGAAAAATTCTCATTATTGGATCAGGAAATGTGGGGCTTATTGCTGCCTATCATGCTCTCCAGGCAGGAATTACTGTCGCAGGCATTATCGAAGTTGCCGGCAGGGTGAATGGCTATCAGGTGCATGCAGACAAAATTCGCCGCATGGGCGTGCCTATTTCATTGAACTCAACAATTCTCAAGGCAGAAGGCCGCGATAAAGTCGAGCGAGCAATTGTCGCGGCTGTCGATGAAAAAGGTCAGCCTGTCGCGGGCACTGCTAGAGCATATGAGGTGGACGCAGTACTCATAGCAGCCGGTCTCTCGCCGTGCAATGAATTTCTCGAGCAGGCACGGCGCTATGGCATTATGGCAGTGGCTGCAGGCGACGCTGCGGAAATTGCAGAGGCATCGAGTGCGATGTATGGAGGCAAGACAGCGGCCATGGATCTTGCTTCCATGCTCGGAAAGAAAATCATAGTCAATCCCGAATGGGAGACGACGCGCAAAGTCCTTGCTTCGCGCCCCGGCGACAGTTATGAACGATCTCCTGTCGTTCCAGGCAGCGAATGGAGGCCTGTATTTTTCTGTTCGGAAGAGATTCCCTGCAACCCCTGCGCAACAGTATGCCCTGTAGGAGCGATTCAGCTTCGCCCTATGCACGGCAATATCATGGATCTGCCATATTTCGAAGGGAATCGATGCACTGGCTGCGGTTCCTGTGTTGCAGTCTGCCCCGGTCTTGCCATCACATTAGTGCGCCGCATCCCCGGCGAAAAAGCGTTGGCTGACAAAGCATCGGGTGATAAAGCATCGGGCGACAGAGCGCAAGTTGTTCTGCCTTGGGAATTCAACGCTGATTTTGATATCGGCACAGAACTGGATCTCGTCGATCAGAAGGGCGATTTTGTCGAAAGAGCCCCAGTCGTCTCGAAACGCAGAGTTTCTTCGAGAAATACATGGCTTTTGACATTCCATGTCGATATTGCTCATGCTTCGAAAATTGCGGGGATTCGGGTTCAGCCGCAAGAAGCGAGTGCTTTTCAATCTGCTGAGATTCCGGCCGACGGAGCGGCGGATACTGTCCTGTGCCGCTGTGAGCGTGTCACTCTAGGAGAAATAGTAGAATTTATCAGGAATAACAAGGTGCGCGACATCAATCAGCTGAAATCGCTCAGAGTTGGCATGGGGGCATGCGGAGGGAAAACGTGTTCCCAGCTTGTCGGCAAAGCATTCAGACTTGCCGGAACAGATCCTGCGGAAGTCGAGCCAGCAACCCAGCGGCCTTTGTTCATGGAAATGCCTATGGGAGCCGCTGTGAATGAAGGCCTGCACAAGCTGGGCGGCAAGGAAGCTGGCGCGCGGGGGGCACCATGAAGCACTTCGATGTTGTCATCGTCGGGGCCGGTTCTGTCGGCGTGCCGCTTGCATGGCAGCTTGCAGCGCGTGGATTGAAGGTCGCAGTCATCGACCAGGAAGCCTCCTGGGGAAGGGGCCAGAACAGAGCTGCGATCGGAGGTGTGCGCGCCACCCATTCAGATCCGGCAAAGATTCGCATCTGCCTCGAATCGATCGAGATATTTTCTTCTTTGAAATCGAAATATGGCCTCGATGTGGAGTGGCAGCCCGGTGGCTATCTCTATGTCGCATATGATGAAGCCACAGAAATGCAATTTCGCTCCCTTCTGAAAAAACAGAAAACCGCAGGGCTTGAAATCGATTGGATAAGCCCCGAGAAAATAGCTCGTTTGGCGCCAGGCATCCGTACCGAAGGGCTTCTGGGCGGTACATTCAGCCCCTACGATGGCTATGCTTCACCCTTGATGGCTGCGACTGCTTTTCATAAGCTCGCGCTCGATGCTGGTGTTTTATTTTTCTTCAACAGGCGTGTCGAAAGCATTCGCAAGGCTGACAATACCATCATCTCGCTCACTGCCGGACAAGAAGAATTTTCAGCTGAGTTTTTTGTGAATGCGGCAGGCGCTGAAGCTGCGGATATTGCCAAGATAGCCGGTTTTGATATTCCTGTATTCCCCGACTGCCATGAAGCAGGAGTGACTGAGCCTGTCGAACGATTTATGCAGCCGATGATCGTCGATATCCGTTCTGATGCCGAATCAGGCAACTACTATTTTTATCAAGCAAGAACGGGACAAGTGGTGTTCTGCATAACGCCGAGGCCGCAGATATGGGGCCGCGACAAGGATTCTACTTCGACCTTTCTCCCGATCTGCGTGCGTCGAATGATTGAGCTCTATCCCAGGCTCCGCAATCTGCGGGTGCGCCGGACATGGCGTGGTATGTATCCGATGACACCTGATGGCCTGCCGATCATCGGATACCCTGACATGGCGATCAATTTTCTTCAGGCTGTAGGCATGTGCGGTCAGGGTTTCATGATGGGACCGGGCCTCGGGCACATTTTGGCCCAAACCATCATGGCGGGCGGCTCCCATGCGAATCCAGCAGGCGCAACCGAATACAATTTCATTTTTGATGAGTTTTCGATCAACAGAAGTTTCGATCATGCTGAATTGCTGAAGTGATTGACAAAATTCGCGCTTTGGGCGATATTCACAGCAATTTAGTAGGAATTTACCATGTTTCAAGTGCCGACAAAGACTCAATATGCAATCCGCGCCCTTGTACACCTTGTACATGCAGGCTCAGCCAGTGTGGCGACTATCGCTGAAGCAGAACATATTCCAGCCAAGTACCTCGAAGCAATACTGAGTCAGCTCAAAAGTGCTGGGCTCGTTATATCTGACAGAGGGCGCAGCGGCGGTTACAGGCTTGCAAGAGCAGCCAGCATCATCCAGATGAGCGAAGTCGTGCAAGCGACAGAAGGGGAAATTCGACCCGTGGAATGTGTTGATAATGCAACGATTTGCGTTGTATCTGAAGGGTGTCTTCCACGGCGTTTCTGGCTTGGGCTTAAAAAGACTGTCGATGAGTATCTTGCGTCAGTCACTCTTGCTGAAATAGCTGAACCGGGGCTTTCGGATTCTTTATCGGCATTCCGGAAGCGTCCAGCTCCAGCGAGAATGAACAACAGGAGCAACTAAAATGAACGCGCGCTATGTGTATATGGATTACAATGCGACGACCCCATTGAGGCCGGAAGTGCGAGACCTCATGGTCAGAACGCTCGATGTATATGGCAATGCTTCGAGCATGCATGAACTGGGTCGAGTTGCCCGCGCCGAAATCGAGGAAGCAAGGGCACATGTAGCTGCGCTCATCGGTGCACAGAATCCTTCGAGAGTCTATTTCACCTCCGGCGGATCGGAATCGAACAATACGGTTTTTAATACCATGTTTCTGATCGGGCGAAACCAAAAGCGCCGGAAAATCATCACGACGTCCATTGAGCATCCATGTGTGCTCAATTCGGCGGCTCACCTTCGCGATGAAGGGTTCCCTGTAGTGTTTCTCCCTGTCGATAGGGATGGACGCGTCGATATGGATGCATATTGCGCGGAATTGAGCCCTGATGTGCTTCTGGTTTCCGTCATGGCAGCCAATAACGAAATCGGAACAATCGAAGATATCAAGACGATCGCAAAGCTTGCAAAAGAGCAGGGTGCCCTGGTTCACACTGATGCAACGCAGGCAGCAGGCAAGATTCCGGTCTCGGTCGAAGATTGGGGAGTGGATTACCTCACGCTTTCCTGCCATAAAATCTATGGTCCGAAAGGGATTGGTGCGCTCTATGTGCGCGAGCGGGCACCGATCGAGCCACTCATCCGCGGAGGACATCAGGAAGATGGTGTGCGAGCCGGCACCTATAACAACTTGGGAATAATGGGCTTTGGAGAGGCTGCGCGGCTGGCACGTGCAGAGCTTGCAGAATATGGGCAGAATGTCAGCAGATTGAGAGCTATGCTCCGTGGCTTGATTCTTGAGCGCGTGCCCAATGTGCGCATAAACGGCCACCCAACAGAAGTGCTGCCAAACACGCTCAATGTTTCTTTCCCGGGAGCTGAGGGCGAGTCGATTCTGCTTTCGCTAGATCTCGAGGGCATCGAAGTGAGTACAGGAAGCGCATGCGCTTCGGGAAGTCTTGACCCATCGCATGTGCTCATGGCAATCGGGCTCGGCCCGGAATTGGCGCATGGCTCAATTCGCTTTTCGCTTGGAAAGTACACGACTGAAGATGATGTACGATATGTGGCAGATAAATTGCCGCCGATCATCGCTCGCCTGCGGCGCATGTCTACAGTGCCGGCTGAGGAAATCATAGGAGAGATACGCACAGAAGGAGCGCATCCGGAGGGAGCAAAATAATGGACGCATTCCAATGGTTGTATTCCGACATTGTAAAGGATCATTTCACCAATCCGCGCAATGTCTTCGATCCCGATAAAGATAAAGATTTCAAACCGGACGCTGAAGGCATGGTCGGCAATATAAAATGCGGCGATCAGATGATGTTCATGCTCAAAATCCAAAACGATATCATTGCTGATGTTCGATGGAAAACATATGGATGCGCTTCCGCCATTGCAAGCACATCTATGCTCTCGGAAACCATAAGAGGCATGAATATTCGAGATGCATATCACATAAAGCCCGCAGACATAGCAAGTCGCCTCGGCGGTTTGCCTGAAAACAAGATCCACTGTTCAGTGCTCGGCGACAAGGCACTCAGGGCGGCAATCGATGTATACCTCGAGCAGCATGGCAGAGCTGGCGAATTCAAAGGCGAAGATGCGCAGATCATCTGCAAATGCCTCAATATCACGGACAAGGACATAGAAGAAGCGGTCAGGCAGGGCGCCCACGACTGGCATAGCCTTCAGGAAGCCACGAAGATTGGTACAGTCTGCGGCTCATGCAAAACAAAGGCAGAAGAACTCCTGCATGAATTTGTCCATATCTACAGCTGAGGATATTGCTGGTGCGCGGACGTTCATCCTCGAAAAGGGGAGGGAGCACTATCGCGATCTGCCATGGCGCAAAACGAGTAGCCCATGGGCGATTCTCGTTTCGGAAGTGATGCTGCAGCAGACACAGGTGCCGCGTGTTTCAAAGATTTTTCCTCTTTGGATGGAGCGCTTTCCAGTCCCTTCTGCACTCGCCGCTGTTCCTTTGAGCGAAGTACTGAGGGCATGGAGCGGACTTGGGTACAACAGAAGGGCACTGAATCTTCAAAAAGCCGCCCGGATTCTGGCCCTCGAGTACAAAGACGCCGTCCCGCCCTCAGAAGAAGCCTTGCGAAGCCTGCCGGGCGTGGGCGTCTACACAGCCCGAGCGGTGCTTGCATTCGCGTTCAACATTGCTTCGGTGTTTCTCGAGACGAACATTCGCACGGTTTTTATACGGCATTTCTCTGCTGGCTTGAGCAGAGAGACCGACGGCACAGTGTCCGACAGAGATCTCGAGAAAATCGGCCAGCGTTTGCTCGACCGGCAAAACCCGCGCGCATGGTATTCAGCTCTCATGGATTATGGTGCATGGCTCAAACAAAACGAAGGAAATTTCGGAAAGCAGGCAAAAAAGTACCGACCGCAACCTCCCTTCAATGGCTCGATGCGGCAGATCAGAGGTGCGATTCTTAAAAGTTTGCTGGAAACATCTCCTCTTCCAGTTGATATCGTCGCGGAACGCCTTTTGACAGATCCTGAAAGGATATATTCCTGTGCACTGCAGCTTGCCCAGGAAGGGTTTTTGGAGATACAGACTACGGAGAGCGCGGAGGGGCCAGAGAGTGCACGATGGCCAGAGAGCGCGGCAGCTGATTCAATTTTGCTCAATTTACCGTGACGCTAGCACAATGCGAACGCAATAATGCAACATTATTCATAAACAGAGAATAAATATTTACTACTTGACGAATCTTTATTTGCAAGCATATTCTATGCTAATTTAATACACTTTTTGGAGGCTTTCATGAAAAGAACAGTCTACACGGTACTCGCCCTGATGCTGCTCTTGGTGCCTAGTGCGGTTTTCGGCCAGATCACCCTCAAGCTTGCGCACCTCAATCCCCAGCAGCCATACGATGTCGCCTCTGCAGCAATGGCTGCAGTATTCAAAAGCGAAGTCGAAAGCAAATCGAACGGCCAGATCAAGGTAGAGCTCTACCCGAACGGCGTCCTTGGAAAGGAAGCTGAAACGCTCGTGCAGGTAAAGTCCGGTGTCGTGCAGTCATTCATTTCCTCTTCTGGCGGCATGGCTCAGTTCTATCCTTTGATCGATGTCACCAATATGCCCTTCGCGTTCTCGAGCTACAATGTCGGCTATAAAGTCTACGATGGCGATTTCGGCAAGGAGCTTGCTGCTGATATCGAGAAAAAGGCAGGATTCCATGTGCTTGGTTTCGGCGAATCGGGTGGATTTTTCGCGATCACAAACTCGAAAAAGCCAATCAAGTCGCCAGCGGACATGAAGGGCATCAAGCTGCGGACGATGGCGCTTCCTCTTCACCAGGCGATTGTAAAGGCGCTCGGTGCTTCTCCGACCACCATCGCATGGGCTGAAGTCTACACCAGCCTTCAGACGGGCGTCGTCGATGGCCAGATGAACCCGATTTCCATTATCGCTATGGCAAAACTGCAGGAAGTGCAGAAATACATTACGCTCACCAATCATTTGTATGCGCCCTATGTCTGGGTCATCAATCCGAAGTTCTACAACAGCCTTTCGGATGAGCTCAAGAATGTCGTCGATGATGCAGCTCGCACTGCAATTGTGGCAGGGCGCGGCCTTTCCAGAATCATCGATTCGACCGAAAAAGGTCTTCCGACACTGGCTGAAAAGTTGCAAGTATATGTGCCTACCAAGGCAGAGATGAAGCTTTTCCGCGATGCCACAGTTCCGGCTGCCAGAGAATTTATGCTCTCCCAGTACAAGGATGAGGGCAAGATATGGGTGGACAAATTCTTCGACGCCATCGACAAGGCAGAAAAAGAGCTCGGCTATTGAGTGATTCGGGCGAAAATTCTCGCGGGCTCGCAATTATTTGATTGATTGGCAATTATAGCGCCACCTGGCCAGGTCGGGTGGCGCCCTTCTATTCCATATTGAATCAGGCATCTTTCATGCTGAGGTATGTTCATGGAAAACGAAAAACCGGTTTCCCGATCGGTAAGGCGCATTTCTGCGCTCATTGACAAGATTGTCAGTTTTTTATGTGCGATTGTTTTTGGCGCTATGACCATCGATGTGCTCCTTGGAGTGTTTTTTCGCTATGTGCTGAATTCGCCTCTGAATTTTACCGAAGAGCTGGCGCGCTATCTGATGATTTGGGGTGCAAGCTTGGCCATAAGCCTCGGGGTGAGCGCCGGTGAACATGTAGGACTTACAGTTATTCTGGATTCGATGAAAAAGCCGAATGCAAGAAAAGCGCTTGCTATGCTCGTTAATTTCTTCGTTTTTGCCTTTCTGGTTTTTATGTCGGTCTATTCAGCTGGAGCTACCATCGAGGCCAAATCGCAGATGACCCAGGCTTTGGGCATTTCTATGGTCTTGCCGAAACTTGCGGTTCCGCTTGCCATGATCCTGGCTACAATTCAGATAATTCTTGTCAGCATAATGATTCTTGCTGATCCGAATGGCCGGCTGACTACATCGACGACGGGTTACATCGACATCTAAGGGGCTCTATATGATTGTTTCCGTTCTGATTGTGTTCTTTGCAATGTTGGTGATCGGTGTGCCGATCGGATTTACGTTGGGGATTGCCGGGGTTGTGGGGCTCCTCCTTATGGGAAGCGGGGTAGGCCTCCTTTCAATGGCGCCTTTGCAATTCTTTACCGGGCTCGACATGTTCACGCTCATGGCAATGCCATTTTTTATTCTCGCTGGCGAGCTCATGAATAAAGCTGGCATTACGAGGCGGCTTGTACATTTTGCGAATGTGCTCGTCGGGCACTGGCGAGGCGGCCTTGCTCACGCGAACATACTAGCATCGGTGTTCTTTGCGGGAATGACGGGAGCTGCGGTTTCGGATACTGCCGCGATTGGTACTATGCTCATCCCGGCAATGGTCGAAGATGGCTATGATGTCGATTTTTCTGCAGCGGTGACCGCTGCTTCTTCAATAATTGGCCCAACTATTCCCCCTTCGAATATGATGGTCATTTATGGCTCGCTCATGAATGTCTCGATTGCGGGCTTATTTGCTGCCGGATTCATGCCGGGGTTTTTGCTGGCAGCGCTCCTCATGGTCATGTCTGCGTATCTCTCATTCAAGCGCGGCTATCCAAAAGGGCCGAAGACCACGTTCAAAGAAAAGCTCATCGCGACGAAAGATGCGATTATTCCTCTGCTCATGCCAATTATTATACTGGGTGGGATACTTTCGGGATTGTTTACGCCGACTGAAGCAGCATCGGTGGCGGTGTTCTATGCGCTGATTATCGGATTCTTCGTGCTCAAATCGATAAAATTGCGAGATATTGCGCCCATGCTTGTAAAAACAGCGCGCGTAACCGGTACTGTATTTCTGATTATTGGAACCGCGAGTATTTTGAGCTGGGTTTTGGCGATCAATCAGGTGCCGCAGGCGATTGCTGCCTTTCTTATTTCGACGACGCGCGATCCGAAGCTTGTTATGCTGCTGATTCTTCTTCTCATGCTGGTTGTCGGCATGTTCATGGATATTGCCGCAGCGCTTATCATCCTGGGGCCAATCCTCCATCCGATTGCGGTGAGCCTGGGATATCAGCCCATCCATTTCGGCATCATCATGGTGCTGTCGCTCAATATTGCACTTATGACGCCGCCGGTAGGAGCGTGTCTATTCGTCGCGTGTTCGATTTCTAAAATCAGCCTTGCAAAATTGTCGAAAGCCATTTTCCCTTTTATAATTATGGAAGTAATTGCGCTTTTCATTGTTGCATATATTCCTGAGATTTCGCTTTTCTTGCCGAGGCTGCTGGGGTTTGTAAAATAGGGCCAACGCCTTGCTGATAGCAGGCTTGAAAAAAGGCTGCCACGCACTGAAGCGAGGCAGCCTTCGCATGCGTCAGACCTTCCCCAAAATAAAAGCGAAGAATCGTAGCACTGTATCGATCAATATTCTGAAAAAGCCGCCGCGTTGAATCTCTGTGGGAGCGACAAGGTCTACGGAGCCAATTTCTTTCTTGTCAATTTCATAGACAATACGTCCAATTTTCTGGCCTTTCTGGATAGGCGCCCTGACGGTTTTAGGCAATTCGATTCTAGCCCAGACGCGATCTTTGAGCGATGAAGGCACGGTGATAGCAGCTTCTCCATTGGGCTCAGGCAAAAGCTGAATGGTCTTTCCGAACCATACACGCAAGGGTTTTGGCGCAATATAGCCGGGCCTTGCTGTGCTGAAATTCGAAAATGCCCAGTCCAGGAGAGCCTTTGTGTCTTTTGTGCGCACTGCGGTGCCATTTGCGTACGGGGTCGAAGAACCGCCAAGCAATACGGCTATAAATCGTGTCCCGTTCCGCTGGGCAGTTGCGGCCATATTGTATCCGACTTCTATAATATAGCCTGTCTTTAGGCCATCAGCGCCATCGTAGCTGAAAATGAGAGGATTGCGGTTATATTGGATAATGATGCCATCGGGATGGTATTCCGTGGTTGCGTGCTCCGGCCTCGGGAATTTTATGGATTTGACAGAGTGCAGCTCTTTCAGCGCCTCAGGATGCAGCTCGATATATCGTTTGCTGAAAAGCGCAAACTGGCGAGCGGTTACGAGGTTTTTTTCAGACAAGCCGCTGGGTTCCACAAATGTCATGCGATCGAATCCCATTTCGGCCACAGCTTTATTCATCATCTCGGCGAAACGCTCGTTCGAGCCCGCAATTCGCCTTGCAAGCGCATATGCCGCATCATTTCCGGAGACAACAGCTGCACCCAGCATAAGATCCCGAATGCTTACCTTCATCCCTGGGCGCAGATACATGAGCGATGAACCATAGGGGATGTATGGCGAGCAGTCCCGGGCGTCGATTTCGACCATCTCGTCAGGAGAAAGCCTGCCCGCTTTGATCTCTTCCATCGCCAGATGAAGGGTGACCAGCTTCGTCAGGCTTGCGGGCGGCAGAGCGATGTCAGCATTCTTTTCATAGAGAACAGTTCCTGTCGCTGCGTCTATGAGAATCGCTGACCGTGCATTCAGCGATGGAGGCCGAGCTATTTCGACACCAAACTGACTGTACTCATCGAGAGAAAGCGCTGATGCGTTCGCTATCGCAAAAAGCTCAAAAAAGAATAAAAATGCAATAAATTGGCGAAATTTGCGCACGCCATCTAGCCTTTTTGATCTAAAATATTTCATTCTTGCATCCCGGATCAGAACTCGGCCTGGCGCGGAGCTCTCGGGAATGGGATGACATCACGAATATTCGTCATGCCGGTCACATAGAGAAGCAGGCGTTCAAACCCCAAGCCAAACCCGCTATGAGGCGTCGATCCGAAACGGCGCAGATCCAGATACCAGCTATAGACTTCCTTCGACAATCCCAGCTCTTCAATGCGCTTTTCCAGCACGTCAAGCCGCCATTCGCGCTCGGATCCGCCGATTATTTCGCCGAATCGAGGAACAAGCACATCCATTGCAGCGACCGTTTTGCCGTCTTCATTCTGCTTCATGTAAAAGGCTTTTATTTCTTTCGGGTAATCGGTGACAACGACAGGCCCGCCGACGACTTTTTCGGTAAGGTATTTTTCATGTTCGCTCTGAAGGTCACAACCCCAATACGGTTTGAATTCAAATTGTGTGTTTGCCGATTCGAGTTCGCGGACCGCATCGGTATAGGTCATATGCGCAAAGGGCGTCTGCGCTACTTTTTCGAGCGATTCGCGCAGCCCGGGCTGGATGCGCTCGTCGAAAAATGCAATGTCTTCAGCGCAGTCCTTGAGCGCGACTGCGACGAGGTACTGGATGAATTCGGTCGCGAGCGCAATGTTATCGGATAGCTCGGCGAATGCCATTTCCGGTTCGATCATCCAGAATTCGGCCAGATGCCGGGTCGTGTTCGAGTTCTCCGCGCGGAAGGTCGGGCCGAAGGTATAGACGCGAGAGAGCGCCTGGCAATATGTTTCGACATTGAGCTGGCCGGAAACTGTGAGATACGCTCTTTTGCCGAAGAAATCCTTGTCATAGTCCACAGGGCCGCCCGATTTTGCGAGCGCATCGAGGTCGAGCGTCGTGACCTGGAACATTGCACCTGCGCCTTCCGCGTCGCTTGCGGTGATGATAGGGGTGTGCACATAGTAAAAGCCGTGTTCCTGGAAAAACTGGTGAATTGCAAAGGCCATGCGATTGCGTACCCGCGCGACCGCTCCGAAGGTATTCGTCCGCACTCTCAGGTGGGCGAGTTCGCGCAAAAATTCAAGGCTGTGCGCCTTTTTTTGTAAGGGGTAGCGGTCTGCAGGCGCTTCACCGATAAGCTTCACGCGAATGACGGAGACCTCGGCTTTTTGGCCTTTTGCGGGGGAAGGAACAAGTTTTCCTGCAATTTCAACGCTCGCGCCTGTAGCTATCCGCGCAAGCATGGACTTCAGGGCTTCATTTTCAAGGAGAGCACTCTCCACCACACATTGAATATTCGACAAGCAGGAGCCATCGTTCACTTCGATAAAAGTGGATTGCTTCGTTTCGCGCTTTGTGCGCACCCATCCGCGGATGGTCACTTCCTGTCCGATAGGCTCCATCGCGAGCAATTGCTTGATAGTTGGAAGAAGCGTCATGTGAATCTCCCGAAAAAAAGCGTCAGACATGACTTTTCGTCATGCTGCAAAAAGCATATACTTCTTTGTAGCATGACAGGCGCATCGTGGTCAAATCCCATAGGCTTGCGCGGCAGTTATGTCTAAGCTTTAGAATGAATGCATTATCGGAGTGGAGCGTGAGATACAGTTTGTCGACGGCATATTTATTGTGGTTTATTTCCGGCTTCGGGGCTCTTGGATTCCACAGGTTTTATCTCGGAAAGACAGGTACAGGGCTTCTGTGGCTGCTCACAGGCGGTCTTGGCGGTGTCGGCTGCATATATGATTTGTTTACCCTGCCAAACCAGGTCCGCGAGGCGAATATTGCGTATGCGGCGAGGGAGGCCCTTGGATATGATGCGTACGGCGCGGGCAGCGGGTTCATTGCGCGGGTGCGGCCAGCCGAGACTCCAGAGCGAGTGATTCTCAGGATTGCCAAAGCCAACAATGGCATGGTCACTGCGGGCGAAGTTGCGATAGAGGCGAATATTTCGATCGAGGAAGCTCAGAAGCAGCTCGACAGCCTTGCCAAAAAGGGTATCGCGCAGGTGCGCGTTCGCAGTTCGGGTGTTCTTGTCTATTTCTTTCCTGAATTTTCAAAGGAAAATGCCGATTTTATTGATTGAAAATTGAGTTCAGAGGCGCAGAAGCGCAGGCTTTGCTGGGCGCGTCGAGCGCTCGGCAGCGCATGGCTCTGGTCACTAGCGAACGCCTCGCGCCGAAGCTAATTCCCGCGATTGTCGATGAGGGCAAAATCGCGCAGGCCTCCGGAGATGTGGGGTAAATAGCGATAATTTGTCTTTTCAAGCGCCTTTTTTGCATAATTGTACGCTTCAAGGCAGGAAAGCACATTGTCGCCGTCGGCATCGCCTGGCATTCGGCCTTCCACATTCACTTCTGCAGCTTTTAGAAGATAATACGTAAATAAGCCATGGTATATTGGAGAGCCTTGCTCCCAGGATTCTTCATCCCAGCCAGCTGCGGATATGGTCAAGGGAGCCAATGATGCATCTGCGCTGCGATATTGCGCATTGAGGGCAAGAAGCTCTCCAAATTTCAGAAACATATCGATGCTAGAGGAAATTTGCTGAGAGGAAACATTGCCAGGCACGGCATCGCTCGACTCTGCCGGATTCACAAACCCGCCGGAATAGCAGGAGTCGAGAATGACTATTTTGTTCTTGGCCGGCACCTTTTCAAGCAATGATGCAAACTCGCTGGTAGAGATCATGCGATCTGTAAAGTTGAATGCTCGCGGATCCCAATCGCTCGGGATAATATATGCCTCTCCAGGATCAAATCCCCCAGAGCCATGACCGGAATAATAGAACATGAATGATTCAGCATCGCTAGGGACATTGTTCAAAGCGCTTTCGATGGCGCTTTTTGTTGCAAACCTGTTAGTGCTTTCATTCGATTCTGCAGTAATGAGTTTTACTGTCCAGCCCGCTTCTTCCAGCATTGTTTTCATAGAATTTGCATCAGCGACACAATAAGATAGGTCATTATTTCGTCCATATGGCAAATATATATAATCATTTATTCCAACAATTATCGCATATTTGACCCCGGGGGACGAACTTGCACTTTTCGGAAATAGCTCGCACCCCGTGAGCATCAAAATCACTGATAAAACTAAAAGCGGAACCAATGAGCCAATACCCGAGAGGTGTCTTTTTGCACGCAAGCGTTGCATCGTCAATGCGCCTTTTTCGCGCACGGGCTTTAGCCGGTGCTGCTCTAGCGCTTTTCCCGATTCAAAATACATACTGAACTCCCGCGCCAAGAGCAGCAATCACGCTCGTTCCATCAGACCGACTGCCAATCTCCACCGGCAAAGAGACATCGAGCGCCCAATGCCGGTCGATTTCGGCTTCCCACGACAATTTCAAATAGCCCGACCAGTAGGCGTTGTAAAGGGTTGTCGAAGTATAGTTAGCAAAATTCGCGATTGGCCCTGCCGATAATGCAAATATCTGTTTCCTTCCTACCGACAGGCCAGCAAACTGGATGCCCACTCCTACTTCCGGCCCGAAACCGAGTGCATTCCATGCCCTGTATCTTGATCCATCAGCAAGCCAAACAGAAGCGCCCATATTCACATGTTGGGCATGGACTCCAGCCGCGAACATCAGTGAAATCCCGCGATTTTCTTCTTGCGCGCTTGAACTGAGCCGCAAGGGGAACAACCATTGTGCATCAAGAGAAAATGCGTATCCCGTGTGGCGGGAAAAAGCAGTAGCCGAAGTCCATGTCCACGCATTCGCATATAAGAATTGAGCTTCGAGCGTGGGCTGAGCCTCAGCATTCATTGCGTTCGCGTAAAACAGAAGAATTATGAAAGCTGCGACCAAACCAGCTTTCCTCGTCTTGCCCATAAAGCGTTGCATGATTATTGTTCAATATAGCCGATTTTGCAAATTGCGTCACCAGGCAGGGTTTTGTGTGAAGAAAATTGCTGCAATTTTGTCATTAATATTTGCCTCAAGTCTTCTCCTGGCAGGCATGGCGGCATGCAAGCCTCGCATTCGCCTGCCCGAAGATGGCAGCATAACAGGAAGTGCAAAATGGCTCGTCATCTCATCTCTGTATTGTCAGATGAAGGCCGAACCAGCCAGCGCCTCGTTGGATAAAGGTATTCTCCGGAAAGGAACTGTGCTCAAAATCGAGGAAAGCCGCTTCAGTACTGCCGAGAACGAACAGGGAACGCTTTGGTTCAAGGTCCAGAATGCAGGCCAGAGCGGCTGGGTCTCAATTAGAGACGCACATACCTATCCAACCGAGACGCAAGCCAGAAACGCTGCCCGCAGGATGGAGTGATATGGATTTCATCAGAAGCTGGATTATTCCGCCGCTTATAGGCGCTATTATCGGTTACTTTACGAATTGGCTTGCAATCAAAATGCTGTTCCGACCCTACAAGGAAATCCGGATTGGCGGCATAAAAGTTCCATTTACGCCCGGCATCCTGCCGCGAGAGCGCGAGCGGCTCGCAGAAAGCCTTGGAGATACGGTTGCTCAGGAACTCTTGACCCCGAAAGTAATTACAGACAGGATTCATTCTCCGCAGATTCAAAAGACAGCAGCAAAGGCTGTAAGCATCGCAATAAAAGGTTTTCTGGACCAGGATGCTGAGCGCTTGTTTTTGATGCGGCACAGCGAACAGATAAGTTCGGAAGATGCAGAGGCTGCCCTTGAAGACTCTGCAGCAGGCTCTTCGCTTGCACACCAAATTATCGAATCGCTGAGGCGTCTGGTCGCTTCGGCGGACATTCAGACTGCGATCCAACACATTTTTGCTGAATTCATAACGCGACTTGGCAGACTGAAATTTCAGTCGCTCGTTTCGAAGCAGCAATTCGTCGCAGGCATCATGAAGGCTGCGGGATCCATTGGGAGCCAGAGCGTCGACTCTGATATTGTCCATGTCCAGAGCACAGACAGCGAAAATGAATCAGGATATTCGCGTTTGAGACCAATATTGGCAGCGCTTCTGCAGCTGCCTCCCGATGCGACAATTCGGGTTGCCACCGACAGCCTGGTTCCTCCTGCATATGCATTATTTTTGCCGGAACTGAAGCAATTCCTTCGCAGCAAGGAATTCCGGTCCCGCCTCGAAGTCGAAGGCCGTTCGTTTGTAAAAAGAGCGCTGGATCGGCTCGGACCTGTGCAGCGCCTCTTTGTTTCGCTCGCCGGGTATGAAACGAGAATCTCGCAAAGTATGCCTGAGACAATTGAAGACCTCATCAAAACAATAGAACTTCTGCTCGATGACCCCGAAGTGCCTGAGAGGCTGGCAGAAGCTGCATGCGCCACAATCGTCTCGCGCCGCGCAAAAACAGGACCAGCCAGCACCGCAGCCTCCATGCAGCGAGAGAACATAGCTTCAGCAATCGGGCAGTCGCTCAAGGAATCTTCCGACGAACTCAAGCTGAGAGCTGAACGGGTGTACGATGATATCGCAGATCTCAGCCTCGAAGAGCTCGCAGGAGGCCGGATGAACGCAGAGGATATTTCAGGGTTTGTCCTTTCTGCTTTTGTCCGCGCCATAGACAGCGAAAAAGAAATATCTTCCTCAACGATAGGAACACTTTTTATCGATGTACTGAAGGAATCAGCCAAAGGGAAAACAATCGCTGAATTCTTTGGAATTCAAGAGCAGGATATTGAGCAGATTTCTTATACTCTCGCCAATGCCTTGCTCCAGTTGATCGAAACGCGTATGCCTCTATTGGTCGAAGCGATGGATATAAGGGGCATGGTAGCCGAAAGAATCGACAGTCTTGACATGAAAGAAGTGGAGCGCATTGTGCTCCAGGTGGTCAGTCATGAGCTTGCATGGATCACATGGCTGGGCGGAATTCTTGGCGCAATGATTGGCTTTATACAAAGCTTGATTGCGCTTCTATAGCTGCCGACCTTTTGTCTAGCTTTTTGAAAGAAGCTTTTTATATTCTGCGCATAAATAAAAGGAGCCTGTGACGAGAAGACTGCCACCTTTCTCTTGAGTGCGCCGTACTGCTTCTATAATGGCTAACGCCGTGTCTTCGATGATCACGCTGTCCGTTTTTCTTTTATGGAAACTTTCAAAAACAATTTCGGGTGTACTCTGTTTGAAGCTGCCCGGGCGGGTAATGATAATGTCTTCGAATGAAGGGGCGAGCAAATCGGCCATTTCATCATGGCGCTTGTCGTATGCGCAGCCGAACAGCAATATTCGAGGCGAGGGAGCGAGTTCCAGAAAAGTCGAAAGGATTGTCCGGACCGATTCCGGAGTATGCGCGCCATCCAGCACAATAAACGGATTTCGCGAAGCAATTTCAAAGCGAGCGAGCATTGAGGCTTTCGCGAAGCCTTCCTGCATGTGTTCAGAATGGATTGAGACAGGTAGCTGGGAGAGCGCTAGCCCTGCCAGAGCCATATTCCCTGCATAAATCGAACCTACGAGCTGCGTCTGGACAGGACACGGGCGGCCGCCCAGAAAATTATGCACTGCAGAAGGCGCATTTTGGTCGGCTTCGAGTACACAATGCGTGCCTTCAGTATCGACCTCAACCCTGGAAACATGGATGTCACGGCCGACTACCAGGCAGGGAGCCTCCATAGCTGCTGCCTTGGCTTCAATGACTTCGAGTGCTTCGGCTTTTGGCTGAATAGTGCAAACCGGGACCTTTTTCTTGATGATTCCCGCTTTTTCGCCGGCGATGAGGCGAATAGTCGACCCGAGAAACTGCGTGTGTTCGAGCTCTATCGGGGTAATCACGCATACATCGGGAGAAACAATATTCGTCGAATCGAGACGCCCGCCAAGCCCAACCTCAATGACCTGCGCCTGGAATCCCGCCATGCGAAATGCGCAGAATGCGATAAGCGTGGTCAGTTCAAAATAGGTGGGCAGCTCGCCGCCGAAAAAATTATCGGCTGTCTTCCCCTCGACAAGCTCGAAGACCTCATCGGCTGCCCTTAGAATGATATTGTCGGGCAACTCTTTGCCTGCGCGAGTGATTCGTTCCTTCCAGGAGATTATATGCGGAGAGGTATAGAGTCCTGTGGGTATGCCCGATCTTTCGAGTGCGCTGGCGATGAATGTTGCGACTGAGCCTTTCCCCTTGGAGCCGGCGACATGGATAGTCATTCTCCCAAGGTGCGGATCGCCGAGCTGGCTGGCCATCCAGTTCATGCGGTCGAGCTTGAATTCGGTCGCTTGTCCTTTTTCCACATTCACATAGCCAAGGACAAAATCATAGACCTCGTCGATGGATTTGAAATGCAACTGATTCACAAGTATAGCATGCGTTTGGCGCAAGGATTCGTCAAGTAAGGTCTCTATGCATAGTCAATCAAGCCGATGACACGAGTTGCCGATAACCTATATCGAGGGTCAGCGTGAGAATAATCCATGCAGCTGAAATCGGGCCATCCGCAAAGCCATCTGGTCGAAGAAGAAACCGCGGTACAGCTTTTTCTCAAAAGCCTCCATCACAGGCTGAAGAATCTGTACGTGTCGACCAGCCTCTTCATCTGCATGATAAACAAATCATCGTCATCATTGAATCTGAAGGCGCGGTGTTCGATATTCATCGATATTGGCATGAGACGGCGTACCTTCCTTCGTTCATCGGGTGTTTCGGAGGCAATGTCGATCCTTCGCTGAGCGGAGAAGTATGGCGCACTGTGGCCCTTAAGTCTTCTCTGAGGGGAGAGCCGCCTCTCGTCATTCTTCTCGCTGCGCTGCGTGTACTGAATACCCTTTCACCTTCAATGCAGCGAGCAGTAGTTATCAAGACACTCGAAAAATACAGCCTTTCGGAGAGTAGTACGGAAGATCTTCTCAGACTGGATGAAAAGCATCCTGTCGAGATGATGGTGATCGACTGGCTGTCTATGGCGGAAGGCTTGATACAGGAAACAGGAAGAGTGCCGCATTTCAGCACTGCGGAGGAATTTCTGAGGAGCGTGTCATATATCGCGCCGCAATCGCAGGTTCTTGTCTATAGTACACTTGCCGAATCATCCGCCATGAGAATGTGGCAGAGTTCCGGGCTTGGTGAATGCTTTTTCAGGATTGCTGGCAAGGAGCGGGGCAAGCCCGGAGAATACCTTCGTGCGGCGATGTCCGCTGGCTTCGAACGTTCAAGCATTGTCGCAATTGGCGCTTCCGCCGCAATGTTCCGCGCAGCGCAGCTGGCGGGAATACGGTTTTTCCCAATAGTGCCCGAGCAGGAAGAAGAGAGCTGGAAAATTCTTGCTGAACAATGGTTTCCGGCATATCTTCGTGGAGAGGCCTGGAAAATAGATATGCAAGCAGAAAGATTTTACGAGCAGATGTGCCATGAGTTCAATGTGCGCGAAACCGCAGAAGAAATCGGCAGGAAATTTGGCCTGCAACAATCAAAGCCTAAGTTCGTATAAGGAAACGAATATTGGCCAGGAAGGGGAGCGGTTGTACCGCTGGACGATTCCTTCCATCATCTTTATGTCTTTCTGATTAAATATCGATCGGAAGACTTTCCCGTAGGCGGTTCCCGGATCGAGCCATTGTGCAAGTTCCTCATCGTCGATTGGGCGCGTAAAGGCGCCATTCAACGTTATGCTTTCCAATATTGCTTCCGGAAAATGAGGGTGGAGCACATCGCGCCAATTGCTGCGGTTTTGCTGGGTGTGGGGTTTTGCTGCGTAAGTCGGCCCGCCTTGCCTTTCCAGTTCAAATTCTCTCAGCCTTTCGAGAAATTTTGTTTCTTCTTTTCCTAGATTTGCGACGGCCGAGAGTGCGCCCGACAACATCGAAGAGCGCGATGCATCGATATCGAAAGCAAAAAATCGCGCTGTTTTCGAAGCTGCTTGCTTTGCCTGGAAAGCGAGTGTTTCAATCACGCTAAGGGGGATTCTTTCGACTTCGCATACAAGAATGAACGCAGGCTGGGCTTCCTCCAGAAATGCGGAGATCTTCTTTGGACCTTCTGAGCCATTGTTGCATTCATCATAGAGCAGAATCTCGGGCTGCAATATTTCTGTAATGGCTTTGGAGAGATTCTCGAGTTGCATCCGCGCCGATTCATCATTGAGCACAGCGAACACCTTCCCCTCGCTGCTGCGGCGAATCGCTTCCATTGCATAAAAACCCAAGCGGGGGTCAGTGATGAGAATGTTGTCGACCGGCGCGGGCAACACAAAGTCAAAAACAGCCTTGCGAATTGCAAGTAATCGTTCGGTAGCGGAAAATTCGCTTCGAATTCTCCAGCGCGTGCGGGATTCGCCTTCTTTTGACCATACCAGGCTTTGTGAAGAGCTCTCGTTCTCGATGTCGCTCGGAAGAACTGCAAGCTGCGCTTCGCGTCGCACCAATACTTCAGCGCGCCTCGTTCCTTCAAAGCCTATCTGGCTTGGGAAATAAAACAGCTTTCCCGCAAGAGAAGCTGGCAAATATTGCTGAGCCACCCAGTGGTCGCGGTACGCATGGGGGTACTGGTAGCCTTCGCCGTGGCCAAAAGCCGCCTTGTCACGGTTTGCATCCTTGAGATGATCCGGTACCTCGGCCTGCTCGCTCTGGACAGCCTGCAGCGCGTCAAAATAGCCGAGTGTGGAATTGGATTTGGGGGCAAGCGCGCAGTAGAGTGTAGCTTGCGCAAGGTGGAATTGGCCTTCAGGAAGGCCTACTCTGTCGAACGCGAGAGCACATGCGCTCACAACATTGATAGCCTGCGGATCAGCAAGGCCTATATCCTCCGAGGCAAGAATGAGAAGCCGCCTCAGAATAAAGTCGGGATCTTCGCCTGCATAGACCATTCGGGCGAGCCAGTAGAGGCTGGCATCGGGATCGGAGCCCCGCACGCTCTTGATAAATGCACTTATTGTATCGAAATGGTAATCACCGTCTTTGTCGTACAGCACAGCGCGGCGCTGAATGCTTTCCTCGGCTGCGCTCATACTGACGAAAATTTTCGAGCCTTCTGGGGGCGGCCATTGCGGAGTGCTGGTCTCGACTGCCAGCTCGAGCGCATTGAGAAGGCTGCGCGCGTCCCCATCGGCGGTATCGACAAGATGTTCAAGCGCACCCTCTTCGAATTCCACGGTGTAGAGGCCATATCCCCGTTCCTTATCCCCGAGAGTCATTTGCGCCACCCTGAAAAGGTCGTCGCGGGTCAATTGCTTCAGCACAAAAACCCTTGAGCGGGAGAGAAGAGCGCGATTTACTTCGAAAAATGGGTTTTCTGTTGTGGCGCCAATAAGAATGGCTGTTCCATTTTCAATCCATGGAAGGAGGGCGTCCTGCTGGCTTTTGTTCCACCGGTGCACTTCGTCGATAAAAAGAATAGTCTTCCGCCCATACATATCGCGATAGGTCTTGGCCTGCTCGATCGCCTCGCGCAGGTCGGCGACGCCCGAAAGCACCGCGTTCAGCGTAATGAAATGGCTTTTCGTCGTGTTTGCGATAATGCGTGCAAGCGTTGTTTTGCCTGTGCCAGGTGGCCCCGCAAATATCACCGAGCTGAGCTGGTCTTTCTGGATTGCACGCCTGAGCAGTCTGCCTTCCCCTACAATGTGTTCCTGGCCCACAAACTCATCGAGTGTGCGTGGGCGCATTCGGCTGGCGAGAGGCTCGCCACTTTCGGGGGAATGCGCAACAGCTCCAGGGCTGAAAAGAGGGTGCGAAGGCATACTATTCGGCTGTCCAGCCACTCCAGGCTCCGGCGCCGGCATTCGCTGTAGGATCGAAGATGTTTTTGTAAAGCGCATAGGAATCCGTGCCGCCGGCTGCAAGCATCACATAGAGAATATTTGCATCGTTTGACGGCTGCCAGAAGCCGATTACATGCTTCGACAGCATGGTGCTCAGGTACACACTTGAGGAAGTCGATATGTAGTTTGAGCCATTTTCCTTGAGAGACCCTGTTCCTGTTTCATCGTATTCATAGTATCCATAGGTAGCAATGCCTTTGCCGACCATAATTGTCTTGGTTGCAGCCGGCTGTGTCAAAAGAAAAAGCGGGCCAAGTTTTGTCGAAGCCTTGATGGTGATCTGGGTCCACGCTCCAGATTGGAGGCTATATACAAGCCCATCGCTTCGCGAAATCAGAACTCGACCTGCGCTATCCGTCGCAAGTCCAATCAGCCCCTGAGCAAGTGCAGGAGCTGTATCTTCAGTCATTGCACCAGCTGAGCCATGGTACGCAGCGCTGTCGGAAATTGCCCAATATTCGCTGCCATCCCAGACAATATCGATGAGCGGGCGGCTGATATTTGCTATGCCTGCACTCTTGAATGCAGCGCCATCATAATAGTAAAGAGAGTACGTACCCGACGCATGGAAAGCAACAAACAGAGTTCCATTTGCGCACTTGAGCCAGTCGACCGCCGCGCTGCTCCCGATTGATGCAGCCGCATTCATAGCGGTCCATGTCGCTCCGCTGTCAATTGTTTTGTATACATCTACAAGTACATTATTGCTGTTGGCTTTTGCTACATATACTTTTGCGCCGTCCGACGCCAGCCCTGCGGCGAAATAATCTGTAGAGCCGTTTACCGAAAGGACATTCCAGGAAGCGCTTCCATCGATTGGGCGCCAGACAACTTGCCCAAGGAGCGCATAGTAATTTGCTGCATCATTTGCCATTGCGCGCACAGTGACATTCTTGAAAAGGTCGACGCCAACCTGCTTTGTTTCCTGACTTATGCTCTTGAAAATGCTGAATGAATTGTCGCACCCTGCAAACAGCACAAGCAATGTCAGAGCCAGCGCCGCATACAGACCTGCAATGTCGGAGCCCTTCCTGGATAAAGCAGCATTCTTCTGCTTTGCCCGTCCGGTTGCGAGAGTCTTATCTAATTTTATGCTATACCCAAAAATATTCATCAATTACTCTCCTTGGAATTAGAAGAGGTACTGGGCGCCAATCGAGAATTCAAGAAAACTGGCGTAGCTGTTAAGGTTCGCATAGCTGCCCAGATGGAGCTCCGGCACGAACCACCACATGAGTTTTCCGCCTATGCTCCAGGATTCGCTGATGTATCGCGATATTCCTCCGCCCAGCTTTGCTATCGGCGAAATAATCCCATTCCCCGAAAGCCGCATGACATTCATGCCAATTTCGGCAGATATATCAAACTCCATCGGGTCGGTTCCGAATACCCATGTCGACGACACGCAGACAGGAGCCAAGAACAAGGTCCTTCCGCCAACGGTAGTTACAAAAGATCCAGCGATGGACCCCCCGACGCCCAAATTTTTCCCAAGCATATATCGGTACAGCACGCTGAACGCCGCACCCGGACTCATGTTCGGCGTCGAAATCATCGCAAAATTGCTGTCGAGCACAAAAAGAGGAAGAAATCCTCCCGGTGAAATCTCAATCGATTGGCTGCCTTTCTTGCGGTTTGCGGCGAAAGGATCAGCGCTATCCTGAGCCCATACCATTCCTATGCAGAGCACCAAAAGGACTATTGCTGCTGCAACTAGCTTTTTCTTCATCGATCCTCCCCGGTCGCTATTCTTTTCTGGAGCGAGCATGACTTGGCATTTTTCGATGCACACGGGCAATCGTCTTGAAATAATAACCGTTCAAGGGTGATTCTGGTAACTCAGCAAGATATAGCACAAGTTCATATTTTTTAAAACTGAGGGGAGATTGCAGCTCAGGCAAGCTTCCACTTCCCAACCATATACCGTTATAGGTCCCTGCCGGAGATTCCCGACACACCAGCCCCGCATCGTGCGCAAATTGATGCATTGCTTCTTGGAGCTTGCCAGAATCGATGTCCCTAGAGAATTCGAGAATGATTTCTCCGCCTCGTTGCACTACAGATTCAAATCGAAATACATCTGGAAGAGCTGCGCAAATCTCTTGTGCATGCTGGACGAGAGCCTGCTGGAAAAACTGCTCATTCGAGGCCTTGGAGCCCGCTCCTGGATAGCCTTCTTCGGAAAAGGTTTCGTTTGAAATAGCTCGGGCCTGGGATAATTGGGAGTCGAACCATCCGCATATAAAGCCTTCCGGCAAGGCCATAGGGAGGGGGTCGGTCTCCCAATTCATGGCAAGGCGCTTGAGGGCGCGGATTTGCTGTATCAGGTTGCCATGAGGGCGCACAAGCAGCATATAGCATCGCATATCGAACCAGTATAAACCGTACAAAGCTCTTTAGGAATAATGCGAACTGGAAAGCGAAATATTGTCTTCATCTCAATCCATAGTACAAAATCGAGAGCCATGGTATACTAAAAAAAATAAGGCAGGATCTCATGAAAAGGAAAACGGAAGAGCTGGCAGCATTTTTAATCGATACAATTTCGCGCTGGTCAGGTGTGGATTGTATCTGCGTGGATCTTCGTTCGCAGAACGATGAGCTCGACCCGCACTATGCTCTTGTGTTCGATGTGTATTATCGGCGCGGAGTTCCCTCTGCAGAAAAAAGGGAACAGCTTTTCAAAAATCCTGGCGCGTTCGAATCTGCACCGGGTGGCATGAAAGATCGATTCTTTCTCGATGAGATACCCATTCGGGTTGAATACAAGCATATCCCCGTAGTGCAGGATATGGTCGAACGGCCGCTCCATCATATCAAACTGCTCAAGAATACAGGCACCTATCCATTGTACCGGCTTCTCAAATTTCCCCTTGTTTTTTCCAGAAGCGATTGGATAGATCGCATGCGAGCACAGCTCAACAGCTTTCCTGAAGAAGCATGGAAGGGGCTTTTTGATAGTTTTTCCGCTAAAATGGAACATTATCTCTCCGATTTTGGTGCTGCAGCGGTGTCTGAAAACCAATTTTTCCGTCTTATGTCACGGGCGGGCTTCCTGCGATTTGCCGGAGCTTCGATTTTCATGTTCAATCATGCTTTCGAACCTTCGCATGCCGAATACGAAGCGCAACTCAAGGACTTGACTAATCTTCCAGCAAATCTCGCCAGTCTCTGGGACGCGATTTCGGGCGAACGCAACGATCTCACTGAATTCCGCAAATTCGAACTCGCACGTTTGCTCGCGCGGGAGATTTTCGAACTGCAATAATGAGCATACCTGTGGAAGCGCACCGCACTTCGTCTTTTGCCCTGTTTGCTGCTCTGTTTTTCGTGCTGGCAATGATAGCGGGCTGCAAGAGCGGGGAAGTTAAATCGTTTGCATGGCTGGATGAAAAAGGCTTAAGGCTTTCTTTCCGCAGCACCGCGCCCTATGCCGAGAGCGCTGGCAGCTTCACGAAGCAGGGCGAGAAGCAACGATACATTCTATCGCGATCGATCGCAATCCCGGATGGCTTTGCATTCAGGCTGAAACTTGCCGCGCAGAGCAGTAGCGTCGATTTTCAAGTCAGCTATGGTGACGAAAAAGGCAAGAATGCCTCTGTCCTCTGTTCCATGCCCCAGACAGGGCAAGTTGCCTTTATTCTGCCATTCGAGCAATTGAAAAACCTGCAATGGCTTGAAATAAAACTCCAGAAATTTGATGCGCAAAAGACCAGCATAGCTGAGAAGCAGCCGGCGTCCCAGAATGGACCTTCCACATTGCTTCAGCTGCAGGAAATTCGCCTTGTTCCCCAGATGCGCGGGTTTCGCAAGGATGCCGATATACTCGAGATTTCTCCGCAGTTTTCTTTCCAGGCGGGCAAGTCTGCCAACCGCTACGAGATACGGCAGCCTTTCAGCAGCGGAAGTGAAGCGGAAAAGCTGAACCAAAATGCCCGGCTCGAAGTCGTTCTTGAAGGAGATGCCGGTCTGGCCACATTATTCTGGGGCGAACAGAAAATTATCTATCGCCACTCCGCGGGGGCATCTCAGCTTGTTATTCCCTTTGCATTATTTGGCTATGATCCTGCAAAGGTTTCGCTCGAAATACCGGTCAGTATGCAGGCCAAGGTTTTCTGCGCGGATGTATATCCGAAAGATAACTCGCTTTTTTCTCTCGATCCGGGGCTTCTTCTTTATCATGCTCCGCTCACGGAGCAGAACTATTTCCTCGCACGCTGGGATCTCATGCCGGATGTACTTTTGTTTTTATTCAAGGACTACGCAACCCAGGATCGGTATCTGAAGCGACTTGCCTTTTTTGTCGAAAAAATCGGTTTTGTGGGAAGACTTGCTCCGGACAGCGAGATTGTGAATTTGCATGGATGGAATGCGCATGATTACAGGCCTGAGGATATCGCGCGATTTTTTGATGCCGCAGCCAGCCAGAATTTTCCGCTAGCCGCCGAGGAAATCGAGCTGAGAGAATTGCTTCTGAAACAAGGCATACTAATCAAAAGCGGCTCGATGTATTTGCCGGGGAAGGGCGCCATCGTTTCGATAACCCAGGAGTCACCCTCGTATCTGCAATCAAAGTTTCTTGTTCATGAGCTGAGCCATGCTCTGTTTTTTACCGACAATCGCTACCGGGATCTTGCGCTCTCTCTCTACCAGAATTTAAATGATGAGGAAAAATGGTTTCTGATTCAATATTTCAGGTGGATGCGGTACAACATCGATTCTGCATATTTGATGGCAAACGAGATGCAAGCGTACCTTGTCCAACAGCCAACCCGGGATCTTGAAAAATATTTTTCGGTCACTCTGGGAGAAAGGCTTGCTCAGGAACACCCGGAGCTGAAGCAGAATATTGAATCCTATATGCAGAATCATCTTGCGGCGCTGGTTCGCGCAGCCAATCAGTTGAACTCTTACCTGCACACTGCCTATGGTTTCGAGGCGGGAATGCTGTTCAGAGTAAGGTAGAGAATTCCAGAACGGCTCATGACAGGCCCAAATGCTCGAATATATTTCTGTAAAGGCTGAAATATTCTGAATTTGCAAATTCCTCTATTTTTTCTTCCGGCAGCGATTCCAGAAGCCTGTCAAGGTACAGAAGCAGTTTTTTTACATCATTGAGGAGAGCGATGGTATCCGGGTCAGCTTGCCCAGCTGCAGCAGGCTGTGTCACTGCGGCAGCTTGCTGTGCAGCGGGCGCCTGCAACGTAGCAGGCTGCAATGCCGCGGCCGGCTGCGGTTTTTTCAGCGCTTCAAAATGCTGTTTTATGGAAAGAAGATCCTGCTTTATCGATTTGAGTTCTCCTGCGAAGCGGAAAATGAGCTGCTCTGGGGTTGCTTCGGCTGATTTTGGGGGAGGCAAATGTGTTGCATCTTCCTGCTCTACGTTATTCCGCGCTGCAGAAGGTGCAAATTCATCGCTGGTGTTCGAATTTGCAGGAATTGCTCTGGGCGGCGAGAGAATTTTTGCTTCTTCAGCTTCCATCTTCCGGAAGGATTCGGAATCATCGAGCGGGCTGATGAAAAGGCCTTCAGGAACATCATCGGAGTAGTTGGCAGACGGTGATTTGTTCTTGTCTTTTTCCATCACAACCTTCCTGCCTCATATAGTACACCCTTTAAAGCAGCCATGGAACTACTTTTTGAAGAATTTTGCTAATCGTTGCGTGATTTCCTGCCGAAAAAGTCATTGATGCGTCTGCCTCGAATAAATATCCGGAAGGGCAAGGTTCTGGTTACCTCGCTCGCGTACGGATTTTTTTCTCTCCTCATTGCCTATTGCTGCGTATCGGCTATTGCCGGCAAAGCAGGAGTCCTGGCATATCAGGATCTTCTTATACAAAAACAAGAAATTCAGAAAGCCATCGATTATCTTCAGGCGCAGAATCTTCAGAAATCCAGGGCAATTGAAGATTTGAAAAACAATTCTGTTGTTGCTGCGGAAGGCGCAGCGGTCCTGGGATATGTCCGTCAGGGCGAAATGCTGATTGTGCTTCCCGATTCCTGGCGTGCATCGGTCAAGGATGGCGAAGGAGAACTGAGGCTCCCTGTCGTTATGGGGGATTCCACGGGACTTCCGGACGCAATTATTCGCTTCATGGCTGCAATCACCGGGCTATTTGCATTATTGGCGATACAATTATTCCATTTCAATCCTGAAGCCAAAGAAAGGAAGCATATTTCACTCGAAAAACAGGAATGAAGACACTGATCTGAACCTATCGATTCTGAAAAATGGGCGATTCCTCAGGCCTGGCAATTGAGGGCCCAGGAGGGCTTACAGGCTCAGGCGCGACAGAAGGTCCATGCAAAGTGCATACTTCTGTTGGCTGTGTTCCTTCAAGATACATGAGATTCACAGTGCCATCTGTACAATATTCGGTTGGCAGCTGGCCCGATTTGGCGCATACAGTGACTGAAACCAGTCCGGATTCAGGCTTTGAAAAATTTTTGTACGGCAAGCCCAAGTGGATATCGCGCATGTAATTGGCCCAAACAGGGGCTGCAACGGTTGCTCCTGTCTGTGACACACCCAGCGAATTGCCCGGGCGATCGAACCCCAGCCAAATAGCGGTCGTGTAGTACGGGCTCGATCCCACAGTCCATGCATCCGCCCAGTTCTGCGTCGTGCCCGTTTTGCCAATGATCGGGATGACATATTGTTTGCCATCAGGTGATGTCTGCTTGAAAATCGACCCGGATTGTGTTGCGCCAGCAAGTGTCCCTGCCGAAACGACCCGTTTGAGCATGTCGATCATGATTGCGGAATTTTGAGGAGAGACAACTTGCGGCGATTTTTGTCTGAGCGCCTGGAGCGCATCTTTTTCCGGCTCGGCAATGACATTGCCATAACGGTCTTCTATGTATCGAATTGCAATCGGAGTGACTGCTTTTCCGCCATTGGCGAGTACCGAAAAAGCGCGTGCCATCTGCAGCGGAGTTACCCCAATGACTCCAAGCGCAAGCGGATAGTACCGCGGAAATGTTTTTCGTATCTCAATCGGATCTGTGATGTCCAGAAGCGCCGCGGCGCGCGAAATCGCGGCATCGAAGCCGACAGTCTGGAGCACTTTTACTGATGGAACATTCATCGAATTTGCCAGCGCTTGCCAAGCGAGCACGGATCCTTTCCATTCGCCCTTGAAATTCTGTGGTGAGTAGGGGGTTCCATCCTCGTTGTAGTACGTTGTCGGCTCGTCGACGATATATGTCCCTTCTGTGATCTTTTTCGAGTCAATAGCGGCGGAATAGTAGAGCGGCTTGAACGTCGAACCGGGCATCAGCTTGGCCTGGGTCGCGCGAATGAGCTGGTTTGCCTGACTGTAGTTCGAACCGCCAACGAGAGCAAGGATATATCCGGTACTGTTGTCGATAGTGACAAGCGCCCCCTCGACTGTCGTTTTCTCGAGCTCGGTCTTTATTTTGGCGGAGGCGGCGCCGACATAGGGTTTCAGCGAAGCAATGTTCAAGAGCAAACTTGTCGCATCGAGCACTGGATTGATGACATTGAGAAAATATTTCTGGGAATCGGTCTCACTTCGGCTTTGAGGGGCATACAGTGTCGGCAGGTCGAACGCGAGTCCGAGCAATTCGACAATCGGCACATAGGTATTCTCGGCTTCGGTAAGGCGCTGCGAATTCGTCGCTTTGAAGGAAGCATTGGCTGTCTCGATACCGCGCTTCATGTACAGATCCGCTGCTGCCTGCTTGTCGAGGTCGAGCGTCGTATAGACAGAAAGCCCATCACTATAAATATCTATAGAGCCATAAAATAAATCTTCAAGCTGGCGCCGGACATATTCGCTGAACCAGGGTGCCTTGTCTTCACGATTGTAAAATGCGGATACCGCTACGCGGGAATAATCAAACGATGCCCAATATGCATCGAAGGATTCATCAGCTTCAGCTCTGGAAATAACATGCCGGGCAACCATCTGGTCAAGAATCTCCTTGGATCGGTCGCGCGCGAGCATAGGATTCCGAAAGGGATTATATCTGGATGGGCTTGAGAGCTGAATTGCGAGAATCGCTGCTTCGGCTGGCGTGCAGTCTTTTGCGGGATGCCCGAAGAAATACCGGCTTGCTGCTTCGACACCATATACTGCAGGGCCCATTATTGTGCGATTCAGGTACATTTCCAGAATTTCTTCTTTGGTAAAACGCCGCTCGATCTGCAGCGCCCACCAGAGTTCCTTGAGTTTGCGCTGCAGACTGATCACTTTGCGGTCGGCATAGAGGTCACCTGCAAGCTGCTGCGTAATTGTTGAGCCGCCTCCAAGATTTTTTCCAAGAATCTGGCCTATGGCTGCTCTCAAGATCGATCTGAGGCTGAATCCGCGGTGAGAATAGAATGCCTGATCCTCCCTGGTAATGAACGCTTCGACGAGATAATTGGGAAGATCCTTGATAAAAACAGGGATGCGCTGCTCTTCAGCAAAGAATTCAGTGATGAGGCGACCATTGATATCATAGATTTTTGTTGGGAGCGCAGACTCGAATTCGGTGAAATTTTCTGTTCTGATGGCATTGGCGGTTCCCGAGAGTGCCAGGCCGAGACCGGCTCCTAATATGGCAGTAAACATGAGAATAACAGCAATAAAAATGTATACAGCTCGGACCTTATGCGATCGCATAGCGATACATTACAAGGAGTGCCGGTTTTGGTCAATCTTGTTCCTATTTTAGCGAAGGCCTGGAAGTTTTTTTGAAAATAGAGTAAATTTATGCAGACCGATTGACTCTCTCGCTGAATCGATATTATTTTATTTTTATAACGAGTCCATCGGAGGGCGCTCATGGCGCTCTGGACTAAACCAGTTCCTGAGGAGGAACATGATGAAAGTAGCAATTAATGGGTTCGGGAGGATTGGACGGCTAGTGTTCCAGTCTATCGTTGATCAAAATCTTCTCGGCAAGGGCAAGGACAAAATCGATGTGGTCGCGGTTGTCGATATCGTGACCGATGCTTCGTATTTTGCATATCAGCTCAAGTATGATTCCGTGCAGGGCAAGATGAAGGCTGAAATCACTTCGAAGAAGAGCGATCCATCCAAGGCTGAGGATGATATCCTTGTAGTGAATGGGCATGAAATTGCCTGTATTATGGCGGAAAAAGAGCTCAAGAATCTGCCATGGGGCAAGCTTGGCGTCGAATATGTTATTGAATCTACTGGTCTTTTCACCGACGAAAAGTCCTGGGGGCACCTCGAAGCTGGTGCCAAGAAAGTTATCATCACCGCTCCAGCCAAAAGCAAGGCTGAGGACAAAAAAATACCTATCCTTCTTATGGGCGTAAATCAGGACAAGTACAACCCGGCAAAAGACCATGTCGTTTCGAATGCATCGTGCACCACAAACTGCCTGGCACCGCTCGTCTATGTGCTGCTCAAGGAAGGCATCGGCATCGAGACAGGGCTCATGACCACCATCCACTCGTATACTGCAACGCAGAAAGTCGTCGATGGTGTATCCAAGAAAGACTGGCGCGGCGGCCGGGCAGCAGCGATCAACATCATCCCATCGACTACCGGTGCAGCCAAAGCCGTCGGCGAAGTGCTTCCCGAAATCAAAGGAAAGCTCACCGGCATGTCCTTCCGTGTGCCCACTCCGACTGGATCCGTCGTCGATCTCACTTTCCGCTCTGTCAAAGAGACTTCGATCCAGGAGATCGACGCACTCATGAAGAAAGCTTCCGAGACCTATCTTAAAGGCATCCTTGGCGTTACGGATGAAGAGCTCGTTTCTACCGATTTCATTCATGACAACCGCTCGTCTATCTATGACAGCCTCGCGACGCTCCAGAACAACCTTCCAGGAGAAAAACGCTTTTTCAAAGTCGTTTCCTGGTATGACAACGAGTGGGGATATTCGAACAGAGTCGTTGACCTTTTGCGCTATATGGCATCCAAGGACAATTTCTGAGACTCCCCAAGGAGACTGAAATGATAAAGACTGTCCGTGATATTTCGCTTGCAGGAAAGCGGATTATCATGCGTGTCGATTTCAATGTGCCGATGAAAGACGGCAAAGTTCAGGATGATACGCGAATTGTGGCATCCTTGCCGACAATCAAGTACATACTTGATCAAAAGCCCAGGAGCCTCGTGCTCATGTCGCATCTCGGAGACCCCGACAAGGATGCAGCCAAGGCAAAAGAAAAAGCCGAAAAAGAGGGCAAGCCCTTCGATCTCGAGGCGTACTTGTCTGCAAAGCATCGCATGAAACCGGTTGCGGAATATCTGGCCAAGCTCCTTGGCAAGAATGTAGTGTTTTTGCCCTCGTGCTTTGGTCAGAAAGCGGCGATCGACGCGCTTCCGAATGGAGCGGTCGCCATGCTCGAGAATACGCGCTTCCACAAAGAGGAAACAGCCAAAGATCCTGCAGCCCAGGAAGTCCTAGCACGCGAGCTGGCTTCTTACGGCGACATATATGTCAACGATGCATTTGGTACTGCGCACCGCGCTCATGCGAGCACCGCGACTATTGCCAAATTCATGAACTTTCGCGTCGGCGGTTTCCTTATGGAAAAGGAAGTGGCCAACCTCGAACCTATGCTGCATAACCCTCCAAAGCCCATGGTCGCGATTATCGGCGGAGCAAAGGTGTCATCCAAAATCGCCGTGCTTGAAAACCTGCTCAAGAATGCCTCCTCGCTTGTAATAGGCGGCGGCATGGCCTATACCTTCCTCAAGGCACAGGGAATTGCGGTCGGCAAAAGTATGGTAGAAGACGATTTTCTCGATACAGCCAGGCAGTTGCTCGATCATGCAAAGGCGCAGGGCGTCGAAGTAGTGCTCCCTGTCGATCATATCGCTGCGGATCACTTTGCTCCCGATGCGGTCCCTGTTGCAGTCAATGCGCAAGCTGTCCCTGATGCGCTGATGGGTCTCGATGTCGGTCCGAAGACGCTTGAGCTCTATGCAAAAGTGCTTGCTGGCGCCAAGAGCGTTCTGTGGAATGGGCCGGTCGGTGTCTTCGAATTCGATGCTTTTGCCAAAGGAACCGAAAAGGTCGCGCAGCTTGTGGCCGAGGCAACAGCTCGTGGCGCGCTTACGGTTGTCGGGGGCGGCGACTCGGTTGCTGCGGTCAATAAATTCGGGCTCGCTTCCAAGATGAGCCATGTTTCAACGGGCGGCGGCGCTTCGCTCGAATACCTCGAAGGCAAAGAACTGTCCGGTATTGCGTGTCTCGAACAGAAATAGGCCTCCCTTTCGGTATGCGAGAAAAAGGTCGCCCGAAAGGGCGGCCTTTTTCATTTGATGTGAGAGTATTTTGCATGAGGGCGACTGTGCGAAAGGGCGATGCGACGGGGGCCAATGGAACGCAGGCGCCAGGCAAAGATGTTGCCTACCGTGCAAAATTTTGCGATTTTATATTGTAGATTAAAGGAGTCAACAATTGCGTATTTACAATAGCATTTTGGATCTTATCGGGAATACACCGATGGTGTATCTGAACAAGCTTGCCGCGTCCTTGCTGGCACGTATAGCAGTCAAGCTGGAATTTCAAAATCCCGGGCATTCAGTGAAAGACCGGGCAGCGCTGTCGATGATACTAGAAGCAGAGCGAACAGGATTGCTGCAGCCAGGCATGACAATTGTAGAGCCAACAAGTGGCAACACCGGTATATCCCTTGCGATGATTGCTGCAGCGCGCGGATATCGATGCATCATCGTGATGCCGGAATCCATGTCTCTCGAACGCAGAACGATTATGAAAGCCTATGGCGCCGAGCTTCTGCTCACCCCGAAAAGCAAAGGAATGGCGGGAGCCATCGAGGAAGCGCGCGCATTGCTTTCCAAGGACCCTGCGCATTATTTCATGCCGATGCAATTCGAGAATCCGGCGAATCCACAAGCCCACCGGCTCGGCACTGCGCAGGAGATCCTTTCCGATACTGAAGGACAGGTCGATATTTTTGTGGCAGGGGTTGGAACAGGCGGCACCCTGACAGGAGTGGGCGAAGCGCTCAAGACACAAAAACCCTCGGTCCGCATTGTCGCAGTCGAGCCATCCGCCTCGCCGGTGCTGTCGGGAGGAAAGGCAGGTCCTCACGGGATTCAGGGAATTGGCGCAGGTTTTGTACCATCGATTTTGAATACAAAAATATATGATGAGATCATCGCCATCTCCGATGTTGACGCGTATGCGATGGCGCGCCGAGCTGCAAAAGAAGAGGGGCTCCTTGTGGGCATCTCTTCTGGAGCTGTCATTCATGCGGCTGTGCAACTTGCTTCAAGGCCAGAAAATAAAGGCAAATTGATTGTTGCTATTGCTGCTTCAAGCGGAGAACGCTATCTCTCCACGCCGCTTTTTGCGGATTTGCAGGATAAATAGAGGGATGCATATGGAAAAGCGCGAAAAAAACAATACACCGAAAGAGCGCGCGAGTGCGGGCCCGCTCAGCCTTTTCAAATCAGATATCGAAGCCATACTGCAGCGCGACCCGGCAGCAAGAACAAAAATCGAGGCTGTGCTTGTCTATCCGGGGCTGCATGCAGTATGGCTCCACAGGCTCGCCCATCACCTGTGGAACCATGGATCCAAGCTCACAGCAAGGCTCATTTCGAATATTTCCCGCAGACTGACCGGTATAGAAATACATCCCGCCGCGCGCATAGGACAAGGTCTTTTTATCGATCATGGGATGGGCGTCGTCATTGGCGAAACCGCAATTGTAGGGAATAATGTTACTCTCTACCATGGCGTTACGCTTGGCGGCACTTCGCTCGACAAGAAAAAGCGCCACCCGACAGTAGGAGACAGGGTTACGATTGGGGCCGGGGCAAAAATACTTGGGGATATTCATATAGGAGCGGATTCCCGCATCGGCGCCAATGCTGTCGTCGTCAAAAATGTGCCACCCAATTCTGTTGTCGTCGGCATACCTGGGCAGGTTGTACACAGACACATTCCGCATACTGCTTCCGATGAGCCCGATCTTCATCACGAAAAAATTCCCGATGTGCTTGGGCAGCGCGTGCATGAACTGAGCGCAAGAGTTGCTGCTCTCGAAGAAGTCATTGCCAGGATGCGCGCTGGTTGCGAAGATGGCACCCGGTCAGACGCCGCGCTTTGAAGTTCACGGAAGTTCTCAAGTGTCTTTACTATACTATTCAAGAGCGATACTATGCTGTTCGGTTTGCGATAGCATTCATAAGCGCCTTTCTTAAAAGAAAGGCCGTATTTTTGAATCGATGTCAGGGGAGAATATGAAACGCTATTTCATTGCGGGCAATTGGAAAATGCATAAAACAATCGCCGAGGCAGTTGCTCTTGCTTCGGAGCTGAAGGACAAGCTGGCGGATTGCAAGGAAAAGCTGATGATCGCTCCTCCATTTACCGCCTTGCAGGCTGTTTCCAAAATTGTGGAAGGCTCGAACATCCTTCTCGGAGCCCAGAATATGGGTCCGGAAGAGAGCGGCGCCCATACAGGCGAAATCTCGGTGCTCATGCTGAAAGACCTGGGTGTGCGCGTTGTCATTCTTGGTCATTCCGAACGTCGGCACACCTATGGCGAGAATGATGAACTTATCAACAAAAAAGTGCGGCTCGCACTGAGCCATAAGCTGGAAGTCATCCTTTGTGTTGGGGAAACCCTCGAGGAGCGCGAACATGGGATGCTTGAAAATGTAATTCGAAGACAATTATCCGAAGGGCTGAAGGGTGTCGAGCTTTCTGCCTTGAAAGATGTGACAATTGCTTACGAACCGGTGTGGGCAATCGGGACAGGCAAGACTGCGACTCCAGAGGATGCAGATGCCGTGCATGCTTTCTGCAGACAGGTTATCGCCGAGATGTATGGCAAGGATGCGGCAAAAGCGATTGTAATCCAGTACGGTGGTTCTGTCAAAGCGGATAATGCCGCTGCACTGATGTCCAAAGAAAATATCGATGGTGCGCTTGTCGGTGGAGCCAGCCTGAAAGCCGAAGCATTTGTACCAATCGCTAAATTCCGCTGAACATACAGGTATTGCCTTATAGCGGACTTTGGGGTACTATAGCTGTTCGGATAGCAGTGGCCCGCTTGGCGCGGGCATGGCTGTTTTGGTGCAATGAATTTCCATCTGGAGTAAGAGAATGGGTTTCTTCGGAGTATTGCTTCTCGTTGTGTTTGTCATTGTATGTCTTTTGCTTATTTTTCTTGTCATCATTCAGGACGAAGATTCTGATTCAATCGGCGGCATTTTTGCCAGCGGATCACAGAGTGCATTCGGATCGAGATCATCGAATGTCGTGATAAGAATCACCTATGTGCTGGGTACACTATTCTTTATTACCGCTTTTGCGCTTGCTGTAGTGAACAAATCATCTACTGGCAATGTCGAAAAAGTAGTAGAGCAGAATTCTGCCCAGACAGCTACCAGCGAGTGGTGGAATAACCAGACCCAAACTGATCAGACCTCGCAGACACAGCCAGCCACTGAAGGACAAACGCCGCAGACGGGACAGCCTGCTGCTCCAGCAAGCAAATAACCTGTGCGTGATGACGCCCAAGGCATAGAACAGCGAAAATAAGCACGGGAACGGAGCAACTTGTTCCGATTCCGTGCTTTTTATTCTATTATGCATGCGGATTGTAACCGCCATTCTTGTAAGGATGTTTTTTATACATTATGCGAATTGGAATAAGTTCCCATGGAACTGACAAAGTTTCCAGGATGACCGAGATGGTGCGCCGTTCTTTTGCTGAAATGGGGCATGAGGCTGCCATCGTTTCCGATTCGCCTTATGGTCTGAGTGCCTATGATTTTCTTGTTTTTATCACCGAACCCAAAAGCATGTTCGGCGGCATTGCCTCTTCTCTCCCGCAGACTCTCGCAAAATCGGAAGGGCTTATTGGCAAGCGATGTCTCGCGCTGGTCCGGAAAAGTGGTTTCAGGTCGGGCAACACTTTGCGGAAATTCATGGAAGCGCTCGAACACGAAGGGCTTGTTGTTGTCCAGGGAGAGATTGTATCCGATGCATCGAGCGCAGCGGCAGTGGCGCGCGGAACACCTTTGAATCGCAGGTAAGCCATGAAGAATTATTACGAAATTCTTGGCGTGCACCCTGATTCTAGTCCTCAGGACATCAAGAGCGCATTTCGCAAGCAAGCGAAGCGTCTGCACCCGGATATGCATTATTCAGCGGAAAATGCGCGTCCCAGAGAGTCTTCTGCGACGCTCCGCGAGTCTGCGATGCGGCTCATTCTTGAAGCATACAAAATCCTTTCTGATGCAGAAAAGAGAAGGGCGTACGACAGAGAACTCCGCAGGCGCGAAAGAGACAACAAAGGATTTGATTATCATGAATTTTTGCAGCAGCGCTCGGATGATCCTGAAAGCCAGGCAAAGCTGATAGTCTATGATCTTTTGCACGATCTCGACGAAGAGGCACTTGCAATCTACGAGCGCAGCAAGACGTTTGCAGATTTCAGACTGGAACGCTGGCTCGAGCGCGGAGAAGCAATGGATGCCGAATATTGCATAGCCGAGGAATATGAAAAGAGAGGGAAATATATCAAGGCGTACCAAATCTATAAAAAATTGATCAGGATGGAACTCGAAAAGCCCTGGTTCCGTTATTATTTTGAAGTAGTTGCCTTGAAATTTCGCTTTCTTATCTTGCAAAAAATGCCCGGTCGCGTTGACGAGGAAGATTACCTCGACCGGCTCGATGAGGCTATTGAACTCAAGATCGCGCCTCGCGAGACAGCGCAATATCTGCGGAAAAAGGTTGAAATACTTCTTCATAGAGGAGAAGCTGAAGCTGCTGAGGAAGCGCTTAACCAGATCTCGCTTATATATCCGAAACTTGCAGGATTCGCGGCCTTGCGCTCAAGGGTCCAGCGTGCTGTGGATCAACCGCTTGCCCAAAACAAAATATCCTGAGTACATTTGTCCCGTGCGCGTTGAATTTTATTCTTATCCGAAAGTGAGTGAAACAGTATGAAAAGAATTGCATCATGGCTGATTTTGTTTGTATTTGCTGCCTTTCCGCTGATTGCTCAGACCAGCATCGACAAGCCTGCAGCGACATTCAAGCTGACCAAACAGGAAGTCATATCCGTACGCCAGCTTAGAGCTGATGTCGACAGACTCGAGAATGCGACTGGAGCCAAGCTTACAGTTGAGCAACGGAAAGATGTGTTGGATGCCAGAATCAACAGCATGCTGTTTCTGCAATTCTGCGAACGCGAAAAGATTTCCGTTTCTGATGCGCAGGTAAATTCCGCGCTTGCGCAGCTCAAGGCACAGCTTGGCGCAAACGCAACCGACGCGGATCTGGAAAAATCATTGCGCGCTTCGGGAGTATTTGTCGATCCGAAAGTCTATGTCAAACAGCGCCTGCTCTTTGAAGCCTATGTCCAGACAAAGCGGCTAGATGACATGAAAGCAAATCTCAAGCCACCCACTGCCGACGAAATACTCAAAGCGTACGACTTAGCAAAAGCTTCTCTTGTGAGGCCCGATACCATTCGCTTGAGCGTCATCTATACTGATACACGCGGGAAAAGCGATGCTGATATTGCAAAGACGAAGGACCTCATGAATTCCATTTCGGCAGCGCTCAAGGCAAACCCGTCCAAATTTGATGAATATGTACTTCGCGCTGGAGATGCGGCGGGATACAAAGCTATCCCCTCGCTCTATCTTGAAAAAACTCAGCAGAGCAAATCCATTTTCGGAGCAGAGTTCTTTGATGCCGCGTTCCAGGCAAAGGTCGGCGAAATAACTTCTGTAATCCAGACGCCATACGGATTCAGAATTGTGCGTGTAAATGAGTTCATTCCACAGAAACAGCTCACACTCTCCGATACTGTGCCCGGAAACCAGAACCTGACAGTGCAGGAATTTCTGGCTATGCAGCTTGCATCCGAGAAGGAACAGGCTTTTTTTAACAAGGTCGAAGCTGAGGTGATAGACAGCTTGCGAAAGGAAGCGACCATCAAAATATATACCGAGAATCTGAGCTGGTAAGAGGAAATGCCCCGTGGCTTCTAGAAGAAAAGCAAGGATTCTTGCGGTTCAGGCCCTCTATGCCTGGGATTTGGCCGGGCATTCTCTCCCAGAGCTTTTGTCGTTCGCATGGCTCGATGAAGAGAAGAAGCTGCATTATGACGCGGAAATACTGGATTTTTCACGCCTCATGATTACAGGAACTATCGAAGAAATCGACAGAATCGATGCGATAATAAAGAAACACCTCGAGCATTGGGCATTCGAACGGCTCAGAAAGGTCGATTTGGCTATTCTTCGGGTAGGATGTTACAGCCTCCTGTATCAGAAAGATATCCCTGCAGGAATCAGCATAGATGAAGCGATAGAAATCGCAAAAGAGTATGGGAGCGACGATTCGTATCGTTTTATCAACGGCGTGCTGGACGGCATACAAAAAGAAATTGTCGGGGGATTGCATGATTCGAATAAAGAATAAAAAGCAGATCGAAGGTATTCGAGCTTCGTGCCAGATGCTTTCTGCCCTGTATGATGCACTGAAGCCTCTTGTTCAGCCCGGCGCAACCCCCAAGGATCTGGATCGCTTTGCATATGATTTTATAGTGAAAAATGGTGGAAAACCTGCGTTTCTGGGCTACGAAGGATACCCTGCAACGCTTTGCATTTCTGTCAATGATGTAGTTATCCATGGCATACCTGGATCAAGACCGCTTGAAGAAGGCGATATTGTCGGTATCGACAGCGGGATCGATCTGGATGGTTTTTTTTCTGATGCAGCATTCACTCTTCCTGTGGGCAAAATAACCACGGAAGCGCAAAAACTGCTCGATGTGACCAAAGAGTGCCTTGATCTCGCGATTGCCCAGATCAAACCGCATTCCCGAATCTCCGATATATCGCGCGCGGTATTTTCGCACGCGACAAAAAATGGATTCAAGGTGGTACGGCAATATTGCGGGCACGGTGTCGGTCTTGAAATTCATGAAGATCCGCAGATACCAAATTATGTTTCGGCAGGTCCCAACCCGCGTATCATGCCTGGCATGGTATTGGCAGTTGAGCCCATGATCAATGTCGGTACAAGCGATGTCCGCGTCCTCGATGACGACTGGACTGTCGTGACGATGGACGGATCTCTCTCCGCGCATTTTGAGCACACTGTGCTCGTGACAGATTCTGGCTGCGAAGTATTGACTCGCTGGTGAACGCTCGATTGGCGCAAAAACCCGCAAATTCCATGTAACATTCTCTATCCAATAGTTTTTTATTATATTGAAAATAGGCTATAGACTTTCTTTTATCCAACGGAGGATAACAGCTATGTCATTCGGCAAGAAACTCTATTCGAAAAATTTCTTCATCGCGAATCTTGTGATTCTCGGAATTGTGATAGGATTTGCGCTTGCATTCATGTTCCGGGCGAATCCTTCGGCAAGCAGTACTGCGCTTCCGATCGTCAAAGCGGAAACTCCGCCCATGGTGGCTGGCTCTGATACCGAAGCGGCCATTTCCCAAGCAGAAGCTGTACAGGAAGCTTTTCGCAATATCGCGAAAACAGTACTTCCTGCTGTAGTAGAACTGGATGTGGTCGAAGGCGCGCAGAAAAATCAGCCACAGCAGCAGACACCGCAATTCCCCTTCGATTTCTTTTTCGGGCCCGATACACCTTCGCCTGATCAATTTCCACCTCAAGAAGGTCTAGGCTCCGGCGTAATCGTCAGGCGCTCGGGCAAAACAGTGTATGTGCTGACGAACCATCATGTCGCGGGTAATGCTACTAAGATAACCGTGAAATTGAGCGATGGCAGGGAATACGAAGGCAAGCTTGTCGGCACTGACGAGCGCAAAGATGTCGCCCTTGTCAAGTTCGAAACCGACGATTCGGATATCGTAATTGCCAAATTAGGGGATTCTTCGAAACTCCAGGTTGGAGATTGGGCAATCGCGCTGGGAAGCCCCTTCGGATATGTCTCTTCGGTTACCACGGGCATTATCAGCGCATTGGGGCGGCGCGGCGGCCCGGATGGCAATATCAACGATTTCATACAGACTGACGCAGCAATCAATAAAGGCAATTCTGGCGGCGCCCTTGTCAATATCCGCGGAGAAGTCATTGGAATCAATACGTGGATTGCGTCAACTACAGGTGGGTCCGTCGGCCTTGGCTTTGCGATCCCCATCAATAACATAAAGAGCGCGATCGATGATTTTATCGTCCACGGCACAGTCAAATATGGCTGGCTGGGAGTCAGCTTGTCCAATATCACGCAAGACAAGGCAAGCGCAAAAGAGCTCGGCCTCGATGGCAAGAAGGGTGCTTTCATCGGGCATGTATTCATGAACGGGCCAGCGGACAAGGCAGGGCTTTTGCCAGGTGATTTTGTCACAGCCGTAGACGGGAAATCAGTAGCTTCTACCGATGATTTGGTGCGGATGATAGGCGATATAAAGGCAGGCACTGCTGCAAAGCTCGATATCATTAGGCGGGGTAGTCAGATGACCCTTAGCGCGAAAATCGAGCTGCGGGATGCCACTGTTGCCTCGAACAATGCGAACATTTTCCCGGGCGTAACGGTCATTTCGCTCAAATCTGATTCTGTCGATCAGAAACAGGTTCCGGCAGGGCTGCGAGGCGCGCTCGTTGTGGATGTGCTTGCGAAATCTCCTGCAGCAACTATGGGTTTGCGAACCGGCGATGTCATTACCAAGATAAATGGCAAGAATGTCAGCGACCTCAAGCAATTCTATGAAACGCTTGCCAAGGAAGGACGGAATAAGCTGGTGTTTACAATCAACAGGGATGGCCAGACCGTCGAGACTCTTGCGTATGTAGGAAAGTGAGTATATATTCCCTTACAAGAGCGGGTTATTCCGAATTCGGAAGCCTCCACGCGGAGGCTTCCCTTATTTAGAAGGGATTATATGCATAAAGAATTTGTTCCTTATGACATGATTCGGAACAATGCGATCAAGCTTGCTTACAGAATCTACAAAGATGGTTTTATCCCTGATGTGATCTATGTCTCGCTGAGAGGCGGCGCATACATGGGAAACGTCATCAGCGAATATTTCAAGTTTGTGAAAGGGAATAGCCGGCCTGTGTTCTATGCGGCCGTCGTCGCCAGATCGTACAGCGGATTTGATCAGCAAGAAAACATAAAAATAGACGGATGGACGTATAATCCCGATTTTTTGCGGCATGGCGACAAAGTGCTTCTGGTTGACGACGTTTTCGATTCCGGGCGCACTATCAATCATCTTGCCAAAGTGATCATGGATCGCGGGTTGCCGCGCAGCGACGTCAAGATTGCAGTTCACGATTACAAGGTGAGGGAATATTTGCCGCAGCACCTACCGATTACGCCGGATTACTGGTGCAGAAAAATCGAAGTCAAGTCAAAAGAAGATGAACTCTGGATACACTACATGAGCCATGAGCTGGTAGGCCTGACTGAGGCCGAAGTGGCGCAGCATTATCTCAACGACGATCCAGACCTCGCCGAAGCGATGCGGCTTGTAACCAGCAGAAACTGATTTCGAGCGCCCCTTCAGGCTTATATCACGGTGCCATCAGGAATTATCTGGTTTTTCGGAATGACGATAATCCCGTCGACAATATAGTGTGTCTTGTATTCTCCGTCTTCTCGCGGCAAAGGATCGATTCCTATGCGGCAATTCGAGCCGATGCGCCCGTTCTTGTCGATAATGGCATGGCGAATGATGGAGCCGCCGCCGATACCGATGTTAGGGATGTGTTTCCTTCGGTTTTCTGCTTTTTCAGCTTCGGTTTCATAATAATCCGCGCCCATGCACACCACGCCATCGAGGCTTGCTCCCGATTCGATAACGGTACGGATACCGACTATTGAACGCGTAATCGAAGCATTCGTGATGATACAGCCATCGCTCGCAAGTGCCTGATTGAGCGTACAATAATTGAGCTTGGACGCCGGCAGATTGCGAGCGTGAGTATAAATCGGCATCTGCTCGTCGTAGAAGTTGAATTGCGGATTGATGTCAGTGAGCTCGATATTCGCTTCGTAAAAGCTTCGAATGGTTCCAATGTCTTCCCAATATCCGCCGAACACATATGTATTCACTTTTTCTTTGGCAACAATAGCCGGGATAATCTCTTTGCCAAAATCATTCGCATCCATCTGAAGGGCATCTTCGATAAGCGGTGCATCAAAGATGTAGATGCCCATGCTGGCCAGGTATGGCTTGTTCGGGTCCGCATCTTTAGGTTTGAGTTCTTCAGGCACGGCAAAATCGCGTATGTCTTTGGTTGGACCCGGTTTTTCAAGGAAGCTGTCAATGCAGCCGTCGGGCCGAATCTTTATAATGCCAAGAGAGCTGGCAGCCTCGCGCGATACCAGCGTTCCTGCGATGGTCAAGCGGCATGCCGACTCAGTATGCTTTCTGAACATGTCAGCCAGATCCATGCGATAGAGCTGATCGCCCGATACAATAAGGTAATGGCTTGGTTTATGAGGACGGAAATGGATGAGATTTTTGCGCACGGCATCAGCCGTTCCTTCGTACCAGCCAGAATGTGCAGGCGTCTGCTCGGCGGCCAGAATCTCAACGAATCCTTTTGAAAAATGGTCAAAATTATACGAGCGAGAAATGTGCAGATGGAGAGAAGCTGAGTTGAACTGCGTAAGTATGTAGATTTTCTTGAAACCGGAATTGATGCAGTTGGAGATTGGGATATCGACAATACGATATTTCCCGCCAAAGGGAACAGCTGGCTTTGACCGCTCTTTGGTGAGAGGGAAAAGACGTGTGCCTTTGCCTCCTCCCAAAACGATGGAAAGAATTTCTGTCATACCTGCTCCTTTCCGGCGCGGCGCCGATTTACCTTTTTCTTTTTGATGTTTACAGTATATCCTATGAATTCTGAAACCGCAAATGCAATTTGTGATGAACTTGCTTCATGGCTGAGCGAGAGAAGCGAGATTGCCTGGTCGACCAAACTCCCTGCTCGAGCACCTGATTTCGTTCCTTTGCCGCAGGATCTCGATCATGTGCTGTCTGAATCCCTCGCTGCGCGAGGGATTCATGCTCTGTATCGCCACCAGAAACGATCGTACGAGTTGGCTCGCGCAAAGCGGGATTTTATTGTAGTCACCCCGACCGCTTCGGGCAAAACACTGTGCTACAACCTCCCGGTGATGCAGACTTTGCTTGAGGAACCCGAGGGCAGGGCTCTCTATCTCTTTCCTACAAAAGCTCTCTCGCAGGACCAGCAAAGTGCGCTTGGCGAGATTATGCTTGCAGGGAGCATAGGGATGGCCATCAATACCTACGATGGCGACACCCCGACAGAGATACGCGCGAAAGCCCGGACCTCAGGTCGCATAATCATCTCGAATCCCGACATGCTGCACTCGGGCATCCTTCCCAATCATGCAAAGTGGGTCAAGTTTTTCTCGAATCTGAAATATGTTGTGGTCGATGAACTCCATGCCTATCGAGGAGTGTTTGGAAGCCACGTCGCCTCGGTGCTTCGCAGGCTCATCCGCATCGCAAAATTCTATGGTTCTGAGCCTGTGTTTATATTTTCATCAGCTACAATTGCAAATCCGCAGGAGCTGGCAGAGCGTTATATCGAGCGCGAAGTCGCACTGATTGAAGAGAGCGGCGCAGGCTCCGGAGAAAAGGTGCTGTTCTGCGTCAATCCGCCACTCGTGGACCCGGTACAGGGAATTAGACGCTCCAGCGCGCTCGAAGCGGAATCGGTCATGTTGTGGCTCTTGAAAAAAGGGGTGCGCACGATTCTGTTCTCGAGATCTCGTCTGCAAGTCGAACTGCTTTCAAGCTATTTAAACAAAAAGCTAGAAAATGCATATAACCGCAATTTCGGTCTGGTCGTAAAGCCGTATCGCTCAGGACTGCTTCCCTCCGAAAGGAGAGAAATTGAGAAAGGCTTGAGAGACGGGCGCATTCATGGGGTTGTTTCGACAAATGCGCTTGAGCTTGGAATTGATATCGGAGGCCTTGATGCTGCAGTAATAACAGGATATCCAGGGAGCATTGCCTCATTCTGGCAGCAGGCAGGAAGGGCAGGGCGGGGGCTGGGGGTGTCGCTTGCTGTATATATTTCTTCTTCAGCTCCGCTGGATCAGTATTTTGCAGCTCATCCGGAATATTTTCTTTCCAGGGCGCCAGAGCACGCTCACATCGATGCGTATAACCCCTATATCTTTACGGATCATCTGAAATGTGCCGCGTTCGAGCTGCCCTTTGCTGAAAGCGAGCCGTTTTCGCCAGATCCTTCGAACCAGAAAGCGGCAGAGCTCACAAAGGAAGCATTGGATTATCTCGAAGAAGAAGGCATTGTGCGGCATACGGCCGGCCGCTATTTCTGGTCCGCAGAAGGTTACCCGGGAGAAAAGATATCGCTTCGTTCAGCAACAACAGAAAATGTTGTAATTGTGGATGCTACGAATGGAAGGCACGATGTCATTGGCGAGATGGACAGGCCCAGTGCAAAAGAGTTGCTTTTCGACAAAGCGGTGTATATCCATTTGGGGACTCAGTATCAAGTAAAATCGCTCGATCTCGAAAAGCGCGTATGCTTGGTCGAGCGAAGCGATGTGGATTACTGGACCGATTCCATAGTAAAACGCGACATAGAAGTGCTGACCATCGATTCGCAGGCCGAGCATTCGGAATGCACAATGATGCTTGGGGACATTCTTGTCCGGAGCCAGGTCGAGAAATACAAAAAATTGCGCTTCAATACTCACGAGAATATTGGATACGGCGAAATCTGGCTTCCTCCTGATGAAATGCAAACACGATCACTCATAATCACGATCGCTCAGGAAAGCGAAAGCGGGAAGCTCCTTGGGGCGCTTGTTCCCGAGAAAGCAGATGCAGTTCTGAGCGGAGTTGCCAGGCTCATGCGTCAGTTAGCGCCTGCATCGGTACTATGCGATGTGCATGATATTGGCGTGGCCTCGCGCGCGCGGGACCTTTTTTTCAAGAACCCGGCTTTGTATTTCTATGACATGTATCCCGGTGGAACGGGGATTGCTGAAGCGCTGTACGCAAATGTTCAGGAAATATTCGCTGCTGCGCTCGAGCGCCTTGGCAATTGCTCCTGCAAGGCTGGATGTCCCTCATGCATAGGCGTGGAATCCGCGGACAAGGACAGCAAGGCTATTTCATTGCAGTTTCTGAAGCTTTTGCAGGGCGCATGCGCGAAATAGAGAATTCGAGCTGGTTTCAGGAGAGCTGACAATGAATCTCAAGGAAAGGCTCGCGCTGATAAAGAACGAGAAAACAAAGCTGAAGCCTTCCGCGCCTCGAAAACGGTTTATCCCTGAGGGCTGGCAAGAGATAGCACCGCTCGTATGGGCAAGAGAAGTCTCGCGGCCTTTCCGTCAGGTGCCGGAAACGCTTTCGCCGAGTATAATGAGGCCCCTTGTACCTGCATATGATGAAGCAATGCATGTGGAGCCTGGCTCTGTCCCTGCCGGATATATCGCATTTTTCGATCTGGAGACGACAGGTCTTTCGGGCGGAGCAGGAACAATTGCTTTTCTTTGCACAACTGCGACATTTGAGGGATCATCACTGTTCCTCAAACAAATATACCTTGAAGACTATCCAGGAGAACCGGAGTTTCTTAAGAAGGTGATCGAGAATTTGTCTGCTGCGAAATGGATTGCAAGCTATAATGGAACAGCCTTCGATATACCCCTTTTGCAAGTCCGATGCGTGCTCAACAGGATAGCGATGCCGCAGCTGCGACATATCGACTTGCTTCATGATTGTCGGCGATTCTGGGGCAGAAGCGTGCAATCCTGCGCCCTTCAGTCGATGGAAGCGTTTCTCCTTGGGAAAGAGCGCGAATCCGACATTCCGGGTGCTCTTGTTCCAAAGGTCTGGCTTGATCTCGTGAAATCAGAGCTGCCGAGCGAAGAACAGAAGGCCTTGATGGTGCTTGTGTGGAAACATAATCTGGAGGATGTCGTTTCACTTGCTGAACTCTTTCTGCTGGCCGAAATGGCTTACCGGGACCCAGTGAGCGGAGTAGCGCGATATGCTATAGATCCTGCAGCAATCGCAAGCCGGCTTCTTAAGACAGGTCGTACTGAAGAAGCTCGGAAGCTATTGCTGATGGTGCGCGATCAGAATTCCGCTCTGGACTGTCAGGGTGAAAAACGCATGAGAGCGCTTCGGGTTCTGGCTTCCTTGGCCAGGCGCGAAAAGAATCACCGACTTTTTGCCGAGACAATTCTGGCTATGGACAATTCAGCATACGGTTGTGTTGCGAAAGCAAAACTCTTCGAACATGTGTACAAAGATCCGCAAGCAGCGCTTGAATGGGCAAAAAGCGCGCGCGAAATTCTGGCTAGCCAAAAAGAATTATCAAAAGAATTGTGGGAAGGGCAGGAACCCCGCCAATTGCCATACCTCACAATCGAATCATTGCAGCATCGCATTGCTCGCCTGGAACGGAAGGCTGCAAAACAAAAAGGCCTCTGATCGCATGCAGGTATCGAAAGAGCGCGATCCTGGCGGCCATGACTCTATGCAGAAGGCGGATTTGTTGTCTGCAGGGTGTCCCCAAGCTGTCCGCATGCGCCCATGACGCCTCGCCCGCGGCTCATCCTCTGCACCGTCACAATTCCTTTTCGCTCAAGGATTTCAGAAAAAATGCGCATCTGCCGCGGGCTCGGCTGTTCGAATGGCATACCTTGAATGGGGTTCCATGCAATCAGATTTACCTGCGCCTTGAGCGGGGTTATCCAGGCGGCGAGCGCCTCCGCATCCGTTTCCGAAGCATTCATGTTGCCAATGAGCACGACCTCGAGCGTAATGCGGTCGCGAGTAGCTTGCTGGAATTGCAGGAGCGCCGATTTGAGCTCGTCGAGCGGCCAGGTTTTGTTGACAGGCATAAGTCTTGTGCGCAGATTGGGCTCTGCGGAAGTGAGCGAAATCGCCAGGCGTATTTTGGGCCCGCTTTGGGCGATATCGAGGATACCCGGAATTATGCCACTCGTCGAAATAGTAATCTTGCGCAAGGACATTCCTATGCCTTCCGGACTCGATAGCACCACGATTGCTTTTCGCACATTTTCGAGATTCAGAAGCGGCTCCCCCATCCCCATGAAAACAACATTGGAAATGAACCCGCGCCTGTCACGCAAAAAATGGAATTGCTCGATTATCTCATCTGGCCCCAGATTTCGCAAAAAGCCAAGCGTGCCGGTCTTGCAGAACGCACAACCCATCGGGCAGCCTACCTGGCTGGAAAGACAGGCGGTCTTTCGGCCTTCGATATCTTCGAGCAGCACACATTCAACAGCTGCACCGTCCCGCAGACGAATCTGGAGTTTCAATGAACCATCTTCGTCGATGAGCTCTTTTTCTATGCTCGACGATCGCACCTGTCCGCCATAGAGCCCGGACAGGCGTTCTCTCAGGCTTTGCGGCAGATTCGTCATTGCATCGAACGATGCAATTCCTTTGGAGAACCATTCATAGACCTGCCGGGCTCGGTAGGGGGGCTGGTCCGGCAAAAGAGCGGCCGTTTCCGCAAGGGAAAGGCCGCTCGGATACACTTTCATATGATTGCTCAAAGCAGGACCGCTCATGCCTTTCCTGTAAGTTTGGCCAGCGCTTCCTGGATAATCGGGTTCTTGATCCCCATATGCTGGAATTCAGTGAGCACATCGATTGCCTGCTGACGCTGATTGTTCATGAGATATGTCTGGGCAAGTTCGATATAAATCCGGTAATTCTTGGGATCATTCTGCAGAAGCGAGCGAAGGCTCGCGATTGCTTCTTCATATTTGCCTTGCTGGCGCGCAATTACTGCAAGCCCGAGCACCGCGTAGATGTCGAATTCGATGTTGAGTGCATTCTGGTAGTACTCGACTGCTTTATCGTAATCGCCCATGTTGCGGTAGGCGTCGCCTGCGCGGGTAAGAATGACCTTGTTCTTTGGGTCTTTTTCAAGGATCTTGTTCCAGTAGACAAGCGACATGTTCTGCTTGCCCACGCCTCGATAGCAGTCGGCGATTCCAAACAGGGCATAGAAATTTTCTGGTTCTTTTTCCAGCGCTTTTTCGAAATAAGGGATGCCCTTGTCGAAGTGCTTGAGTTTGCGATAGCAGTTGCCGATTGCGGTGAGTACCCGAATATCGACATTGTCCCCTTCGAGCTCGACCATGCGCTGCCAGTATGAGAGGGCTTCTTTGTATTCCTTGAAGTCATAATGAAGATGGCCAAGTCCGATAAGCGCGTAGTGATTGTCCGGGTTTAGTTCGAGCACACGGTGATAGATGGCCTTGGATTTTCTGAAATCATGCACTTTGCGGTAGGCATCGGCAACGCGCGTGAGCACAGTAATGTTGGTGTTGTCATGCAGGAGGTACTGCTCCCAGATTTCGATGGCTTTCTGGAACTGGTTGAGCGCTTTGTAGCAATCGGCAAGTCCGAAAAGCGCGTAGCTGTTGCCGGGATGGAATACAAGGCATCGCCGGTAGTAGTCGGCAGCTTCCTTGAAACGACCTTGCTTCCGCGCAGAATCGCCCATTCCGACGAGTGCATAGTTGTTTTCCTTGTCTTTTTCAAGGATCTGTATAAAACATTCTACTGCTTCGTCAAAACGGTTCTCTTTGAGCAGCTGGTAGCCTTTCTTGGAAGTTTCGGCTATTTCGGTGTTTTCTGACTGGATTTCTTCAGGCACTTCGAAAAAATCGTCATTGTAGGGTAAAGACGGCATATCACTCATGACTTTTACCTCATGGCGGAAAGTATTTTTACATATGGCTCATACAAGCCTGCATATTTATTACTTATTTCTTTCCGTCCTAATTCTATATGAAATTATACTTGCTGAATCCAATTTGCGCAAGGAACTGGCGCAAAATAAATTTGATATTCAGGCTGGGCCTTTGCGATAAAATCGGACGGTCGAGCGGCCGAATATTCTTGTGTCTATGCTTTTCAGAGCCCCGACCTGTTCGGGCAGGCGGTCTTCGTGCGGAAAATGAATAAGGACGAGGCTTCCTTCATGGAGGCTGGCAGAGCAATCGAGCCGCTCCAGCAATTGAAGCTTGAATTTGTAATCGAACGGAGGATCAAGGAATACAATATCGAAAGCGGTTTTATTGCGCATAATAAAAGTTTCCGCAGGCATTGCGCGACAGAAAAGCGGCGGCTCGGCGATAGTCGCATTCTGCAGCAAAACAGGGAATTTTTTTCTGTCTTTTTCAATGCACACAACAGGCTTTGCGCCCCGGGATGCCGCCTCGAGCCCGATAATTCCGGAACCCGAAAAAAGATCGCAGAAGGAAAAACCGGTCAGGTCGCCAAGCACTGCAAATACCGATTCCCGCATCCGATCCATGGCTGGGCGGATTTTGAGATCGCCCTCAGGCATCTTGACAATTCGGCCGCTATACAGTCCTCCAGTGATGCGCATCTGCAATTACCAGTCTTTAAGCCTGAAATCGCGCCGGATTTCGCGATCGATGTCGCGGGCTTTTATATCCGCGCGCTTGTCGAATTCCTTTTTGCCGCGGCACAGGCCCAGCTCAAGTTTCACAAGGCCATGCTTTAAATATATGCTGAGCGGTACGAGCGTATAGCCTTTTTCCCGAACCCGGCGGTCGATACGCTTGATTTCCTGCCGATGGAGGAGAAGCTTTTTCGGGCGGTCCGGATCATGGCTGAACATGGAAGCCTGAGCATATTCCGCGATATGGAGGTTGTTGAGCCAGACTTCCTCGCCTTTTATTTCAGCAAATGAATCGCCGAAGCTTACGCGCCCTTCTTTAATCGATTTTACTTCGCTGCCCTGGAGCGCGATGCCGCATTCAATATTTTCCTCGATTTCATAATCGAAACGGGCGCGGCGATTCTGGGCGATTATTTTTATCGGAACCTGGGATCTCATTTCTTTCTCAATGCAGGTCGGAATCCGAGAAACTCGGAGCCATGGGCAGCAGGAACAGGCCCTCTGGAATCGATCGAAATCTGATCGGGGCTGTTCGCCCACGAGCCGCCCTTGACTGTTTTCTGGCTTATAGCGCCAATGAGTTCGTCAAAAGCTGAAGAGTCCTTCTGGATCCATGCATAGGGACGGAAACCATCAGAAGTCCATTCCCACACATTGCCAAAAAGATCTGAGAAGCTCAGGCTGTCAGTACCAGCAGAACCGACTGGCAATGGCCCCGTCGATGCATGGTTTTTGAATATGCCGAGAGAAGAAATGCTGCGCGAAGACACTGCAGCAGCAGCTTCCCACATGGCCTCTGTCGGCAAGACCACTTCATAGCCTGCTGGAGCCTGGCGATTCAGCCATTGGCAATAAGCATTGGCCGCGTACCAGGATACTCCTGTGATCGGTCGGTTATCTGCTGCAGCCAAATCGAAATCTTTCAGATACGAGCTGTCTGCAAGGCCTTTTTCGATAAGCACAGCTTTATTCTCAGGCTTCCAGTCGGGATTTTCCGCAAGGAATCGAGCAAATTCGCGCTGTGTCACCTCGGTGGACGCAAGACCAAATTCAGGCAATGTGCTCTGGAATAAGGTTTTCGAGCCCTCGGGCGTGCTGCTGACAAGGTCGAGAAGTCCGCCTTTGAACATGATGAATGAATGAGGTCCAACGGATCGAAGTCCATTCGCTTGCAGAGGGTTTATGCGCAATGCTGCTGTTTCCTGCTTTAATGCGGCAGCGGCGTTCCTAATGGCATCGCTTGCTTTGTCGGGGATTGTCTCCATAACCATTGCGGCGCTGTTTTTGGACGAGGCAAGCATTCCTGCCAAGTTTCTTGCAGTGCAGAGTACGCCAAGCGGACTTCCGGCAGGCGCAGCAATTGCGGTGCTGGCATACACGGTATCTCGCAAGGAAGCAGCATTCATGGAGAGACTTATTCCTGCTGCCAGAAGCGCATCGGAAAGAGCAGCGCGGTCGATGTTCTGGATGGATGCCAGATCCCTTGAGGCTTCGGAAAGCGTCATGGGCAGCTGATAGATGGCGCTTGGCTTTCCGGATAGAGCCCAGCTAGCGAAATCCTTGAATGCTGGAAGCATAATCGCTTCTTGCGATTGAGGCTCAAGAGCGTAGCCAAGATGCACAGCTGGAGGAAAAATCAGAGTGGCAAAAATGCGGTTTGGAACCGTTGTTTGCAATACTTTCGAGGAAAACCCCTGCTTGCGGATTTCGATTTGATGGGGGCCTGGTTTTGCGTGCGCTCCATCTTGTGTATTCCCTGCGTATGCGCCATCTATATAGACTGCGGCTGCGTCCGGATGCCCGGAAAATTGCAGGCGCGCCCCTGGATGCGACAAACCGGGGTTTACGAGAAGAAAAAAGAGCACAACCAAAATGGCAATTGAATAGAGAACCGGGACATATACGCGGGGACGAACGCCCAGCACGGGTTTGAGTGTGACCTTGGCTTGCGCTATTTCTTGCTCGGTTATCTTGTCAGCGTCTTTCATTGCAAAAGAAGCCTAGCCGAAGGGCACCGTCTTGTCAACGATATGCGCTCATGATAGCCTGATATCGCCATGAAGAAAACAGATTTCTTCGACCGCCTTGTTGCATTCTCCGAAAGTTTTTTGACCCGAAGAAAACAGAAGTCTCTTCGGGCAAAGATGAAACAGCAGAAACGCCACCCGGTTGTCGACTGGATATATGCCATTCTCTGGGCGGCCTGCGTCGTGCTCGTGATCAACCAATATCTCTTCCAGGCATATCGCATCCCTTCAGGGTCCATGGAAAAAACGCTCCTTGTAGGCGACATGATTTTCGTAGACAAGCTGTCATATGGCCCTGAATTGCTTCCTGGCGTGCTGAAAACACCAGGAGTATCCAAGCCCGAGCGAGGCAAGGTCATCATATTCGAAAATCCATCCTACCTTTCGCGCGGTCCCTTATACACGATTTTCCAGCAAATGTTATACATGGTCACTTTCACACTGGTCGATATCGATAGAGAGCCAACAGGCGAGCCTCGTGTCCACTATCTCATCAAGCGGGCGATAGGAGTAGGTGGGGACACTATCCATGTTGTCAATGGTGAAGTGTACATCAAGCCTCGTGGTTCGTCTGAATTTATGAGCGAAAAATCGCTCATGCAGGGGCTGGGCCTTGCTGTCAAAACTCAGCGGCTTGTTTCGCAGAGCGAATATGCTGAAATCACAAATGTCGGAATTGCGTCGGCATATTCCGAGCTGAATCTTGCATTCCCGGCGAGCCTGGGTACACCATCTGTGCAGAGTGCCAACAAGGACGCGTTCCATTATGACATGAGCCGCGTTACCACTCTCAGAGACGCGAATCCTTCGGAAGCCCGCAACGCTCAGATTGCGCAGCGCTATGAGAACGGCTGGTACATCGCTGATTCTCGCGTCTTCCCAATGGGCGACAACAGAGACAATTCCCGCGATGCGCGGTATTTCGGTCCTGTCGCGGAAAAGAAAGTTCTTGGCCATGCCCTTTTTATCTACTTCCCCTTCAGCCGAATGGGCAGTATCCGGTAGTGGCAGCATGTTCGCGAGAAGGCCTGTTCGATACGCGGAAAAAGTCGAGAGAAAAAAGAATCGTCTGAGAGCTATCTGGTTCGTCGTGGTCTTTATAATTCTGAGCTCTTTTATTCGGGGTGTCGTGATCCAGAGCTGGCAGATACGCGATCAAACAATGAACCCCTCCCTTGTGGTCGGGGATGTCGTGCTCGCTGTTCCGTTCTGGTCAATTTTTTCTTCCGCTCCATTTAGCTTTTCGGGTCCTCTTCATCAAGGCGACCTCGTGCTTATCGATGACGGGGCATCTGAGGTCACGCCTCCTGCGCTCCTTACTGCCGATGCAGTGTTGCGCTTTTTTACATTGCAGCGATTTTCCATTCTGGAAGCACAGTATGGCAGGAATTTTGGTGTGCCCGAAGTCATGCGGATAAAGTCCATCATACGGGAGAACAGGGAAAACAAGCGAGTTATCCTCTATACCCTTGAATATGATGCCCGGCGAATGTCTGCCGATGCTCCCGCTGATAAAGAGGTACAGGCTTCACGAATCCGCGCTAAACTCGTATTTAGAATTTGGCCAATACGAAGAGTCGGGCCTTTGACATGAGCGCAGAGCATTTCACGGACAAAAAGCCATTCCCCACACGCTCGCTGTATGTCCATATTCCCTTCTGTGCAGGGCGATGTGCATATTGCGATTTTTTTTCGGTTCCACGAGGAAGCTGCTCCCCCAGTACATTGGCGAGCTATGTCAGCGCTGTCCTTGAACAGGCAGCGGAATGGACAAAAATATTCGAAGCAGGGGAATTTGCGACAATTTATATAGGGGGCGGCACACCGACTGTTCTTGGTACAGAATTATTGGGAACGCTTGTCCGAGGCCTTGAGCCTTACGCCGCAAATGAATGTGAATGGACAATCGAAGCAAATCCGGAAAGCCTCGATGAAGAAGCAGTCCAGATGCTTGCAGAGACGAAAGTCAGCCGCATTTCGCTTGGAGTGCAGACATTGTCGCAAAACCAATGGCCAATACTAGGGCGAGTCGGTTCGGTTGAAGATTCGCTCCGCGCAATCGAGCTGCTCGGATCGAGCAGATTTGAAGTTTCAGTCGACCTTTTGGCAGGGATTCCATATCGGGCCAGTGATCCGGCTGGGGCCCCGGAGTACATCGAAGCGCAGCTTCTGCAAAGTTTGAGTGCGCTCTCAGGGAAAGTTCCGCATATTTCGATGTACGATCTCACTATAGAAGAAGGGACTGTATTGCAGCGCCGGATTGTAGATGGGGAACTTGTGCTGCCTGATACCGACAGCCTTGCTCGCGCGAGGGAGAGCGCAGACGGCCTGCTTGCAGCGCACGGCTACATTCGCTATGAAGTCTCGAATTATGCCCTGCCTGGGCATGAATGCAGGCACAACCTGGCATATTGGAACATGGACCCCTATCTGGGTTTGGGCAGCGGGGCAGTCAGCACCCTTGCGTACCCTGCAGATGCACATCAGCGAATGCTTGGTTCCATGGTGAGGCTGAATGGCACGAAAAATCTGAAACATTTCATTGCCCGTCCCGCTGAAATTCCGCCAGAAGTTGAAATTATCGACAAGCCGACTGCAGCTTTCGAGGTCTTGATGATGGGTTTCAGAACGGCAAGAGGTGTCGATGCCACCAGGTTCTCTGCGCTTTTTGGCATTCCGATCTTAGAGCTCATTCCATCATCGCTCGAACGATGGGGTGGGGAGATTATTCAAAAAGATAATCACATTGCCATTCATCCTAGGAACTTCGACATTCTAAACAGATTTCTGGTAGAATGCTTTGAGGAGATGGACGAAAATCGAGCCATGCTAAAAACTTGAAATTTTAGAAGGAGCATTTCATGACATTATTTCAATATGCCGTAGTGGCGTCGATTCTTCACGACGAAAAACAGAAGCAAGAGCTGCTTTCAAAATTCGAGCAGGCATTGATCGAAGCTGGAGGTGAGCTTCAGTCTGTCGGGACGCATACACTATGCCCTCGGAACACCAACCTTCCTCTCTTTATTTTTGTCCTCACTGGAGGCACCGAAGCCGAAGCGATGCAGCTTATTCAAAAAGAAAAAATGATAGAGCAGGGTACACCTGTCGTCCTCCTGGCTCATCCTTTCCAAAACTCGCTTCCCGCAGCAATGGAGATCCTTGCCAAAGTGAAGCAGGATAGTGGCAAAGGGCTCATTCTGCAGGCAGACGCATCCGGAGTGTTCGATGCTGCTGCCCTGGGGAACATTATCGCTGTATCGCAAAGCATGAGAACCCTGCAAGCGAGCCGCATTGGCGTTGTCGGGAAGCCTTCAGACTGGCTTATTGCATCGAGCCAGCATCCGGACATTGCAAAAAAAGCCTGGGGTCTGACCCTAATCGATATTCCTTTTGCAGAACTTATGCATGACATAGAAGCCATTCGCGCAAAACCCGAGCGCGCGCCCGATATGCCAGGCTTGCGTGCAAAAGCTGAGTTCTTTTCCGAGGCAGATGAGGCGGATATGCGCAAATCCGCGGAAATTCTGCAGGCACTGAAAGGCATTGTCGCTCGCTATAGGCTTACTGCGCTGACATTGCGTTGTTTTGACCTTGTATTGCAGGACAGCAGCACTGGATGTCTTGCGCTTTCAGCACTTGCCGATGAAGGGATCGATGCAGGATGCGAAGGTGATATCCCTTCGATTATTGCGCTTCACTGGATGCGTACGCTCACGGGAATGACAGGATGGATGGCAAATCCTTCGAGAATTTCGATTGATAAAGAAAAAGGAACTGCTCAGGCGCTTATTGCGCATTGCACCGCTCCACGCTCCATTCTTTCAAGCTATGGATTGCGCAGTCATTTTGAATCGGGTTTGGGTGTAGCAGTCGCCGGAATTACTCCTGAAGGTCCGGTAACATTGGTAAGGATCGGAGGAAAGAATCTGGAAAGAGTGTGGTTTTCTAACGCGTCAGTTATTGGCAGCCCCCGCCAAGAAGGCCTTTGCAGAACACAGGCCTTGCTTGAACTTCCGGAAGCTCGCGCTGAGGAACTCCTCACCAACCCTCTTGGTAACCATCTTGTCATGATTCGCGGCGATTGGATAAAGCGCATAGAAGCTTTTATCCGGCTATGGCAATCATAGACGATTACACGAAGAAATCGTAATTCGACTTGATGTGCTCAGCGAAGCCCTCCTGATACGAAATATTCGCGCGGGTTTCTGAAAAAATTGTGCTCGGAGGGCCATGACCTGGGAAAATCACTGTTTCTTGCGGGAGGGAAAATAGCTTCTGCTGTATACGTGCTGCAAGCGCATTGGTATTAAATGTGCTACTTGTTTTTCCGATTAAGCCAGCATGCAGGACATCCCCTGTGAACAGGAACGACTCATCGACGAGATAGACAATGGAATCCTGAGAATGCCCCGGTACCGCAATCGCTCTGACAGAAAAACCGGCTTCCTCGAATGATTCGCCATCTCTGACCTTTTTGCATTGGAATTCAAGGATCTTTGCATTGGAGGCATAGATTATCGGACTGTAAATCTTCATTATTGTCGAAAGTCCGCGAATATGATGTGTATGGTTGTGCGTTATGAATATGGCACAGAGGTCAAAGTGGTTTTGCTCGATTTTTTCTATCATTGTTGGCGTAAGTTCGGCAGGATCCACCGCAATGGCCTTGCCCAGTTTTTCGTTTCCAATCATATAACTGTTCGAAAAACCGAAAATGGAATAATGCTGATAAATTTTCATAGGTATAAATGCTCCAGATCGCGGACTGCTTCCGCAATATTCGATCCGACAAACGTGACGTTGGATTCCTTTGCTGGAATGTAGAAGGCGCGTTTGAAATCGCAGTTGTCGAAATTGACTGTATCGAGATCACAGAGCATAAAGCGCGAATTATAGAGATTCGATCCGGAAAAGGTACAATCGGAAAAGTGCGAGCCATTGAAGTTTGTTTGGATAAGTTCGGAATTTTCAAAACTGCAATCGAGGAAATTTGATGAGCCGAATGAGCAGAAATCTATATCTGTGCCGGAAAAGTCGCACGAAATGAATTCTGATCCATCCAGAAAAGAGAGATGGAATGAAGCGCCTGTGAACATTGCGTGATGCATTTTGACATTTCTGAAAGAACAGCCAACAAATCGGTAGCGGGAAAAATCCATTCCCATTATCGTTGCATCGTCAAAAACACGATTCATGATGAGCGTTTGGGATCGCAATTCTTCAAGGGATTTGCGCATGCGTTCTGCATCATTTTTCAGGTGATCGAAGCAGAGAGTTTCGAGCGAAAATGAAGGCCGGTGGCAACCCTCGACGGAGCAAGGAACAACCTTGAACATGCCTACAGCCTACATGATTTGGCGGCAGCGCTCAAGGTCCATACCATTATTCCGATACAGATTCGCTGTGTGCTTGCCAGGAATCTCCATCCTGTGTAGTATTTTATCCATGTGTTATGCATGTGGCGCTCTCTTGCCGTATGGATACAAGCCAGGCTTCAATGATACTTGCGAGCAGTGTGGCAAGGACTTGCACGTATGCCAGATGTGCCGTTTCTATACGCCTGGACTGCATTGGGACTGCGCCGAGAATATCGACGAACAGGTTTTCGACAAAGAGAAGCGCAACCATTGCGAGTGGTTCTCGGCTGCAGAGAAGTTCGTAGAGAATTCTAGCACAGACAGGACAGTTTCGCAGTCTGACGCGAAACGCAAGTTCGATGCGCTGTTCGGAGACTGAATGCAAAGCAACAACGATGCATTGCATGTATGTGTGTTTGATTCAGGCATCGGCGGATTACCATTCCTGAAAGCAATTCACCAGGAGTGGAGAGGAGTCACGATTTCGTATGTTGCTGACGATGCCGGTTTTCCATATGGAACAAAATCCCCCGAAGCCATTCGGGACATTCTGTTCGAGCGAGTAAGAAGAATCCGCGCTCGCCTCGATCCGGATATACTCGTGATATCCTGTGTGACCGCAGTGCAGATTGGGCTCAAAGATCTGCAGGCAGCACACCGTCCGATGAAAATCATTGGTGCTATTCCTCCGATTGCGCAAGCAGCCCGGGAAACGCAATCGCACCGTATTGCGGTGCTCACTACTGCCCGCGCTGCGGAAGATGCTTTTCTTGATGATATGATTGCTCGAGATGCTCCGGAAATCGATGTGTTCAGGATCCCTGCGCAAGACCTTGTCGATTATGTCGAGCAGCATTTGCCTTTTGCGGAGCAGGAAAGCGCTGAAGCGGCTGTCGAACCATATATCGCGTATGCCCTGGAAAAGGGAGCTGACAGGCTTGTCCTGGCAAGCAGTCATTTTGTTTTTCTTGAGGAAGCAATTCGGCATGTTATTACTGCGCGCGGAATGGATGATGTCCATTGCCTGGATTCAAGAGAGCATGTGCTTTCTGCGCTTCGGCGTTTTTTGTTTTCTGAGCCTGCGGCCGAGGCGGCTAACGAGGGGGGCTTTTATCTGACAGGCGACAGAAAACCTTGTCCTTCCTACATTGCGTGGGCGAACCGGTTCGGGACAGCTGTGCCCGAACTGCTTTGAGGAACAAGCTAGTGGGAACCAGCATGCTAGGCATCGTTCTTTCCTTCAGCAACCATTATGCGCGAGTGAGATGCGAAGACAATACAGTTCGTCTCTGCACCATCAAAGGCAAGAGAATCCGCTCTCTCGATGGCTGGTACAATGCGCTTGCAGCAGGTGACAGGGTTTCTGTTCAGATCATTTCTGATGGCGAAGGTGTAATCGAAAAGCTGCTGCCCCGTAGGAATGTCTTCGGGCGGTTCAATGAAAAGGGAGGCGCGGATCAAGCGTTTGCAGCCAATATCGACATGGTCGTATGCGTGACTAGCGCAAATTCCCCGCCTTTCCGGCCTAGATTCATCGATCGGGTAAGCGTCATAACTGAACAGTGCGGCGTTCCGCTATTGATTCTTTTCAACAAAATAGACTTGGGAAGCGATGAACATGCTGAAGCGAGGCTTTCTGTTTTCGAATCGCTGGGATATAAGGTTCTTCGTTGTTCGGCATTGCTTCAGCAGGGATTGAATGCGTTGCGTGAATCCATTCTCGGCAAAACAGCAGTTTTTGTCGGCCAATCAGGCACAGGAAAATCGAGTATAATCAATGTACTAATGCCTGGTATCGACCGCAAGGTCGCAGCGATTTCCGAAAAATACAATAGAGGCAAGCACACGACGACACTCGCGGAGCTCTTTTTCTCTCCGGAAGGAGATATAGCAGTTATCGATACGCCGGGATTTCGCCGCCTGGCCATGCGCAATATCGAACCTGATGATTTGAGCGCATATTTCCCTGACATGATGCCATTTATCGGGAAATGCGCCTTCGGAGCTTCATGTTCCCATACCCATGAGTCCGGCTGCGCAATCATGGATGCTGTCCAAAATGGCATAATCCACTATGATCGCTACGAAAGCTATCTGCGCATACGCAGCGAACTCGAGCGATCCAGACAGTGGAAGAAAGAAGAAACAGGAAAATTTCGCAAAACTCCCAAGTTTCGCCTTGAGGATGAAGAGGGATGGTAATGCACGAGCACAGCCTTGCACGCCTTGATTTTTTCCGGCTTCGTGAGAGGCTGGAAGGATATTGCCTTTCCTATGAAGGGCGCGCACTGATGCGCAACACTCTTCCCTGTTCGAATCCAGAATCAGTTCGCAGGCTCAAACGCGATCTCTATCTGCTTTCCGAGGGGCTTAGAGAAAGGGAAATTCCAGCCTTGCCTTTCCCCGACCTTGATGTTGTTGTGCAAAAAGCAAAGAAAGAAGGCCTTGCCCTTGATGTAGACGAGCTCTTTGCCTTAGGCATATGGGCTACATCATATGAACAGATTGTCGGGCTAGTGCGCTCGATACTTGAAGCCAGCGACAGAGCGAAGAGAGCGCACCAACCAGAAGAGAATGTGCCCATGACGGCATTTGACAGCAGCGCTGATACTGAGGAATGGGCGATGCTCGGCATCGAGACAGCAGTTTTTTCTGCTCCTTCGCTCGCGCTGCTTCGAGAGAGAATATTTGCGATTCTTACACCAGAAGGCGAAATCAGAGACTTGCCCCGGATTCGGGCGCTAAAGCGGGCCATCCATACAGCACAGCTCGAAAATCAGCGGCTCGTCAGCCAATATCTGTCGGATCCGGATTTGCAGGATGCACTGCAGTCGAATGCCGCCACAGAGCGCGACAACCGCACTGTGCTTGCTATCAAGGCAAATTTCAAAGGCAGGGTAAAGGGCATTGTTCATGAATTCTCTTCGACTGGCCAGACTGTTTTTATCGAGCCGCTGGAGCTGATCGAGCGCAACAACCGGCTTCTGGAACTGGAAACCAGGCTCAATGAAGAAATACGCGCCATCCTCCGCGAAACAACAGAAGCCATCCGTCCGCTTGTGCCATCCTTTGAGAGAGCACGACAGCACCTGGCAGCTATCGATGCAAGGCTTGCTCGCGCAATACAGCTCCGGAGGGAGGATCTTGTCAATGCCACGCTTCTCGACGAAGGCCTGCACTTGTATCAGGCCAGACACCCACTTTTGGGAAAGAAAGCTGTGCCGATCGATGTCGATGTGCCGGATGGAACACGCGTGCTCATCATCACCGGGCCCAATACGGGAGGCAAGACAGTTTCGCTCAAGACAATCGGGCTTCTTGCGCTTTTGAATCAGTATGGAGCTGGCATTCCTGCGCTATCTACTTCAGGATTTGCAGTTTTTGATACAGTTTTTGCCGATATCGGCGATGAACAATCCATCGATCAGTCTCTTTCCACATTTTCGGGGCATATGCGCGTCATTTCCGACATTGTGCGTGCAGCTACCGGCAGAAGCCTTGTGCTGCTCGACGAACTTGGAGCAGGAACCGATCCCGAAGAAGGGTGCGCCATCGCTATGGCCTTGCTCGACTTTTTTCTGGAGCGTAAGAGCCTGACCATTGCGACCACTCATCACGGTATTCTCAAGAATTATGGATATACAAAACCCGGCTGTCTCAATGCCTCGATGGAGTTCGACGCGCAAAGTCTGAGTCCTACCTATCGCATGTGTATGGGAATTCCTGGCGAAAGCCGCGCACTGGAGATTGCCAGGCAGACGGGCCTGTCCGATGAAATAGTGGCGACCGCGACAAGCTATCTCGATGATGAGCGAACCGATTATTCAGCGTTGATGCGCTCTCTGGGAGAGAAGCAGCGTGAACTCGACAGGCTGGAGCAGGAAAAACGCAAGCAGTTGAAAGGAGCACAGGAGTCTCGCCGGAATGCGGATTTGCAGAATCTGAAGGTGCGGCAGAGAGAGCTGGAACTGCGGCGCCAGGGTGTTGCCGAGCTGAACCGCCTTCTTTCGGAAAGCCGCAGGACCTTCGAAAATCTTGTAAGAGAGATCAGAGAATCTGGAAGAAAGGTGGAGGAGGCTTCCAGTGCGCGGGAATTTCTGAATGAGCTTTCTGAAGAAGCCAAGCGGGAAAACGACGAACTGAGCCGATTCGAAGCGGAGACAAAAACGCTTGCTCGTTCACTTTCCGATGGGAATGCTCCGTCCCGCCGAATCGATCCGGCGTCGGCAAGCGTTGGAGAAAAAGTACTGTATGCTGGTCGCGAAGCGATCATCGTACGCAAGCTGGATGAAAAGAGAGTTCTCATTCAAGCAGGCTCGCTGCGCATTCCAGTAGCGATGGAAGATCTCAGCATCCCGCCTTTGCATAAAAAACCGGACAGTGAGACCAAACTTGTCTATCAGGTGGAGCTTTCAAGCCCTGGCGAAGGATCCTCAAAGCCGCTGCCCGAGATCGATGTGCGTGGGATGCGGCTTGCCCAAGCGCTTGAAACGCTCGCGCACCAAATCGATGCAGCGAGCTTGGGTGGGCTGGGTGTTTTTTCCGTCATCCATGGCACCGGCGAAGGTATTCTCGGGAAAGGCATCCATGAGTGGCTGAAAACGCAGCCCTCGGTAGCTGATTACTATTTCGCGCGGCCTGAAGACGGGGGTTTTGGAAAAACATGGGTACATCTGAAACCATAAAAGATTTGCAATTGACACCAATTTATGCTGCATGGTATCGTTATGCGGCATTTTTATCAGCCAAAGGAGTTTTCATGTCCGGACATAGTAAATGGGCAACCATAAAGCACAAAAAAGGCGCGCTCGACGCTAAAAGAGGGCAGCTTTTTACAAAGCTTATCAAGGAAATATCGATCGCTGCCCGCATGGGTGGTGGCGATCCGGAAGGCAACCCGCGCCTGCGCACCGCAGTGCTCAAGGCCCGTGCTGCCAACATGCCAAAAGACAATATCGACCGCGCGATCAAGAAAGGCACAGGCGAGCTTGAAGGCACCATCTATGAAGAGCTTTTCTACGAAGCATATGCCCCTGGCGGCGGAGCAATGCTCATCGAAGTGCTGACCGACAACAAGAACCGCGCAGCCGCAGAAATCCGCAATATTGTCACGCGATCTGGCGCGAACCTTGGAACCGCAGGTTCTGTCGCGTATCTTTTCAAAAGAAAAGGCGTGCTAACCTATGATGGCGAAAAGTATACCGAAGACCAGATTCTGGAAGCGGCGCTCGATGCAGGAGCGGACGATGTGGTGAATGAGGACGGAAGCATAGTCGTGTTTACCGATCCCGCTTCTTTCGAAGATGTGCTCAATGCGATGAACGCAAAAGGTTTCGAGACCCTCGGTGCTGAAATATCCATGGTTCCCGATACCTACATCAGTGTCGATGCAGAGACAGCAGCTAAGATACAGAGGCTTATCGATAAGCTGGAAGAGAACGAAGACGTGCAGAATGTCTATCACAACATCGAAATGCCTGAAATCGAAGAGTGATTAAAGAAATGGCTGCTCGTCGCGCTATCGTAGCGATTGGGATTGATCCTGGAATCGCTGCGGTAGGATTCGGCGTAGTCCGAACGAGGGAAGGGAGTCTCGAACTAATCGCTCATGGATGCATTCAGACAGAATCGTCCGTACCGATGGGCAAGAGGCTCGCGCACATATTCAATGAGATCAAAAGGCTGTTGCAGCAATATGCTCCTGATGTCGGCGGCATCGAGGAGCTTTATTTTTTTAGAAACGTATCATCGGCATTCCCTGTAGCAGAAGCGCGAGGTGTCATCAGGCTCGCATTCGAAGAAGCGAACATCGAACTCATGCAGCATACCCCAAATGCCATCAAGAAATCCGTAACCGGTTCCGCCCGCGCAGATAAATTGCAGGTGCAGGAAATGGTGCGCATCCTCCTCGGCATGAAAGAGATACCCAAACCGGATCATGCAGCCGACGCGCTGGCTGCGGCGATTTGTACATTGCATTCGATTGGCCCCGCAGGCTATACTCTTTGACATGTTCAATCGCATCCGCGGTATACTCAACGGCCATGCTGATGATGCCCTCCATGTTGCAACCGGCGCAATCGAATGGGAAATTTTTGTCCCGGTGCGGGATCCCGCGTTTTTTTCGCGTGTAGGCGAAGAGATCGAGCTCTATACCTGGCTGCATCACTATGAAGATGGCATGCGCCTGTATGGATTCATCTCTGCGCCGGAGCGGCAGCTCTTTTTGGATCTCCAGAAGGTCGAAGGAATTGGCCCGCGCCAGGCATTCAAGATTCTTCAAGGGATTGCGCCGCGGGCACTCGCCACCATGCTGGATACCAGCGATCTCGTTTCTCTGCAGAAAATTCCTGGCATTGGGCCCAAAACCGCGCAGAAAATGATGCTTGCGCTCAAGGGCAAGTTGATCGCGCTCGAAGGAGAAGTAGGCGTTCCGGCTCCTGCTGTGCAGGGGCGATTCCGCGATGTCATCAGAGCGCTGATAGAAATGGGTTTTGATCGGCGCGAAGTCGAACGAGTTGTGGCCCAGCTTGGCGCTGATGTGCAGCAAGGACCGGAATCGGAAAAAGAGTTGTTCAGAAAAGCTCTGCTTGAGCTGTCGACAGGAGCGGGGGCATGAATTCAGAAATTCCTGATGATGAATCTATTATTCATAGCCCCATGAATCCTGGATATGATCCGAGTGAGGACGAAAAAGAAGCAACGCTGCGCCCGCGCTATCTTTCTGAGTTTCAGGGGCAAGAGAGAATCAAGGATAACCTGCTCATTTTCATTCGAGCAGCGCGCGAACGAGCAGAAGCGCTCGACCACCTTTTTTTGATGGGTCCGCCTGGATTGGGCAAAACCACGCTTGCGCTCGTTGTCGCTTCAGAAATGGGCGTGGACTTCAAGCCAACAAGTGCTCCCGCCATCGAAAAACCGAAAGATCTTGCTGGAATTCTTACAAATTTGCGCCCGAATGCCGTGCTGTTCATCGACGAAATTCACAGACTCAAGCCTGCAATCGAGGAAATGCTCTATATTGCCATGGAGGATTTCGAGCTTGACTGGGTAATCGGACAAGGGCCTGCAGCCCGGACAGTTCGGATCCCGCTTCCGCCTTTTACGCTTGTCGGTGCGACGACCAAGGCTGGAATGGTTTCTGCGCCGCTTTCAAGCCGTTTCGGCATTTCCCTGCGTTTTGACTATTACTCGGCAGAGGAACTCGAGAGGGTCGTCAGGCGATCTTCCCGCATTCTCGATATCAAAATTGATGAGGATGCGGTGAAGCTTCTTGCAGGAACGAGCCGGGGGACGCCGCGGATTGCCAACAGACTTCTCAGGCGCATGCGCGATTTTGCACAGGTAAAAGGGGCGGGTGTCATAACAAAGGATATTGTGATTGATGGGCTCGCGCGGCTTGAAGTTGATTTTCTCGGCCTCGAGCGCCTGGATCGGGAAATACTCAAGGCCATTATCCTTCGGTTTGGAGGAGGCCCTGTCGGCGCTGAAACGCTCGCGGTTTCGGTCAGCGAAAGTGTCGAAAGCCTTGAAGACTACTATGAGCCGTACCTGATTCAGATTGGAATGCTTGCGCGAACGCCGAGAGGGCGCATTGTAACCCCTGCCGCATATCGCCATCTTGGACTGGAACAGATGAATGAAAACGGATGACTTCAATTTTGAACTGCCGGAAAGGCTGATAGCTCAGTACCCGCCCGAGCACCGGGGCGAATCGCGCCTTATGGTGCTTGATCGGGCAACAGAGAAGACATTCGATGCCATGGTAGCGGACATAGCCTCATTCATCGAGCCAGGCACCTTGATGATTTTCAATGATTCCAGGGTGCGCAAAGCAAGGCTCTATGGCATCTGCGAGCAAACCGGTTCGCATGTTGAATTTGTTTTTCTGTCTCCTGCTGATGAGGCGGAATTCGATGAACAGCAATTCCGAGGCTCAGACCATGCTGCCCAAGCGCTCAATATGCCCGGATCGGACAAGCCGGTTGTCCCAAAACACAAGCTCCCTTCATCATCGCAGCGCTGGCTCGTCGTATGCAGCAAAGCCAAACGACAAAAAATCGGAAGAAAATATCTGTTTCCTGGGGAACTTGCAGGAACCATTATCAGCGACCGCGTCGACGAGAAGATTATCGAATTTTCTGCGCCTATAGGCGATGAATATTTTGACCGATACGGACATGTTCCTCTTCCTCCATACATCAAGCGGGAAGACACGAAAGCTGATGAACAGCGCTATCAGACCGTATATGCCAAGCGTACCGGGTCAGCAGCCAGCCCGACAGCGGGTCTTCATTTTACCCCCGAAATTCTTTCTTCTCTGCGGGACCGAGGAATCGAAATCGCACATGTCACCTTACATGTCGGGCTAGGCACATTCTTGCCAGTGCGCACGGAGAATATCGAAGACCATCGCATGCACGAGGAATGGTTCGAAATCTCGCCTGAAATTGCAAACAGGGTAAATGCAGCCAAAAAGGAAGGCAGAGCTATTCTTGCAGTGGGAACAACCTCGCTTCGGGCTCTGGAATCAGCCTGGTACGATGGCGCGCTCCATTCCGGCAGCTATTCAACACGGATATTCATATACCCGGGCTTTGAATTCCATGTGGTCGATCAGCTCTTTACCAATTTTCATACGCCGAAATCGACACTGCTCATGCTGGTGTCAGCTTTTGCCGGAAGAGAGCGGATTCTGGAGGCGTATCGGTCGGCCATCGAAAAGCAATATCGTTTTTTCAGCTATGGAGACGCGATGCTGATCCGGTGATTCCACACGAAGGAACGCCGAGGAAAGCGAACACCACTGCTTCGATGCGCTGGCGGACTGTCTCAATATCTCCATCCGCATTGATCCGCTCTATGTGCCAGCCCTGCTGTTCAAGCCGATCTGCCATAACCGCATACATGTCATGCACGCGTTTCTGGAATTCAAGCGTCTCGTATATCTCTTTATTCGAGCGTGTATCGATCCGTTTGATGCAGACTTCCGGATCAACCTCAAACAGCAGAGTGAGCCCTGGAGCGGGGAATCTGCTGTTGAGCTGCCAGGGAATTTCAGGACCGCAGGTAACTCCCTGATAGGCAAGACTTGAAAGAACATAGCGATCAGAAATGACAAGTGCGCCTTCTTCAACTTTCTGTGCAATTCCTTCTTTGCCATAGAGGTGCTCATTTCGGTCTGCGGCAAAAAGATGGGCGACCGTCGAAGGGGCTGCCTCATTTTTGCCTGAAAGAACAGATCGGATAAGCATGCCTATCGGGCTTGTGGTCGGTTCTGCTGTCGTGACACAAGATAATCCCCGAGCGCGCAAGCTCCCGGCCAGAAGATTCATTTGAGTTGTGGTACCGGCACCATCGATTCCTTCTATGACAATAAAACGCTTTTTCAGCTCGTCAGTGTTAATCGAATGCATAATGTGCTAGTATATAGGTGACTCATAATTTTGTCATGCAGGATTCGTATCGGATGAGGACGAAAAGGCCAGCAATCGCAATAGCATTGATTTCTCTTCTTTTTGCCATATATTCCACAATTGTCATAGTCAATCTTCTTCGTCTCGAAGTTCAGCAGGCGGTTGGCCGTTCTCTTGATTCGGTTCAATCTGTCGTTGATCAGGCAACCGGGCTTAGTCTCGATTATGATTATCTGAGCATCGACGCTGTCAATCGTTTTACAATGCATGGCATACGGCTGGTCCGAAAAGATGCGCCCGATGTCAGCCCTGTGCAAGTGCGGAGCGTATCTCTGCGCATCAGCTATTGGGCGCTCATAACGGGCAGAAGTACGGAAGTGCTCAAGGAAGTCTCTGCGAGCGATCTGCAGGTAGATCTTGTCCTTCCTGAAGATGAATTTATTGTCCAGAAGCTTTACAAAATTCTGTTCGAAGGGCCGCTGATTGTCCTGCCTCGGTTCCAGCTCAATATTGAGCCAGTGCATGTGCACCTGAAACAAAATGAGCCTCTCGCTGACGGTACGATTCATATCGAGTCATTCCAGCTCTCTACGCTTGGCGGATTCCCCGAAATTGTGGCGCCCTCGATTTCTGCAGACTTGGGGGGCTTTTTTGGTCTTCCGAAAGATCTTTCGTCTAAAATTGGCATCGATGGATCGCTTGCGGCCGATTTTTCGACATTTGATTTCTCTGTGAATATTTCCGCAGGTGCTCCTTCAGTTTTGCTGCTGCCTCAGCAATTCGTTGTGTCCAAGCGAGGCAGTCGGATAGAGGCTCGTCGGAGAGGGAAGGGGCTTGAGCTGGTGGGGTGGTATGAGAAGGGCCGCTGGGGGTTGCAAGGGGACATGTTGGGGTATCGGGTGAGTGGGGATATGGAGGGGAAGGGTGAGGTATGGGAGGTAGTAAAGGGGGTGCGGGGGGATGGGCATATTGAGGCGTGGGGAGAGGGGAAGGTGCTTGGGGGCTATCGGGTGGATGTGAAGGGTGCAGTGGATGAAGGGGTGCGGTGGGGGAAGTATGCGCTGGGAGGGCTTGCGGTAGTGCTCAAGGGGGAAGGGGATAGTGCGGGGTATCGAGGGGTGGTGGAAGGTGTGCATGCAGGCTATGGGGTACGGTATGAGGGGGAGGTAGGGTATGCGTCGTGGGCGGTGAAGGGGAGCTATACGGTGAGTGGGGCAGGGGTGCGGGTGCGAGGGACGGTGGAAGGCTCGGGGGATCGGTATGGGGTGGAGGTGGCGGAAGGGAATGTGCGGGGGCTGGTGCTAGGGGAAGGGGCGGGGCAAGTGAAGCTGACGGGGGAGGGGTATGAGGTAGGGTATAGGGGTGGGGTAGGTGCAGGGCGTGTGAGTGGGGAAGGGAGCATAGGGAAGGATGGGGGATTTGAGGGGGTTGTGGAGGTAGAGAAGGTAGATGTGGCGTCGGTCGTGGCGGCGACGGGGCTTAAGTTGCAGGGGGTTGAGGGGGTTGTGAGCGGGCGGGTGTATGGGCTTGTGCGAGGGGGGAAGGTATCGTGGGCATTGAATGGAGGGGAGTATGAGGGGAGGGTGCAAGGGGTAGGGGTGAAGGTAGGGCTTGAGGGGGGGGGGGATGAGGCGGGGTATACGCTGAAGCGCGCGCAAGGGGTGGTAGGGGGTATTGCGGTAGGGCTTGAGGGGAAGGGGATGTATAGGGGGGAGGTATTTAGGGGGCAGGTGACGGTAGGGGGGATAGGGTATGGGGTGCAGGTGGGGGTGAAGGAAGGGGAAGTAGGGATTACGGTAGGGGATACGGCAGAAGGGAAGGTTGTGTTTGGGGGAAGTCGGATAGAGGGGCAGGTGCGCTTGAAAGGGTTTGGGGTAGGGGTTGGTGGAGGGGTGGTGTGGCTCAAAGGGGGAGCACGTGGGTGGTATGAGAAGGATGCTTGGGGGCTAGAGCTGACGAATGTAGGGGTACGGTATGAGGGAGAGGGGGTCTATCCGCAGCTTGAGGTGAGTGGGACGGTGGACGCGAAGGGAGCGAAGCTGACAATAGACTATTTCGAATATAATGCAAGAAAATTGAAAGGTGAACTAACGATTACATATGCATCAATTGAATCTATTATCAGAGATTTCGATGCTTCATATACATTATCGAGCATAGATTATGAACGGGCAAAAATAGAAGGAACCATAAAATCCAAAGACGGGATAATAGATGCTGCAATTACCGCAAATGCATTGCCGATCGAACAATTTATCCCTTCCTCGCTGAAAATTGCCGGAGATCTTCAATTAAAAGGAAAGGCATCAGCATCCTTAAATGGCGACAAATTCAGTCTGGCGAATTTTTCGCTTCTTGAAGTCCAGTTTAAAATGCAAAAAGGTGAAATCAATGGTCTTCCTTTTTCGGCATCGGGAACTGCAGATCTCAAAGATTCTGTATTGTCGATCAAAGATGGTTCATTTGCATATCTGAATCACAAGATAGATGCAATTTCAGCCAATTACGATATCAAGAGCGGATCAGCGCACTTTGGAGCGCAGGTAAGGTCTGTAATAGCTGAAAAATTATTCACCGCATATTTCAATGGCGACGGAAAGATTGCTCAGGATAATCCCTGGAATGATCTGCAATTCTCGGGGCAAATAGCTAAAGCCATTTATAATTCCAGAAATATTGATGACATTGGCTATGTGGCTGCTTTCAAAAATGGCAATATTGATTTGAATCTGAACCAAGCCAATGGCTCGAATGCGCATGCAAGCATTACTAGCATGAGCGAATTCGAAGTTTCGCTGAATAATTTTTTCAAGCTCACTGGAACAGCCAAAGGATCTGTCAAAGAAAACGCTGTCGAAGCTGATGTATCTCTGAACAAGTTCGATTTGGCTGCTCTGCAAATGTTCATTCCAGAAAATTACATAAAGGACATGAGTGGGTCGGCGTCCTGTTCTCTCAAGATCTCCGGAGATCTGAACGATCCGGCAATTGATGGAAATATTGCACTCAAGGCTGTATCTTTTTCCTCAAATATCTATCTTCTTGAAAAAGTGGGCCCATTTGATGCGGATATGAAAGTAAGCGAGGGTATCATCGAATTAGGTCCTGCTATAATCAAAGTTGGAACCGAAAGCATATCACTAGCGGCAACAGCAAGCCTGAGCCGATGGGAGATTGGCGATATAAAAGCATTCATCTCCACTCAGGAGACTGCCGCTCTGCGATTCAAAGGAACCATTGCCGGCCTAACTGCTAAAGATATTCGTGCAAAAACTGACCTCACCGCGACATTGTCTCAAAGCGGTCTCGAGATTAAAGGCAATATATTCCTCGATAATGGCACTCTTGAAGTTAATCCTGCGGGCTTTGTCGTTTCGCCGGAAACCGCCAAGGCGACAGTTCCTCTCTCGCTCAATATCGCACTGACGCTCGGGAAAAATGTGGAACTTTATCTTCCCGGTCAGGATTTCCCGCTTGTAAGCGGAATGTCTTCTCCGAATTCAGCTCTGAACATTCTGTACGATCAAGCAAGCGGCGCATTTTCTGTTACAGGGAAAGTCGAACTCAGATCTGGCTATGTTTTGTATTTGCTTCGAAATTTCTTTATAAAACAGTGTACTATCGAATTTTCAGAAAACCAGACGAAGTTTAATCCGCTTATCAATGCCGTTGCAGAGCTGAGAGAGTCAAGCAAAGATGGAATGATAATTGTCACTCTTTCAGCAGATCAGACACCCTTCGAAAATTTCAAACCAAAGCTTTCTTCAATTCCACCCAAGAGCGAGATAGAATTGCTCGCACTGCTTGGAGGAGGGCTCGCTCTTTCCGAAACATCGGACAATAATCCTCTTACCATTCGAGAAGCTATGATTGCGAGTTCCGAATTCCTTACCCAGAATTCATTGTTCAGATCATTCGAACAAAGAGTGCAGAAAGCGCTTGGCCTCGATGTTCTCTATGTGAGATCGTCTTTCATCCAGAAATGGCTTCTCGACATCACCGGTCAGTCGACCAAGGGTCTGGCCAACTACCTCAGCGGAACTGAGCTTTTTGTTGGGAAATATATAACCGATTCAGCATTCGCGCATTTTATTCTCAGGATGGCGCAGAACCCGCTTGAGGAGACTGGCGTTTTGCAATTAGACTCTGAGCTTGGCCTAGAGTTCCAGTCTCCATTTGGACTATTGGAATGGGGCCTTTCATTCGGGAAAGAAGGGACGCCTCTTAACAACCAGAAGATCAGCCTGAGCTGGCGCATAAATTATTGAGTGTTCATAGGAGTGGCAATGAGACTTCACAGAGCGCTTTTTGCAGCATTGATTCTTTTTTTTGCTTTTCAGACCACCATGGCGCAGGATACTCCTGATGAATGGTTCTGGAATAAGCCCATCGCTGGCTTTCAATGGGAAGGACTCCATTACGCAAACCGGAATGATCTCGATTCGATGTTGCGGTCATATATCGATGTTGCTTTTACCGATACTGTCTGGACTGATATCCAGGCAAAACTTTATGCGCTTGACTGGTTTGACAGCATTGAACCTGTCGCTCTGCCAGCAGGAGATTCAAAAGACAAGGTTATTGTCAAGTTCATCGTAACAGAAAAACCCTCTATCAGTTCGATTCGTATCATCGGCAACAGCGCATTGCGGACTTCTGAGCTCCTCGATGCCGCGTCTTCCAAAAATGGCGCGATTTTCAATGCAGACAAGGCAAAATCAGATACTGTCGCGATGCAGAAACTATACCTCGAGAAAGGATATCCTGATGCGAAGGTTGAATTTGAAACCGCGCCCAGTCCACAGGATGCCTCGCGCATCATTCTGACATTTAAAGTCGAAGAGGGAACTGCGGTCATCGTCCGAAAAATCCTTTTCTCCGGCAATTCTGTTGTTTCCGCACAAACCCTGAAGAGCCAGGTTACGCTGAAAGAAGCCGGATTATTCCAGAAAGGCGCATTCCAGGAATCCAAACTTGCGGAAAGCAGGTCAGCCATAGAGGATTATTATTCGAGCAAAGGCTATGTGGATGCCAAAGTCGTCGATATTCTGAGGACTTACACAAAAGAGGAAAAAACCAGCAAGAACTACCTCGACATCACATTTGTTATTTCCGAAGGAAAGCAATGGGTTTTCAGTGGCGTCAGCTTCGACGGGAATACCATATTCTCGACGGAGCGGCTTTCATCGTTCATTTCTCTGAAGCCTGGCGATCCATTGAACCTCAAGCGCCTTCTCTCCGACAAGCAAAAAATAGACGATCTCTATTATGAATCTGGATATATTTTCAATTCCATCTCTATGTCCCAAACCCGCGACGAACAAGCGGGAAGCATTTCCTTCAAGATTTCAATCATTGAACGCGACCGAGCGCATATCGGCAGCATAAGCTTCAAAGGAAATACAAAAACAAAGGACTATGTCATTGCCCGCGAAATTCCCCTCGAAGTCGGAGAAGTATTTTCAAAAACAAAAATAATCGACGGCCTGCGCAATCTCTATAACCTGCAGTATTTTTCTTCGATTGACCCGGAAATCCATCAGGGAAGCGTGGAAAACCTCATGGACCTCGTCATCAATGTAGAAGAGATGAGCACTGCGCAAATTCAGTTCGGTCTGACATTGACAGGGCTGGGGCAGAGCAATACATTCCCGATTTCAGGATTTGTCAAATGGAACGACAGCAACCTTGGCGGAACCGGGAAAAATCTTCAGGTCAACATGACGCTTTCGCCCGACGAACAGAGCCTCGATACTTCTTTTGGGCAAAACTGGCTGCTCAACAAGCGCATTTCACAAAGCCTAAGCTTTACTATAAAGCATGCCATGAGCCAGACAGCCCAGGATTCAATCGCTCCGATTTTCTCGTCTGAAGATATTCCCGACCCGTACACTGCTCTCGGAAGTGGTGCGAACGAGTGGAATGGTCTTCTTTCATCGGTGCCAGACAATTACCTCATGAAATATGATGACTACACTTTCAGCCTCGGGTACTCGCTCGGATACGTGTACAAGATTCCTCGGGGAGATATTGGGCTTTCGGGAGGCGTTTCATCAGGCCTTGGCATGTCTTCGTACGACGCGAGCAAATATCGGCCATATGAAAAAGAGATGCGCGATTACAATGGGCAATGGATACTGAAAAATTCCATATTCGGACGCGTCTATCTCAATCGGCTCGATTATTGGTACAACCCCGGTAAAGGCTATTTCCTGAGCCAGCGTTTCACCTATACAGGATTTTTGTCAAATGAGCGACAGTTTTATATCAGGTCGGACACGAAGGCAGAACTCTATGCGACATTGTTCTCAATTCCCTTCAGTCCTTCATGGGTATTTTCTCCTGTAGTTGGGCTTCATTCGGGAGTGCAGACGCTTTTGGCCCAGCCCTGGACACCGCTCTCGGTCACCAAAGATTGGGTCTATCTCGATGGAACATTCAGCGTACGTGGTTGGAAATCGCTCTATGGATCGAAGGGTACTCTCGTCTGGGAAAACTGGCTAGAATTGCATCTCCCTATTGTGCCGCAAGTTGTAAGCCTCGATGGCTTCTTGGATGCAGGCGCGATGCAGACACAGAATGGCTGGGTCAATATGGCGCTCGATTCTCCTTCAGCAGAAGGCGAGTGGAATCTGCAGTGGAAGCATTTCGCTTTCTCGACGGGCTTGGGCGTGCGATTTGTCATCGCGCAATTCCCCTTCCGTTTCTATTTTGCAAAGCGCTTTGTTTTCGATGGTTCTGCCGTTACTTGGAAGACAGCAGCCGGTTCCTTTGATTTTGTGCTGAGCATCACACAGCCGTTGTATTGAAATGAATTTGTGAGCTGCCGGGAATAGGGTGCGAGCGATAGATCGCGAGCGGCTCTTGCCGCAAAGCACAAGCCCTTTCCAAGTTTCCATCGCTTCTTGTGCCGATCCGGGCAGCCCTCTATAATGTTTTCATGCCAGAATCCAGCACAATGCTCGAGCAATATCGCCGAATCAAATCGCAGCATCGCGGTGAGATTCTTTTTTTTCGCCTGGGCGATTTTTATGAGATGTTCAATGAGGATGCTCAGGAAGCAAGCTCCATCCTCGATCTTACGCTTACAAAGCGTCAGGGGCAGCCCATGTGCGGCATTCCCTACCATGCCGCAAAAACATATATCGCCCGCCTGTTGAAAGCCGGCAAGAAAGTCGCAATTTGTGAGCAAAAGACTATCCAGGGCAGACGCGGCCTCATGGATAGAGATGTTGTCGAAGTCATCACCCCGGGTACTGTAGTCGAAGACGATTTTCTCGAACAGAGCGCAAATAATTATCTCGCCGATATTTGTTTGCTGCATGGGCGATTGTGCTTTGCCTACCTTGATGTTTCGACCGGAGAATTCAGGGCGCATTCCCTTCCATTTGATGACCGCAGCAAAGAGGTTCTTCGCGCTGAATTGTATCGGCTTTCGCCGCGCGAGTTGCTCGTTCAGCAATCCCTGCTCGATCAGGCCAATTTTCTCCAGGTAATCCGCGAAAGCGCAGCTATGATAGAGCCTCAGCCTGACTGGACGTATGATGTGTTTCACTCAGCCGATATGCTAAAAAGAAGATTCGGCGTCGCATCGCTCAAGGGATTCGGATTCGAAGACAACGATCCTGCCCTCGCTGCAGCAGGAAATTTACTTGAATATGTGCAGGAAATGGTACATCAAAGCTGTCCGCATATTCGGGCAATACTGCGCTTCGAGCAAAAGGACTATGTTCTCCTCGATGAAGCGACCAAAAGAAATCTTGAACTAGTAAAGAATTTGAGCGATTCTAGTCGCCGCGATACCTTGATTGAGATACTAGACAAAACAAAAACCGCTGGCGGGGCCAGAATGCTGCGGCAATGGCTTTTTCAGCCCTTGCGCAATAAAGCTCGGATAGAAGCGCGGCATGAAGCGGTATCTTTTTTGTATCACAATCAAATATTGCTTGGCGATGCGAGAAAGATCCTTGCTTCAGTGCTGGATGTCGAGCGCTTGATCTCGCGGCTCGCAATGGATAAAGCGCATGCAAAAGATCTGAGAGCGCTGCGGGATTCTGTTGAAGCAGGATTAGCCTTGTTTCAGTTGATAGAAGCTGAACATCCTCCCATGGCTCTTATCCCGCGGGTGAGCGCTGAAGACAAAGCAGAATGCAATCAGGTCATAGCCACTATTGACAGCGCAATCCAGGACGATCCTTCTGTGTTGCTCACAGAGGGCGGTATCATCAGAGATGGCTATAACAGCGAACTCGATGAATTGCGCAATTTGCACAAAAATGCACAGGCAGTGCTCGAATCCTACCTCGAAGAGGAAAAACAGCATACAGGCATCCAGAACCTTCGTATCCGCTACAATCGGGTAATCGGCTATTATCTCGAAGTCACGAAAGGCAAGCTTTCAAATGTACCTTCGCATTTTATTCGAAGACAATCGCTGGTCGGCGGAGAGCGGTATACAACCGATCGCCTGGCAGAGCTGGAAAGCAAAATCAATGGCGCGCAGGAGCGTATCATCGAATTGGAAAAGCGCCTTTTTCTCGAAGTGCGCGAAAACATCAAAGGCAATGTCGCAGCGCTCCTCGAATGTGCCCACGCGATTTCCGAAATCGACTGCCTTGCGTCTCTCGCACAGGCTGCAACGGAAAACGGCTATACAAGGCCGGTTATGTGCGAAGAGCCGGTAATCGATATTGTGAACGGGCGTCATCCTGTTGTGGAAATGTGCCTGCCCTATGGGGATTTTGTTCCAAATTCGATTTCCCTTTCGCGCGACAACCAGTGGTTTGCATTGATTACCGGCCCGAACATGGCAGGCAAGTCGACAATACTTCGCCAGACTGCGCTCATTGTGCTGCTGGCTCATATGGGGAGTTTTGTGCCAGCTGAAGCGGCAAGGATAGGTTTGGTCGACAAGATTTTCTGTCGCGTAGGAGCCCAGGACAATCTTGCGCGCGGTGAGAGTACATTTCTGGTGGAGATGCACGAGGCAGCCTTCATTCTCAATACAGCGACAGCAAACAGCCTGGTGATAATGGATGAAGTGGGGCGAGGCACAGGGACGCTTGATGGTGTCTCAATTGCATGGGCTGTCAGTGAATATCTTGTTGAGCGGGTGGGCTGCCGAACGCTCTTTGCAACGCATTACCACGAGTTGACAACAATGGGCTTGTCCGGACTCCGGAATATGCGGATGGCAGTAATCGAGCATGATGGCACTGTTTCCTTTCCGAAGCGCCTTGAAGACGGAGCTTCGAGCGGTTCATACGGAATCCATGTCGCGAGGCTTGCTGGCCTTCCTGATGGCGTAATCAGTCGCGCATCGGAAATAGAGCAGCATTTCCACCAGCTTGAGCGAGGACTGGGGCAGGAGCAGGGCCAGGTAGAGGAGAATGATGCTGTCCCGGGCAGAATTCCAGCATATTCATTTTCCCCGAAGCCTTCGAAAGAAGCCTATATTCCCGATGCAGAAAGCAAAAAAGAAAAGCGAGCGCAGATGCGCAGGACTGGTGAGCTTTTCAGCCCGGAAGATCTTGTTCTCTCGGAATTGAGAAGCATTAATCCGAACGAGATTACGCCGCTTGGAGCTTTGCAGATTCTCTCCGAGCTTGTCGAAAAATTGAAGCAGTAGGCAGCGTTAGCGCGTCAACCTAATGGGTATGCGCTTTTTTCATTGTGTTGCCGATTGTGTTGACGCGATCTTTCCGGTTCGCTGTGTGCTGTGCGGCAGTCTTGTCAGCAAATCTCCTTGGTGGCCAGCCCCGCTCTGTACCTCATGCGAAAAAACGCTTGAGTGTATAGGTGGGCTGCGCTGCGAACGATGCGGACGACCGCTTATAAGCGAGCAAGGGCTTTGCGCGCAGTGCAAAAATGAACAGTATATTCTCATGCACATTTTGCCTGTTTTTGCTTATAAAGGAAACGCTGCTCGGCTTGTGCAATGTTACAAAATCGAGGAACGCGCTTCGCTCGCAAAGTATTTTTCGCTTCGGCTCGCGGAAATGGTGCCCTTGTTTGCGGAAACAAGCAGCGATATTGCAATAGTTCCTGTTCCGCCTCGCCCGGAGAAGATATGGGCAGGCAAGTTTGACCAGGTGGGCATACTCGCAAATTATCTTTCGCGCTATGGATACAGAATCTGGAAAGGGCTAGTAAGGCGGAAAGGTGGTGCGGAGCAGAAAACGCTCGCGCGTGCCGATCGTCTGAAAAATGCCTATCAGTCATATATGCTTCGTGCAGGATCCATGGATATCCCCGAAAAGGCCTTGCTCTTGGATGATGTGTGCACGACGGGATCGACGCTCGATGCGTGCGCAGAAATACTTGCAGGAAAGGGTACGACTATTCTTGGAGCGATAGTACTTGCAGCGGATTGAGTGTTCTGTTTGCTCTTGCTGTTCCGAATCTTGACGAACATCATGAAAAACTCTATACTACAATCAAAATAAAGTTTGAGTGATTCTTTTTTGCGGCATGCGGGAAGAGTCGTGAGAGCGGCTCTTTTTTTATTCCCCCGAAAGGCGGGAATCATACCGGTTGCGATAGGGCTTTGTGTGTTGCAACCGTGCCTGCCCGGCAGATCGCTCCGCGAGAGCAACTGCCGAAATGCGCTTCCTTCCGGCTTGCATAATCATTGACATCGAAGCACATCATAAAAAGAAGGCACGGCAGCAAGCCCGGTGCAGCTCAAACATGGATGCATTGCATTTGGATGGTGGAAATGAACGGAAAAGAACTTGAAAAAGAGATCGACGACCTGTTGCGCGCTGCTGGGCTTGATCTGCTGGAATTCTCGGTGACACGCCATAGAGGCAAAACTCATGTGAGAGCAGTGATTTACAGCAGGGAAGGAACAGGCACCGATGAGTGCGCGAAGGCGCATCGCTTGATTCTGCCGCGTGTGCAAATGCGTTTGGGTGATCAGGAACCATATATAGAGGTTTTCAGCCCGGGCATCGACCGAATTATCCGGACCGAACGCGAATGGCAGGCGTTTACAGGCAGCTACATAATGATCCTGACATCGGATGTGCCTGAATGGCGCAAAGGACGCCTCGTAAATTTTGGAAAAGGAGTCGTTCAAATCGAAATGAACGAAACAGTAGTTGATATACCAATCGCTTCTATTCAGAAAGCGAAGCTTGATTCATCGCATGAGGGAGAGAAAACTCATGGCATCTGAAATGGCAGAAGCAATTCGACAGCTGATCTCTGAAAAGGGAATTCCGGAAGAGCTCATTATCAAGACACTTGAAGACTCGATTCTTGCAGCCTACAAGAAAAAATTCGGAACTTCCGAGAATGCAATAATCCGGTTCAAAGAGAATTATGAAGGAATCGAGATCTATGCAAAAAAGACAATAGTCTCGGACGATGATTTTGAGGACGAAGTGCTGGAAATTCCTCTTGAGGAAGCCAGAAAGCTCGCTGAAGAAGCAGAAATTGGCGATATTCTCGAAATCCCTGTTGATCCCTCGGAATTCGATTTTCAGTCAGTTATGCTTGCAAAGCAGACGGCTCGGCAAAGCTTGAGGGACATTTCTCGAGACACCTTGTATGCCGAATTTAAATCGAAGGTTGGTGAAATCATCATCGGATATTACCAGCGCGAGCGAAATGGAACCATTTTTGTCGATCTCGGAAAAGTGGAAGGCATTTTCCCGCGGAAATACCAATCACCGCGCGAATCCTATCATGTCGGCGACCGCATCAAAGCACTCATCGTCGAAGTTGAAAAGACAAAAACCGGCTTTCAGGTTGTGCTTTCGCGAACACATGCCGAATTCGTGAGAAAACTGCTCGAACTTGAAATTCCGGAGATATACGACAAGACAATCGAAATCTTCAAAATTGTCCGCGAACCTGGCTACAGGACAAAAGTTGCTGTCTACACCAAGCGGACCGATATAGACCCCGTAGGTGCCTGCGTAGGGCCGAAAGGAATGCGCAGCCAGCTCATCAGTCAGGAGCTCGAAGGTGAGAAAATCGATTTTATTCGTTATGACATCAATCCGAAAGAGTTCATCCGAAATGCTCTTGCACCTGCGCAAATAAAAGAAGTATATATAGTCGACGATGCTCGCCACATGGCATTGGCTGTCGTCGAAGAGCATGAGCTGTCCATTGCCATTGGCAAATCCGGCCAGAATGTCAAGCTTGCGAATCGGCTCTGTGACTGGAATATCGACGTAATGACGGAAGAGCAGTATCTTCAGGATTCGAGAAATGTCGAGCTCAAGAAAGCCGCAGACAGTCTGTTCAGCGCTGAAGAGGAGCAGGGAGAAGAGCTTCTGCTCAAGGACCTGCCGGGCATGAAGCCTGAATGGATTTTGGCACTCGAAAGTGCGGGAATTCAGTCTATAGAGCAGTTCCTGGAGGCGGAGGAAAGCGAAATGCCGCAGCGCACCTCCATAGCTGCCGAAGACCTTGCACGTATCCGCGAGATCATTGAAGAGAATGTAGAGATAGTCCAGGAAGAAGCGGAAGAAGAGGAAACAGAAGCGTACTCCTGTCCAGAATGCGGAGCACCCATTACAATGGATATGGATCATTGCCCGTCATGTGGAGTGGCGTTGAGCTTTGAGGTTGACGAAGGGCGGGATGAATAAAGGAACGATATGACAGATAGCACAGACAAAGACCCGAAGAAAGTCCATTTGATAAAACAAGCAAAGCAAGCCTCTCAGGAGCAGCCGATTGAGCCAGTTGCAGCGCCTCAACCTGACCAGGGCACCGAAAAGAAAAAAGTGGTAGTCGTGGTCAAGAAGAAAGTGGTGACTGCAAAAAAGGTCCAAGCAAAAGTCATATCTCCTGCAGGTAGCGCCCAAGGCGGCGCTCAGGAAGAAACGAATAAAGAACCCGCAGCTTCAGCTTCCGCACAGGTCGAAGCGCATGCAAAACTGGAAATTGCCAGACCAACCCCAGAATCCTCGGCTCACATAGCTTCGCACAAAGGACAAGAACCGGGAGTAAGCGCTGGAGCTGTCGCATCGCTAGCCACTCAAGAATCTTCCGGAAAGAGTGAAGAGTCGTCGGCAGAAAAGAAGGCAGCGGAAACAAAGCCAGACGCCCCAAGGTCTCCCGCACACACATCGCCAAGCCAGCAGAGCCATCGGCCCGACTCTTCATATAATCCGCAAAGGCGCTATTCCTCTGATGGCCGCGCAGGAAATCTCGCTCAGGGACGCCCCGCGCCCACTTCACGATATAACCAGGACAGGAATGAGTCCCGGCCCCCTGCAGGAACATATCCAACCAGAACATCATATGGCCAGCAGCCATCAAGGTCTTATCCATCGACGCAGACTAGGCCGGGGCAGGGCAGTCCTTCTGCGTATAACCGGGGTCCACGGCCTTCGGGTGGCTCTCAATACCCAGGCAGTTCTCAATATCCAGGCGCTCCGGGTGGAGCAAACAGGGGATATCCCTCAGCGAGATCGGGCCAGCAGCCAGGCTCTCGCCCCGGCGGTTATGCTGGTTCGCGGCCTTCAGGTGCCGGCGGCTATGGCGGTTCCCGGCCAGGGGGCTCTGGCGGATACGGCGCTCGTCCAGCTCCTGCACCCGCGGGTGAAAACCGTCCCTCCACGCGCCGTCAGCCAGCAAAAAAGAAAGGCACCTTCGGCAAACGCGAAGAAGAAATCGAACTCGAAAAGCAGATCCAGCTCAAGAAAAAGGCCGAAGCTAAGCTTGCTGCCGTTCCTAAATCCGTCGATATAATGGAAAATATCAGCATTTCAGATTTGGCCAAAAAAATGAATCTCAAGCCAGCCGATCTGATAAGCAAGCTCATGTCGCTCGGTGTCATGGCGACGATCAATCAGAAAATCGATGCTGATACTGCAGCGATCCTGGCAGCGGAATATGGATGCGAAGTCAGGGTAGTAAGTCTCTATGACGAAACGGTAATCGAAAAAGCAGCTGACAAGCCTGAAGAACTAAAACCACGCCCCCCTATCGTTACGGTCATGGGACATGTCGACCACGGAAAAACCAAGCTTCTTGATGCGATACGGAAAACCGATGTCGTGTCGCAGGAGTTTGGCGGCATTACGCAGCATATCGGCGCATATATGGTCGATACTCCGCGAGGGAAGATATCGTTCCTCGACACGCCAGGCCACGCTGCGTTCACAAAAATGCGTGCGCGAGGCGCGAACCTTACTGATATTGTTATTCTTGTGGTTTCTGCAGTCGAAGGTGTAATGCCCCAGACAAAAGAAGCCATCGACCATGCCAAGGCTGCCGATGTTCCTATCATCGTTGCCATCAACAAGATCGATTTGCCAGAAGCCAATCCTGACAGAGTAAAAACCCAGCTTTCCGAACTTGGCCTTATCCCCGAAGAATGGGGCGGAACGACGCAATTCGTTGAAGTCTCGGCGCTTCAGAAGAAAGGCATTCCCGAGCTCTTTGACGCTATTCTGCTGCAGGCTGAAATGCTCGATTTAAAGGCAAATTTCGATAGGCTTGCGGAAGGGAAAGTTATTGAATCGCGCATCGATCAAGGGCGCGGTATCGTATCGAGCATCATGATTCAGAATGGAACACTTCGCATAGGAGATCCGTTCGTCGCCGGAATCTATCCGGGAAAAGTGAGAGCACTTTTCGATGACAAAGGCCAGAGAGTAGAAGAGGCCACCCCCGCCATGCCAGTTGAAGTCCTCGGATTTGAAGGCATGCCTGAAGCTGGAGATCCATTCGAGGCCGTTGAGGATGAAAAGTTTGCCCGCCAGATTTCCGCAAAGAGACAGGAACTCAAGAAATACGAAGAAGGCCGCAACGTCAAGAAAGTAACCCTTGATAACCTTTACGAGACTATCAGTCAGGGCGAAATCAAAGAGCTCAAGGTAATTATAAAAGGCGACGTTCATGGCAGCGTCGAAGCGCTCAAAGGCATGCTGGAAAAACTCTCGACAAGCGAAGTACACCTCAATGTGATCCGCGCAGCTGCCGGCGCCATTACCGAAGACGATGTCATGATGGCTTCTGCTTCGAACGCGATAATCATCGGTTTCAACGTCCGCCCGACTCCCAGCGCCAAACAGCTCGCCGAGCGCGAAAAAGTCGATGTCCGCAAATACAATATCATCTATCGCGCCCAGGAAGAGATCAAACTGGCGATGGAAGGGCTCCTTGCGCCGGAACTCAAGGAGCAAGAAGTCGGAAAGGCCGAAGTCCGCAGTATCTTCAGGGTCCCAAAAGTGGGCATTGTCGCAGGCTGCCAGGTCACCGAAGGTATTGTCAAGCGGAATTGCCAGGTGCGCGTCATTCGGGACAATATCGAAATTTTCCAGGGCAGCCTCTCATCTCTCAAGCGTTTCAAGGACGATGTCAAAGAAGTTGCCGCTGGTTACGAATGCGGTATAGGAATAGAAAACTGCAACGATTTGCAGGAAGGTGATATTCTCGAGTTCTACGAGACGGTTGAGGTTGCCAGGACCCTTGAATCAGGAAACAACAATGGATCAGATACGAAGGCGTCGTCTTGAGGAACTCATCCGCGAAGAAATTTCACGGATGATTACCTTTGGCGAAATAAAAGACCCGCGAGTGAACAGTTTTCTTTCGGTGACCAGGGTCGAAGCAGCCCAGGATGGTTCGCATGCTAAGGTATGGGTCAGCAGCCTGGAGGATGAGGAAAGCAGGCTTGATGAAGCGATAACAGGCCTTTCCCATGCCGCGGGCTTCATCCAGGCTCTCCTAGCAAAGCGAGTTAGATTGCGGCTCACCCCTGTACTGACTTTTTTCCCGGACCGCGGTATCAAAGAAGGCTTTGAAATATCCGAAAAGCTAAAGGATTTGCTCAAGTAATGTCTTGCAGCGGTTTTTTTCTCGTCGACAAGCCTGCCGGGCCGACTTCCAATAGAGTGCTTCAGGAAATCAAGCGAGCATTTAGCAAAGCCTACCCAACTCTGAATGTGAAATTCGGGCATGCGGGGACGCTTGATTCGTTCGCATCAGGACTGCTTATCGTGCTTACAGGCAAATGCACTCGTCTTACGCCATGGTTTATGCATCAAACCAAAGAATATGAAGCTGTTTTCCGTTTCGGAGAAGAAACAGACACGCTTGACCCGCTTGGCAGGATAATTGGGCATGCTGAGCTGCCAAGCAAAGATATGCTCGAACAAGCGATTCCTCGGTTTCAGGGAGATATTCTTCAGATTCCCCCGTCATACAGCGCAGTTCATATCGGCGGAAAAAGATCATACAAGATTGCGCGAGATGGCGAAACACCTGATCTTGCGCCTCGACCAGTTATGATCGAAGCTCTTAGGATGCATTCATATGACGGAGAAGAAGCCCATTTTAGCATTCGCTGTTCATCCGGCACATATATCCGCGCCCTTGCAAGAGATATTGCGCAGGCCTGTGGCTCTCGCGCTTTTGTAAAATCCCTGCGAAGAACGCGTATTGGTCCTTTTGCTGTCGATGCTGCGTTGCGTCCTGATATGTGTTCAGCCAAGACCATGATGCATTTTACATCCGAGGTTGCGATCTCACTGGGATTGGGCGCGGGATTGCTGAATCCAGCATATTTTGACCGCTTTCTGCACGGGTCGGATTTGCCTTTATCAGCGATCGAATCAAGAGGAAAAGCTTTGGACCTCTTTGCTGGAAGATCACTTGCAGATAGCCCTCTTGCTCTTTTTTCGCAGAGCGATGCATTTCTCGGCATTGTGCAGAAAAGCGAAAGCGGATGGGCTGTCAAGGTTATGGCAGCAGATGAGGCGAAAGAATGAAAGTCCTTACGTGGCAAGATTTTCTGGAAAATGTTCCTCACGCCAGGATAGCTGCGACAGTCGGAGTGTTCGACGGCCTTCATCTGGGCCATCAAGCTCTCATCGAGACAGTAAGGAAAGAGGCACCCCAACTAAAACCTTGCGTGATTACCTTCCGCGAAAATCCCAAAAAAATACTTCATCCGGCAAGTTATCGCGGAAGTCTTCTCACGACAGAGCAGAAACTGTCCGCCATCGAAGCTTCGGGCATTGAGTATTGCGTGCTGATTGACTTTTCTGGCAAATTCGCTACACTTTCGGGAAGGGAATTCCTTGCGGCGCTGTATGTTGCGAATGTGCGATTTGTAGCGGTCGGAGAGAATTTCCAGTTTGGCCACAGGCTTGACACCAATGCAGTAAAGCTTGAAGTATTGAGCGAGGAAATCGGGCTGCGACCCGCAATCGTAAAGAATGTGATGTATCGTGGGCATCCGGTAAGTTCAAGCAGAATACGCCATGCGGTCCAGGAAGGAAGACTGGAGGAAGCTGCCGATATGCTTGGCAGACCCTATCAGATCATTGTCCAGCGAGGCGCTGAACCTGGTGTCATGGTAGCAGAAGATGATCTGCTTCTGCCGCCCGATGGTGAGTATGAGGGTATCGCCAACGATGGTGGAGCGATGCAGTATTGCAGGGTGGAAATTGACCATCGGAACTTGAAATTTGGATTGCGCATGCAATCGGAAGTAGTCCGATTCGCATTCGTTGATACGGCAACTCAGGAGAAGGAGAATTTAGTATGGCTTTGAGCAAAGAAGACAAGGCCCAGGTAGTGCTCGAGTACGGCAAAGACCCAAAGAATACTGGTGCAATCGAAACCCAGATTGCGCTCATATCTTCGCGGATCTCATATCTTACAGAGCACTTCAAGACGCACAAAAAAGACACGAACTCGAGACGTGGGCTACTCAAGCTTGTCGGCCAGCGCCGCAAGCTCCTGAAATACCTGCAAAGAACCAATCTCGAATCATATCGTGAAATTGTGGAAAAACTGCAGATCCGGAAATGAATCCAATTTCCGCGGCGCCATGCGTCCGCCGCGGATTCCGGATATTCGAACATCAGAGAAGGAAAGGAATGATCAACAAACTGGAATGTCAAATCGGTAACGAAACCCTGGTTTTCGAAACCGGACGGATGGCCAAACAGGCCAATGGAGCAGTGTTCGCCACATATGGCGGCAGTGCGATAATCGCAACGGCATGCTGTTCTTCGACCCCTACAGAAGGGTTGGACTTTGTACCGCTAACCGTTGAATATTCGGAAAAATATTATGCAGCCGGGAAAATTCCCGGAGGCTTCATCAAGAGGGAAACACGGCCCAAAGACAGAGAAATACTTGTTTCCCGCATTATTGACAGGCCGATGCGTCCCCTTTTCCACAAGGAATTCGGGCGGGAAATCCAGGTCGTTCCGACTTGCATTTCTGCGGATCAGATCAATCCGCCCGATGTAATCGCAGCGAATGCAGCGAGCGCTGCTGTGCATATTTCGGATATCCCTTTTGAAGGCCCTATAGGATGCGTGCGCGTTGCGCTGGTCGATGGCAAGTACATTGTCAATCCAACCTACGAGCAGATAGAGCATGCCAAGCTGGAGATTGTCGTTGCAGGGACGGCCAAGGGCATCACTATGGTCGAAGGTGGCTCGCATGAAGCTTCCGAAGAAGAAATGATCGAAGCCATCGAAACCGCAAAAGAACCCATAGCCAGGATCTGCGCTACCATCGAAGAGCTAAAGCATCTTGCTGGAAAAGAAAAACTCCCGCTTGCGCCGCTGCAGGTCGAGCTCAACAACAAAGAAGAAATCCGAGCATATGCGCACGAGTTGCTTTCAAAAGCGCTATTCACCAAGGTGAAGCAGGAGCGGGCAAAAGCAGTTGCACAGGCCATCGCAGCTGTCAAGGATAAATTCAAGGATGCGCTTACCGATGATATTCAGGCCAAGCTTTTTTCCAAATTGATGGATGACCTGCAATATGAAATCTTGCGTTCCTCGATTCTCGACAAGCAGCTTCGCGTCGACGGCCGTGGTCTTGAGGATATTCGTCCTATCACTTGTGAAGTCGGGGTTCTGCCGAGAACGCATGGATCCGCAATTTTTACCCGGGGAGAAACGCAGGTTCTTGCTGTTACAACGCTTGGCACTGTATTCGATGAGCAGATTTTTGATGACATCGAAGGCGACCGCCGCGAGCGATTCATGCTGCATTATAATTTCCCTCCATTCTCGGTGGGCGAGGTGGGAAGGCTTGGCACCGGCAGGCGCGAGATCGGCCATGGAGACCTGGCACGCCGCGCTATAGAGCCCATGCTGCCGCCCAAAGACAAATTTCCTTATACCGTCCGTGTTGTCGCAGAAGTTCTTGAATCGAATGGTTCTTCTTCTATGGCGACCGTCTGTTCTTCTTCGATGTCGCTCATGCATGCAGGAGTTCCGGTCGCCAAGCCGGTAGCAGGTATTGCAATGGGCTTGATCACCGATGAAACACGCTATGCAGTCTTGTCTGACATTCTTGGTGATGAAGATCACCTCGGCGATATGGACTTCAAAGTAGCAGGAACAAAAGAGGGCATCACCGGATTCCAGATGGATATCAAGATATCCAGCGTTTCGACTGAAATTCTTCGCAAGGCGCTCGAACAGGCCAGACGGGGAAGGCTTCATATTCTTTCGATTATGGAAAAGACGATCTCTGCACCGCAGAGCGAAATCTCTCCCTTTGCGCCCCAGGTAATCAGTGCACGGATTGATCCCGAAAAAATAGGCCTTGTAATCGGGCCATCGGGAAAGAACATCAAAGCCCTTTCCGAAAAATACGATGTACAGATCAACATCGAAGAAGATGGATCAGTCACTGTATATGGCAAGGATCAGAAATCTGCCTTCAATGCGCGCGACGCGATTCTTGGCATGGTCGAAGAACCGGAAGTCGGAAAGATTTACACTGGAACCGTCAAGCGAATTATGGACTTTGGTGCGTTTATTGAAATCATCCCTGGCCGCGAAGGATTGTGCCATATTTCACGACTTGCCAAAGGCCACGTGGAAAAGGTGTCCGACATTCTTAAAGAAGGTGACACAATTCAGGTGAAGCTCATGGAAATCGACCACCTGGGCCGTTTGAATCTTGCTGCGATCGATTCGCTCGACGAAAACGGGGAAGCTCGCGAACGCCCTGCGCGCAGCGATTCAAGATCATCAGATCGCCCGCGCGACTCCAGGCCTTCGCGGAGAGATTTCCACCGCGACAGGTAATTTGCGTACAATATGCCTCTTCTATTGAAGTCGGCAGCTGGCACCATGCTTGCTGCCGATTCTATGCCGAATGCATCCAGCGTCTCGATAGGCTTGTGGCTGCCGTACGGCTCGAGAAACGAGAAGCCTCAAAACAGAGGCTTTTTTCATTTTATTGAGCACATGGTATTCAAGGGGACCATTAGTAAAAACGCCCAGGCGCTTGCACGGACTTTCGAGCGCACCGGAGGCTTTGTCAACGCGTTTACCGAGCGATCCACAACGTGCTTTCATTGCACAATCCCGGCAAAAGAGTGGAAATATGCCTGCACAACTCTTCTCGAAATGGCATTTCTCTCGATTTTCCCTGAAGATGAATTCGAAAAGGAAAAGATAGTCATACTCTCCGAGATACTCCAGACTGAAGACGATCCGGAAGAATTGGCGCATGAGCATTTTTTCCGGCTTTTTTGGAAAGACCAGCCGATCGGTCTGCCAATAGCCGGAGAGCTTGCAGACATTCAAACGATCTCGAGAGAGAAGCTCTTTTCGTTTTATCTTGAACAATTCAAGCCAGAAATATCATTCATCAGTATTGCAGGAGCGATAGACGAGAACGAAGCGGCAAGGTTTGTCGAAGCTGAGCTTACGCGCATAACATCGTTGAGGCAGAAGCTTTTCGGCACGATTGGGCTGGCCGCTGAAAACTGCGAAATTATCGCACCTGTTTCAGCGGTGCCACATATATTTTCCGCGTATGAAAAGAATCATGCTTCGCTCTCGTATGTGATTCAGTGCATGCAGGTGCCCCCTCCGCAAAATGTGCGCCGCTATCTGCTGAATGCCCTCATGAACGAAATTATTGGAGGTTCGACCATCTCCCGCCTTTTCCAGTCATTGAGAGAGAAGGAAGGGTTGTGCTATACCGTATTTTCGTCGTTCGAAACCGAGACCCTCGAAGCGCTATGGATTATTCATCTGCAGACAGGCGGAAAGCAATTGACGCGGGCTCTGGATGTACTTGATGACGAAGTCAAGAAGCTATCAAAGGGATATCCAAGTGCCATGGAGTTCGAAGATGCGCGCAGCAGAGTTGCGGGGCTATTGCAGCTTGCTTCGGAAGATACTGATTTTCGCCAGCGCCGCATGGCACGAAGCTATTTTGCGCATGGAACAACAGAAGGAATAGAACAGGAACTTGCTCTCGTGCAATCAATCGAGTACGATGAAGTCTGCAGTGCAGCATCGGATTTCGGTTCTTTGAACCGTGCGCGCTTTGTATTTGGAACTGCAAAAGAAAAAGAACTTTTGAAGCGGGGATATCTGGAGCATGAGTGATTCTTTCGCAAAGCAGATAGAGGTGTCCATTTCTCTTTCAGGCAATGCGCAGATGCCCAACTATGCGACAGCGCAATCCGCGGGAGCTGATCTCTGTGCCTCGCTCTCAGAGCCAGTTGTCATACAGCCCTTTGCGAGGGCGCTGATTCCAACAGGGGTAAGAATTGCTCTTCCGGAAGGGTACGAAGCTCAGGTGCGCCCGCGCTCGGGCCTTGCATTCAAGCACGGTGTGTCATGCCTCAATACACCAGGCACAATAGACGCCGATTATCGCGGGGAAATACAAGTTCTGCTCATCAATCTTGGAGACAAACCCTTTACCGTAACGAATGGCGATCGTATTGCCCAGCTGGTCATCGCTCCTTGCAGTCGGGCCAGATTTTCTCAAGTGGCACATCTCGATGAGACCGGAAGAGGGACGGGTGGTTTTGGTTCGACGGGATTGTAGGATGAAAGAAAAGCCGCCCCTTACCTTCTGGCGTATGATGTTCTCCGAAATGATGCTCTCTTTCTTGGCAGCGTTTTTCTTTTTTTTTATCGTATTCTTGATCAATCAAGTGCTGCTTTTTGCGGAAGACATCCTGTCGCGAGGGGCTGATCTGGTATCGGTCGCAAAGCTCCTTTTCTATTCACTGCCGACAATTATTGCAATTACTGTTCCATTTTCGGTTCTGGCCGCGACGCTCATGACTTCTTCGCGTCAGCATGCTGATAATGAATTTCTGGCTTCCTCGACGCTCGGCATTCGGCCGCTGTGGATCTATATACCCTTTTTAATCGTCGGCCTCGGAATAGCAGTCGGATCGTTCTATGCGAACGACTGGTTCATCCCCAGGGCTGCGAACGGCTTCAAAACCGTATATGCTGAGCTCATCAGAAAATCCGCAAAAGTCGAGCTGTCTCCTTATACGATTTCGAAATATGGCGATAAATTGCTTGTTACTGGCGCTTCCAATGCCGCACTGATTCAAAATCTGCTGATTGTAGACCAGAAACAGGGGGCGGATGCGAATGTTGTCACCGCAGATGATGTGAGTATCGAATTCTCCCAGGATTCAATGGATGCGATACTCAAAATGAACAACATAACCGAAGAAAAGAAGCTCCCTGGCGGAGAGCCGGGGGACTTTTCCATGACAACCGCCCGCCAGGGCGACATACGAATCCAGATCAGAGAGCAGATACCGAGCTATAGCAGCACAGCTCCATCAGAGATGTCTATCGCTTCTCTAGCTCGCCAGATAAGGGAAAAGGAATCACGGCTTGCTTCAAGGCTGAGAGAAAAAGAATCGCAGAAAGCGACTGCGCTGGACAGGCTCCGTCTCAGCTATGCGCAAAGCAGCGCTGCTTCGTCGGCACTTGCTTCTTTCAAATCACTCGCCAGCCAGAAAACAGAAGACACTTCTTTGCAGATTTACCGGCTGGAGTACCAGAAAAAGTTTGTCATACCATCAGCATGTTTTTTCTTTGCATTTCTTGCCTTTCCGCTCGGAATCGGCTCGAGGAGGGCAGGGCGAACTGCCGGATTCGGTCTTGCGCTGCTGCTGGCTGTCATCTATTGGGCTTTATTGTTTGCCGGGCAGACTTTTGGATACAGGCAAGGGTTCGACCCAGCGCTTTCGATGTGGATGCCGAACTTTGTCATGTTTGCTGCAGCCTGCCTCATCTGGATTTCCAGAAAAATTTTCACAGGGCACTTCCTATGAACGAGGAACTGGTGAAATCGAGATTTGCCAGCCTGGATTTGAGCCAGGGGCCAGGAAAGCCTTTCCTGCTCTGGAAAGAACTGACCAGCAAGGTTTTGCTCTGGACAGCCGGAGGGACGCTTTTCCTGTCTCTCGTGATTTCATTGGCTGAACTGTTCTCGATGCTGTGGAAATTTCTAGCCAGGAACGCATCCTTCATCGATATATTGAAATGGATCGGTTTTGGCATTCCCAAGCATATTGTAGATGCAGCGCCTGTCGCCTTTCTGTTTGCGATTGTCTTCATTTTGAGTGAATGGCATGCGAATAATGAGCTTGAGGCCGTATTCAGCGCAGGCATTTCTCTCCAGCGTTTTGTGCTGCCCCTCTTGCTGGTGTCGGTTTTGCTCTGTGCTACGGAATATTTTGTCACTGATCAGATCGCAATTCCCTTTCTGAGGGAACGCAGTACGCTGCAATCCGGTATTTTAAGGGAATCTGACAGCCGATACGCCGTTCCCGCGCTGATGGCTGATAAAGGCAAGAAGGTTTATACATATCGATTTTATGATGAGAAAAAGGGGCGCATCTATGATATCTCGGTTATCGAGCGGGATGATTCCGGAGCGCTCCTCAGAAAGATTTCCGCAAAATATGCCAGTTTTGAAAACGAGCTTTGGGTTTTTTCGGATGCGATCATATATAAGAAATCCCGCGATGTTTGGGAATTCGCTGAAGCACCTCGGTTTTCTGATCCTGCATTCGATGAGCCGCCCGCAAGTTTCATGAGGCCGACAATGGATGTCCGCTTTATGAATAATGCTGAATTGAATGGCCATATCGCTTTTCTTAAATCTGCAGGGCTGCCCGCTGAAGATGCGGAAGTGGAGCAGCAGCGGCGAATTTCATTTGCGTTTACTCCGCTGGTTGTTGTCGGGCTGGCGGCAGCGTTTGCTGGGCGTTTCAGAAAAAGCATTTTTCTGCTCAGCCTGCTTTCGAGCCTTTCTAGCGCTACGTTGTATTATGTCGCGCAGATGCTGGCCTCGCTTGCTGCAAAGGCGCGCATGTCCAGTGCTGGTTTGGCAATCTGGAGCGTAATGTTGCTTTTTGCCGCTGCCTCGACTGTTTCATATTTCAAAGCAAGAACTTGAGCATATATTATATTTTATAAGCAATAAGGAATAACAGATGGCTAATTCCATTTTTATTGAAAAACATAGAGATCCGTCCTGCAGAGCGCGAACAGGAACACTTTTTCTTCCTCATGGGGAAGTGGAAACACCCACGTTCATGCCTGTCGGCACGAATGCGACCGTGAAAGCGGTCGAGCCTGCAGATCTCGATGCGATGGGGTTCAATATCATCCTCGCAAACACATATCATCTCTTTCTGCGCCCGGGCCCCGATATCATCGCGAAAGCAGGTGGATTGCACGGATTTTCTGGCTGGAAAAAGAATTTTCTGACCGATTCGGGAGGTTTTCAGGTTTTTTCTCTCTCCCAGTTCAGAAAAATCCTACAAGAAGGTGTGCATTTCAAATCGCATATCGATGGATCTTCTCATGTTCTGACACCCGAGAAAGTGGTTGATGTCCAAGTTGCATTCAATTCTGACATTCAGATGGCGCTCGATATCTGTGCTCCATGGGGAGAGACCGAAAAGAAGGCCTTTCGGGCAGCCATGCTGACCTATGATTGGGCAAAAAGGGCAAAATCGCAGTGGATCATGCATCGTGAAAATGGCTATCAGGGGAATCTTTTTGGCATCGTGCAAGGAAATTTTTACGAAGAACTAAGAAAACTCAGTGCCGAGCAGATATCGGAGCTCGACCTGCCAGGAATTGCGATTGGAGGATTGTCTATCGGTGAACCAAAAGAGGCCTATATCGAGTATCTCGAATTGACTTCAGCGCTCCTTCCTTTAGACAAGCCGCATTATCTCATGGGAATTGGAACTCCCGACTACATAATCGAAGCGGTCCGCAATGGTATTGATATCTTTGACTGCGTGTATCCTACCAGGACTGCGCGAAATGGCCTTCTATTTACTTCAAAAGGTCAGATCACAATCAAAAAAGCCATCTTCAAAGAAGATTTTTCTCCGATTGATCCCGAGTGCAGCTGCCATGTCTGCAAGACATACAGCCGAGCATATTTGCATCATCTGTTCAGGAACAATGAGATTCTCTATTCTATGCTCGCCAGTCAGCACAACCTGCATTTTACGGCTGATTTTGTAGGCAAAATTCGCAGGGCCATCGAGCAGGACCGCTTCGAGGCATTCGCCCGGGCATTCATGTCTGGCTATAGCGAAGCCGCAGCTGCAGAATGACAAAGCGCATCGAATCAAGGAATAAAAAATCCGGGCTGTCGCCTATGCTGGGACGCCCGGATTTTGAAGACATCTTCTTTTCAGAATTCTGCTTTTGTAATCTTTAGCACCTTGTAGCTGAACTTGCGCTCATTGATCGTAAAGTTCAGAGTCTCCCCAACTTTGTGGTTCAGAAGATGCTTCCCTAATGGCGACAGATACGAAATCACTTGTTTCTCGGGGTCGGATTCCCATGGCCCCAGAATCGTGAATAATTCTTCCTGCCCTGAAGCGAGATTCTTCAATGTCACTTTGGTGCCGAATGATATGCTTGTTGTATCCACATGCTCGGGGCCTATAATCTGCGCACGATCGAGCTCGTTCTTGAGTTTGCCGACCTTGGAGTTCAGCTCGTCCTGCTTTTCCTTGGCAGCCTTGTACTCGGCATTTTCTCTCAAATCGCCGAGAGAGAGGGCAAATGCAATTTCTTTCTGGTTGGCAGGGACATCGATTTCCATGATATGGCTGAGCAGGCGCTTCTTTTCTTCGTATTTCGAAGCAGTCACCATAAGGCCATGTGACACTGTAAGCCGCTCGTTGCCATCATAAAACTTGATGTCGGGGAATCTTTCTCCGATCTTTTTCTTTATGTTGAGCTTGATTGCAGGATCGACCTCTTTTATGTCGGCCAGCATCGAATAGACGCGCTCAGTGACCTGCTGCGGTGCATCCTCGAGGAATTCTTCGAGGTCTTTTTCCTTGAACAGAATATTCTGTACGAGCTTGTTGATCTTGCGGTTTTCGGTCGTATCTTTGTGGCTGTCTATTTCCTTGAATGTGATATCGAGTATATGGAGAAGCGTAAGAATAATCTTTTCCCGCACAATGCCGAGTTCCTTGAGCCAGGGCTTGTCTTTCAGATCTTTGGCAAGCCAGATGAAGGCCTCGCGCATATCCTTGTAGTTTTCCACGATATACATCGCTAGGCGCTTCAGCTTTTCTTCCTGGTCTGCATTCTCGAGCGCTTCGAGCATTTTGTTGGAGCGAGCATAGGGGAGAAGCTGAATATAGATATCGGGCCAATTCGGGATAAGTGTTTTGATATTCTGAATGAATTGATTCTTGAGCTCGGTGTCCTTCAGCCCGAGATAGATAGGAACAATGCTGTCTTTTATCTGCGCGAATAAGTCGGGGAATCGTATCGTGACATGCTGCTGAAGCCTGGGATATCTTGTGGACAGTTCCTTAAGCAGCAGATACGAGCCAACGACATATTCGTTCACCTGACCGATCTTGAGGAACGACACGAAGTAGGAAAGCATATCCTCGAAATAATCGGAATCGATATCGCTCATCTCAATGTAATCTCTGAAATATTGGGCGCGCGCGAAGAAATTCTTTTCTGCCTTGAACTGGGCATAGATTTTTTCCTCGAATGAAAGCGGCCGGTCGCGAACGATGAAGGTGGAAATATCATCAGACGCATTGCCGAACATCGGATCGGTTTTCAAAATTTCTTTGGCGCGCGAACTCCATGAATTCCATTCAGATGTCGAAAGAATAGAAGGCACCAGCTCGGCTTTGATGCGTTTCATATCAGCGCGATTATCAAAACTCTTTATAATTACCTTGATTGCCCATGCGGGATCTGCCTTTACCTTGTCTCTCAGCTTTTCTTTGGGCCATGTTGCCTTAAGAACCCAGATGTGATCTTTGGACAGAGTGGTAAGGCTGTCGAACCCCATTTTCAGCGACATGTGGTGGTTGCGCGATTTCGAGAAATCAATGACTATTTCGTCGTTGGTGACATTGGAAATGCGACCGATGCTCCATGTTCTGTGGAAAACGAAATTGCCTTTGTCAAATGCGATGCGCTTCTCGAAATCAGCGATGGCTTCATGCAAAGACCTATAGGTCTGTGTCAAATTGGAGAGCCGCACGCATTCATCGAACATCGAGTGACCGGAGTAGATTGCAGTATAGCAATCGAGGAATTCTTTGCGCAGGGCAGGGTTGCGCTCGTCGTATTCGATACTGAGTTTGAGGATATCGAGTGCAGTCTCCCATTTTTCATTTTTCTTGTACCAGGCATAAAGATCCATGAGCAGCATCGCGGCCTTTTCGGGCGAGATCTGCTTGGCGATCTTTTTCTGCGCATGGAGGAAAAAGTCCAGGTCTTCGGGAGACAGGTCTATAAGTTTGAGCCATATATCTTTTATATTTGCAAACAGACTTTTGTTTATATATCGAATCAGGGCTTTCTTGTAAAAATCGATGGCTTCTTCCGTACGCCCATTTTTCTCTTTCCATTCCGCTATGAGCTGCGCAAGTTCAGCTTCTTCCGTATCGATGCGTACAAGTCGTTCCCACACTGCATAGCGCTGTTCGATTTTATCGTCTTCCGCATAGCACTCGGCAAGCCGCATGAGCGCAATGCGGTTTTCTCCGTAGTCCAGCATGCGGTTGCAAATGTATTCGACAATATTGGTTTTCTTGCTGTCAGCAAACAAATCCATAAGCTGCACAAGGTAGGATTCATCTGCTGGCTGGCGCATGATATTTAAAATGCCTGCAACATAGAGTGCAATGACGCTGTTCTTTGTCTGCGAAAGATGATCTGTGCAAGTTTTTATTATATCATCAGTTACACCTTGCTGAACAGCGTCTTCAACAAGACGATCAAGTTCTTTGAGGCTGGCGACAGAATAATTGGCCATAAGCGTTCTGGTCCATTTTTCTTCGTTCAGCATCAATTGCAATTTTTCATTCAACGGAGACTCGGCCATCATATTCTCCTCTTCATCCTACATACAATGCATGTATCGATTGATCAAGAATCTTGATCTTGAGTGATACAGAATGCCATCCGGCTTCATCGCCCTGAGCCTTCAGATAGTCCGCCATCCAGAAGTAGCGGTTCAGAAGGCGGGGCAAAAGGCTCGACCGGCGCTGTGGAGATTCCCTCAATTCGATCTCGATCTGGCGAGCTGATGCCGATATTCGATTATATTCGGCAGTACTCAGTTCGCGCTTCAGATTGAAAACGCCCCAGATTTCAGCATATACAGGAATCCATTCAGCAATATCATTTCCAGAATAGCCTAAATTGCGCACATTTTCAATGATCTTGAGAATGAATTCAGATTCGAGAAAATCGATTTCTACAGCTTGCGGATCGATAAAAAATGCTTCTCTGAAAAGCGCTTTTGAAAGGCGGGCTTCACCAGCCATTGCGTAGGCATCTGCAAGTTCCGAAAGAATTGCTGCATCGTTTCGCTGCGACTGGGCGGCTCTCTCAAGATGCACGATAGCTGTTTCGATGTCTCCTGTTGCCTTGCGGGAACGCCCTAATCGCAAATCGATGGCCGCTCCGAGGGATTCTTTCTGTTCATCCGGAAGGGCAAGGTACTGATCCAGCGCCAAACCAAAAATGAAACGCTTGAACGCATAGCGCGTTGTTTCAAAGCTTTCCCCGATATGGCCAAGAAATACCATGAATTTTTTCCATGAAGCGCAGAGAAAATCTCCGCGATCCAGCAAGTTTTTTGTATCAGGCATGTTGAGAAGCTGCTCTTTCCAGAACTGCATGCATTTCATCGCAAAAAGAACTTCAGGATGCTCGAAGTCTGTCTTCAATGCACGTTCGAGAAACAAGTCTGCGCTCTGAATGTCAGCATTCTTGAGGCTTTCATATGCGATAAGGAGATCGCTGGCGGCTGACGCATTCTTGATCTGAGGCTGAATTGCCATGAAGGCTTTGAACTCCTTGCTTTTATCTTGTGTAATAGTATCCGAGCGATGAAATATTCGTCAATGCGTATATCATTTGTCTATTGAAGTTTGCGCGATTTCGAGCTGTCAATGTGAAAATCGGCTTGGCAAAAGCCGCAGATTTGCATTATTCTGTTGACTGTATGAAAATGCCGATTATAGCGCCATCAATTTTGTCTGCGGATTTTCTGGAAATCGGTGCCGCGGTCGAATCGATTGAATCCAGCGGAGCTGAATGGCTCCACCTCGATGTCATGGATGGCCATTTTGTGCCCCCCATAACATTCGGGAACAAAATGGTATCAGATATCCGCAAGCGAACTGGCCTGTTTCTGGATACGCACCTTATGATCGAGGAGCCTGAGCGTCACATACATGCTTTTCTCGATGCCGGTTCCGATGCAATTACGTTTCATGCTGAAGCATGCATTCATTCACACCGGCTTTTGCAGACAATCCGGCATTCGGGGAAAAAAGCGGGTATTTCGATAGTGCCTTCTACCCCTGTTAGCCAGATTCTTCCTTTGCTTCAAGCGGTGGATCAGGTGCTCGTGATGACTGTCAATCCCGGATATGGAGGCCAGAAACTCCTTCCTTTCTGCCTTTCGAAGGTCGATGAACTGCGCGATATTCGAAAAAAAGAAGGGCTCGATTTCCTGATAGCGGTTGATGGAGGGACAAACCTCAGCACAATTTCTCAAGTCGCCATTCATGAGCCGGATATATTGGTTATAGGGAGCGCATTCTTTGCGGCTCAGGACAAGCAGGCTTTTGCCTGTAGTATAAGGAGCGCGTGGAACGAATAGCATAGTAGGCAAAGCAAATTCTGTTTTAATATATCAAAATTGTGTGAGAGGACAAACGCGAACATGAAAAAGTACATTTTGGGGCTCTTGCTCTTATTGGCGGGCATATCGCTTTCTCTTCATGCCCAAGGGAATGATGAGATTTTTGCCAAATTCAGTTCTGCATTCGATCTGTTCAAAAAGGAAAATTTTCAAAAGGCAGGCTCGGAATTCGCTTTGCTGTACGAGACATGGTCGGAAAGCTCTCTGGCGTCAGACAGCTGCTTTATGGCAGCACAATCGTATTTCAATGCCGGCGATTATCCTACATCCTACCTCTACTGCGTGCAGTTCATTCAAAACTATTCTGATCATCCCAATATTCCTGACATGAAGTTCCAGCTAGGCCGCATATTCTTCAAAACTGGTCGCTTCAAGGACGCAATTATTGCTTTCGATGATTTTCTGAAGGCATATCCCGGCAGCCCGCTTTTTGCTTCTGCTCTTTTCTGGAAGGCGGAAAGCTATTATCAATTAGGAGATATTGCGCGTTCCTTTCCTCTCTTCAATGAATTGAAAGAAAAATGGCCAGATTCGGACAAGGCCTCTCTTGTTTCCTGGAGGCTGAATGTGATGGGGCTGGAGGCGAGGGAAGCGAAATTTTCGCGTTTGATGGCGTACGAAACCGAAAAAGCAGCTCAAATGGAAATTGGCGGAATGCAGAAGGAAGCGCTGCAAGAACAACAGTATATAAGAGTATATTATCTTCTCAAGACGCTTCGCGTTCGTAACGAACTGCCAGGCTCATCGAAATTGCCGCTGTATGTGCAATATACCCCCCAAAATGCTCCTGAAGTCGACTCGAATCTAAAGAGCCGCCTCAATAAGCTGAATGTACTTTTGGAAGCGAAAAAGCGAATCCTCGAGCTTCTCCTGGCTAAAATTGATGCATATATGAGGGAGATTTCTCCATGAAAAGATCCTTTGCGCTGCTTGCTGTTATATTTTGCTTTACGAGTGCAGCCACCGCGCTCGATCTCCGAAGCGGACTAGTGAGAATTGCGACCGACGACCTGACACTGCGTCCGATGCTGTATCGACTAGTAGATATAGCCGGAAAAAAGAAATATGAGCCGATTTGGTACAGCGATGATCCCCGGACAAGCTTCATAGTTATCAATGTCGATGGCAGAATCTACCGGATGGGTTCGTCCCAGGAGTACCAGACTTCCCAGAAGCAAATTGCGAACGGAATAGAAATTGAATACCGCTCGATAATCAACCGGGTGACACAGCGGATTCAGTTTGCATCGCTTGCTGGCTCGAGGGTCGCGAATGGGTTTCTTGTCGAAATTGAGGTGGAAAACTTTACCTCGCGCGATATGAAAATAATGCTCAAGGAAGTATGCGATACCTGGCTCGGCGAAAAGTCAGGAAATCATATCGCGCTTGCTTCCAATCCAAAGGTCATTGATGAAATGTACCTTACTCCTGATTCACAAGAGCCATATATCGTAAGCCCGGGAGAGTATGCGTCGGTTGCGCTTCTCTTCGACTCGGAGCCGAGGCCTGATGCAGTTGTCATTGCTAACTGGAAACGATTGAGCGACTCCATGTTTGCCTATGATTCTTCGCTTATGCGCGGCTTTACGCTTTCGCCATACTCCATAAATGACTCGGCACTTGGGTTGTACTGGAATGAGAGAATTGTTCCTGCAAAAGGAGTCATAAAGGTTTCAAGCAGATGGCTTACCGGTGGTCCAGGAAATGAATTCCTCGCATGGCTGGCAGATAATTATCCTCCCAAAGCAGAGCAGCAAACAACCGAAGCGCAGCAGAATAGCACAGAACAGATGTCCCTGCCCGCGCTCGACGTGGAAGCAATCCGAAGTTTGCTTGCAAGAATAGACAGTGCAATCCAGAATGTCGATGTACTGAGCGATGAGGATTTGCAACAAATTCTGTCTGAGCTCGATTCACTCGAACAGGGTGTAGCGAATCCGATACCCCAGAACTAATAGAGCAACGGGGGGTTGAATACAAGATGAGAGCAGTCATACAGCGAGTATCAGAAGCCTCCGTCACCATGCAACCGGAAGACAATTCCGGAGAGCGTCTTTGCGGCCGCATCTCGAATGGGATACTTGTGTATCTTGGTGTGGGGGTCGATGACACTGATGAAGATGCATCATATCTTGCTGAAAAAATCGCTCACCTCAGGATATTTATGGATCAGCAGCAAAAAATGAACCTTTCAGTGCTGGATCTTGGATATGAGGCGCTTGTCATTTCGCAATTTACTTTGTACGCCGATTCAAGAAAAGGCAGGAGGCCCTCGTATTCCCAGGCTGCGGAGCCAGCGCGCGCTCGGTACTTGTACGAGCTTTTCTGCAAAAAATTGCGCAACCAAGGCCTGCATGTGCAAACAGGCATGTTCCAGGAAATCATGCGGGTCCGCTACACAAACGAAGGGCCTGTCACCATTTTGCTTGATACAAAAAATTAAAAAAGGGGGTCTGACCCCCTTTTTTAAACCGTCGGCGGGCGAATGCCCGCCCTCTACTTGATTATTTATTCTTGTTCTTGGACCCGAGAGGTCTGCCGCGCCGCTTGGGTGCTGCGGATGCAGCGCTGGAAGCGGATACAGCTCTGACTGCGGATGCTGGCTTTCTGCCTCTCGTCGAGGTTTTTTTCGGCGCGACTGCACTTGCTTTTTTCGCCGGTCTGCCTCTATTTTTACCTGGTTTCTTTGCCGAAGCAGTTTCTTCTACAACCGCCTGAGCAGCAGCAAGCCGAGAAATGGGTACTCTGAAAGGAGAAGAAGAAACATAATTCATGCCAACGCGATGGCAGAATTTGACCGATGCGGGATCGCCGCCATGTTCGCCGCAGATACCTACTTTAAGTTTTGGCCTGACAGAACGACCTTTTTCGATACCCATGCGAATGAGCATACCAACTCCGTCCTGATCGAGGCTCTGGAAGGGATCAGCTTTGAAAACGCCCGCTTTTTTCTCGTCCACGTAATCGGGGAGGAATTTGCCTGCATCGTCGCGGGAAAGGCCAAGCGTCATCTGAGTGAGATCATTCGTTCCGAACGAGAAGAATTCTGCAACTGTAGCAATTCTGTCAGCGAGGAGAGCAGCGCGCGGCACTTCGATCATAGTACCGACCATGTAGCTTAGCTTAATGCCAGATTTTGCAATAATTGCATCTGCGACTTCGCGGGTTCGCGTTTCGAGAATCTTGAGCTCCTTGTCGTCGATAACAAGGGGGATCATGATTTCGGGAAGCACCTTGATGCCCTTCTTTGTCATATTGCAGGCCGCAGTGATGATTGCGGTCACTTGCATATCGAGAATTTCAGGATAGGTGATGGCCAGACGGCAGCCACGGTGGCCGAGCATGGGGTTGGCTTCGTGAAGCTGCTCGACACGCTGAACGACTTTTTCGAAGGAAACGCCGACTGCTTTTGCAAGGGCGCGCTGTCCTTCTTCATCGTGCGGCACGAACTCATGGAGCGGTGGGTCGATCAAGCGGATCGTGACAGGCAAGCCATCCATCGCCTTGAAAATGCCTTCGAAGTCTTTGGTCTGGAAGGGCAGAAGTTTTGCAAGCGCTTTTTTGCGGCTCTCGAGATCGTCAGCGATAATCATTTCCCGAATTGCGAGGATGCGCTCTTCGGAATCGAAGAACATATGCTCGGTCCGGCAAAGACCGATGCCTTCTGCCCCAAGCTGACGAGCTTTTTCGGCGTCATACGGAGTGTCGGCATTCGTGCGAACCTTGAGGGTTCTGATTTTGTCAACCCAGGACATCAGAGTGGTATATGCTTTGGGGGGTTCAGGTTTCACAAGTTTGAGCTGGCCTTTGTAGACATTGCCGGTCCCGCCGTCAAGCGTAATGTAGTCGCCTTCTTTGATGACAGTTTCACCGACCGCAAAGATGCCCTTTTCGTAATCGATGTCGAGCTTTTCGCAGCCGACAATGCAGGTTTTGCCCCAGCCGCGCGCGACAACCGCCGCATGGCTCGTTTTGCCGCCTGTAGCGGTGAGAATGCCTTGAGCAGCATGCATGCCGCCGACATCCTCCGGGCTGGTTTCTTTCCGAACGAGGATTACTTTTTCGCCTTTTGCAGCCCATTCTTCAGCATCTTTTGCATTGAAAACGACTTTTCCGGTTGCTGCGCCAGGGACCGCGTCAATGCCCTGGACAAGGAACGCCTTCTTGAGCTCTTCCGGTTTTGACTTGTCGATCATGGGGTAGAAAATGCCTTCGATATCCGATGCCTTGATGCGAAGAATCGCTTCTTCTTTGCTGATGAGTCCTTCTTTTACCATGTCCACGGCAATGCGGAAGGCTGCAATAGGACTGCGCTTGCCGGTGCGGCACTGCAGCATGTACAGTTTGCCTTCTTCGACAGTGAACTCGAGGTCCTGCATATCGCGGTAGTGTTTTTCGAGCTTTCTGCGGATGTCGACGAGCTGCTTGTATACTTTGGGGTCGCGCTTGTCAAGCTCTGCGAGTCTGATGGGGGTTCTGATGCCTGCTACAACATCCTCGCCTTGCGCATTGACCAGATAATCGCCATAGAATACATTTTCGCCGCTGTTCGGATCGCGGGTGAAGCAAACGCCGGTACCGGAGGTTTCGCCTTTGTTGCCGAATACCATCTGCACGACATTCACTGCTGTTCCCTTGATGCCGACAAGCTTTTCCACCTTGCGGTAGGTCACTGCCTTATCAGCCATCCATGAATTGAACACTGCATCGATTGCACCTTTCAGCTGTTCCCATGGATCCTGCGGAAAATCGACTTTGATGTGTTCGCGATAGATTTTCTTGAACATTTTGATGAGCTCGTCGAGCTCCTCTTCATTGACATCGGTATCGTTGACTTTCTGGTCTGCAGGGATGCCCAGGCGAGCTCTTGTCCGCTTTGCTTTGATTTCGTCGAACGCCTTGTCGAACTCCTCACGCTCAATGCCCATTGCTGTGGAGCCATACATCATGATGAAACGGCGATATGCATCAAGAGCGAAACGGCGATTCCCTGTCTTCGCAGCAAGGCCCTCGACAGAAGCATCGGTAAGGCCTAGGTTGAGGATGGTTTCCATCATGCCAGGCATGGAAACAGGAGCGCCCGAGCGCACTGAAACAAGCAACGGATCCCTGGGGTCCCCAAGCGTCTTGCCTGTTGTTTTTTCGAGCTGCTTTAAGTGTTTCTGGACTTCTTTTTCTAGTCCTTCCGGCCACTTCTTGCCGCTTTTGAAGAAGAGATCACAAACTTCCGTGGTGATAGTGAATCCTGCCGGTACAGGAAGCCCAATTTTTGTCATCTCGTGCAAGCCAGCGCCTTTGCCACCGAGAAGTTCCTTCATGGTGCCATCGCCTTCCGCGACTCCTGCACCAAACGAATACACAAATTTTTTCTTTGGCATGAGGCATTTCCTCCACTGATAAAAAAAAGACTGACGAATATAAGATTCGCTGTTCCAGAAAAACTAATCTAAACAATAGAATTAGTCAAGTTATATATAAATAACGTTATTTTAAATTTGCCTTTTTTCTGGAGAAAATATCATTGATATATATGGCTGATATTCAGCGCCAGGAAATATCTATCCGCGGCGGTTCAACAGATGTCAGCAGGTCGGCCATCGATGATTCAAGCGTAACCTTTTTCCCCGAAGTTGCTGTCTTGAAAAAATCAGCATTTTGCATGGAAATTTCGGGAGCCGCCTGCGATGCCTCGAACGTGAATTTGAAATTGTACGGTTTCACTTTTTCGTATAATGCATCTTTCATTTGCTTGTCGAGCGGTTGAATTGCATCTCCCAGCGTGAGCTTCAAGTGTGAAATGCCATCCTCTTGGCTGTATTGTACGAATTTTCCTGCAGGGTCGAGATAATATGCCAGGTGGGAAGGGGAGTCGAACAATAATGTAAAAGAAATGATTATATTGTTCGCTCTTGAATTCTGGGAATAGGATTTCAGATGGACGCCCTCGATTCTCTGCAAGCTTTTTTCTATGTCTTCGCGGGAAAGAGGCAAGGGAAGAGATGGTGTTGTCTCAAGGGCACCAATCTGCGCAAATTCATTGGAAATCTGGTATTCCATGGACAATGTGCCAGAGCCTTTCGCATCCATTTTTGTAGCGGCTTCGATGCCGATGCAAGATGCGAGCATAATGGAAATGACGGCCGCAAAAAGAAATGCTTTCGCTACACCAGGAATTCTGCTCATCGTTTATTTCCTTTCAGCCAAATATTTCGTAATGGGTCTGCACATCATATAGCTCGACCGGATAATGGTCTTCCACAAAAGTCACCGCATCACGCAAAACTGTCTCTCCGTGCTGCGGAGAGTTCGAAACAAGGGCCGCACCGATTTCAGCGAACATGACAGAATCGAGCAAGTCGACTTCAGCGCATGAAAGCTTGTAGCGATGCTGCAGTTTTTCCTTAATCGCCAAAACGACCCTTCTTTTGTCTTTGATTGTCGATGCTTCTCCAAGCCTGAGCACCATGCGCAGCATTGATACAACCATCTGCAATAATACTATCACGCGGGCCTGTTCTTGACAGCCCCCGCCTGCAGGGATATTGTCCAAACCATGAAAAGAAGACTCATTACTTCAGCTCTTCCCTACGTGAATAATGTTCCTCATCTCGGCAACCTCATTCAGGTACTTTCCGCCGATGTGTTTGCTCGATTCTGCAGGCTTCGTGGTTACGAGACGCTCTATGTTTGCGGCACCGATGAATACGGCACAGCCACCGAGACAAAAGCGCTTGAAGAAAACCTAAGCCCGCGCGAGCTATGTGACAAGTTTCATGCCTTGCATCGCGACATCTATTCATGGTTCGAAATTGCCTTTGACACTTTTGGCAGGACTTCGACTCCTGACCATACCGAGGTTACACAATCGATTTTCCTCGACCTCGATCGAAACGGCTACATCACCAGCCAATCCATCGAACAGCTGTACTGCGACTCATGCCACAGGTTCCTTGCAGACCGGTATGTCAGAGGGACATGCCCGTATTGTGGTTATGAAGGAGCCCGCGGTGACCAATGCGAGATGTGCGGAAAACTGCTCGATCCAATGGAACTGATCAACCCGAAATGCGCCACATGTGGAGCGACACCGAAGCCGCGGACGACAACACACCTCTATATCGATCTCCCGGCTATTTTGCCAAAGCTGGAAGCATGGATGAAGGAAGCAAGCATCAAAGGTTTCTGGGCAAACAACGCAATCCAGATGACACAGGCTTGGATCCGCGACGGGCTTCATCCTCGTGCCATTACGCGCGATTTGAAATGGGGCATCCCTGTCCCGAAAAAGGGGTACGAAGACAAGGTTTTCTATGTCTGGTTCGATGCGCCGATTGGCTACATTTCCATGACAGTCAGCCTCGCAAAGGAAAAGAATTTCGATTGGAAAAGCTGGTGGCAAAATCCCGACAAGGTCGAACTTTTCCAGTTTATCGGAAAAGACAATATCCCATTCCACACGGTAATTTTCCCGTCGAGCCTGCTTGGGAGCGGTAAGCCCTGGACCATGCTGCATCACATGTCCAGCACTGAATACCTCAATTACGAAGCCGGAAAATTCTCGAAATCGAAGGGGATCGGTGTGTTCGGCACCGATGCCATGGAAACAGGTATTTCTGCGGATGTATGGCGCTTCTATATTTTCTGGAACAGGCCGGAAACCTCGGACTACACCTTCACCTGGGCTGATTTTCAGGAAAAGGTGAATGGGGAGCTCATCGGCAACCTTGGTAACCTCGTGAACAGGACACTCACATTTGTGTCCCGCTACTACAATGGGGTCATTCCGGAAGGCGAGCCCGATGCAGCATTCTGGAAAGAGGTGCTGAAGCTGGAGGAAAATGTCGCTGAGCATTTGGAACGAGCTGAGCTTCGCGACGCCTTCAGGAGCATTTTTGCTATATCAGATCTTGCGAACAAGCGATTTCAAGACGAAGCGCCCTGGAAGGCGCGGGTGGAAGAGCCAGCGAAAGCTGCCTCGCTGATGCGCGATCTTTGCTATGTGCTGAAAGATCTGGCGATTATGACGTATCCGTATATGCCCAAGGCTGCCGAGAATCTTGCTGGCTTTCTGGGTCTGTCTTTTGGTGCGCAGGGGCTGTCTTGGCGAGAGCTTGGCCCAGCCGGCCTGCCAGGAACAGTGCGGAAACCTGAAATGCTGTTCCAGAAACTGGAAGATGATCTCATTTCAGCATTGCGCGAGCGCTATTCCGGCTCTCAGAAGGAACGGCAAGAACGCGACGCACAGGAAAATGCAGAAGGGCCTGGCGTTCAGGGACCTGCAGCTCCGCCTTCTGCCCCTCCTTCTGAGCCTCCAGAGCAGCGATTCTTCAAGCTTGTAGACCTCCGAGTCGCCAAAATTGTCAAAATCGAGCGACATCCCAAAGCCGACAAGCTCTACATCGAAACGCTCGACGACGGCAGCGGCAAAGAGAGGACCATTGTCTCAGGTCTTGTTCCCTTTTATAAAGAAGACGAGCTTCTGGGCAAGAATATTGTTTTAGTGAACAATCTCAAGCCAGCCAAGCTGAGAGGTGTCGAAAGCGCAGGCATGTTATTGGCTGCATCTGTCTCTGCTCCTGACGGAACAGAAAGCGTTGAAGTGCTAGCCGCTCCCAATGCCAGCCCCGGCGATCGAGTTATTCTTGAAAAAACCGAGGGTGAACCGGCATCTTCAGAAATTCCTTCTGCAATAATCGATGTCGATGCATTCTTTTCGATTCCGATTGTTGCAAAAGATGGCAGTGCATGGGTGGGCACCAAGCGGCTTGTTGTGAATGGCGAGCCAATTGCGCTCCGAAGAGTCTTGAATGGCGAGATAGGATGAGCATATTAGCAAGAAAAAGACGATGAACGTGCTGCCGCACGTCGCTTTTACCCCAATTTCCTCCGCCTCGGATTGCATCCCGGAATTTGAATATTCTAGTTTTCTGCAGTCGAAATTCTGGGGGCTATTCAAGGCGCGCACTGGTTGGCAAGCCTATTCCTGCTCCTATGATTTCGAGGATGATGGACCGCACGGCAATCTTTTGGTTCTGCGGCGGAAAATAGCTAAATTTCTCTCATTCCTGTATGTGCCGCATGGCGGGGGCGAGCTTTCGCGATTGCCGGATCGATGGAATGCGTTGAGCATGCTTGGCCGCGCGTTAAGCGAATCCATGGGCAAATCAGATGCGTTTGTTCGGTTCGACCTCCCATGGGAGCGCATGCTTGACGAGAAAACCGAATTCGAATTGACCTCTGGTCCAACGGGAAGCAAAAGGCTCATCCTGCACAAAGGCACAGATGTACAAGTCGCCGATACTGTCGTACTGGATCTTGCCAAGTCTACCGAAGAGCTGCTGTCAGGCATGAAACCGAAGTGGCGATACAACATTAGGCTATCAGAAAAAAAAGGCATACAGGTCACTAAGCATGGAAAAGAAGGCTTGCCTCTTTTTATGAAACTCTACGAGGAAACAGCAAAGCGCGACAAAATTGCCATTCATCCTGAATCATATTATGCGACGCTTTTTGATACAGTCTTGGAAGTTTCGGATTTGATGAAAGAGCAGGGGATTCCTCAACAGGATCGGCCAATCTTATCGCTCTACATTGCGCATCATGAGAGCGATGCCCTTGCAGGAATCATTGTTCTGAAACATGGCCCGGTTGCTACTTATATGTATGGTGCATCATCCAACCTGAAGCGGAATATGATGCCCGCATATGCCTTGCAATGGCATGCAATACAAGAATCCAAGGAGCAGGGCGCGAGGATGTATGACTTTTTCGGTATCCCGCCGCAGGGCGACGATGCTTCGCATGCAATGTCGGGGCTCTATCTTTTCAAGACCGGGTTCGGCGGAAAGATTATTCACAGATACGGCGCATGGGATGTGCCAATTCATCCGTGGTTGTATGCTATCTTTCGCTCGGCAGAGAAAATGCGTGCGTTCTGGCACAAAAAAGTCAAAAAATCGATCAGAAAAATTTCGCCCACAGCTTCAGCCGCTCATCCTTCCGCAGGTGAAAGGGATGACTCAGAAAAGACAAATCCTTCAAATCCATAGAGCTGTGCAAGCGAAGATTTCCATGTTCCTGCTGCAAGTCCCGCCTTTCTACAAAGCTGTTCAAGGAAAGTTTCTCTATCCCAACCATATTCTGTCGGCACCTGAGGGAGGAGGACTCCGGATCGCCCCAGGGCGGAAATAAGAAGTCCATGCTTTCCAACCACAACCTGTTCGGGGAGTATTGGCTTTAAGGGCGAAAGCAGAGTGATCTCGATTTCGAGACGCGGCAATTCTTCTGCAGCCACAGAAGTGAACCGCGGATCCTCGAATGCGGCAGCCAAGGCCATCTCAGCAATTGTTCGTGCCAGCGGATCATTGCTTTGCATTCGGCCAATGCACCCGCGAAGTGATGCATCTTCTCTCAGCGTGACAAAAGCGCCGCATCTGAGGGTAGTTGAAAGCTCTGGAGGCTCCGGTTCAGGCTCGTGTTCCAAAGCTGCCTGAATCACTTTTCGTGCATATTTCAGTAATGCCTTCTGGTCATCGATATCGATCGAGAATTTCATTTTCTACCTCGAAAAGCTAATGGCTCCATATCCTACCACAAGCTCGTCACTGCCTTCTCTGAAAGGTGCCGAGTTTGCATAGGCCAGAAGTCGGGATTTTGACTCAGGATATGCATGCCTGAATGCGCGGATAGCCGGCTCACCGCAGAATGAATGGCGGGAAACATCATGGGCGGAAAATGACGCAGTACTGCCGCATGATAATGCAGCAATAAATTCATTTGAGAGCTTGTCACATTCTTCTGGAGTGTTGCTTACTGCAAGATCAGAGGAGAGTATCAAAACTCCCTGATTTTCAACGCAGACTCGTATCTCTTCGAATAGCTGTTCTACAGTGGCGACAGTTTTTTCATCTCTTCCGGATACAATAAATGGAAGTATTGGCACGCCCGGGAAGAAGTGCTCGGCGAAAGGCAGCTGCATTTCAATGGAATGCTCCTCAAGATGCACTAAGTCGTTTTTCTTGAGCTCCGGAATCCTGGCAAGAAGGTACTCTGCAAAACTCACATCGACATTGAGGACAGCTCCGGGAATATCGAACTGAGAGGATTCCGGCAGGAACACTCCTTCTTCATATGGCAAATGGGCAGGGCCTGCAAGAATAATAATTGAAGGGTTTGCACCGACCAGCGAGCCCCATGCTTTTGCGGCAAGAAGTCCACTGTAGCGGAAACTTCCGTGCGGCGAAATAATGGCGCATCCGGAATGAGGCATCTGTTCAGTTTGCATAGCGAGCATGCGCACTTCTGATTTTAGCTGCTCAGGATCGGCAGGATAAAAAATCCCCGGCAACAATGCGCTGCGAATCAACTTGTCTGTATGCATTAGGCTTCCCTACAGGTTAATTATATATTTTTACCGGAACATTGCAAGAAAGCACAAGGATTTTATTTTTTTTAATAATTTTGGATTGCATGCGCATCTCTCGCATACTAATATGGTATAGAATGGAATCTGTAATTCAAGCTCTTCTGTATGAAGAAAAAATGCTTCATAACCGATTGCAGCGCCTCGAAAACGAATGTGCATCACGCCCAAAAGGAAGCATTATCCTGAAGCGCAGATTTCATATGGTGTATGCGTATCTGCAGTGGCGCGAGGGCGAGAAGGTTGTCAGCCGCTATCTGGGTAAATCGGATTCCTGGAAATGCAGATCAATGCAGGCAAAAATCATTGAGCGGCGGAAATATGAGCAGGAAATGCGAGAGGTGCAGAATAAGCTGAAGAAAATACATCATTTGCTGGAAGAAGCGAAAAAACTTGGTTGAAGATACGCAATAAATAGGGTAAAATGAATTCAATGAAGGATATTTTCGCAATTCACCTGTCGGAATATGAAACAGCTCCCGATTGCACTGTGGCAGCGCCAGCAATCGTCAAAATTCTCGGAGAACATACTGATTTTACGGATGGCCTTGTGCTCGCAGCAGCTCTTTCCTTCGAGGTCAGAGTCGCAGTGTCATTCCGCAAGGATAATTCTCTCAGGTTCTATGCAGGGGACTTCAACGAACGCAAGCGTGCAAATATTGCGACGCTGAAATATAAAAGAGAAGACCGCTGGGCAAATCATATCAAAAGCATTTGTGATTATTTCCTGCGCGTTTTCGAGCTGGAGCCGAAAGGGCTCAATGTCACTATCCAGAGCAGCGTTCCATTAGGGCTTGGCCTTGGCATCAGCAGCTCGCTCAATATGGCAGCGGCCTTCATCTTCAAGACAATATATAATCTTGATATCAAGCCCGACGAGCTCGCCGCCCATGCTTGCAAAGCTCAATCGGTTTTTTTCGAGAAAGATTTTCCCATTACCAATTATCTCGCCATTACAGCGCCTGCGGGAAGGAGTTTTTCTGTCGTAGACCTGCGCACGCGCAAACGGCGAGGCATTCAATTTCTGCCTGAACCATGGGAGATGGTGCTTACTGATTCCAAAGTGCCAAGGCTTTCGGTAGAAGCTGAGCTGGAACAGCGCACCTCCGATTGCAACGCCTGTCTTTCCGTGTTGACGCCTCGCGGCAACCGTTCAATTCGAGATATCGCTCCAAGGGAGCTGGATGAGCTTTTGGGAATTGTCCCGGAAAGAAAACGAAGGCGTTGCCTCCATGTACTTGAGGAAGTACGGCGGGTGAGCGAAGCGGAAGATGCCCTTGCGCGCCAGGATTATGCGGGTTTCGCAAGAATAGTGAACAAATCGCATGCTTCCTTGAGGAGCTTGTATGAGATATCTTGCCCCGAAATCGACTGGCTGGCGAAGAGAGCGCTCGAGCTCGACGGGGTGCTCTGTTCTCGTCTGGTCGGACAGGGGTTCGGCGGGAGCACGCTGACGATTCTCAACAATGATGTCAAAGAAGCATATCGCCACAGACTTGAAGAATATGAACGCATTTTCGGTTTCAGACCCGTAGTGTATGAAGTGTCTCCGGGATCTGGATTGCGGATTCTCGAGCATTGAAGTTTATTCATGAATAATAACTCACAACGGAGCATACATGCGCATCTTGCTTACAAATGACGATGGAATTCAATCTGATGGTTTATTTGCCCTGGTAGATTCGTTGGGTTCGCTGAAAAATGATAGGGGAGAGCAACTTCATGAAATATGGGTAGTAGCGCCTGAACACGAACGCTCTGGGGTCAGCCATGCTATGACCCTGAAAAAGCCGACGAAACTGCGCAAACTGGGAGAACATCGCTATAGCTGTTCCGGCACACCCGCGGATTGTGTGATTGTTGCAGGACTGGGTGTTCTGCATGAAGCTCCAGATGTTGTCATTTCAGGTATCAATAAAGGGCCAAACCTCGGCACCGACATAATCTATTCCGGCACATGCGGGGCGGCCCGGCAGGCAGCGCTCGAAGGAATTCCGGCAATCGCTGTATCATGCGCATCCTTCGGGGACAACCTCGAATATGGCGGATTGACATCATTTGTTGCATCAAATCTCGAGAAGCTTATAGCGCTATGGAAACCGGATTCTTTTATCAATATAAATGGCCCTTCTACATCTTGCACCGATTTGTGTGCAGTTTGGGCGAATCCAGGGAAGAACAGATACCTCGACAATCTCAAATGTTTTGATGGAGCTGACGGCTATACCTATTGTTTTCTTGCTGAAGGCAGGCAGGAGCGGACACCTGATATCTATTCGGATCATCATGCGGTATCTCAAGGTTTCATTGCGCTCAGCCTGGTTGAGATTCATCCTAGAGCTCTACACGACACTGCGCTCAATGGAACATCTGTGTTCGAAGCTCCAAATTTGCATTCTGGCAGTGAAGTCAAGCATTGAAAGGCCTTGACGAATGTTGTGGCTTTCGTATATATTGCGCTGCGTTGCCCACGCCATCTTAGCTCAGTTGGCAGAGCGCGTGACTTGTAATCTCGAGGTCCCCGGTTCGATTCCGGGAGATGGCTCGAGGGACTTTTGTCCATCATTGGGGAGATTCCCGAGTGGTCAAAGGGGGCAGACTGTAAATCTGTTGGCTTTCGCCTTCGAAGGTTCAAATCCTTCTCTCCCCACAACCTCCTCGAAAGAGGAGGTTTTTTATTGTGCGCCCGGCAGGGCGCACTCACTAGCGGGTGCGGCAATACATTGCCAAGTCCCGTCTGGGCCCGGTAAGGGGAACCAGTAGCCGAACGCCAAGGGTGTCCATCGCGAGG
>WESA01000040.1 GCA_009768935.1 Rectinema subterraneum
TTAATCAAGCGCGCGACAACGTCTCTATTATCCAGAAGAGAGCTCAAGGATCTATTATGATGCAACAAGCTGATTACCTGGGCAAAAAGGCCTGTAACATCGCTTTGGATATACCATTCTTTTTTCAGCAATTCATTATGATAGATGGCATTTGTGCCTATGATTCTGAAGAAAAGTCCTTCTTTGTAGGCAGCATCAAAATCATCGACAGCATTGCCAGAAAAGAGCGGAAGACTGACTGCGCATATTACTTTTGTCGCTCCTAGATCTTTTAAATATCTCATTGCTTTTATAAGAGTTCCGCCAGTACCTATCATATCATCAGCCATAAATACAACTTTATTTGTGACATCGCCAAGCAGACGCACTTCACTGATATTTGAATCTGCAGCATTCTTGCTGACTTTCGAATAGTCCCTCTCTTTATAAAGCAGCGCCAAAGGTTTTTGCAGAGCATTTGCATAGAATTTATTTCGATCGACGGCGCCAGTATCGGGAGCCAGAACGACCATTTCTTCTTTTGCAATATCGACGATGGACATCAGTTTATCGATGATTTGGAAAGAAGCATGAAGGTTTTCCATTCTAAGTCGATCAAAGGCATTCTCGATCTCTTTGGAATGGATGTCGAGGGTTATTATGCGGTTGACGCCCAGGCTTTCAAGCATTTTTCCTATCCGAGCGGCGGTCAGACCTTCTCTTCCTTTTTTCTTGTGCTGTCGAGAATAAGGATAGATTGGAAGCACGAGATTGATTTCTGCGGCACCGGCTTGCATAGCAGCATCTACGGCTACAAAGAGATTAAAAATATGATCATTGACAGAGAGTACTTTATGTACTGTTCCATCATTGAATGAAATAGGCTGATGGTTTTCGATGTCTTGAAAAATATAAATGTTTCTGCCACGGATTGACTCAAGGATTTCGGTTTTAATTTCGCCATTAGCAAAAAAGGTATGCCGAACATTGATTTTGAACTGAGGTGGACGATAGCGATCGGTGTTTCCAGGGAGAAAAAGCATCCCAGTATTGCAGTCATTTGCAAAATTGATTTTTCTTATGACTAGTTCGGGAGTAATATGATAGCGACTGGCAATTGCTTGAGCTTTTCGTGCAAAGCGATGTTTATAGATACCCGATAGCTTTCGAATGACCTGATTCGCAAATGCTTCGGCTCCAGGACAAGCGATAATACCCAAATGGGTAGGATCAGAATAACTCATTCAAGGCCTTCCATAAATGAGAAAGATATAATTGAATATAAAATGTGACTTATCAATTTTTATTATAGCCGAAATACGAAGAAATGCATAGGATCATCAAATAGGCTGAAGAAGGTTTTGGAACATGGTCATTGAAGACAGTTTTTTGAGAATAAAGCAGCAATTGCTGAATGAGGGACGGAGGTTCGCGGTGATAAGCTTGGTCAATACTCAAACCTCTGTCCCCCAGAGAGCTCCTCAAAATGCTCAAAAGCTCATCTTGTGTGAGAATGGCCAAAGTTATGGTTCTTTAGGAGGCAGAGAATTTGAGATGGAGGCGATCGAACAAGCGAAAGCTTGTTTAGCATTGAGGTCTAGCAAATTTGTTTGGATCGAAGAAATACCTCCTCGGATTGACGAATCCTTTCCTGATTCAACGAAGAGAAAAATTGAAGTTTTTATTGAAGTGTATGAACCGCAACCCAAACTGATTATTATTGGAGCAGAAGACATTAGTCTTGCAACTGCAATAATTGCACAAAACCTTGACTTTAAAATCATCATCCTAGATGAACGATCTGAAATCGCAAATAAGAGCAAATTTCCAATGGCGCACTCTATTATTTGTGGGCCGAATCTCGAGCAAGCTCTGTCCCCAATCCTAGACCAATCAAGCTACATAGTAGTTAATTTTCAATTCAATTATGAAAGAGCCGTTCGATATTGTCTGGGAAAGGAATGGGCATATTGCGGGATACTTGGTTCGAAAAAGAAGATTGTTTCTTTGCGAAAGAAGCTGATCGAGGAAGGATTTTCAACGGAACAACTTAATAGAATCAATGCGCCTATTGGTCTTGATATTGGAGCTCAGACACAGTATGAGATTGCGATATCAATAATTGCAGAGATAATCGCAGTCAGGCATAACAAAAAGGCTGTCTTCATGAAATCTGTAATGTGAAAAGATTAGATTTAGGGGAGATTTATCGATAGGTAAACTCTATCGAGATGTGAAGATCAGCATCTGTTTGGCTATTATTGATAATCTCTTTTTACTAGAAAATCGGATGCTTTTCTATTAGGCTAAAATCATTTATAGAAATAAAATATTGTCCACTATATTTATATTCAGATGCGCGTGAGCATAAGCCTGCTTTTATTGGATTATTCGTAATATATTCAAATGTTGAAAGAAATTGCTGCAAGCTGTTTATAATAATGCTCTTGAATCGATCGTACCAAACATGTCCTTTTGTGTTTGCCCATTTATTATAATGAATTGCAAAAACTGAAAGTATCCATTGCATTATTCTTGATAAGGATTCCCCATGTGCTGGCTTTAGTAAGAAGTGGACGTGATTACCCATAATGCAGAAATTCGCAATTTCAAATCGATAAGGATGCTTTTTATTCTTTTTTGCCCTTAAAACGATATTGAGAAAAAGGCGCTTTATTTCTTCATTGTCGAATATGCATTCGCCTCTGTTTATCCTGGCGATTATATGATACCAGGATCCATCTTTCAGTGTTCTCGTTCGTCTCACACTTTAATGACGCATGAATTGGCTTATTCAATTTAAAAATTCAAGAGCTATTTACTCCTATCTTTTCAGATGCAATAATAAACCATCATTTTTTGCTAATAGAAAGGGAATATGATGAAGAGGACAGTTTTGCAAATGTTGAAGGAAGCTGAACAGAAATATCCTGACATCCCCTATGCGCTAAAAAGGACTGATTCTGGCTATATGCCGACGACTTTTAAGGAAGTGCGGCAAAAGGCGCGTCAATTTGCTGCTTGGCTATTGGCAAATGACCTCAAAGCTGGGGACAGAGCTGCAATTATTGCGGAAGGTTCGCCAGAGTGGCTTATCTCAGAACTAGGTGTGCTTTCTGCGGGCATGATCTCTGTCCCTCTTTCTATCAAACTTCTCCCGGATGAAATACCATTCAGAATTCAGCATTCTGAGGCAAAAGTGATTTGTACTACACACAATCAGCTAGAAAAGTTGGCAAATGCTCTCAATTTAGCTGGTCTAAAGAAAATTGATATCGTATATCTTGATGATGATATCGAATGGGGACAGAGCATTTTAAAAAAGCACAAAGTGCGGGATGATTCTTTTATTACATTGCAAAAAGCGCTCTCTGTAGGTTCTGTCTTGCTAAAAGAAAAAAAAGAATATGAAGAACGATTAGATTTAATAGAAAATGAAACAAAAGAGAATGATGTTGTGACGATATCTTATACCTCTGGCACCACAGGCAATCCAAAGGGCATCATGCTTACTCATTTGAATTATTGGTCGAACTGTCATGATGCGGTGGAGCTTTTTGATAATCCTCTTTATTTTCGAACTTTGCTGATTCTCCCTGTCGACCACTCTTTTGCTCACACTGTAGGTCTTTATACAGCAATGCTATGCGGTATTTCTCTATATTTTGTTGATTCACGAGGTGGAGGGATTGCTACTCTAAGAAACATTCCTATAAATCTCAAAGAAAGCAATCCAATCTTTCTGCTTACTGTTCCTTCTCTTTCGGGCAATTTTATGAAGAAAATCATTGCAGCGATTGAGGAAAAGGGCGGTTTTATAGAGAAAATATTCAAGAGCGGAATTAATGCTGGGATTCTATGGCATGGAGATGGTTTTCATACACCACCTTTTCAAGATCGGTTAAAATCATTCTTTCCATATTTTATAGCCAGGTTTCTTGTCTTTAATAAAGTTAAAAAGGCATTGTTTGGAAATTCAATAAGATTCTGTGTTGGAGGCGGAGCTCTGCTGGATATTAAGCAGCAACAGTTCTTTGCAGCTCTGGGTGTGCCTGTATATCAAGGATATGGGCTGACAGAAGCAGCTCCAGTAATCTCGTCAAATTCGCCAAGAATTCATAAATTTGGGACATCTGGGGCTATCGCCCCTTCTGTAAAGTGCAAAATCATGGATGAAATGGGGACGGAGCTTACACCTGGCACCATCGGGCATATCACCATTACTGGTGAAAATGTCATGTTAGGATACTATAAAAATCCTGAAGCAACTGCTGAAGCTCTTCGTGAAGGAAGGCTATGGACAGGCGATTTGGGCTATATTGATGAAGACGGTTTTCTCGTGGTTGTGGGTAGAGAAAAAGCTCTTTTAATTCGTGAAGATGGCGAAAAATACAGCCCAGAGGAAATTGAGGAAGCGATTACAGCATCTACAGAAGTATTTGATCAAATAATGGTCTGGTGTGATCATAAAAAATATACCATCGCATTAGTTACACTTGATGAAAACAAAGTAAAGCATTTGATTCGCAGCAATTCAATCAATACCGCAGAACAGCTTCTAAGTATCCTGACTGATGAGTTTTATCGCTTTAAGACAGACCCCAAAGCGAAAAAAGTTCAGCCAGCATGGATTCCCGCAGTATTTCAGATATTGGAAGAACCATTCAGCGAGCAGAATGGCACTATCAATTCGACAATGAAGTTAGTTAGGCACAAAGCTGCTCAAATTTATCAAGATTTGATTGCTTTTTCATATACTTCGGAGGGTTCCACAACGCTTAATAAGCAAAACCTGGAGAAGATTAGGAAGCACTTCTCATTGAAGTGATAGTCGCATTTTGGGGACGGAGGTTTAGATTGCATTCCCAATCAATCCGTTCTTGCAGATTGATTAGATCTCCTAAACCTCTGTCCCTATAGCTTTCCTATAGCATTCTTCTCCATATCGAAGCACTCCCCTTAGGATTAGGTTTTATGGTAGAGTTCCGGCGATATGAAAAAAAAGATAGAAATAGATGACACTCAAGCTCTTGCAATTAGGTTGGTCAGAGCCCCCAGTGTGACAAACACCTCAGGCGAATCATCTTTCCCGGATGTTCTTATTTCGATTTTAAGAGAGCAGCCATTTTTCAGCTTGCATCCGGAATTAATACATGATGTACCGATTGAAGGTGATAGCAAAGGGCGGAGAAATGTTCTTGCTTTTGCCCCGGGCAAAGGATCTTCATGCGTGGTTCTTGCTGGCCACTATGATGTGGTTGACACGAATGCCTATGGTGTACTTGAGCCTTTTGCTTTCGATCCTGAAGCCCTTTCTAAGCGAATGCTTCAAATGCTTTCCTCAAAAACCAATCTTTCTTCTTCTGAGCTCCTTTTAAAAAAAGATCTGGAAAGCACAGCTTTTATTCCTGGCCGCGGGATGCTCGATATGAAAAGCGGGCTTGCTGCTGGTATCGCTGCTATGGTCCGCTTTTTAAAAAAAGATGATCGCACAGGCAATATTCTTTTTATTGCAGTCCCTGATGAAGAAGGCTCCTCTACAGGCATGAAGGCTGCAAAAAAAATGCTCTCCGATTTTGCCGATGAGCATGCACTTCATTATGAAGCGATTATCAATCTTGATGCTTCTGTAGATTCTGGGGACGGAGCTGAAGGGAAAGCGGTCTTTCTTGGCTCAGTGAGCAAATTGCTTCCTTTTGTTGTATTTGTCGGCAAGCCAGCGCATGCGGGGTCTCCATTTGATGGGTTTAATCCTGTAATTGCTTCAGCAGTCTTCGCAAGAGAAATTGAATGTAATAGCGATAGTATGAATATCAGAGCATTGGTACCAGGAGAAGAACCCCCGCCACCTTCTATTTTATACTACCGAGAAATGCGCAACAGATACGATGTTACAATGCCAGCAGATGTATTCTGCGCTGTCAATATTCTTACTTTTGAGAAAGATCCAGAGAAAGTATTTGATCACTTCAAAACGATAGTTCAGAAAGCGCTTGATAATTCTATTTCTCTCATATACGAAAGAGCTTCAGCATTTTCTCGAAAAAAGAACGAACATGTGACAATGTACAAATTCTCTTCAGAGATAATTGAATTCCATGAATTAGCAAAACGCGCTGAGCGAGTGGTACCAGGCATTTTAGATCGCCTTCAGAGATTTGCTGAAAAGAGCTTCCCTGAAGACAAGGTACAGCAGACTTTCAAAATCGTACATGAACTATTGTCATATGCCCAAATAGAAGGGCCAAGTGCAATCGTTGGTTTTGCTCCGCCATTTTATGCAAAGGCCCAACTTGATTCGGAACGGGATCAAGGTTTTCTCTCGATTATTAAAGATGAGGTTATGAGCTTTAATAGGGATTATGGAGAATCAATCAAGCTCCGTCCCTATTTTCCCGGGATCTCAGATATGAGCTTCCTTGCACCTTCGGTCAGTCGTGAAGCAATCGAATTTGTAAAGAAAGAGTCTGCTGTGCTGCAATCATATCTGGATAAATATCTTGAAAGCCCATTGGATACTCCGGTCATCAATGTTGGGCCTTGGGGAAGGGAATACCATCAAAATGGCGAGAGGGCACATCGTCATTACGCTTTTTCTCTTCTCCCGGAATTATTGTTCAGACTGTGCAATAGGCTTTTTCATGCAAATAACTGATTTCCCGTTATGGAGGCAGCAATGAATATAGTGATATCGCTGGGTGGTTCAATTGTAGCTCCGCAGGAAGGCCCAAGCGGCATTTTTCTTATGCAATTTCGAAATATTCTTTTGTCTTGGCTGAATGGAGACGACAGACGCGCAATTATAGTTGTTGGCGGGGGCGCTGCAGCGCGGAACTGGCAGAAGGCCTATCGGGAATTTCTCTCGAATTTTTCAGAGGTGAATGGGGACAGAGGTTTACGAGATTTTTCTTGCTCCAACGAAGCACTTGATAGAATTGGAATCGCTGCAACAAGGCTCAATGCGCAGCTAGTCAAGGAAGTCTTTGCAGATTGCTGTATTGATCCCATAATCACTGATCCTTCCTCTGGCTTCGAAGCGAATGGGCGCATTCTTGTTGCAGCAGGATGGAAACCAGGATTTTCAACCGATTATGACGCAGTCCTGCTTGCGGAGCGTTTCAGCGCTAAAAAAGTAATCAATCTTTCGAATATTTCTCAGATATATGATTCTGATCCGCGAATAAATCCTGCCGCGAGGCCTCTTTCTCGCATAACGTTCGATTCTCTTATAAAGATGACAGGGGCGGATTGGAATCCTGGAGCAAATGTTCCTTTTGATCCAGTAGCTGCTGCCAGAGCGAGAGAAATAGGGCTTAAAGTAATTTTTGCTTCTGGCACAAATTTGCAAAATTTGTCTGATATTTTATATGAAAAAGCGTTTGTCGGGACAATAATTGAGTGAATTATACAGTACGGTTCTGTGAGGCTATACAGGATTATATCGCGCATGTTTCAAATAGTCGGGCTGGTTCAAATTATCTAAGCCAAGGAGAGGGCAATGAGCAGAGAAAGGAGAGACAGAAGCGCAAGGGAAAGAAACTCCCATGATCAGGGTTTCGCAGACCCCCGCGAAAAAGCGCTTGATCAGCTTACGAACTTGTACGTTAAAGATGCTATTTCCCTCGAGGAGTATGAGCGGCTCGCAGATGAAATGCAAAAAGCTTCTGATCCTCAGAGCGTTTTAAATTCGGTGATTGTCGCTGGTTCTGGCGGCAAATCAGCGCAAGAAGGCAGTAACCGTACTCCATTTGATAGTACAGATAAACCTCTGTCCCTCAATCAAGACATCTCAAGATCAAAGGCCTCTTTTGAACCTCTGTCCCCCAATTCCGCTCTCAATTCTTTTCCCAGGCCTGGAGACTTCTTTCTCTGCATCATGGGGGAACGGAAAGTGAATGGCAGAATGCTTTTGGGGAAGTCAGCTTCGAGCATTACTTTGATGGGCTCGACGGTGATAGATCTCAGGGACATCGAGGTGCCGGCTTCTGGCATGCATATTGAAGTAATTGCGATAATGGGAGAGACGAGGATTATTGTCTCTCCGGACATGCTGGTGCATCTTTCTGTCGTGCCGATTATGGGCGAAGCGATAAGCCGAGCTGACGTTCCTTTTGGAAGCAACAATCAAGGGATTCTGGAAATTGGCGGCGTTGCTCTTATGGGGTCGGTATCTGTGCGCGTAGTCCCATGAGTTCTTCGATGGCGCATCTACGAGACAGATGCCCCGTATGTCAGCTTAAATTTTGTCTATGAGCATCGAGCATTTGCCTGAGGGAATAGGGAGCGTTTTTTTCTTTTTCCCGAGCACATTTATAGTGAAGTAATAAAGTTTTTCGCTTTCCATATGTATCTCCCATCCCCGACCTGACTTGCTGGAAAGAATCGTAATCATATTTCTTTTCAGTGAAAGATTTTCGATGCCCATCACTTCGAGATTGGGTATGATCCAGTCGACAGTTTTGCGCGGCAGAGAAATGTATAAGCCAACAATATTCTCAATGATCAGAGTGACCGTCGAGAGGCCGTTGGAAGGGAAATGGTTCGGAAGAGGCCAATCAGGATGTTCATCCCAAATTGCCTTTCCCTCATTCATAGGCTGATAGGCACTCCAGACGGTGGGGCGGCTATGATGCCGGTTCGATTCATGATCGCTCGCATGCATTGAATCAAGGATATAATACAAATGGCGAATTGCTGAATCTCTTGCGAGTTCGTAGAAGTAATATTTTTCCAGCCCTTTGATCACCATAAAAGTGAGCCACGGGAAAACCGATCCGCGAAAACCCTGGCCTTTTCGATCGAATGCGGGGTGATCAGCAGAAAGAGAGGGGAAGGGATTTTCCGTGCCAAAGCAATGGGGATCTTTGAGCTTTGCGACGAGCTTTTCTGCTCGTTCCTCGTTCGGAATTTCGGCAAGAAGAATCCAGTAGGTGCCAATTGTCTTGGTTTTTACCTGATTCTCATTTTCATCGAGGTCATAATAAAATCCGTCATCGGCGTTCCACATTTTGGAATTGATTCGTGTTTTGATGGAGAAATAATCGCGCTTATAAAGAAATGATGCATCCTTGTCGTTGAGAATATCCCCAAGTGCAGAAAGATAGAGCGCATTCATCGCTATTGCGGCATTGAAATCGATAAAGTATCGAGCATTCTCCCGCGGAGAATTATCCATGCCGGTGGAGGATAATGGTGTCGCAAAAAGGCCATTGGGCATTTTGAAATTTGCTTCAAGCCATTTGTAGTGCTTGCTCAGAGCTGGCATTACTTCTTTTACGCGCTTCTTATTTGCGGTTTTGTGATAGAGATTGAATTCCGCCCAAGCCAGAAGCGGAAGGGTTACACCAAGCGGATTATCAGCGGGCATCACAGCCTGCCCTGTCTCGATATCGTATGCTGTTCGAATAGCGCCATCGGGTTCTTGAAGCGCATACAAGGCATCAAGGCCATTTGATGCTGAGTAAATTCGATTGCTGTAGACAAGAAAGAAGCTGGAAAAGACCTGCTCAAGAAAATCGAGCTTTTTCTTTTCAGGGTAATAGAAAAATTTAATCTTGCCGATTTTTGTCTGGCTGCCTCCATTCGTCCAGCAATCAGCAATCCATGCCCAGGTTCTATCATAAATATCGACGAAGTCTTGATCGTAGAAATGGATATGAGGAAAATCCTTCTTGTTCAAGTATATTACCCTCTTGTTGAATGTTTGATCTCAATCTTGTTCATGAATAGCTGGAATATCTTTCATGATATTACATAAAATTCAAGCATATCGTAAAATACTATACTCATTCCATAGCTGTTTGTCAAATTTGCATAACTTCAGTATAAAGATTCTTATCCTGTCAGGAAGTGAAGAATTTTTTTCACAAAATTTCACCTCGCATTCAAGTCGATAAGCCTTCTGAATGAATGTTCTCCTTTGTGCCTTTGCTATATGGGTGTTCCAGAAGGCGGCAGTCCTCAATCGATGCAAAACCCCGAACAATATCCTCAGCAAGGCAATCACAATCGGGAGCTCCGCATGCCCCACAATCGATACCTGGCAGCTGTGCATGGATTGTATCGATTTTTTCAGCCATTTCAAGAGCTTTCGACAAATCGGCATCGAGGACAAGGACGGGCTTCGGCGATACCTGTTCTGTCCAGATGTATGATGGCAGTTCTTCTTGTTCTGGTAGCTTTGGGGACGGAGGTTTGATTGCTTTCATCGGGGAACTGCTTGCTTCTGCCGCGAGATTGTCCTTTTGACAGCGCTGGCGCATATTCGAGCGCGCGATATGAGGATTTTCGACAGCCATCGGTCCGCCGACACAACCGCCCGGACATGCAAGTGCTTCAATATATTGGATTGATTCAATATTTCCATTTTCTATTGCTTCGAATAGATCGATGACATTCGAAATGCCATCGACGGAAACAGAATCAGGAATCCGCAAAGCATCGAGTTCTCCATCGGAGCGAGCCCAGCCCATTCCTGGTTCGAGATTGTCCATCATGGGAAGAATTGGGCTATGCCCAGAGGAGGCTTGGGGGACAGAGCTTTTGAATCCTTTCTTTGGGGACAGAGGTTTGCGTTCTTCAAGCGCTCGCTTGAGCGGTAGAAAGATATCGCTAAAAGAGATGACCGCATCGATGGAGGATTGAGAATATCCTAAAGGCATGCGGACTGCAGTTACTTTGGCGGTGCAAGGGCTAAGAAAAAAAATGCCGATTTTTCTTGAAATTTCTGAAAGACGTTTTCTTGCTTCGCGCGCAGCAATCTCTGAAGGGGGGAGGATAGGCATGAGATTGGGTATGAGGCTGGGGAATCTTTGCTGGATCAGCCGGACGATGACCGGGCAAGCACTTGATATTCGGGGGGCTGGGCCAGGCTTGGCGAGGATTGAGCGAGTAATTTCTGTAGCAACGATTGCTCCCCAGGCAACATCGAATACCTCGTCGAATCCCATATGGTGGAGCGCAGCAAATATATCTGATTGAGAATATCTTGTGCCAAATTGAGCATAGAGGGACGGAGCTGGGAGAGCGACTTTGAGATCATATCCATCAAGGATGAACAAAGGATCAGAGATTGCCTTTTTTGCGCCTTTTGGGCATCGGCGGATACATTCACCACAATCGATGCATCTGTCTTCAAAAATTTTCGCTTTGCCGTCTCTTACGCGGATAGCTTTGGTAGGGCAGAACTTGATGCATGTTGTGCATCCTACGCACAGATCAGCATCCAGCTGCACCGAATGGAATGTCCGGATATTATTTTCTTGATTTTGTAAGGTTTTATTGTTCACTTATAGTTCTCCTGTCTGGAGTTTGAACCGCATGATGACGGTCGTGCCTCTTCCTGGTTCGCTCTGAATGATAAGCTCATCAGCATTCCGTTTCATGTTGGGCAATCCCATGCCGGCGCCAAATCCCATATTCCGGATTTCTTCCGAAGCCGTCGAAAATCCCTCCTGCATGGCGAGTTCTATATCTGCGATACCTGGGCCTTTATCTGTGAAGCGTGTCGAGATGCAATCTTCGAGAATTTCGACTTCGGCTTTTCCTCCGTCCCCATGAATTGCGACATTCATCTCGGCCTCGTACATCGCGATGGCAATACGCTTAATCAAGGCTACAGGAAGTCCGAGCTGGGTCAAACGGCGCTTCATGTCTGTTGAAGCCTTCCCTGCAGCAGAGAAATCCATCCTTGGAATGATGTATTCAATTAACACAGGTGGCATCCTTATTTTGCCTGTTTGGACGAAAGGCAGAATTTGAATGTTCCGGCGGCATTTTAGCGAGCTTGATATGCAATATCTCCCATTATTCCGGCTTGATATAGCTTGCCGCATGCGATAAACATGCTGTCTTGAGTGCTCATGAGCATAATGCTCTGTTCTTTTGCCATCTGGATCATTTCGCTTGAAGGTTTTTTGCCTCTCACAAAAATAATCAATCGGATATCCATTAATTCTGCCGTCCGGATGACTTGCGGATTGGTCAGCCCTGTGAGCAGCGCGACGCGATCTTTCACAAAAGCAATGACATCGCTCATCATATCCGAACCGCATGCGGTGATAATCTCCAGGTCATCAGCAAGTTCTTGGCATGTTATGACTTCAGCATTGAGCACATGAGCAATCGCAGATGCACGCATTTGGAATCTCCCTCAAGGAAAATCTGATGAGCTATGATATATTTGTTTCAATAATATTATATCATAAAATCCAGACTAGCAAAATGCAGGCTGAATTAGGGCAATGCTGAATAGCTTTGCCGCAGAGACGCCGCTCTTGCTCTCCGTAGCGCAGCCTGGAAAGGCTCCAATGATCTTGCCGAAAAGGCAGCTACCATTGCTTCAGAGCGCTGATCTTCCATGGAACGAACGCGCAAGCGTCAATCGATCTGCGTACTCAAGATCCCCACCGACTGGTATGCCTGTCGCAAGCCTTGTAACTTTCACCGGTTCCTTTTCAAGGAGTTTCTTGAGATAGAGCGCGGTCGTGTCGCCTTCGATGGTGGGGTTTGTTGCGATGATAATTTCCCGAATGGGGACAGAGGTTGAGATTGACGAATGGATTCGCTGGATAAGCTTGCCAATATTGAGTTTGTCTGGCCCGACGCCTTCAAGAGGAGAAAGAAGGCCGCCAAGCACATGGTAAAGTCCTTTATATTCTTTCGATGCTTCGATTGTGATGACATCTTGAGGCTGCTCGACAACACACATAATGCTGCGGTCGCGAGATGCATCTGAGCAGACCTGGCACAGCTCTGATTCTGCATAAGAACCGCATTCAGCGCAGAAATGGATAGTAGAGCGCAGCGTCCTGATGTGATCCGCAAGGGCTTCACTGAACGCAATGTCCGATTTCAGCAGCGAGTAGGCAATTCGAAGCGCGCTTTTTCGCCCTATTCCCGGGAGCCGCGTGAGCAGCGAAACAAGATCCTCGATGGCTTTCATTTTGTATCCTTTGCGAGGCAATCAATCAAATCAAACCTCTGTCCCCGAAAAGTTCCCCGGCAAATTCCCGAAGGGCATGCCCGACCCGAATCCACCAAGCGATCCAGCAAATTCGTTCTGGATTTCTTCCTTTATTTTTTCAGCTGCGTTGTGATGGGCTGCGCGAATCAAGTCCTGCAGGAGGGGAATATCTTTGAATTCGGAAAGCTCAGGCGAAATTTCACATTCGAGCATTTCCATGTTTCCAGAAAGCGTAATTTTAACCATGCCACCGCCTGCTTGTCCTGTCGCGCGAATAGCATTCATTTTTTTCTGCATCTCTTCGGCTTGCGCTTTCAATGCCTGAGGATTTTTCAGCATGTCGAAGATGTTCGATAGGTCCATTTTAACCTCCAGCTTCTATGCTGTTGTGCAATCATAGATGCTTAATCATAGCTTTCTTCTTCTGTATCTGTATCGGGAAATTCTTCTGGCTCTTCTGGAATATCTGGCGGCTCGATGATGGGGACGGAGGCATGAGCAGAGGTTCTGCTTTCAGCGGAAGGCTCGAAGGCAGGTTTGGTTTCTATGACTTTTCCTTTGAACATTTTTCGAACGAGCTCGATTAAGCGGATATCATTTTCGTCGAGACTTGAAGGCGGCGCTGGGTTATTCTGTGGCAGAGATCCTTCATCAGAGCCGTTGAAGGCATCTTCGGCGGATTGAAAGCTGCTGAGGGTGCTTTTCTCTTTGAGCAGGTTCGTTTCTGGAGTCTGATCATGTTGAGGAACTTCATCAGACGAGATTTGAGCGTGTGCATTTCCGGTTTCGGAATCGCGCATAAGAGCGCTTTTCTTTGGCGAATCTTCATCGTGGAGCACTTCCTGAAGTTTTTGAAGGTGTGCTTCGATCGCGCAGGGAGCTCCCATAAGTTGTGCGCCTGTCGATGCAATGAGAGCCGAGAAGCGCGAGATGAGATCAAGCTCCACTTTATTCACAACGGGAATGATAAAACCATTGTGCTTCGGAATCCATTCGCCGGACTTTTCGAGTGCTGAAGCTAAAAAGAGGTTCTCTGCTCTCAGTTTGGCAATAATTCTTTTTCTCAATTCTGAAGGCGAAGACGATACTGAAGAGGCAGGCTCAACCTCTGTCCCCGAGCGCGACGCAGATAGCTGGACCGAGGGCTTCTCCTGGTCTAGTGGGCTACTGTACTGGCTGTTGTTTTTCTGCGCCAGGGTCTCTGGGGGCTGGCTGGGGCGGCTGGTCTGCCGGGCTGATTGAGCACTTTGGGATTCTGGTTGGCGCGAGCGCAGATCCCGAAGAAGCGGGGCTTCTTCAGCGCTGTCATTCTTGCTCGCGCGTTCCTGAAAAGGGAGAGGAAGTCCTTTCTGCGATGATCCCTGCGGCAAAAATGTATGCTTGATAGCTTTGATCGCATCGAATAATTCGGATTGGCTAATATAGGCTGAAATACGGCTGAGTTTGGCAATGGCTAGCTCCAGCTCGAATCGGGGATCGATGGTCTCCTTGAGGTGGCGATAGGTATCCAGAAGCACCGCGATGGCATATTCTGCTCGCTCTTTAGTCAGCACCCCAAGAACATCAGCGTCGAAAGTGCTGCGCGGCGCACACAGAAGGCCTTCCTTTTGTATATCATTATGAATGAGCAGAATAGAGCGGCAATAATCGACAGCATCGGAGAGAAATTGCTCGGGAGACACGCCGCGGATAAGAATTTCGTCGAGAGTTGTGAAAGCTGCTTTAGTATCATTCGCGACAATCGCGCGAAACAGTGCATTGAGGCGATCGAGTCCCACAAGCCCGAGTGTGTCGCGTATGTTTTGCGCAGTAATTTTAGTGCCGGAAAACGAAGCGATTTGGTCGAACAAGGTATATGCATCCCTTACCGAGCCAGCGGCCTCTCGCGCAATCCAGAGGAGTGCCTCTTCTTCTGTCTCTACACCAGTTTCTGCTGCGGCCTGTCGCAGCAGCTCAAGGATGGTTTCCGCCGGCACAAGCCTGAAATTGAACTGCTGGCAGCGGCTCTTGATTGTTGCGGGAACTTTATGCGGCTCTGTCGTTGCAAAAATAAAAACGATATATGGCGGCGGTTCTTCGATTGTTTTGAGTAACGCATTGAAAGCGCTCATTGAGAGCATATGGACTTCGTCGATGATATAGATTTTGTATCGTCCGGAGTTGGGAGCGAACAGCACTTCGTCTTTTATCTGGCGAATGTTATCTACAGAGGTATTTGAAGCGCCGTCGATTTCAATGACATCGAGCGAGGAACCGCTGGAAATTGAAAGGCAGGAAGCACATGTCCCGCAGGGGTGTGGCGTAGGGCCATGTTCGCAGTTGAGTGCTTTTGCAAGAATGCGCGCAGTGCTCGTCTTGCCGCATCCCCGAGGGCCTGAAAAGAGGTACGCGTGCGCGATGCGCCCCTGTTCTAACGATGAAATCAACGTGGCGGCGACAAAATTCTGGCCAGCAAGCTGTTCGAAATTTTGTGGACGCTTTCGTGTAGCGGTTACTTCAAAGGGCATGTAGGAAAAATAGCATGATGGGGGTGAAGGGTAAAGCAGGCAAAGCGCATAAAGCCAGGCGCTCTGCGGCACCGCACCTGCTGCGTACCGTTGCTTCCTTCCGGACCTGGCGGGGTTAGGCAGTGGTTACGAGCACAGTGCCTGGCCTTATGCGCTCAAGCTGCAAGCGGAGAGAGAGGGATTTGAACCCTCGGTACCCTTTAGGGGTACTCACGACTTCCAATCGTGCACCTTCGGCCGCTCGGTCATCTCTCCAGGGGTAGGTTTGTGCCCAACGAAGTGAGCAATCAAGAAGAAACCGGGGCCCCCTGCCCGCAGTTTCACATCGCGGAGAGAGGGGGATTCGAACCCCCGGAACCCAGAGGGTTCAACGGTTTTCGAGACCGCCCGATTCAACCGCTCTCGCATCTCTCCAATAAAAAAAGTGAGGCTAAGAGGATTCGAACCTCCGACCTTCAGATCCGCAATCTGAAGCTCTATCCAGCTGAGCTATAGCCTCACGAAAAACCGGAGAGGGAGGGATTCGAACCCTCGGTACCCTTTAGAGGTACAACTCCTTAGCAGGGAGCCCGATTCGGCCTCTCTCGCACCTCTCCTCAAACCTGATGGCTTATCACGGAGCAGGGGGGATTCGAACCCCCGGTACCTTGCGGTACAGCGGTTTTCAAGACCGTCTCCTTAAACCCCTCGGACACCGCTCCAACCTATGCAAACCATTCGGCGAGAATCGACAATACGAGAAAGCGGGGCAATTGTCAAGGGCTGGTATTAAACCTCTGTCCCTGGCAGGAACTGCGCCGGCGTAATTCATCTTCGACGAGGCGAGCTAGGTGGTGCTTGTCCAGGGGCGCATGAATGTTGATTGCTTCTTCTGGGCGAAAGTCCGCTGATATGCGGATTATCTCTGTCGAAGGAGGCAGGACTTCGAGGCAGTCCGCGAGAAGGCCAGGCAAGCGGGAGGGATGCATTGCAGTAATCTCGCCGCACGGAAAAGCCCGGGCAAAAGCGGATCCCTTTGCGATGCGAAAATCATGGAACTTAACGCCCTCTGTCCCCGTGTTGGCAACAATGCGAGCAGTCTCAAGCATCATCGAATGTGATTCCCCAGGGAGCCCGAGCATGAGATGCACAGCTCGTCGCAGGTGGGCTTTTCCCGCGATTTCCATTGCATCAAGGAATTCTTTGACTCCATGGCCTCTTCGGATAAACAAGAGTGTTTCTTCGTGTGCTGACTGCAGGCCGAGCTCGACCCACACTTCCATTCCCCGCTCTCGATAGGATGCGAGGAGCGCAGCTTTTTCAGAATCGAAACAATCCGGTCGCGTTGAGACGACAAGGCCTTTCAGCGGGCTAGTGCTGGTCAGGAAGCTAGTGCTGGCGGCGTTTTCCCCCTTCTGTGCAAAATTCAGGCCATCTCTTTCCAGGGGCGTGATTCTCTCAAGAGCCATCCAGAATGCATCGATTGCGTTGTCGTAAATCGCAGCAAGGGCTTTTACGGGGGCATTTGTACATGAATATGCTTGGAAGTAGAGGAAAAAGGCGTTGGCGTGATAGCGCCTTCGGGTGAAGACAAGGGCGCGTTCGATTTGTTGAGCTACAGAGGGGACAGAGCTTGCAGCTTTTTGATATGCAGCGATATTCCCGTCTGGTGCGCAGAAACGGCAGCCGCCTTTCAATCTGTCCGGACTTCGGTGCGGACAGGAAAAGCCTGCATCAATGCCGAGTCGCCAGACATGTTCGCCATAGCGTTCTTTCAATCTGTCAGAATGCCAGTTGATGAGCGGCTTGCTGTTTTTCTGGTTTGCTTGCACGGTGCTCAGGATACACTCCTTGTGCTTGCCTTCGCTTACTCAGGAATTATCTCTATGATAGCATGACAGTAAAGGAATATGCGAGGAATGAAAAGAGAGGGTTTTTTTCGAGGCGTGCAGGCTTGCGTTGGTGCGATGGCGCTGTGTGTACTCGTTTTGTTTAATTCGTGCAATCAATCTCCGCAGAGCGCGCTTATCTGGACAGATATTCCTGAACTCGTTGTTGCTGCCCAGCTTTTCAATAGAGAAAATGATCAGTTTGCCGTAGATGTCGAATACAAAGAGAACGCTGCAACCGCGTTGATGAAAACAAACAAACCTCCGTCCCTCATCATTGCAAAATTTCTGCTTTCAAAGCCTGTGATCCGGAAGCTTGACCCGCTCGATGATCTTTTTTCGCGCTATTACGTCGATCCGAATGACATGTACTCCGCATTGCTCGATGCCGGGAAACAGGGGGTCCAGCAGATTCTTCTTCCTGTTTCATTCGATTGCATGGTGCTCGTGGAGCGAAAATCGGACAGTTTGGGAGCGGGGGCGAGCATGCTCGATCTCGATGCAATCCGTGAAGCAGGAGACAAGTTTACCCGCACTGAAAAGGGTGTACTTTCAGCGATGGGTTTTTCGTCTGTATGGAATATGGAGTTTGCAGAGTCATGGCTTCTCGCTCAGGATGCTGGGTTTTCGCCGAATCCGAACTGGAAACAAACCTCTGTCCCCAAATCCGGAGATGCCGAGACATGGCCATTGCTATGGAACAAGGATCGTCTCGAGCAATCTGTCCTGGCATTGAATTCGCTGGATTCAAAGGTAAAAAAGGATGATGCAGATGCCTTTGCATTTTCATATTTCAACAAGCCGGGATATCAGCTTGTGCTTGAGAACAGAGTGCTGTTTTGGCCTATGAAAGCGAGTGATTTTTTCAAACTTCCGTATTCGGCAAAATCCCAGCTTCGGTATCGCTATCCTGCAGCGAATCAAAAGCTGATCTTGACAGAAGGAACACGCTACTTGGGTGTCCCCAAAGGGGCTAAAGGCAAAAAGGCTGCATTTGCGTTTTCAAAATGGCTCCTGACGCCTGCGAATCAAGAGAAAATCTGGAAGGAAATGGAAACGCAGCGCTTGCTTCCTGACCATGTTGGCCCGCTGGATGGCTTTAGCAGCCTAAAACAGACAAATGAAACTGTTCTTTCCAGATATTTCCCTGAGTATGCGCAAAACAAAATTGTTGCGGGAACATTGCGCAGCCCTGTAGCTCTTCCGGATTACTGGGACAGCTTTTCTCGAGATTTTTTTGAGGTATGGCTGAAAACGATGCTCACGAGGGGAGAAGGAACTGAAAGCGATGCGCAGAAAGGCACAATTGGCGAAGACTTTCAGGCATCGTTTGAGCAGTATCTGGGGACAATGCCAGATTGGCTTGCATCAAGCCGCTGATTCTGCAAACAGTTCAAGTAGTCTTTGGAATTCCGCAAAGGTCGAGCAGCGGACTGCCTGAGCGCGTAGTGCAGCTCCTCCCGCAAAGCCTTTCGTATACGCGCAAAAATGCTTCCGGAATTCGACGCATGCTGTTCGTTCGCCAAGGTACTTTACGGCAAGTTCGAGATGGTGAAGGGCTGTCTGCGCTACAACTTTCGGGGACAGAGCTTCATCGATGCGCTGGCCAGCTGCCCGCTGGCAAAGCTCCTGAAAAATGAACGGGTTTCCGATGGCGCCGCGCGCGATCATAACACCGTCGCAGCCCGTATAGGCCCGCATAGCAATCGCATCGTCGGCGCTGAAGACATCTCCGGAACCAAAAATGGGGACAGAGGTTTGCGCAGCGAGCGCTTTGATTGCATCCCAGTCCGCTTTGCCGGAATACCCCTGTGCGCGGGTTCTGCCATGCAGGGTGATCGCGCATGCTCCCGCTTCGATGGCCATCCCTGCAGTCTCCAGGTAATTGATGGATTTCTCGTCCCAACCGGTACGTATTTTGACGGAAATGGGGACAGAGGTTGCGTTGCGCATTGCGCGGACGATCTCGCCGATTCGCTCAGGCGTCTTGAGGAGCGCAGAGCCCGCTCCCGCCTTGATTATTTTTGGCACGGGGCAGCCGCAGTTGAGGTCGATTACTGCAGGCTGAAATGCGGATACAATCTCTGCAGCTTTTGCGAGCGTTGCCGGGTTTGCCCCGAAGAGCTGGATTGCGTAGTGAGTTTCTGCGGAGTCGCGGGCAAGGAGTTCCTTTGTTTTTGCATGGTTTCGCACAAGCGCTTCGGCGCTCACCATTTCGGTATAGCAAAGCGCGGCGCCCATCTCCGCGCAAATCGATCGAAAGGCGACATCAGAATAGCCAGCGACTGGCGCAAGGAAATATGGTGCCGACCATTTCTTCTCATCGAGCAGGAATGGCGGCATCTTTTTTGTGCTCATTCGGGATTGTCCTAGGGCTAGCATCCAAAGGCTCAGGTCCGCCGCAGCAAGCAGCTATTCGCGCTGCGCATCCAAGCTATACCAGCTGCATCCAGCAGCGATCTACACTGACGCAAGCGGCCACATCTGCGGCCGCTGCTATCTGCTATGGATTGAGCCTGAAAAATCTGCACGCATTCTGGTATGTGGTTTCTGCAACCTCTTCCACATCGATGTTGAGGAAATCCGCGAGGAACTGCGCGGTGGATGGCAAGTATTCCGGCATGTTTCTCTTGTTCCGGAATTCGGCAGGCACCATGAACGGCGCTTCGCTCTCGAGAAGAATTCGATCAAGAGGCAAAAACGCGACAGTCTCATGTAAATTGCGCGCATTCCGGTAGGTCAGATTCCCTGCAAACGAGAAATAGACATCAAGCCCAAGGTCGAGGATGTCCGCGGCATAGGCCGCGTTTTCGGAATAGCAATGGAGTACTGCACCGGCTGGCGGAATTCTGTCTCTGAGAATATCGAGCACATCCTGGCCAGCTTCTCTGTTGTGAATGATGACAGGGAGATTGAGCCGCGCGGCGATTTCCAGCTGATCTATAAAGAGCTCGATCTGGCTGCGCTTGTCCCCGAATTTGTGGTAGTAATCGAGCCCGATTTCGCCTATGGCGATGACGCGCGGGAGTCTGGTCGCTTCTTCGATATATCGCTGCCAGTCCTTGCCGGGATTGTTGACCTCGGACGGAGATACACCAACAGCATGGTAGACATGTTCTGCAGGTTTCAGATTTTCATACACCTGCTTGAAGTCCACGAGGCTGTTGCAAATACTGACAATGCGGCTGACTCCGGCAAGCTTCGCCTGCTGGCAAACAAGGAGTTGTTCAATCGGGTCATCGTAAATCAGCCCGATGTGGGCGTGAGTATCAAAATACCTCATGGCTTTTCCGCTATAACGAATGGTGGGCAGCCCATACGGGCTGTCTTAAATGTAACATGCGCCTGGCATGGCGTCAACTATATATTATTTTGTGAGTAATTATCGAAAAAGGCCTGCGGCGCGCCCAGCATTTCTAAGCCTTGCCACACTTAGCAGCTGCCCGAAACGTCGCTGGACTTATAGCGAACCTTACATTTCGAAATCTTGCCCCAAATAGGTTTCGCGCGCAAGGGGGTCGTCGATGATGCTCTGTGGTTCTCCCTGGGCGACGATGACGCCTTTGCTGATTATGTAGGCTCGCGTGGTAATAGCGAGGGCGTCACGGACATTGTGGTCGGTCAGAAGAATGCCGATTCCTTTCGATGAGAGCGACTGAATGAGATGCTTGATCTCGCGAATGGCAATGGGGTCGATACCGGTGAATGGTTCGTCGAGCAGCAAGAATTTGGGTTCGATGGCGAGTGCCCTGGCGATTTCGGTTCTGCGCCGTTCGCCGCCGGAAAGGGTATAGGCAGGCTGTTTCGCGACATGCTGAATGCCGAATTCTTCCATGAGCATGCGGGCTTTTTCGCGGCGCCCCGCCGGAGACAGGCTGCTGCGCGCTTCAAGCACAGCCAGAATATTTTCTTCAACGGTCATGCGTCGAAATATCGAGGCTTCTTGGGGCAGATAGGAAATGCCAAGCATTGCGCGCTTGAACATGGGAAGTCGGTCGATCGGCTTGCGGTCGAAATGCACAGTGCCCGCACTCGGTTTGAGAAAACCTGCAATCATGTAGAACACAGTTGTTTTGCCAGCACCATTCGGACCGAGAAGGCCAATGACTTCGCCTGTCTGCATGGAAAAGCTGACATCAGCGACCGCGAGCTTCCGGCCAAAGGATTTTCGCAGATGCGCCGCTTCAAGAATTGCAATGCTCATTGCGTTGCGGTTTTTTCTTTCGAAGTAATGTTGCCGGAAACTTCGCCGGAAATCTGCAAGTTGGACCAGTCGGAAGAAGCCGTTATGGTGTCGCCTTGCAGTTGCCCTGTTTCGGTTATCGCAACTGCACCGCCATGCAGTCTGATTTCTTCGGTGTCGCGGTTATAGTGCGCATATTCAGCTCGAATCGACATGTCTTCTTTGAGCACGAGCACGGAAACAGCTGCTTCGAAAATTGACTGTTTCTGATCGAATCTTACCCATTCAGCATTGATGACGGTGTTGTTCTTGGTGTCGTTGACAGCTACCTTGCCCTGCGCGATGCCGATTTCGCTGTCCCTCTGGTAGTTGAGCTTCTCTGCGACCAAAGAGAATCCTTTTTCGCTGTCGTTCGCAACGACATTGCCTGAACACACTACATTGACGTAATCTTCTCCGCTGAGCTCGACTCGGTCTGCAGTGATGACGAGGCTGCCGGTGGTAATTTTGACTGATCCGGTAAGGATGGTATTTTCTTTGCCTTTTGCGAGCACACCCTGGACGCTGCGCGCGCTGAATGTGATTGGCTTTTTGCCTTCAGTGGTTTGGCTTGCAGCGGGCTGAGGAGAGCCGGAAGGGGCCGCAGGCTGTGAGGGAGCAGGAGCTTGCTGCGAACTGGCTGGGGCGGTTGGCTGCGCAGATGCTGCGGGCTTCGAGGCTTGTGCAAAACCAGCTTGGAATGCAGTGAATATCATTACAATTATAAGAAGCCAAAAAGGCGCTCTTGTCTTCATGATGCTATAGTACTCCATTTTATTGATAAACGGAACCGGATACTGATTCGCGAATTTCATAGTATTTCTGTTTTACATCGAACAAGAGGCCTCTTCCTGCCATGAATAATTGATTTTTCGCGTTTATGGTCACATCGGAATCGAGCGGTGTTTCAAAGATATCGAGCGCTCGCTTGTAGGCAAGGTGGTCGGTTTTGAAAGAAATATCCCCTTCCGCGCTTTTCAGATGTACATACCCCGAGAATTCGATATCGCCAGAGGATTCATAGAATGTCGCTTTTTCCGCTTCTCCTGAGGCGGAAATAGAGCCGTCATCGGTATTGAAGGCGGTAAATGCAAGATGTTCGATTTCCAGCCGCTGGTCAGGCTCATACCATGTGGCGATCTGAGCGGTGATTCGCATCGAATGCTTGCCATTTCGATATTCATCTCTCGTCAGGTCCGAAAAACGCGCGTCGGGAGCTTCTGCTTGCGCAGATTGAGTAACATCTTCTGCGGGTGGGCTGCAGGCCAAAAGAACTGACATACAAAGAGAAAGCAAGCATAGAGCACAGAATGCGCGGGCATTGCTACGCGCGAAAGTTTTCCATGCTCTGGCATTACCTGCCATGTATCCAGCTCCTTGCCAGCCTATGCTCCGGCATGGCTCAGGGCAGCCCGGATAAATTCCTTGAACAAAGGGTGCGGCGAAGTTGGGCGGGACTTGAATTCAGGGTGGAATTGTACGCCGACTGACCATGGGTGTTCGGGCCATTCGCATGCTTCGACAAGCTCGCCATTGGGGGTAGTCGCGCTGATTGTCAGGTTGTGCGCTTCGAGTTCCTGGCGGATATCGTTGTTCACTTCGTAGCGATGGCGGTGACGCTCGCTGATCTGCTCTGTACCGTAAGCAGCTCTGATAAATGAGCCAGCCTTTGTAACCGCTTCGTAGGCGCCGAGGCGCATGGTTCCGCCGTAATTCTTGATTCTTGTTTGTTCTTCGAGGAGGCAGACGACAGGGTGTGGAGTAGCCTTGTTGAACTCGGTTGAATGGGCATCCTGCCAGCCAATTACCGAGCGCGCATATTCGATGACCATAATCTGCATGCCAAGGCAAATGCCAAGGTAGGGGATTTTATTTTCTCTGGCATAGCGGGCTGCGCGAATCATGCCTTCGATGCCGCGTTCGCCGAAACCGCCCGGCACGAGGATGCCGTGGATGCCTTTGAATATGGCTTCAAGGTCGGCATTCGAATCTTCGAGGCGCGATGAATCGACTTTTTCGATTTCGAGGCCCGCATTGTGCGCGATACCGCCGTGGCAGAGCGCTTCCCATATCGACTTGTAGGAATCGTGCAGGTCCATGTACTTGCCCACTACCGCGATTTTTACTTTGCGGGACGGCTTGGTGACGGCCTGAACGACAGCCTGCCATTTGCCGAGCTCGGCATGGCGGCTTTCGACATTCATTTTGCGCAAGAGGAAGGTGTCGAGCTTCTGGTTATAAAAGGCGAGAGGCACTTCGTAGATCGTGGGCGCATCGTAGCCACTGATAACGCCTTCTTCCTCAACATTGGTGAAGAGCGAAATCTTGCGCCGCACATCATCGCTCAATGGCTTGGCTGAACGCAGGATGAGCGCATCAGGCTGGATTCCGACTTCCTGCAATTCCTTGACAGCGTGCTGGGTCGGCTTTGTCTTGATTTCGCCGCCTGAGACCGCCGGAACCAGGGTTACATGAATGGAGACGGCATTCTGTTTGCCATATTCATGGATGAGCTGGCGGCAGGCTTCCAGAAAGGGGACAGACTCGATGTCGCCGACAGTGCCGCCAATTTCGACGATCGTCATATCGACTTCGGGGTTGCTGGCTACCGCTAGGATGCGCTGCTTTATTTCGTTGGTGATGTGCGGGACGACTTGTACAGTGCGGCCGAGGTATTCGCCAGCGCGTTCTTTTTCGATAACTGCTTTATAGACCTGGCCGGTGGTGATGGAATTAGCTCTGCTGAGCTTTGCGGTGGTGAACCGCCCATAATTTCCGAGGTCAAGGTCGGTTTCGGCTCCATCGTCGGTGACATACACTTCGCCGTGCTGATAGGGGCTCATTGTGCCTGCATCGACATTGAGGTAGGGGTCGATTTTTACCATCTGCACGGAGAATCCACGCGCTTCCATGAGAGCACCGATAGAGGACGCGGCGATTCCCTTTCCCAGAGAAGAGCACACGCCTCCGGTTACGAATAATAGCTTTCTCATGGATCTTCAGTATCCCAAATAGTTGCATGGGCTGTCAATCCTTCGCCAAGCTCGGGCAGCGTGCCGGAGCGCCGCGCGTTTTGCTTTCATTGCAATTGCAAGCTTCTGCTATTGTTAATTCTCGCATTGACATACATGTTGTTTATCTGGTGATATAGTATAGAACGATGAATCATGAACCGTTGCTCGCGCGAGGACTTGCAGCCCTCGATTTCGATATCTCAAGTGGAATTCTCGATAAACTGATACAATATCTCGATGAAATCGAGCGATGGAATCCCTTGTATGGGCTGGTGAGCGCTGAAGGCGAAGATCTTGTCATCAAGCATGTGCTCGATAGCCTGAGCCCGTGGCGGGTGCTCGCTGAGTTGCTTGCCAGCCTCGACAGCAGTATTGCACGGAACGGCATGGCAACAGTGATCGATATTGGCACAGGAGCGGGCTTTCCTGGCATTCCTCTTGCGATTGCGTTTCCGGAGCGGCCTTTCGTTCTGATCGAGCGGCTCGAAAAACGCGTTCGTTTTCTGGAGAGTGCGATAACGCTGCTGGGCCTGAGTAATGTCGAAATTCGCCAGGGCACGGCGGAAAACGAGCAGGAAGCTTTTCAATGCGTAGTATTCCGTGCGCTTCGTCCATTCGGCGACAAGAAATTATTTAGATCAATCTGGAAAAAAATCCAGCCGGGCGGCGCTCTCTTTGCGTACAAGGGCCGTCTGATGCATGCCAGGCTCGAGCTGGCTGAGCTTTCCGAAGATGCGGTGCTGGGAAATCTGGCAGCGCGCGCGCAAATTGTGTCTGTATGGGTGCCGTTTCTAGAAGAAGAACGCTGTGTGGTCATTGCAAGAAAAGCATAGTGTTACGAACCTTGCAGAAGGCAGGTAGGAGAAAACTCACGCAAGCGCATAGCGAGGCAGATACTCCGCAGACGTCTTGAGAGGGGTCGAGAATGCGCGCTTCCAGAGCTTCTGATCCAGTAGATCGAGCGAGAGCCTACTTACAAATGCCCGTTCACGGAACATCCATGCGCGCCCCGTGGCCACGAGCTCGCGAGGTATGCCTGCAGCTTCTGCATGGGTCATACGCGCCTTTCGGTTTGCTTTGATCCGGAAGGGCTTTGCGTAGTTGTGCCAGGCCATGTAGACGCAGAAGCGATTGAGCATATTGGCGACATT
>WESA01000041.1 GCA_009768935.1 Rectinema subterraneum
CGAAGCAGAGAAGAATCGTGAGAGTGCGCGAATGCTCATGGAAGAGCTGAGCAGGGTTTCGATCTGGGGATAGGAGAGTCTGCGCTTGGCGAAGTAATCGAGGCTGAAGGTCTGGGTAGAGAAGTACTTGCCGCAGGCTTGGCAGCGGAAGCGCTGGACTTTGCCGAAGGTTTTGGTCACATAGAAGCCTGCGGCGACGAACCAGCGTTCTTTCGGTGCGTGCTGGTGATACGCACAGGCCGGGTTTGGGCAAAAATGAAAATGATGCATGAAAGCCTCCTCTCCTTATAGACGCATAAAGAGAGGCTTTCACTTCAAATTCATATGCAAGGTTCATGACACTATACTTGCCATGCATCGGCCACTTGAGTAGTATCCATAGCAATATATTGATTCAGCCATCGCATCGGGAGAGAAACCATGGCGAAGTATCCGTTCAAGGAAATCGAACAGAAGTGGCAGCAGCGCTGGGAAGAAGACCAAACCTTCCGCGCGGTCGAAGATGAGCACTATCCCAAAGAAAAGCGCCGGTATGTGCTCGATATGTTCCCCTATCCATCGGGAGCGGGTCTGCATGTCGGCCATCCCGAGGGCTATACCGCGACCGACATCTACTGCCGCTACCTGCGCATGAACGGCTACAATGTCCTCCACCCGATGGGCTTCGATGCCTTCGGGCTCCCCGCGGAGAATTACGCAATTCAGACAGGCACGCACCCCGCTGTAACCACCTATACGAATATCAATCGCTTCCGCACGCAGATAAAATCCTTGGGCTTTTCGTACGACTGGTCGCGCGAAGTCACCACCTGCGATCCTGAGTACTACAAATGGACTCAGTGGATCTTTCTTCAGCTTTTCAAAAAAGGCCTTGCCTACGAAGCTGAAATGCCCATCAACTGGTGCCCCTCCTGCAAAACAGGCCTTGCAAACGAAGAGGTCAAAGACGGCCACTGCGACCGTTGCGGCACAAAAGTCGTGCGCAAGCGTATTCGCCAATGGGTTCTGAAAATCACTGCCTACGCAGATCGCCTCCTCGAAGATCTCGACAAACTCGACTGGCCGGAGCCGATCAAGCTCATGCAGCGCAACTGGATCGGCAAGTCCGAAGGCGCCACGGTGATCTTTAAGATCGATGGGCACGATGCGACTCTCGAAATCTACACAACCCGCCCCGACACGCTTTTTGGCGCAACCTACATGGTCCTCGCGCCCGAGCACCCGCTCGTTCCGAGCATCACAACCCCCGATCGCCTTGCAGCAGTCAACGCGTATATCGATGAAGCCGCCGCCAAGAGCGACCTCGAGCGGACCGACCTCGCCAAGGACAAAACCGGCGTTTTCACCGGCGCCTATGCCATCAATCCCGTCAACGGCGCACGCATTCCTATCTGGATCAGCGACTATGTTCTCATCTCCTACGGCACCGGCGCCATTATGGCCGTTCCCGCTCACGATTCGCGCGACTGGGATTTCGCCAAGAAGTTCAACCTCCCCATTATCCAGGTTGTCGCAAAGCCCGGCGAAACAGGCCCCTTCGACCGCGAGCCCGCCGAGTGCTTCGAAGGCGAAGGTATCGCCGTCAACTCCAGCGAATTCAATGGACTGCCCACTGCTGAATTCAAACAGCGCATCACCGCCTGGCTCGAAGAGCGCGGCATCGGGAAAAAGGCCATCAACTACAAACTACGCGACTGGCTCTTCAGCCGCCAGCGCTACTGGGGTGAGCCCATCCCAGTCGTCCATTGCGAGCACTGCGGTATTGTCCCGCTTCCGGAAGAGAGCCTGCCTCTCACCCTCCCCGAAGTGAAATCCTACGCACCCACAGGCACCGGCGAATCCCCGCTCGCGACCATCGAAGAATGGGTGCAGACAACCTGCCCGAAATGCGGCGGTCCCGCCCGGCGCGAAACCAATACCATGCCGCAATGGGCCGGCTCCTGCTGGTACTACCTTCGATATCTCGATCCGCACAACCCGAAAGCCTTCGCGGACCGATCCAAAATCGACTACTGGATGCCCGTCAACCTCTATGTCGGAGGCGCAGAGCATGCGGTGCTCCACCTCTTGTACAGCCGCTTCTGGCACAAAGTGCTGTACGACCTTGGCCTCGCCAATACCGATGAGCCCTTTATGCGCCTTGTGAACCAGGGCATGATCCTCGGCGAGGACAACCAGAAAATGTCCAAAAGCCGCGGCAACGTCATAAATCCCGACGATATCGTCGCAAACTATGGCGCTGACACCATGCGCGTCTACGAAATGTTCATGGGCCCGCTCGAAGTTTCGAAGCCATGGTCAACTGCGGGGCTCGTGGGTGTTTCGCGCTTCCTCGAGCGCATCTGGGCACTGTCCGAGCGCGCCATCATCGATGCACTGATGAGCCCCGAGCTCGAAAAGCTCCTGCACAAGACCATCAAGAAGGTGACAAACGACACCGCGACACTCAATTTCAACACTGCCATCTCGCAGATGATGATCTACTCGAATGAGCTTGCGAAACTCGAGAGCATTCCTCGCGCTGCATGGGAGCCTTTTGTGCTCCTTATTGCGCCGTATGCCCCCCACCTCGGCGAAGAGCTCTGGGCAAAGCTCGGTCACACGGAGAGCGTGTCGAAGGCCGCCTGGCCGACCTACAACGAAGCCCTCACCCACGACGAGGAAAAAGAAATCGTCGTCCAGATAAACGGCAAAGTGCGCAGCAAATTCACCGCTCCCGCCGGTACCGCCAGGGAACAGCTTGTCGAAATGGCCCGTCAGGCCGAGAAAATCTCCGACTGGCTCGCGGGCAAGGAGATAATTAAAGCGATTGCTGTACAAGACAAGCTTGTCAACTTTGTCATCAAGGGGTAAAATGGAAGTTGAATAACGCACTAGAGTGTTTGTGGTTCGCTTTTGGACCCGCACACTGATCAGAAATCCGGCTTTTCCCGGGAGCAGTGCGTGGTTCAAGGAGGCTGGGATTGCCCGCGGATTCGGGCAGTCCCTTTTCTTTTTTTGGCAAGCTTGCTCTTTTAAAATCGGTCCGTATTGCGGCGCAAAGCGCACGGATCAAATCAGCAAAAATACGGCTAAGATGCGATTAATTTGGCGGCAAAGGGAATTATGACCACTGCGGCTGCGATTCCCGCTGCAAGGATGAGCGAGCGATGCACCCGGGAGCGATGTGCGGGTCCGGCTTGTGCGCCCTTTGACGCTGCGCTTGCTTCTGCTTCGCCAGAAATCCGCGCGCTCGTCCATACTACCTGCAATAACCTGTCGATGTCGCTGATAACCGTTTTTGCATGCACTTTCCCACGGTATTCAATGATTCGATCGTAGTACTGGAACGCCTGTGCGATAATGCTTCCAAAGCGCCCCGGGAACCGCAAGCCCGGCATGATCGCTGCTTTTGACAAGTAAATGAGCCCCTCGAACGTGAGCGCTTTTGACAAGCCTTCAGTGAGCGCAAATTGAGTAATCGCGAGCGGGCCGATTTTTGCGAGTACGCGACCCGAGGGAATAAGCAGATTGGCTGCCACGATTCCAGCGGATACGACGAGCGTCGATATAAGCGAAAAACGCTTCCCCGCAAACCACGTCCACAGAATGAATACAGCCAAATACAGGACTTTTGCGACAATGTCCCTCTGAAGCAGAAAGAAAATGGCGATTCCGGCTCCCAGCAATGCTCCGACCCATGGCTCGAACATGTCCTCGTAGCGATGGCGGCGCTCGAAGCGGCGCTCATTTCTCTGCGATTTGCGGGCTCCCCGGTCAGGCTTCAATTTTTTTTCATTTTGCGAACTGAAATCTGCAGCATTTCCAGATGCGCCCTGTACGCGCGCAGAAGCACTGTCTTTAGATTCGGCGGCAGCCGAGTCACCGCTAGCTCCACTTTCGCCGCTGCCCCCTTCTTCATCCTCAAACCCGAAGGCCAAATCATCAGACTCACCCATCGCGCATGAATACCACCCCGAATGCTCAACGAAAAATTCGGCAAAAAAGCCCATCAGCGTGCCTGTAATAAGCCCCGTCACCAAAAAGAGCGGAGCAATGAGCCATGCCACCTCGCCAAAAATCACATACCGAGCAATCAGCATCTGCATCGCATTCGATGTCACCGCGCCCGCAACCGACACCCCGACAAGCGATACTGCGTGCCCGCCAGTTCGCCGCACCCCGCGCATCACGAGCGCTGCGACCATCGTCCCAGCCAGGCTGAACAGCGCCACATACGAGAACAGTGTTCCCGACACAATGCTCATGCCCACAACTTTCGCAGCTGCCAGCACAAGAAACCAGTTGAAGGGCAGCATGTCCACAGCGAGCAGAATAGGCAAATTGGCGATACCCAGCCGCATGAACGGCAGGGGTTTTGGGAGCATATATTCAATGGCAGACAGAAAGAAACAGAACGCAGCGAGCAAGGCTGTTACATCGGCTCGATTCGAAAAGCGCGAGCGCACGTTGCCGCAGGAGGGACTAGAAGGCGCCGGCATCGACACCTCCGCTGTCATTTGTGCCGCTACTCGTGATGCGCACAAACACCTTGTTGGGCAGACAAGCCACCCATTGATTCGGTTCCGATATCGCGCCAGCGAGAATGCACAGCTTGTTCTTGCAAGGCGAATCCACAACAGCTGCGGTGCCGTCGTGAATATGCACGTAGGTAATGCCCAATGGACCGGGTATCTGATACTCGGCATCCTTGTTGAGGGGAGCTATCCACTCGCCGGTTTCTCCCGTCATCTGGACATAACGAGTGCCGCTCTGGCGATTGAGCACCAGCAATGATGTTCCAACAACCAGAGCGGCAGCCACCCCAAAGATAACCAGATCGAGAAACCGGACACGCACCTTTGAATAAAATTTCATGAATATCGATGCGCGCGGCACAAATGGCAGCGCTATGTGTCTATTTCAAAATAAAATACATCAGCTTTCGCTGCTATCTTCGACTTCGAAGTCTTCTTCGTTTTCTTCGAATTCTTCATGGTCATGGCCGGTGTGCACATGCCCGTGCTCAAGCTCTTCCGGCGTCGCTTCGCGGACATCGACAACCTTCACATCGAAATGGAGGGTTTCGCCGGCGAGCGGATGGTTCGCATCGAGCGTGACTTCCTCGCCATCAACCTTAACGACCGTGACAATCTGCACGCCATTTTCGCCATGCGCTTCAAACTGCATGCCGGGAGCGACTTCGACATTTTCGCCGAAATCCTTTTTCTGGACCTTGAACACGAGAGCCTCGTCCCTGTCCCCATAGGCATCGCCCGGCTTGATGCTGCATTCAATAGCTTCGCCAGGATTTTTGCCTTCGAGCTCTTTTTCCAGCCCGGGAATGATATTCTCATTGCCATGCAGATAGACAAGAGGCTCGGATCCCGCGGATGAGTCGATAAGCCGGCCGGTATCGTCACGCAGCGTATAGTCGATTGTGACGACACGATCTTTTTTGATTTCCATATTCTTTCCTTAAATGATGGATTCCAGGATACAGCCGCAACCGCGGACATCCTTTTTCTGAAGTATAATAGATTATTCTCTTGCGCGGCAATGGATAGGGAATAAAGTTTCGATAAAAATCGGGAAATATGCAAAGAGCGCGGCGGACTGCATGCAGTGCAGAGCGTATTCATTATGGCCTGCGGCACAAGCTTTACATAGTGTTATGAACCTTGCATATGCCTTAGTCAGAGCCCCAGCTACTCTTGCTGGAGCAATTCATTTTTGCTACGCATTTGAGTTGCTAAGCAAAATATGCAATCTTCGTAACACTTGGCCTTCCGGATGCCGATAATCAAACAGGATATTAGTGCCCATGGAAGCAAAACAGAAAACCCATGCGAAAGCCTCAGTCGTCGTCGCAAGAAAGCCCAGAACCAGAGCAAGTGCGGCCGGAGGGAGTGCGGCCGGAGGCCGCTCGAACGGGGGCCGCACAAAACCGTCAGTTTTCAAAAGCGCCCGCGGCATTGTGGCGATTGCATTTATCGTACTGGGGGCGTCGGCACTTCTGTCCATGCTGATCTGGACTCGCTATCCTTCTGTCTGGAAGCCGATTGTGGTGCCGGGCAAGATGCTGATTGGTATTTTTTCGTGGGCGGCATACTACCTGCCAGTTTGGCTTTTTTGGGCTGCGGCGCTCGCCTTTGTGCCGAAATTCTGTCCACGGCTTACCTATCTTTTGGGAATTTCTGCGCTTCCATTTGTGGTGGTCACCGCCTTTGCGCGACTATCGAGCAATCCGGGGCAGTTTTTCGAGAGCCATCCTTCGATGGCGAAGGTTGGGCTGTCCTCTTTGTATGCGGCTTTAGGTTTTCTTTTCGCAGCGAGCCTTGTCATCGTCGTGGCTGGTTATATCAAGCTCACCGAATGGCTAAAAACGAACGGCTATATCAAAACCCGAGCCGAGAGAGCGCAGGCTGGCAAGGGGCAGAGCTTTGGCGAGAAATTGGCGACTTTTGTCAAGAACATCTCCATGCGCCGCGAGGAGCGACGCAAGCGCAAGGAAGAAGCCCGCCTCGCCCGCGCCGAAATGCTGGCACAGCAGAATATCAGCTTGCACATCCCCGAGGTCCCCGCGCCAGATCCGCTTAAATCTGGGGGTCAGACCCCGAATTTTAACTTTTCCGGCCCGGCCCCCGGCGCCGCAGCCGCCCAGGCCAACCCATCCCCGGCCGCAACCGCTGCCCTCGACGCCGCTGGCATCTCCTTCACCTCTGTCCCTCCCGCACGCCCCGCCCAGCCGGGCGATGAGCCCAAAAAGGCCATCGTCGAGCGCATCCTCGAGCGCAAAGCCGCCAAAACCTACCATGTGCCCATCGACGGCCTCCTCAACACCTACCCCGATGGCCAGTACTGGATCATCGATGACAAGACCCGCGCCAGCGCCGGCGTCCTCAAGGAAACCCTCGCCGAGTTCGGCATTGAGGCTGAAGTGACGGGCATCCGCAAAGGCCCCGTCATCACCATGTTCGAAATCCTGCCCGCTCACGGCGTCAAAATCTCGAAGATCACCAACCTGAGCGACAACATCGCCCTTCGCCTCGCCGCCTCCAGCGTGCGCATCGTCGCGCCCATCCCCGGCAAGCACGCCGTCGGCATCGAAGTGCCGAACGAGCGCCGCGCTATCGTCTCCTTGCGCGAGCTCATCGAGAGCGATCACTTCCGCCAGACCAAGATGGAAATCCCCGTCGCTCTCGGCAAGGACATCGCCGGCGAAGTCCAGCTCGTCGACCTCACCCAGATGCCCCACCTCCTCATCGCGGGCGCAACTGGCTCGGGCAAATCCGTCTGCGTCAATTCCATCATCCTCTCGATCCTGTACAAGCGCACGCCCGAAGAAGTCAAACTCATGCTCATTGATCCTAAGATCGTCGAGCTCAAGCTCTACAACGACATCCCCCACCTTATGACGCCCGTCGTCACCGAAGCGAAAAAAGCCTTCCAGGCCCTCCAGTACTGCATCTGCGAAATGGAGCGCCGCTACTCCATGCTCGACAGCCTCGGCGTGAGGGACATCCGCTCCTACAACCGCCGCGTTCGCGAGCGCAACCTCGCCCAGGAAAAGCTTCCCTATATCGTGGTTATCATCGACGAGTTCGCCGACCTCATGCAGACCACCGGCAAAGAACTCGAATCCACCCTCGCGCGCCTCGCTGCCATGTCCCGCGCCGTGGGAATCCACCTCGTCCTCGCCACCCAGCGCCCCAGCATCGACGTCATCACCGGGCTCATCAAGGCCAACATCCCCTCGCGCATCGCCTTCATGGTCGCGAGCAAATTCGACAGCCGCACCATAATCGACATGGTCGGCGCCGAAAAACTCCTCGGCCGCGGCGATATGCTCTTCTCCGGCGCCCAGGACCCCTTCCCCGTCCGCATGCAGGGCGCCTTCGTCTCCGAAGAAGAAGTCGAGCGCGTCGTCGCTCACGTCAAAACCCTCGGCGAACCCGAATACATCGACGACGAAATCTTCATCGATGAGGAAGACCTCGAAGAACCCACCCTTTTCGATGAAGAGGGGTCTGACCCCCTTTTTGAAAAAGCCCTCGAAATTGTCCTCCAGCAGGGCAAAGCCAGCGTGAGCTTCATCCAACGCCGCCTCAAAATCGGCTTCAACCGCGCCGCCCGCCTCGTCGAAATGATGGAAGAAAAAGGCATCGTCGGCCCCGCCCAAGGCTCCAAGCCCCGCGATGTGCTTCGGAATCCTGAGGTGTTTGATAGCCCCGGCGGCGGCGAGGGCCGGAGCGACAAAATTTAAAAAAGGGGGTCAGACCCCTTTTTTTAACTTTCTTCTTGACAATACTTGAAGTAAAATAATTCCAGGACTGATGATGCTCATTCTGTTTCGGCGAAGGGCATCGTCCTTATTGCATCGCAAAGCAGTTTTTGAAAAAGAAACAATTTCAAAGATTACCAAAATGATAATATATAAGGAATAACCAAATGGGTACCATTTATATCATTTCCGACCATGGCAAGCTGTCCAAGCAAAATGATGCACTCATTTTTTCTTCTCCTACAGGTGACGTTCGCAAGCTTTTCCTGCACAGGACGGACAGAATCATCATCTCTGGAAATGTCGAGATTACCGGCAGCGCCTTGCGAATGCTCATGCATCACAGGATCGACACCATTTTCCTGAGCGCGAACGGCCGTTTTAATGGCAAGCTCCAGTTTGAGGAAGGAAAGAATGTGTTTCTCCGCAAGCGCCAGTATGATTCACTCCGTGATCCTGATTTCTGTCTGGCGGTCGCGCGCTCGGTCGCCACAGGCAAACTGGCCAACCAGATTACGTACATGCAACGCATCAACAGGAAGAATGCATCGATCAACGTGGACCAGGTTATCGGCCAAGCAAAGCGGAACCTGGATACATTGCCAGCGGCGACCAGCGTCGACAGCATCCGCGGGCACGAAGGTATGGGATCAAAGCTGTATTTCTCAGTATTCAGACTAAATCTTATTCCTGACTGGGCAGTGTTCAAGGGAAGGTCGATGAACCCACCGAAGGACAATGTAAACGCTGTCCTCAGCTTTCTCTACACTCTCCTGATGTACCGGGTGGATGCGTACATTGAAATGGAAGGGCTCGATCCATATGTCGGTTACCTGCACACACTAGAATTCGGCAAAAGGAGCCTGACATTCGACCTCATGGAGGAATTCAGGGCGCCTGTGTGCGACACCCTGGCATGTTCCTTGTTCAACCTTGGCATTCTTACGGCAGGAGATTTTGAAACTGTCGATTTCAGCAAAGACAGCGATGACGCCCCGCTTCAGTATGATGAATCTGCCATAGCTGAAAACGACCGGATCGAAACGAGCGACTCGGTCAAAGGAGTCCTGCTGAGCAAGGAAGGCGCTCGCAAAGTCGCCCTCAAGTTCGAGGAAAAGATGGATAGCGAGCTTTTCTACCCGCCTGACAATACAAAAATGTCCTACCAGCGGATAATCGCGGCTCAGGTCCACAGGTTCAGAATGCTGCTGGCAGGAGAAGAGACTGAATACAAGCCATTCATGATCAAATGATATGATATATCTAGTTGCCTACGATATCTCGAATCCCAAAAGGCTCAGGAAATTCGCGGCATATTGCGAGCATTTCGGAATTCGTCTGCAGAAATCCGTATTCCAGCTGGATTGCACGAAAGAAATAATCGAAAAATTCGTAACAGGTTTTCCCGCCATCATCAACAAGAAAGTCGATTCCATCGTCATTTATCCCTTGTGCGATGATTGCAGGAGGCTTTCGAGACTGCAAGGACCGAACGATCTGATCAATCCGGAAGAGGTTATCATACTATAAAATGCATTGGCTCGTTGTCTATGATATCACTGATCCCAAAAGGCTTAGGAAGACGGCAAAAATTCTTGAAGCATACGGCAACCGGATACAGCGGTCCGTTTTCGAGATTGTTGCAGATAAATCGGTTCTCGACATGATTGAAAAAAGAATCTCCCTCATCATGGAGGATCCCGATTCTATCGCCTACATTCCATTGTGCCAATATGATTATGCCTCAGTTGAGCGGTTCGGGAAAAGACTATATGATACTCTCGATACCGATAGCGCAGACAAGACAATAATTCTTTGAAGGAAGCGCGCAGACCTTCGGAGGTTTCCAAAATGGCGGATTTTTCGGCAGGTTGGCGGGCGGAAATATCATTTTGTATGAGAATAAATAATCTAGTTTCGCATTACCTTGATTCCGGCACAATCGTGAATAGGAGGCATGATTGCCAGGACATCAGCGGAAAGCATTTCTCAAGTTGTTGCTTGGCAAAGGAATACAGGAAATGCAGTATTGAGATTTAGACCTGATAGAAGGGATTAAGAGCTTTATTTCCGTTTCTATTCGTCATATTCTCTACTGTATTGAGATTTAGACCTGATAGAAGGGATTAAGAGCCATGAGCCCCAATCGCTCATCAATCTTCATAATACCCGTATTGAGATTTAGACCTGATAGAAGGGATTAAGAGCAGCCCCTCACAAGGCAGGACATCCCCTTCTAATGCTTCATGTATTGAGATTTAGACCTGATAGAAGGGATTAAGAGCGATAATCCTGTTGCCTTCATCGCGTTCTACGCCCCTAGTATTGAGATTTAGACCTGATAGAAGGGATTAAGAGTTGCGAATTGTTCATTCTCCTTGCATACTTCCTTCTCTGTGTATTGAGATTTAGACCTGATAGAAGGGATTAAGAGTTCCATAACACCATTACAATACCTCCTCCTCCTTACTGTCGGGTATTGAGATTTAGACCTGATAGAAGGGATTAAGACGCAGATCTCTATTACGGCGAAATATTCGCCGTCCGGCGAGTATTGTATTGAGATTTAGACCTGATAGAAGGGATTAAGACCGATCCGCGGAAGCCGCCGTTGGCCCCCGCCATTAACAGTGTATTGAGATTTAGACCTGATAGAAGGGATTAAGACCCCGATAGCCGACGCCGGTTCCTACGATCTGTCCACAGTGTATTGAGATTTAGACCTGATAGAAGGGATTAAGACCTTTCCCTGGCAGTCTTTTTCAAATACCCCACCCTCTTCAGGTATTGAGATTTAGACCTGATAGAAGGGATTAAGACACATGATCCCCAATCGCTCATCAATGTCTTCGGCGGAGTAGTGTATTGAGATTTAGACCTGATAGAAGGGATTAAGACCGTCAAGCAGCATCAATCGCCTACGTGTCCCTTGTGTATTGAGATTTAGACCTGATAGAAGGGATTAAGACCTTGGACGATATATCGTCCAAGGGCTTCTTGCTCGTCACTGTATTGAGATTTAGACCTGATAGAAGGGATTAAGACCATCCTCCTCCTCCTCGGAGGATGAGGGCTCGTGGAGCAGTATTGAGATTTAGACCTGATAGAAGGGATTAAGACACGGCGGCGGCCCACGCTTCGGGCGCTTCAGCTTTGATTGTATTGAGATTTAGACCTGATAGAAGGGATTAAGACCGGTGAACAAAAAGATAAATAACCTCATAGCGCAGAGGAATGTATTGAGATTTAGACCTGATAGAAGGGATTAAGACTCACGCGCCCGAGGGCTTATTCTCTCTCTCGATATATAAAGTATTGAGATTTAGACCTGATAGAAGGGATTAAGACCGGATCCGCCGGCCTGTTGAAAGCGCGCGAGGATTGAGTCGGGTATTGAGATTTAGACCTGATAGAAGGGATTAAGACTAGCTTTCAACTTCTTCAATAGTGGGTTTGGTAAACTTTTGGTATTGAGATTTAGACCTGATAGAAGGGATTAAGACACGGACGCCCAGCAGAATTTCTTGAATCAGGTGGCGGGTATTGAGATTTAGACCTGATAGAAGGGATTAAGACTACTCTGGGCTTACGGCCGGTATGCTTTCCGCCATATCCTGGTATTGAGATTTAGACCTGATAGAAGGGATTAAGACATTGATCTTGCCTTTTCTTCTCGCTCGATTGCCTCGTGTATTGAGATTTAGACCTGATAGAAGGGATTAAGACGCGCTCGGCCGAAACGCCATGTAGGCGCCCGGCCTGTATTGAGATTTAGACCTGATAGAAGGGATTAAGACTCTCGTACTGTCCGGCAATCACCTGCCGGGCAGTATCAGTATTGAGATTTAGACCTGATAGAAGGGATTAAGACGCCGGCCGACCCTGAATAATATGATAATCACGCGCGGGTATTGAGATTTAGACCTGATAGAAGGGATTAAGACCAGGGCTTTTTGCTCGTCACTTTTCAGTGACTTAATAAACGGTATTGAGATTTAGACCTGATAGAAGGGATTAAGACTCGTACTGTCCGGCAATCACCTGCCGGGCAGTATCATACAGTATTGAGATTTAGACCTGATAGAAGGGATTAAGACGTATCACTAATATAGATAAAAAAGCCCTCGCTGCCGTGTATTGAGATTTAGACCTGATAGAAGGGATTAAGACTCGCCGTCACTCTCATATTGTCGGAGATTCCAGCCAGTATTGAGATTTAGACCTGATAGAAGGGATTAAGACGCGAGCGAGTCTTTGCCTGTACTAAACATGAGGATGGGTATGTATTGAGATTTAGACCTGATAGAAGGGATTAAGACTTGGCCCCCGCCATCAATAATATTCTATTAGTGTGATCTTGTATTGAGATTTAGACCTGATAGAAGGGATTAAGACAAACGAATTCTTTCATCTTCTTTTACCTCCTAGCCCGCGTATTGAGATTTAGACCTGATAGAAGGGATTAAGACTGTGGAGCAGCATATGCTGCTCCAGCGCGTTGCGCGCGAAGTATTGAGATTTAGACCTGATAGAAGGGATTAAGACCGGCCGTGAGATCCGTCAGCTCTTGACGGATCTCATCAAGAGTATTGAGATTTAGACCTGATAGAAGGGATTAAGACCCCTCTGAGGAGGAGGGCGTGTGGAGCAGCATATGCTGGTATTGAGATTTAGACCTGATAGAAGGGATTAAGACTAAATGGGCTCTTCGGCCCTATAGCCGACGCCCGTTCCAAGTATTGAGATTTAGACCTGATAGAAGGGATTAAGACGCGACCCAGGGCGCGGGCTGCGGCGGAAATGTCCGCGGGTATTGAGATTTAGACCTGATAGAAGGGATTAAGACATCATATACAGCGTCCACATCGACCTGCGATAGCGACGTATTGAGATTTAGACCTGATAGAAGGGATTAAGACCGACCGTCATCCATGGCGAACTCATTTCTTCGACTCCGCCAGTATTGAGATTTAGACCTGATAGAAGGGATTAAGACCCGTAGACCTGCCTCATAATTGCCCGCACGGAGTCGACCGCGTATTGAGATTTAGACCTGATAGAAGGGATTAAGACCTTCCTATACCTCTCTACTAAAATCATGGCGCTTGAATGAGTATTGAGATTTGGACCTGATAGAAGGGATTAAGACGCCCATTCGATGTGCTCATCCAGAGCCCTGCGCGCCTGAGTATTGAGATTTGGACCTGATAGAAGGGATTAAGGCCTTCTGGATGAGCATATTTTATATGCTCATTCAGTTCCCTGTATTGAGATTTGGACCTGATAGAAGGGATTAAGACAAACCTTCTTCGAAGGTTTTCCAATTTCATTCTTGTATTGAGATTTGGACCTGATAGAAGGGATTAAGACGCGCGGCTGGATTAAGCTCAATCCAACTGCTGTAATAATGGTATTGAGATTTGGACCTGATAGAAGGGATTAAGACTGCACCAGCGTCGGGCTGCTGCCGCCCAGGCCGGATCAGAGTATTGAGATTTGGACCTGATAGAAGGGATTAAGACAAGCGGGGCGATTGTCTCATTCTTTGGGCGGCTTGCGGTAGGTATTGAGATTTGGACCTGATAGAAGGGATTAAGACCAGTGAGTCCAGAAGCAGTTTTTCAACTGCTTCAGCCAGTGTATTGAGATTTGGACCTGATAGAAGGGATTAAGACCATGATATCCGCCAGCTCTTGGCGGATCTCATTGAGAGTATTGAGATTTGGACCTGATAGAAGGGATTAAGACGCAGACCTCTACTACTCCAAAAAACTCCCCATCTGGGGTATTGAGATTTGGACCTGATAGAAGGGATTAAGACACTTTGCCAGCCCGCCCTTGCGACCCAGGGCGCGGGGTATTGAGATTTGGACCTGATAGAAGGGATTAAGACAAGCGATTCAATGCTACTGCAATTGCATAGCGAGCATTCGTATTGAGATTTAGACCTGATAGAAGGGATTCCCGCCTTCTCGGGAGAGCTGGCGGTTTGAATAAGCCTTCTAGAAGCTTCGTGCTAGTGTTCTTAAGTGGAACGCTCAGTTAGAATGGTGGGAGCGAAATAGAAAAATCAGCTCTTGACACCAGCCATTAATGGGATAGAATTCGAAATAAAGAAATCATCATGAAAATTGCGGAACTGAAGTTCAGGCTGGATTTTGCTAGCCCTGTGTATGTTGATGTATTTCCAGCATTCGCTCTTCGTAGTGTGTTGGGGCTGAACCTCAAGCGGATGCATTGTGTTTCCCATAATACTCTATGTCCTGAATGTCCTTTTGTGGCGACATGCGCGTATGCCTATCTGTTCGAATCGATATTGCCTAAAGGGAATGATGTACTGCCGGGGAGGGATCGGGCAAGTCATCCTTTCAGGATCGAAGTGCCTGTACTGATAGGGCAAACCATTTCCCAGCTTGAATTCGGATTTCAGCTTTTCGGGCGCGGTGTTGAATATGTGCCGCATATTATTTATGCGTTCAGAATAGCAGGTGAAAAAGGGCTCTTCCGCTCCCGCACTCCGTTTGAGGTCCATGCTTTTACCGACAGCGGCATTCCCCTGGATAATGGCGAAAAAATAAATTTGAGCAAAATCGAAACCGCGGAATTGACTGTACGCGAGGGAAAGAATTTAAGCCAGAGACGCTATCTGATCGAATGCAGGACGCCGGTCCGGTTTAAGACAAGAGGGCGCTATTCGTCTGAGTTCAGTGCGAGGGATTTCTTTGAGGCCTGCAAGCGCAGGGTCGATACGCTATTTGCCCTCTATGGCGATGAGAAGGACAGCATTCAAAAGAATTCATCCCCTGGCCTGGAGAACAGCGCTGTTGAGATCGCCGACCGCAAATTGCAATGGTGCGATTTTACAAGGTATTCAAGGCGCCAAGAATCCGTGATGAAGCTCGGTGGGGTTCTCGGTTCGTTTGTGATTGGCGGAGAGGCTCCTGAGAATGACTGGAATATGCTTGAATTGTGCTCTTCTGTAGGGATTGGGAAAAATACCAGCTTCGGGCTGGGGGCCATAGAGGTTCGAGAGGTAAGCCATGGGAGATAATTCTGATACGAGATACGAAGAAATAGTTGTTGCAGCGTTGCTGCATGACCTTGGCAAAATCGCACAGAGAGCAGGGGAAGAAAGCTGTAGAACACCAAATATGGAGGAACAGCTGCTTCCAAAGAAGCGTGACAGCACTATATATACCCATCAGCATGCATGGTACACGCATGGCGCAATCCTCAAGGTATTCGAGGGCAATTCGAGCTTTCCAAAAAGCCTGAGGCCTGAGGTCGTTGCCAGAATTGCTGCAAGCCATCACAATCCCAGCAGCTGGGCAGAATCAATTATTGCAGAAAGCGATAGAATTTCCAGCGGCGCTGACCGCCTCGAGAAGGATATCGAAGCTGAGCAGAAAGGCTCGTATATCGAACAAGCCCAACTATCGATCTTTTCGTCCATCGGACTTGACCGGGAGCGATCAACTCGAACACCAATGTATTATGCAGTTGCTCCCCTCGAAGAGAAGAATATTCATCCGCACCCAGATATTAAAAACAGCCAAGAAGGATATGCGCAAGTATGGCAAGGTCTTCTGGATGATCTGCGCACGATAAGGGAAACCGATTTTGAAAATTTTCTTTCTGCGATTGATGCAGTGCTTGAGCATTGGACATGGGCTATACCATCGAGCACAATGAACCTGCCGGATATTAGCCTCTATGACCATGCAAGGACTACCGCCGCATTCTCGTCCGCGCTTTTCCGATACCATGAAGCGAATGGGACACTCCATGACCAAATGGCAATCATGAATCGTACCGAGAAGAAATTCCTGCTCGTCATGGGCGACATTTCTGGCATACAGCAATACTTGTTCGATTTGAAAACAACAAAGAACAGCGCAAAGATATTAAGGGCAAGAAGCTTCGAGATCCGAGCGATTACAGAATCTGCTGTAAGAAGCATCATGCGTGCTTTCAGCATGAGCCGCTTCGGCATACTGAGCGCTGCTGGCGGAAGGTTTTTCATGGTGCTTCCCAATGTCGAAAAAGCAGAGAACACGCTCGATGCATTGCGAACTACAATAGACGTCGAATTTCTCAAGCGCTATCTCGGAAGCCTTGCGCTTTCGATTTCGGAGGGTCTTCCTGCATGTTTTAATGATTTCTTAATCAAGGGCTCCGCATTCGAATCCACATTCAAGAACCTTCAGCTGCTGTCTGGCACGTCTAAATTCCGAAAGCTCAGAAAAGGCCTTGAGAAAACCGGGCATGTGCTCGATTTCTATTACTCATCAATAGAAAGTGCAATACGAAATGGAGGGAAAGTCTGTGACATGTGCGATGCCCGGCCTGCTCGCGAGCAAAGCGATTTCTGCAACTATTGTGAAGCATTGATAGAGACTGGTGCGAGATTGCCGAAAACACAGTATATCAGGCTCTTGCCTGCTTCCGGGCATGGGTTGAGGCTTCTTGACGGAGAGACGCTGGAATTCAGGGAAGATCTCGAAGACGCCAGAACTGCGAGCGAACAAGCTGGATCTGCCGCTGTGAACAGTTACGAACGAGGAAGGGGAATATGCCGGCTTCCCTACACGGTGCCAAGGAATGAGGACGGGAGCGTAAAAGAGTTCAGCGAAATTTCAAGAGTAGCTGAAGGCGCGGATCATCTCGCAATGTTCAAAGCTGACTTGGACAACCTCGGTTCAATTTTCAGCCGAGGTCTTGCAGAAAAGCTCTCGATTTCACGCTATGCGACACTGAGCAGAATGCTGGATTATTTCTTCTCGGTCCGGGTGCGGCAGGTCATCGAACAATCCTACAGGAACATCTATACAGTGTACTCTGGAGGAGACGATCTCTGCGTGATCGGGCCTTGGCAGGAAGTCATCGATTTTGCCACTGAGATCAGGAAAGACTTCGGCCGATATGTGGGCGACAACCCTGATTTGACTATTTCTGCAGGTATTGCGCTGGTAGGCAAGGGACTCCCTGTGGCAAGGATGGCAGATGAAGCGGAAGAGCAACTGGAAGCTGCAAAAGGCAATCCTGGCAAGAACAGCATTGCGTTCCTAGGCCTCCCTATGGGATGGGAGAAATTCGAGGAATTGATAAGGAAAGGGAAAGATCTCTCCACTTGGCTCAGAAATAGAAGAATCAGCACTTCTCTTGTATACGGGCTGGTAACCCAGTCGGAAAAGGCCGAGAAGTTCGAGAAAGGCGACATCAAAAAGGAGAATGCACTTTGGAAGAGCCACTTTTTATACAATCTGAGGCGGGCAGAGGCAAGGGAAAAATTGCCTGAAGAAATCGTCAATACCATGAAAGGTTTTGCAGTCGATGCCGGCATGATGAAACTCGCACGTATTCCTGCAACCTATGCGCTGTATGCAAATAGAGAACCAGAAAAGAAAAAGGAGGAGGGACGATAATGATGCAATTTTACAAATCAGGTACGGAAAGCATAAGACCCGAGCTATTGGGGCAGGAAGCTGAGAATGCGGCCGTAAAGGTGCTGCAAGTTACTCCCACGCAAATGAGAAGAATATTTAGCCAGATCAAATCCCTTGCTCAGAGGCTCGAGAAGGGCGAGAGCTGGGATGTGATAGCTCCTCTTGTCCAGCTCCAGCGGGCTCATGTTGCTTACACAATAAAGAGAGGCAGGAAAAACAATTCTAAAAATGAACAAGACTGGGTGGAACTGGAGAAGATCATCAATGAAGGTATTGCCAGTGTCAGAACGCAGAAGGACTACGTAGCATTCGCGCTGTATTTCGAGGCGCTGTATGCCTTCTACTATGCCAAGACCAAACAGAGAGTATAAGCGAAGGAGCAAACAAGATGAAAGATATGAAATTGGTAGACATAAAGACGGTAAAAGGCAAGATTGAAGTCAAGACCGGCCTGCAAATCGGAGCCGGTAATGATTCGATTGAAATCAGCGGCATGGATAATCCTATTATCAAAGATCCTGTTACCTTTGAGCCCTACATCCCTGGTTCCTCGATCAAGGGCAAAATGCGCTCGCTCATGGAGCTTCTGCTTGTTCCCGAGAAAATCGCTAAAAATGAAGGCAAGCCATGCAGCTGCGGGCGGAGCGATTGCCCAATCTGCAGGGTATTCGGCGCAGCGATAGACCGCAAGAGAAGCAGCGAAGAAACCAATGGGCGAGGTCCAACAAGGCTGATTGTGAGGGATTCCCGCCTCAGTGAAGAGTCAAAAAAGGCATTCAGTAATAAACCGCTTACGGAAGAAAAAAACGAAAACAGTCTCAACAGGATAACAGCAGAAGCAAACCCTCGTTTCTTGGAGAGAGTAGTTCCTGGTGTGCAATTTGATTTTGAAATCGCCTATCGTGTTTTTGATGACGGCGATGGCGGCAAGACCGACGAAAAGTTTTTCAAGGATGTGGTGCTGGCAGGGCTTGCAGTGCTTCAGAACGACTATCTCGGCGGCGGCGGCAGCAGGGGCAACGGCAGAATCGAGTTCAAGGACCTCAAAGATGAATCAGGGAATCCTGTCACCTTGCCCGAACTGCATGAGGTAATGAAAAAATGACACTTTACCGGCTGAAGATTCAGCTGTTCGGAAAGATAGTGACACCCCTGGTCGGAGATACGATCTTCGGGCATTTTGTATGCGGTATCGCCAGGAGGGAGGGCCAGAAATCCGTCGCAGAATTTCTGGATTCACTTGAAGAAAAGCCTTTTATCGTTTCGAGCGCATTCCCCGAAGGATATCTCCCGAAGCCGATCTTGGCTGTAACCTGGGCAGATCAGAAAGAGAAGTACAGCCGTCTCAAACAGCTTAAAAAAATTAAGTATATTCCTTCTACCTTATTCGAAGAAGGCAAACCGCTCAGCGAAAGCCTGCTTCTTGAGACCATCGAGCGCGCAGCCAGCGAGCAGAAGGAAATCCTGCAGATAGAAAACGACAGACTACATGCTACCGTGGATCGGTTTGGTCAGGGAACATTGGAAGATATCGGTCTTTTTGTAGTTCCTGAAAAATGGCTCGCATGGAAGGATGGAGACCAGAAGCTGCCCAATCCTGTTTTTGACATCTACCTGCTGGCTTCGTTCGAAAAGGACATTCTCCTGAAGATAAGCCATTGGGCGTTCGAGAATGGCTTTGGTGCAGACACGTCGACAGGGGCCGGGCACATCGAGGTAATCTCGCTCGAGGAGGCGAAATTCCCTTCCAGCGGCAACCGGGCGATGGCCCTGGGCCCTTTTGTGCCACCAGCGGATAGTCCTATTAATGACTTGAGAGCGAACACGTTTGTCCGCAGGGGCAAGCTTGCATTCGAGTTGGGGGATTCCATGAATCCGTTCAAGAAGCCGATCGTCTTCTTCGATCAGGGAGCGACTTTCAGTTTCCATGAGGGGATGCGGCCCTATATCGGTTCAATGGTTCGGAATGTCCACTCGGATAACCGCATTGTTCAGCAGGGCTGGGCGCCAATAATCCGCTACAGCGAGGAGCCTTCATGAAGCGCTATCGATTCACCCTGCGGCCTCTGACCGCTGTCCATGTAGGGACTGGTGATGTCCTCACGCCGCTTGAATATTCATTGCTTTCCTCAACGAGTGGAGGCAGGCTCTATGCTGTCTTCTCTCCTGAGAAGATAGTTGAATCTCTGCCAAAGGAAGAAAAACAGCAGTTTTCTCAGTTTTGTTCATCAAACAACCTAATCGGATTGCGGAAGTATCTCGGCGAAAAAGTGAGAATGCCCGCAGTACTGTATGCATGTAAAGTATCGAAGGAATTCGAATCTGAATTCGATGGAAGAAAAGACGATATCAACAATGCGCTCGAAGTCGAGATCATGTATAGAAACAGCAAGCATGCTCCTGTCGTACCTGGCTCGTCGATTAAGGGGGCGATCCGCACAGCGCTTCTCGACAAGAGAGCGAGCATGATGAACAGAGCTTTGCTCGAAGAAGCCGCTCAGGAGGCAAGCAGAACCAAATTTGACAGGAAATTCCAGAGCAGAGCAATGCTTTTCTCCGCGCCTAATGATGATCCGCTCAGAGCCCTTGCAATCGGAGACTGCACCTTTTCGCCCAAGGGCAGCCAGCTGGTGAGCAATATGATCATGTATCATTTTTCTTCAAGATATGACGATCCTTTTTCCAATAAGGCAGCGATCTTTGCAGAGGTGCTTAAGGGAGAACTTATCGACGGCAGCCCGACCGAGGCATCATGCGACCTGATAATCCATGACGAGCTCTTTTCTGCAATTGTTCCGCCGGGCAGCAGGGCCTTGGGCTCTAGGGGTGGCCAGAAACTGTACCAGAAACCTGTCAGGCTCGAGGAAATGCTGGAAGCCTGCGATGAGTTCTATAACAGGGCCTTTGATTCCGAGTACAACAGGATGATCAAGAGCTCTGATGAAGCGGTGAAAATTGGAGCTGATGCTTTGGCGGACCGCATCGACTGCATGCAAGAAAAGGGAGAACACCTCATCCGCATCGGCCGCTGGAGCCATGTAGAAAGTGTCACTGTTGAAGACTACCGAAAGCCCAAATCGGACAAGGGATATGGAAAGACACGTACGCTTCTACAATACAACGACAATTACTATTTGATGGGCTGGTGTGCATTTTCAGTAGAGAAAGAATGACTACTCTGGGCAAGGCTGTAACAGAAATCTGTGTTGCGCATGAGCGATTGTTGGCTCAATTGTTTCCATGCAAGGATGAAGCATGAAGAAAACTCTCTTGACTCTCCTGAGTGATCAAGTCGTTCCATCTGCGTTATTCATTTCGTCTCTCGCGGAAGTCGGCGATGATGTTTTCGTCGTTACTACCCAGAAGATGAAAGACAAGGGCAAGATCAATGATCTTGAGGAATCCCTTGGCAGAAAATGGAAGATTAGAGAGATTGTAGTACAGAACGAGGATTCGGTATCAGAGCTCAGCAGCCATCTCGATACGATTCGATGGATTGAATATGACACTGCATTCATAGATTTGACTCTGGGTACCAAGATCATGTCGCTCGCGGTGCATTCCTACTTTAGACGCTTCGATGAACTGTATACTCGGCCACGGGTGAGCTTTTTCTATCAGCCGGCAGGAAAGAACTGTATCAAGAGAATTGATGCGGATGATGCGGTGGATCCTCGGTTGTTGTCGCTGGATGAATACCTTTCTGCATGCGGAATAACTGCGATCAACAGGCAGGAAGCTTGCATTGCAGCTGCTGAAACGACAAGTGCTATCATGTTGGAGTATCCGGAGCGTTGGGGCACTGCGGGAAAGCTGTTCAGAAAATTGAGAAATGCGAGGAAACCCAAATTGTCGTCGGACAAGTCAATTTCCCTGCGCGAAGGTGAAATGCCTCAGATAGTCCTACAGGATAGCGCAGAATGGTCCCCCACCGCGGAAGAATTGCATTTAATGCAGGATTTCTGCTCAGCAGCCCATTTTGATATTGGTTCCATAACGAAAAAGCAAATTGAATATTTGTCCGGAGGCTGGCTCGAGGAGTGGTTTTATCATAAAGCGCTGCAAACCATGCCGGAGTTGGGCCGTGAGCAGATTGCCTTGAGTCTGCATATCAAGACAAGGGCAGGTTTGGAAAATGAGCTGGATGTGGCGCTGATCAATCACCGCAATGCGTTCCGGTATGCTGAATGCAAGACATCTTTGGAATCTGATCAATCAGGCGCTTCGTTTCTTGTGGATACACTATATAAGCAAGCTGCGATCCGCAGGAATTTTGGGCTGACTTCATCACCAATCATAGTAACTATCGATAAAATAAAAAGAAACAATGCCTTGAGCAGGGCGCAGGACCTGGATCTGAAAATCATCCATCATGACATTATCTATGATGAAGATGCCCTGAAGCTCGAACTAGCTGCGTGCCTGAAGTAGACTTCATTGAAAAGTTCGGGAAAGAGAGACCAGATATGCCAAAAACATTGATCTGCACCGTCGGGACAAGCTTCTTTCAGGGAAATCTTGCAAGGTTTGGCAGTGGGGCCGGCAATGATGCCAACGGCGAAAATGTAGACAAATTGGTCCAGGCATACAATGTGAAGGACTGGAACGCCTTGGCCCGGGCCATGCTCGACATTTCGCCTGCTTCGAGGATGCTTGGCGCCGAGGTCAACACCATCGAGTTCATTCTTTCAAGGGTTCGAAGGGAAGATGAGTTTATAGGCAGAATAGTGTTTCTGGTTTCCGATACCGAGGATGGCATCAACACTGGTGGTGTACTGAAAGCATACTACACGGAAAGAGCCAAGAGGGAGAAGGAGCTTTCCTCCTTGCAGGCAGACTATCGCGTCATCAAGGATTTGCAGGATGCAGATCCGATTCTGTTCAAGAAATCGGGCCTCTTGAATCTTGTCAGGGCAATCTCGCAGGTAATACGAGAAGCGGGAGAGCCCGGAAAGGTCATAATCGATGCAACAGGCGGGTACAAGGCGCAAATCGCAATAGCGGTCATGTTCGGGCAGGCTCTCGGGATCGATGTAATCTATAAGCACGAACGGTTTTCTACGATCATCGATTTTCCGCCGATGCCGGTCGCGCTTGATTTTAGTTATTTTGATAAATTCAATGATCTATTTTCGGCATTCTATTATGAGCCGGCACTCACGCTCACCCTGCCGGAATTCGCTTCGTATTTCGAGTCGGACAGGAAAATTGGAACCTATTCGGAACTGACGGCGAACCGGGATTTTTCAAGGATCAGGCTGTTCTTCGAAGACGAAAAAACAGGATCCGAGCATTTATTCGCGCTCAACCATGCTGGGCTCATTTACATTGAAGCGTCCCTGCGAAGCGACAAATCGTTTGCGGCATTGCCGCTGCCGCCGCCGCTTCCGGAATCCGAAAGAAAAGAACCGCGCCTCAGGGATGATCACTATCCCAAAGGGTTCAGGGAATACATCGAGCGGATCTGGCAGAAAGAGCAATGGATTGCTACCATAGTCTCACTGCCGTACGACAAGCAGCGCGGTATCAAACGAAGAGGATTCTTTCTCGGCGAAATCGATGGCGAAAAGCAGCTTATCGGATATTTCCGGGACAATGACAATTTTGGCGCCCGTTTCAGGATGCTGACAGGCTCGGAAATCGATAGTGGGTACCTGCGAGCTGCCCTGGTTCATTTAAACAGGAATGTCGATGCGTATGGATAATTCTTTTAAGATCGATTAATAAGATCATAAAAATAAAATCCTCATTATCTTCCCCATCTTCCCCCTTTCTCATTTTCATCCTCCCGTTTCCCCGTTTCCGAAAGCCTGCTCCGTTGCATGTAATTTTTAAAAAACGGGGTCAGACCCCTTCCTTCAATTTCCCCGTGATGAATTTATGCAGGATGCTCGTCACAAAGGTCTGGTAGGGCAGGCCTTCCTCGAGAGCCTTGGCCTTCAGCAGTTCCACATCCCGTTTCGAAATCCGGATGTTCATCCGGTAATCCTTCAAGGCGGTCTCTTTTGCTGCCTTGACCAGCTCCTCCCTTACGGAGTCGAAATCCTTGACAGGCTGCCACTCGCCGTTTTCCACAGATTGAATGAGTTCTCTATCTTCATCGATTGTCATAATTTGCCTCCTAACTTGAAGAATCGGGTATATTTTCTGCTCGGATAGAGCGTTTTCAGAAAATAATCGCCATTCTTCTCTTTCACGCATGGAACGCAGAAAGCATACTCGTCAATTTCGACAACCAGGATCATCTGATCTGCATACTTCTCTTTGTTCGGATGCTCCAAAACACCGATCAGATGACCTTCTTCAATGGCGACGACGATTCTCTCGAACGACATATGCCTTTCTTGCTTGAGCAAGGCATTCTTTTTCTCGTTCCAGCGGAAACTCATGCAAATATACTAATTTTATGTGTGCCTAAAGTCAATACAATAAACAAAATTTTTCCCGGAATAGCACGATTTTTCATTTTTTAATCTTGCGATTTCCAAACCGCGCAACACTCGTGCGAGCAGAATTTGACGGCGAGACGGCGCAGGAACTGATATATTCTGCGATATCTGTCCCCCCGCCATCTCCTTTACTCGCCCTGATGAATCCGCAATACT
>WESA01000042.1 GCA_009768935.1 Rectinema subterraneum
TATGAACCAACACACGCTATTCATTATTAAATAAGATATTACAACACTTTTTTAATGCAGGAACTGCAAAAGTCAGGATATTAGTATTATCGACATTTTCGCAAAAAGTCAAATAGAAAAAGTATAATGCTCTCAAAACGCAAATCTCTCCAAAATGCTCAAAATGCCATTTAAATATGAAATATATATTATTTTGGCGCAATATTCTTAACGCAATTTCAGAATTCTATATAACAGAAATATTATGAAAAGCGCGCCACAAATCGCCGCCAGTGCGAAAAATCCAATCTCTCCAAAGTTTGCATTTTTAATGCCATTCCTTCAGCTTGCACACAACTGCACCGTGGGCTAGCTTTCATGCTCGCCAGAGCGCAAAAATGCTTACTATAGGACACGCTCGCCGATCTTCTGATCGAGCGCAGTCATGGTAAAAGGCTTTACAAGCAGGCTGTCAAACCCAGCTTGCGAGCTTCGTTCGGCTTCTTCCAGATCGTGGCGCGGGCTCATCGCAATAAGAGCGACAGGCTTTTTTTTGTCGCCAGTGCTCGCTTCGCTTTTCCTGATTTCCCTGGCAAGGGCAAAACCATCCATATCTGGCATGATGCAATCGATAAGCACTACATCAAAGGTGCGCTTTTTCAAGGTGCTGAGTGCAGCAGCACCGCTGTCTACAGCTTCAGCTTCATAACCTTTCAAAGCGAGCATGCGCAGAAGAATTTCACGGTTGACCTCGCTGTCGTCGACGACAAGCACGGAAACTGGTCTTTCGGGGGCCAAGCGAATTGTCTCGTTCGTACCGGGTTGGGCCGGGCTGACTGGCGCGCCACTCATTGATATGGGACTTCCTGGCGGCGGGCCGGGCTGCTCGCTCGATGGTGCAGCGCCCGGGATTCTGGCATCTGCCTCATCTTCGGCCAAAGCAGCCTGCCGGGGCAATTCATCACATTCCGCTTCTGAAGCTCCCGGCCAGACTACCTTTTCAACCTTTTCTTGAGGCACGAAGGGCGCAACAGCAAAGGACGCTTCTTTCAAAGCCAGCTCTGCCTTAATATTGACCCCCATTGTCCGCTCCGGCAGGTGCCTCCCAGTAAATATTCGACTCACAAAAAGCCCAAGGCTCAGAATACTCAAAGCAACCAGCGCTACTCCCCACCAGATAGCCTGCCTGGCCGGATAATTTGATGCGGCATATACCGTCCAGGAGACATTTTCAACCCCGGCTTTCACTCTTGCAGGGTAGCCCTGTACTGCGCTTTGGTCTCCCCAAAAAACACTGTTGCCGCTCTCTTCCGGCTCGGAAGACGCGACGGCAATGAGCATTCCCGGGAATGCCGCGCCAAGCTCCAAATATTCGATCATTCGATCCGTATCAAAACCGACGCTTACAAAACCCCACAAATCCGCACCATTGAACACCGGCACACGTAGGAATGCGAGATTCCGGCCATCGGCAGAGAGCGTCGGCCCCTGGAGCACCGCCTTTTTCCGGCTCACCGCCCGCACCAGAGCCTGCATCCGATCAGGACCGTCGAGCAAATCTCGGCCAATCGCACCGGAGGCCTTCTCTTCCGGAAAGCAGTACCGTACGATCGCTCCGGGTGCTACGGTTATCGAATCGATATACTGCAATTTTGCAAGGCTTTCATCGGCAAGCAGCTTGAGCGAAGCATAGGTTTTCCCGCTGTCTGTAAGGAGCAATTGTCTGAATTGTTCGCCTATTTCGAGAATTGTCTGAATTTTTGCTGAAATCTGCCCGGCAACCTTTTCCGATACTGATTTCAGCAGCGCCGATTCGGACCGATACGCACTTTCTCTGAGCATCAAAAAAGAAAAAATGGCCAGAGCGCAGAGCACACACGAGAGAGCAATACTGAATGTGCTGCCCTTTCTGCCTTCGGAATCGGGTTCGGTTTTCATACTCCAGGTGTATCATCATATCACGAACTGCCATGCTCCCACTATGGGCGCGCGCAATACACCAACGAGAAAATAAAAAGGCTGCCCGAGTTTGGCACGGGCAGCCCCATTTCAGTCAGCCTGCATTCATTATCAGATCGCAACCAGAGAAATTGTCAGGACATCTTCATAGGTTCCGGCTGAAATTCCGAGTGTCGCTGCCGTCTGGTAGGTAACTGAGACGTTTGTGGTAACTGCGCTTTGCGGAGCTGATTTAATAATTTCATAATCCGTAGCCAAATCGATGCCAGTAGTAGCACCAAAGGTCACCAGGTAGGGATACACATCGGTACTTCCGCTTCGAACCATCTTGCCGCCATTCGCTGAATGGATGACAATTTTCCAGTTTGTAAGGTTCGAGGTGATAGTGACCGACCCAAGCGCTGCTGATGTCTGTGTCGGATCCAGGGCTTTTGTTCCCGGAATAGTTGTAGTAATACTGAGTGCCGCTCCGACAGTTGCCTGCAAGGTTGTGGAAACTGAATCTGCTGCGAATACTGGCAGACCACTAAACATTGCTGCCAGTACCAAGAGAAAAAACTTTTTCATACACTTTTAGCCGCTTTCAAGTAAAATTTGTTCAAAATTGTCTTTTCTCTCATGCAAAGCAAAACGCCCAAAAAATCCGTCCGGCATCGCGAGCGCCCCGCCCCCCTGGAATAAAAAAGCCGCCCCTTTGCTAGGGCGGCTCATTCAAAAGGCGCCGATCGGAATCGAACCGATGCATAAAGGTTTTGCAGACCTCTCCCTTACCTCTTGGGTACGGCGCCAATAGCGGGGCACATAGTACAGAAATGCCCCACATTTGTCAACATTTACACGCCAGCTGGCGCCTTGCCTGGTGCCTTGTCCGGCACATCTTTCTGCAATTTGGCTTGCTTGCGTTCCTTGCCTGCCCGCCGGTTTTCCCACATCAGCACAAAAGCGCTCGCAATGAAAATTGTCGAGTACACGCCGCTCGTCATGCCGATCAGCAGCGCAAGCGCGAAGTCCTTGATACTCCCAGTTGTGAACAAGAAAAGCGCGAGCACAGCGAGCATCGTCGTCAATGTCGTGATCACAGAGCGGCCCAGCGTGAGCGTCAGCGCGCGATCCAGCACATCGACAAAGCGCTCTGAAGGATGAATTTTGCGCTCTTCGCGGACGCGGTCAAACTGCACGATCGTATCGTTGATAGAGTACCCCAGAATTGTCAGAATCGCCGCGATGGTTGTTGTATTGAATTCCATGCGTGTCCAGACAATGAAGGCCACCATAATCAGCGCGTCGTGCATGATGGCAAGCACCGCGCCGAGCGCGTATTCGATTTTAAATCGAATCGTCGAATACAGAAGAATAAGCAGAAGGGTTACCAGAACCAGCCATGCGGACTGCTGACCGAGCGTCTGTGAATACCGCGGTCCCACATAATCAGTCTTGACGACAACAACCCTGTCTTTGCCCACTTTGTCTTCAATAAGCTGGCGAATTGTCTGCGGGATCATGGTGGTGAACTGTGGATTCTTGCCATCATCCCGAACACGGACGAGATAGCGCTGGGAGGTAACCGGATTGATTGTCTGAACCGATACCTGTCCGAGCGGCTTGAGCGCTTCGCGCACAATATCGATCGATGCAAAGCGTTCGCTGTCGTTTATCGGCGCACGATACAACTTGACCGGATTCACGCTCAGAAGTGTATTGCCCTGATAAGTCGGCACAATTGAGGAAGATGGCAGAGCATCGCTGCCTTCGCTCAGTTTGACCGAAATGCCTGTTTCTTTTCCGAGGGCAGCTTTGATATCCGCAAGGGTCGGATAGCTTTTGTAATCCAGAGCAACTGTTCGTTTTTGGGCTTCGGCGCCAGAGAAAACCAGCATGAGCTGTGTTTCGCTCACGGTGAGCTCGGCGTTACCCTTCCCTGTGAACGAGACTTCGCCTGCCGGATATGCCAGCTGGATTGTTTCGTTGATACCGGCTTGAAAGTCGACGCCGAGGTTGAAGCCTTTCGTGAAGTATCCGATAAGTCCTAAAACGATGATGGTTGAGCTGATTATCATAGCTGGCAGAAAGAATTTGCTGAATCGAATGAGGCGTTTCATTATCGGACCCTCCAGCTGATGGATGTATGTGTGGCATGGAGCACATCAGTTTCGAAATCGAAAATCAGCCGCGAAACGAAGAGTGAGGTGAACAAGCTCGTTATATTTCCTATTGCAAGCGAAATCGCAAACCCCTGGATCGGGCCGGTACCGAGCTGTGCCATGAAGAGTGCAGCTATGATCGTAGTGATGTTCGAGTCCATGACCGCCCAGAAGGCTTTGTGGAAGCCTGCATCGATAGCGGCGGCCCGCGTTTTCCCGGCTCTGATTTCCTCTTTGATGCGCTCGAAGATGATGACGTTCGCATCGACCGCCATGCCGGTGGTCAGCACGAAGCCTGCGATAGAAGGCAAGGTCAGCGTGAGCTTGAAAGCTGTCAGCACCGAAAGCATGAGATAGAGATTGAGCACTTGGGCAATCGTGGCATTCAACCCCGCCCATTTGTAGTATGCAAACATGAACACGAAGATCGAAAGGATACCGACTAAAATTGCGGTTCGACCTTGCGCGATCGAGTCTTCACCAAGGGACGCGCCAATGGCTTGCTGGCTCACCACCGACAAGCTGATTGGCAGCGCTGCAGTCCGCAAGAGCAGAGCAAGCGATTCGGCTTCATCCGAACTGAAACCGGTGATGCGTACCGATTCGCGGATAGGCTCCTGGATCCGCGCATAGGATTTGACTCGATCGTCGAGGACAACTGCCATGGTCTTGCCGACATTTTCGCTTGTCAGCTTGTAGAAAAGATCGCCACCCTCTTTGTCGAGCACGAAGTTGGTTTCGGGTTTGCCGGTTATGGGGTCTGATGAAACAGTGGCGCTCTGGATGTGGCTGCCGTCGAGGCCAGGCTTGCCCTCGAGCACCAGGTATTCACCCGTAAACTCGTCGAGACCGTAGCTGTCTTTTTTATAGACTTTGCGGACGATTTTGCCTTCCGGCACAAGTCCGGGCTTGTCGACAACCATCGTTTGCTCATCGATACCGACCGGATTCGTGGCGAGATATGAACTCACAGCAGTCGAAGCCTCGGAGTCGACCAGATAGAATGCCAGATTCCCTTTGCCCATTATAATCGAATTAAGGCGTTCGGGATCGGCCGCACCCGGAATTTCGATGTATATCTGATCCTCACCCTGGCGCCTGATTACCGGCTCGGTCAGGCCGAATTTGTCGATGCGTGAATTGAGGATTTCGACCGCACGCTTCATCGCATCTTCTTTTTCTGCTGAAGAAAGGTCATGCCCCAATTTTTCGGACAGGCCTTTAAGGTCCGCCTGGATAACCGCGCTCATGCCGCCTGCAAGATCGAGCCCGAGCTGCACTGCATTCGAGTGGACATTTTTCAGACTGAGCACATGCTCTCGATAGCGCGATTCGATGCTGTCGAACATGGAACGCTCGCCTGAAAACGCGGAAAGAATGGCTATCGCATCCCAGGTTTTCGGAGCAGGTTTTTTCGCGAGTGAATAGGCTTTCTTTGCCGATTCGATAGCCACGCTATACATCTTTTGTCCGGAAAGATCTGTGGTATCCTTTGCGGTGGCCTTTTGCTTGAGGTCAGTAATGATGAGATAGGTCATGCGCCGGGAATATTCACGAATCTGCTCCCGGGAGCCTACTGCGATGGCTTGATCCTCTTTCGGTGTCAGGAAATACCACTGAATACTCGGAAAAAGGAACATGAAGGCCACGGCGAGCACAGCAATGACGACCAATAGGCGGCGGAATTTGCTCATACCGATAACTCCAATCCTCTCATGGATGTATAGAATGCGGAAAAGCGCGGTATGCCAGCCTGCCTGAGAGCGAGGCCCGGCATATCGAAAAAATTACTTGTCTTCGGCTTTTTCTGCTGCTTCTTCGACAGGCTCGGAAGCCTTTTCCTCGGCTTTGGCAGGGCTGACCGAAGCGATTGCCGACTTGGAAAACTCGATGCGGGTTCCGTCATCAACTTTAACCATTACAGTAGTCTCTTTGACAGCAGCGACGACGCCATGAATGCCACCAATAGTGACGATTTTGTCGCCTTTCTTGACCCCTGCGATCATCTTCTGCATATCTTTCTGCTTTTTGTTCTGCGGGCGAATAATCAAAAAGTAGAAAATGACAAAAACAAGACCGAAGGTGACGATTGTGGAGACAAGCTGTCCCGTCGGATTTGCAGCAGTGGTTCCTTGAAGCAGAACCAGGCCATTCTGGATACCGTTCATATATCTTCCTTATCGAAAAAGAATTCCTGAAAAGTTAGCATGGAGCGCCTTGAGTGGTCAAGTTGCGCACCAAGGCACCTTGCGCTGGCAGAGCGCATCGAGCTGCCCATGGCCGGACTTGCCCCCGTCCGGGCTGCCCCCGGCTAGGCAGTGATAACGGTTCCGGCTTTGCCATCGACCGCAGCAGTCGCGTTTTCCATCGAAGTGATAATGACTTTCGCGCCGCCCCTGCGGATGAAATCGCATGCCGCCTCGATTTTCGGGCCCATGGAACCTTTCGGGAATTGACCTTCGGCCATGTATTTCTCGCATTCCGCAACCGTAAGATGGTCAAAAACCTGCTGGTCGGGCTTGCGGAAATTGATTGCCACTTTATCGACGCCGGTAAGAATAATGAGTTCATCAGCATCGATGAGGCTGGCAAGAAGCGCTGAAGCTCTGTCTTTATCGATAACTGCATCGACACCCGAAAGCATGCCGTCTGTATCGCGCTTGACTGGAATGCCACCGCCGCCGACCGCAATCACTACTTTCCCGTCATCGATCAGGTCTTTGATTGTGTCTTTTTCGATGACGTCGAGGGGCTTTGGGCTTGGAACAACCCGCCGGTATCCGCGCATGGGATCTTCCTTTATGATCCAGCCGCGTTCGCGAAGCTTTTCGACCTGCTCGGCCTTATAAAATGGGCCAACATACTTCGACGGATTCTGCATTGATGGATCATTCGGGTCCACTTCGACCTGCGTGACCACCGTGACAATATCCTTTTCGATGCCTTCCGCTCGCAAAGCATTCGCAAGGCTCTGCGCGATCATGTAACCCATTGAACCCTGCGTATCCGCGACGATGACATTGAGGGGGGAAGGCGGGACCTGCGCCGAAGCAGCTTCGTTCCGGATGAGATGCACACCCGCCTGAGGCCCATTCCCATGAGTAAGAACCACTTTGTGGCCTTCCGCAATCATGCCGACAATGGCCTTCATGCTTTTGCGGGTATTCTCGAATTGCTGCTCGGTAGTGCCTTCTGTGCCTTCTTCGATAATTGCATTGCCGCCAAGCGCTACGACGATGGTTTTGCGTGCTGCCATGAAATCTCCTTTTCCCCAAGCAACATAAAATTTGGAAATTGTAGTATAGCACTTTTCCCAAAATTCGCAATCGATGTTATTATTTGCGTATGCAAATTATTAGGGCGCGAGTCCTTGGTATGTGCATGGGAGTGCGGCGGGCAGATGAGCTTGCTCGCCAAGCCGCACAAGAAGCAGCAAACGAGGGAGCCCGCGTCTTCACCTATGGACCGCTCATCCATAATCCTCAGGCAGTTGCCGAGCTTGAGGCACTGGGCGTTCATGTGCTGGACACAAAAGAGGTAGAAGATGGCAGTGCCTCGATTCCAGACTTGAACGATGCGATCGTTGTCATCAGGGCTCACGGCGCCTCGCTCGCTGCAATCTCGAGGATGCGTGAGATGGGCTGTCGAATTATCGACGCGACTTGCCCGCGCGTGATAAAAAGCCAGAGGCTCGCGCGCCACTATGAAAAATTGGGCTGGCAGGTCGTACTCATCGGAGACCCTCGGCATGGGGAAATCGCTGGCATTCTCGGGCATACTTCGAACGCAATTGTGGTTGACGGCCCAACAACCGCGCTTAAAATAGCGAGGAAGCTCAAGGACAAGCCATGCGCTCTCATCGCCCAGACAACGATCCGCCAAGAAGACTACGACGCAGTGATCGCAATATTTCAGGCCAACGTGCCGACCATTACTGCTGAAAAAACCATATGCCCAGCCACCCGGGAGCGCCAGCAGGCTCTTGTCGAGCTTTGCGGACAGGTCGATGCGGTTCTCATCGTTGGAGGAAAAAATTCCGAAAACACCAAGCGCCTGTATGCAAGTGCAATCGAATGCGGAAAGCCTGCATGGCACATCGAAACCGCTTCCGAGCTCACCGCGGAAATGGCGCGATACGAGCGCATCGGGATCACTGCCGGCGCTTCGACTCCTGACTTCATTGTCGATCAAATTCAAGAGGTGCTCGGCGCTATGGCCAGCCGCCGGAAATTCACGCTAGCAGGAGGACAATCATGAATATTCTGCATGAAATCGAGGACCGCAGAGCGCGCAGAGGCCTTTCCGAAGAACCCATCGACGAACGCATTGCCGCTGAGCTTGTATATGCGGCCACCCTTGCTCCGTCATGCTTTAACAATCAGCCATGGCGCATTGTGATGGTGAGCAATGAACCCGGGAGTGCCCAAGCCGAAGGAATCCGTGCTGCGCTCACTCCAGGCAATGCATGGGCGCAAAAGGCCTCATGGTTCTTCGTGTTGTGTACCGCAGCGCATCTCGACTGCAGAATGGATGAAGGGCGCGATTATGCCTATTTCGACCTCGGACAAGCGGCGATGGCGATCGAGCTTCAGGCTCAGCACGAAGGCTTGATAGCCCACCCCATGGCCGGCTTTTCACCTTCGAAAGTACGCGCGGCGCTCAGTATTCCCAAGGAAATCGTCCCGCTTGTTGTTCTCGCTATCGGCAAACCGGGGCCGACAGATGCTCTTTCGGAGCAGCAAAAAGCGAGCGAAAATTCGGAGCGCATTCGTAAGCCTTTGGGCGAAGTAGTATTCTTGGGCAGCTTCGGAAATCCTTTGCAGGGCTGAATCTGAGAGCTGCTTGTTTGCCCGGCCCTGCTGGTCTTTACCTCTTGCGGCGCACATGATACAAATTCTCTATGCCCCCTGTTAAAATAATTGGTATTTCCGGCGGTTCTGGATCCGGCAAGACAACCATTGTCCGTAAAATTTCCGAAATGGTGAGCGATTTTGTTTTCCTTCCGCAGGACAACTACTATAAATCGGCAGAATTCATCAACAACCGCAACATCACCGCATTCAACTTCGATCATCCCGATGCGTTCGACAATGATCTTCTCATCCAGCATCTTACTTCGCTCAAAAATGGCGAATCGATCGACATGCCCGTATACGATTTTGTGCACCACCGGCGCACCGAGCAAACGATCCATATCCAGACCTGCAAGCTCGTTATCTTTGAAGGAATTATGATTTTTACCAACAAGCAGGTTCGCGACCTCATAGATCTCAAGATTTTTGTCGACACACCGGATGATATCCGTTTCATCAGACGGTTGAGCCGCGATATCAAAGAACGCGGACGCACCGTCGATTCTGTCGTTGAGCAATACCTGACCGTTGTTCGCCCCGGCCATTACGAATTTATCGAGCCGACAAAAGCGTATGCAGACATCATCATTCCCGAAGGCGGATTTAACGAACGCGCGCTCGATGTGCTCGTAACCTTTATCAATTCGGTTGTCTATCCTGCGGAAGGGCGGGAAAAAGCTGATAGCGTGCCGGAGCGCAAGCCGCCCGCTGTCTTGTAAGCCAGATAAGCTCCCGGCTCTGATTTCCCTTATTCACACAATTTCGCTACTTTTACTATGTAGTTGTCGCACAAAAGAAAGTCATCGCATCGAAACATAAAAAAGGAATTGCAAGAATGGAAACAGGAGAGAAAACCGAAAAAGCCCTCCTTGCGGGCGGGTGCTTCTGGTGCCTTGAAGCGCTGTTCAAGCGTGTTCCTGGCGTGCTCTCGGTCACATCCGGATACTGCGGCGGCGCCGCACCGCATCCGACATATGAAGAAGTATGCGAGGGTACCACCGGACACGCCGAAACAGTTGAAGTGGTTTTCGATCTCGCTGTCATATCGTATCGAGAAATTCTCGATTTTTTCTGGAAATTCCATGACCCGACAACGCTCAATCGCCAGGGGGCAGATATCGGGGAACAGTATCGCTCGGTTATTTTTTATCTGGATGCGAACCAGCGCGAACTTGCCGAACTGTCCAAAAGTGCCGCGCAGGCAGCATTCGACCGCCCCATTGTCACTTCGATCGAGCCGGCAGGGCATTTCTGGCCTGCCGAAGCATGGCACCAGAAGTACTATGAGCGCAATCCCGATGCCCCATACTGCCGTTTTGTCATTGCTCCAAAGCTGGCAAAACTGCGCTAGTTGCCTACACGCGCTTTTCTCTGTCGAACGGCTTGCCCAACTCCGCAGGACCACGCGTCACCGACCCCGGCGTCAGCGCCAGTACCACAATCACGAGCACATACGGCAGCATGACCGCAAATTCATAGGGAAAGCGAATTCCAAGCACCTGGATCGCGAGCTGGAACGACTGAGCGACGCTGAAAAGAAGACTCCCGCCTAGAATCAGATAGGGATTCCACCTTCCAAAATACACGAGCGCTACGGCGATAAAGCCGCGCCCCGCCACAATGTCATCCGCGAACATCTTTGCCTGCCCAAGCGAAAGATACGCCCCCGCAAGGCCGGCAAGCATGCCGCCCGCCACCAGCGCCTGGTACCGCGTACGCGAAACATTCACGCCCATCGTATCGGCTGCCCGCGGATAGGTACCCACCGCCCGCACCTTAAGCCCCCACGGGGTCTTGAACAGAATGTACCAGCTCGCAGGAACCAGAATGAATGCCGCATACGCTAGCCCGTTGAGATTGAACAGCAATGGTCCGATGATCGGAATTCTTGACAAAAGCGGAATTGGCAGATTTTTAAGCCCCGGTACACCGGTTACTCCGCCGACAAAATAGCGGAAAAGTGTGCCTGCGACACCCCAACCGAACATGTGCAATCCAATGCCCGCTATGCCTTGCGGCGCCCGGAACGTCACCGTAACCAGCGCAAAGAGAAGACCAAAAAGCGCGCCTATCGCAATCGCCGCCGCAATTCCGATGAGGTTCGCATATGGCGCGAGCGAGGTATTCTGCAGCAGATGAGCCGGCATGAATGCAAGAAAAGCCCCCATCGACATAATGCCTTCGCAGCCGAGATTGAACACACCAGCACGCTGATTAAACATTTCTCCGGTCGAGGCGAGCAGAAGCGCAACCGAAAAAGGAATGCCGATCGACAGAACATTGACGACAAAGGTGAGAATATTCATGGCTGTTCCCTCCGGCGGTCTACTTTGGCCGCGCCAGCCTTGCCGGCTCCGGCCTTGGTCTTACCCCCTGCGGCCTTTCTTCCGCGTTTTTCCAGCATGCGCGCAAAACGCTCGAACAAATACTGGTCTGCAATCAGCATTTTCGCAGCAATAATGCTCAGAATGACCGCTCCTTGCAGCACCAGCACCATATTTGCCGGAACCGACATAATGCGCTGCGTCATATCCGCTCCGATCAGCAGCAAACCGAAAAAGAAAGCCGAAGGCACAATGCCTGCTGGATGCAAGCCTCCAAACAGAGCTACCACAATGCCCGAAAAGCCATACCCCGAAGAAATCCCCTCAATTGCTCTTCGATGAAGACCCGTCACTTCTATGGCTCCGGCCAGGCCGGCAAAAGCTCCTGCCAGCGCCATGGCTGCAATCAGGCAGGTTTCTACTTTTATGCCGCCATAGCGGGCGGCTTTGGGCCCTGCGCCTGCTGCTCGCAACGCATATCCCCATTTTGTTCGCCACAAAAAAACATACACGAGGATAGCAAGCACAATTGCAATTACAAATCCGTAATGCAGACGCATACCCGGAATTATCCGGTCGATCCACGCAGCTTTTGGCAGACGCACCGATTGTGGCGTGCCGCTCCCAACCTGCAACTCCGCAGGATCGATCATCGGCCCGCGCAGCAAAAAGCCATACAGCTGGGCCGCGATATAGTTCAACATCACTGTGGAGAGCAGTTCGCTCACATTCAGCTTCGCCTTGAGCCAGCCTGCAATGCTTGCCCATATCGCCCCGGCGAGGGCTCCTGCGACGAGAACAAGCGGCAGAATCACTATTTTTGGCAACGGCGGCAGGTATATGGCGGCGGCGGCTGCAGCAATGACACCCATTTGTATCTGCCCCTCGGCTCCAATATTCAGAATCCCCGAACGAAAGGAAATCGCTATACCCAGCGCCACAAGAATGAGCGGCACCATGCGCACGCTTATTTCCGTCAATCCGAACAGATCCTTGAGCGGCTCGGTCAGTATAACCTTATAGACAGCAAGCGGATCCTTGCCGAGTATTTCCAGAACAACTGCCCCGAGCAGAATAGCTGCAAGCGCTGCTGCAAGGCTTATCGCAAAGATGTAGAGAGCGCGGTATGTCGATTTCATGCAGCCCCCTCGCCGGAAATGCCTGCCATAAGAAGCCCGAGTTTTTTCTTCGAGGTTTCGCGAGTTGGCATGGTTGCCAGAATTTTTCCTTTAAAAATAACAGCAATGCGGTCGCTCAGGTTCAAAAGCTCATCCAGCTCCTCCGAGATGAGGAGAATCGCTGTTCCTTGCGAGCGGAGCTCGAGCAATCTCTCATGGATGAATTCCTCGGCACCCATATCGAGGCCGCGCGTCGGGTACACCGCTATGAGCACTTCCGGTTTGCGCGCCAATTCGCGGGCAAGGATAACTTTCTGGATATTTCCTCCGGAAAGTGACCCCGCGGCGACATTGAGCGATGCACAACGGATATCGAAGCGCTTCTGAAGCTCCTCGGCATTTTGGCGCGTTTCATCGAAGCGGAAAAAAGGCCCCTTGCAAAAATGCTTCGAGCGGAAATCCTTGAGAATCAGGTTGTCCCGCACATTGAAAGGTGGAACAATTCCTTCTTCATTCCTGTCCTCGGGAATATAGCCGATGCCTGCCTCTATAATCGAGCGCGGGCTTTTGTTCGCAAGTTCTTTTTTTCTGAAGAGAATGCTTCCAGATTCGACTTTTCTCAAGCCCGCAAGCGCGTCTGCAAGCTCCCGCTGACCATTGCCGGAAACGCCCGCAAGGCCGAGAATCTCGCCTTTCTGCAGTGATAGCGACAGCCCGTCGAGCGCAAAGAACCCTCGATCGGACCTGACCTTCAGGTTCCTGATTTCGAGTATGGTTTCTCCTGAGCCGCCAGTGCATTCATTGCAGGGCAGCACTACTTCATGCCCGGTCATGAGCGAGGCAAGGTTCGAGACCGATTGACCGGATGTCGTGCCGCGGTATACAACCTTTCCTTGCCTGAGAATAGCGATGCGATCGGAGAGCGCAGTCACTTCGGCAAGCTTATGGCTGATAAAAATAATCGACAGATCGCTTGACATGCGCTTTAACAGCGCGATGAGATCGTCTGTCTCCTGCGGAGTAAGCGCACTTGTCGGTTCGTCAAGAATGAGAAAACGCGCTCCGAGACAGAGCGTTTTTACAAGCTCTACACGCTGCTGTTCGCCAACAGAAAGCTGCCAGATATAGGCATCAGGCTGGACAGGCAAATTGTAGCGCTCGGAAATCTCGCGAATTCGCTTGCGCACGCCTTCCATGTCCTGCCACAGAAATTTCTGGAATTCCCGCATGCCAAGCAAGACATTCTCAGCCACCGTAAGATTTGGTACCAGCATGAAATGTTGATGCACCATGCCGATTCCCGTTGCGTACGCATCAACAGGGGTGCGAAAATGCACTTCGCGCCCGTTGATAAGAATTTTTCCTTCATCTGGCTGGTACAGCCCCATGAGAATATTCATGAGCGTCGTCTTGCCAGCGCCATTCTCGCCGACTATTGCGAGAATTTCATGCTCGCCAACATCGAGGCTGATTGAATCGCATGCCAGAATGCCAGGAAAGCGCTTGGTAATTCCTTCTACCGCCAGCGAATGTATCGGTTCATTATTCATGGGCAAACCTTGTCAGACATATAGAACCTGCGCGACGCTATGGCGTGCGCCGCGCAGACATGCTGTTTTTAGAGATGAAAAATGCTTTATTTTACGCTCTGCCAAGCAATGGTTAGCTTGCTGGCGGTAATGTCAGCAAGCGCTTTTTCAGCCTGCTTTCTGATATCAGCAGTAAGAACCGGCCCGACATTGTCATTGAACTTGTAAATAAAACCGCCATTTGCAAAATTGAGCGGAATAACCTCGCCTCCAAGCACGCCGGACTGGCGCTTATCGATCAGCTGCTCAACAACCGCGGCGTAGGCGTAGCTCGCAGCGGCAATGACCTTATAGCTTTCCGGGACTTTGAGCTGTTCGGTATCCTGCCCCAGCCACCAGATAGGCTTGTCCTTGTATTCGGCTACAGCGCGCAAGGCACCCAGAGCCTGCTGGGCTGAACCGGTCAGCACATCTGCACCAGCCTTGATCTGGGTGTGCGCCAGTTCCGCCGCCTTCACAAAATCGCCAAAACTGCCGGTATAGGCAACCTGTACCACTGCATTGGGATTGACCGCCTTGACTCCGAGAATAAAGCCGCGGTTGTAGCGGGCTGCATCTCCTCCATCGACAGGGCCGACAAGGCCGATCTTGTTCGTTCTGGTGACAAGGCCTGCAATAATGCCATTGATATACCCTGTCTCTTCGCTTTCCGGCATGTAGGTAAACACATTTTTGGGGCCAATTTCGCCTGAAGTGCCGAATGCAAATGTGGTTTTCGGGAAATCATCGGCCATCTCTAGCACAAGATTCTTATATTGCGCACCGTGGCAGATAATAATATCGAAGCCCTTCGCGACATACTGACGAGCGGCAGAGCCGGCATCGACGGGCTTCATTTTTTCGCTATAGCTGTATTCGACGAGCGCAGTACCATATTTCTTTTGTACAGCAGTAATTGCATCGTGCATCGACTGGCACCAGCCTTTGTCATCTACGGTGGATTCGACGATGAGCGCAATTTTTACCTTTGTTTTCGGTGCGGCGAATGCTGCGCCCGCAATAAGGCACAACGCGATCAAAACACACAGAAATCGTTTCATATGTCCTCCTTGATCCTTCGGATGCGAAAGTGTAACACAGGCTTCCTGGGAAGACAACAATTCTGCGCGGCGCACGCGATAGTGTCGCGCACGTTCTGTTGCTGCTGCAGCTGCACGGGCTCCTTGACCCTCAAGGGCGCTTTCTCTAGATTTGCAGTATGATATGAGGCAACAACCGATGAAACATGCACGTTCCACACTGGCAAAACTCACCGAAGTTGCCATCCGGCGCTACAACATGATCGAAGAAGGCGACCGCATCCTCATTGCCGTCTCCGGAGGCAAGGATTCGAGCTGTCTTGCCTGGGACCTCGCGCTGAAACGCCAGTGGTGGGATGTGCCATTTGAAATAGCCGCCTGCCATGTCGCGACGGACCTGGCCAGCGCTGGCTATTCAAACCCCGTCGACGATTCCTGGCTCAAGGCCAAAATGGCTGACTGGAACATACCCTTTGTGCGCATCGATGTGCCTGTTGCAGGCCGCCTCAAACCCAGCGAAACGATGAACTGTTACTGGTGCGCCACCCAGCGCCGCACCGAGCTTATGAAATATGCGCAGGCAAACGGCTTCAATAAGCTCGCCCTCGGACACCACATGGACGACATTCTCGAAACTCTGCTCATGAACATGATGCGAAAGGGCGAATTTGCCACCATGCCGCCTGTTATGCCCTACCGCAAATATCCTCTGACCGTCATCCGTCCTCTCGCTCTCTGCGAAGAACGTCAGATTATCGCGTGCGCCGATGAACTTGGCCTCACCTCGCATACCTGCACCTGTTCCTTCAACCTCGATGGCGAGCGAAAAAAAACAAAGCGCCTCATCGACCAGATCACGGGCGGATCGAGCCATGTAAAGCGCAACATTTTTGCATCCATGTCTCGCATTCGGCCCGATTATCTGGCATAATCGCAGTATGCGATTATTTGCCGCCCTTCCTCTGCCGGCCGCCGCCCAGCACCGGATCGCCGAGTACTGCCGTACAATCGCGCCTTCATTCGCCCTTGCGAGACCCTCGTGGGTGCCGGAAGAAAATCTGCATCTTACGCTGCATTTTTTCGGCGAGCTCGATCAGAAGAATGCAGCCACCCTGCAAAATCTTCTTGAGGCTGAGGCTATTAACTGCCCTTCCCTCACGCTGCGGATTGGCAATCTTTCGGTTCTTCCCTCTTTGCGAGCTCCGCGTGTGCTGTACCTTCACACACGCATTGAACCTGCAGCGCCTCTTTTCAGCCTTATCGATCGCCTGCGCATAATTGCTGCACAAATCGGCGCTGAAACCGATTCGCGCCCGTGGAAGGCGCATCTTACCCTCGCTCGGCTTAAGGAGCCATGGATCCCGGAGCTTTCTTCCCTGCCCGCGGCTCCCGAGATTTCCTTTGCTATCGATGCATTCGAACTCATGCAATCGAGGCTGACCAGAGAAGGCGCGATGTATTCATGCGTGCGCCGCTATGCTTTTTTAACATGCTCACGCTAGCACAGGAACAACGACATTATATGCATTCCGCACCCGCTCCATAATCAGCGGAAAATCGCATTTCGCTAGCTCGTTCGTTTCGCCATCGCACTGCAAAGGAATTCGTTCGCCATACTCGATCATCAGTTTCTCGGCGCTGAAGTGGACAAGCTCCGGGATGTTTTCATGTCGCCCTTGTTCGATTGGGCCTTTCAGAATGAGTTTTCTGAACAAGCTGGTCTGAGAAACTGCAACGCAATTGGTATCGTTCGGAAGAATTTTTTTGTTTGAACCGTATTGTCGATTGCCTGAAACGCCCATAGCCACGAGCAATCGCGGCCCAGTCGAATCCATAACAATCTTCCCATCTTCACCCCATGCCTTGAGGTGCATATCCCCCACATTGTAAATGCGGTCGTAGAACAACGTGCCGATATTCACCCAGAACCGATATGAATCCCCCGGGAAGTGCCGCTTTAGACGATTTGTCATATCAGCGACATACGCATCGAGGCCAATGCTTGCGATATTGAAAGAATAACGCGGTAAGCCGCCCCCTTCTTCGCTCGGCGTAACACGCAAAGCCGCTCTGCGTTCGAATGCGGCCGACCCGAGAAATCGCCCGAGCGCTACCAATAGATCGCGCCCTTCCGAGCCATCGTTTCCTGTGCCAAAAGGCAGGCGCACAAGGCCAAATCTATCCTTTTCTGATTCAGGCAGCTTGGTGAGCCGCTCTGCTGTCTCCAAGCTTGTGCCATCTCCGCCCGCGGTGATGATGAGGTGGCAGGAATCCTTTCCGTTCGAGGGGGAACGGTCAAGAATGCGCTGGACAATTGCTGCGGCATGTCCACAGCGCTCGGTCAGGTGCATTTTGAGGGCATACGGGGAGGCGCGCTCAGGCAATTGCAGGGAACGTCGCACAATTTCCTTGAGCTCGTTGAAACGCTTCCTTGAGTGATGGATACGGCTAAAACCGCCCGCTTTCGGATTGGCGATTACATCGATAATGAGAGACTTCTCCGGGAAAACCGGCGAGCGGGCGAAAATTGCGTTCAGCCCCTCAGCCAAATCATCTGGCTTCATAGCATTACCGATTGTATGCCCGCACAGTAATTCTGTCTACGACGGGCAGGAAAAAGCAAGAATAATAAGGAAATTACGAGCGGGGTATTCATATGGCTTCTATTCAAATTGGCTCTATTCACATCGCCTCGCCGACCTGTTGTTCATCGGCGCTTTCCTTGGGAAATTTTGCGCTGATTTCATCCATGGCCTTCATGACATAATGAAGGTCTTGGCCCGAAAAATCGATTTTTGGAACAAGCCGCGAAAAAAAGGGCTTTACAAAATGCTCCATCCGCGAAACTTCCTGCTCGTACCGCGAAACATGATCCATCATCATCACCGTGCAGGGCAGCGGCTTGCTATAACTGCCAATAATCTCGAAGCCGAGCTTCTCATACATTTTTATGAGCTTGACTTCATCCGAGAATACATCAAGGAAGATTTTTTTCGCGCCACGACCCCGCGCATAGAGATACGCAAGCGCCATAATGCTGAATGGAATCAGGCTGCCGCGCTCTTCTTTGGCTACCGCAAGCCTGTCAATTTCCGCATAGAGGCTTCCATCGAGATAGTGCGCGATACTGAAATTCTCTTCAATTGGAACACGCCCTTCTTCCTCACTCAGATGCAAACTGACTGTCCCAATCGGCTGCAAGCCTTTGTATGCGAGAATATGGAAGGCTACTTCATCACATTTTCGGCGGATGGTCTCCTCCTGATAGCCTTTTTCGCCGACAAGCACCTTGCGCTGCAGATAAAAGCTGTCTTCGAAATGACGAGTTTCTTTTGCATGGATTAGATGCAAGCGGTCCTTGTCCTGACTTGCTGCGGGAAGAATGACAGTAAATGTGGTGCCTTTGCCTTCCTGGCTGTCGAGCAGGATACGACCGCCCGATTTGGTAACAATATGATGCGCGATGCTCAAGCCAAGTCCGGTACCTGCGCCCGCTTCTTTTGTTGTAAAGAAGGGGTTGAAGATTTTGTCGAGGTTTTCTTTGTCGATGCCAGTGCCCGTATCCTGCACGGTAATGATGACATCATCCTCTTCCTGACGACATGAAAGAGTCAGAATTCCATCGCTGTTCATGGCCTGTACCGCGTTGACAATGAGGTTGAGGAATACCTGCTGCAGCTCGGTGGGGTTTGCAAGGATTTCCTTGACTGAATCGTAGGATTTCCGCACTATGATTGTTCCGAAATCGATACCGCGCATCGCCATTTTGAGTGAGTTTTCGAGAATGGTGATGATATTGATTGGCTCTGCGGAGGTTCTGGTCTTGCGCGAATAGGTCATGAGATCCTTGATTACCTCGGCCGCGCTCTGCGCATAACGGATAATATCCAGCGTATATTCACGCAGCGTACTGCTCTCAGGCGTTTCGGGAAGCATGAGGTCGGCTGTGCCAAGAATTCCGCCAAGCGGATTGTTGATCTCGTGCGCTATACCCGAAACAAGCGTGCCGATGCCTGCCAGCTTTTCGGACTGAATGAGTTCTTCCTGCAGGGTTTTCTGCTTCGTTATGTCCTGGAAAAATTCGATGAAAGAGCCGACTGATCCTTTAGGTGTCGGTATCGAATAAAAATTGAGCGCGAAGGTAAGCTGGGTCCGGCTGTCCTGCTTTTCCGCGCTGAAAGGAAGCTTTGTATGCAAGCAATCCTGGGCGAGACACTCCGCACAGGGACGGTCCCGATTGAAATAGACTTTGTAGCACTTCGAGCCCACGAGCTCTTCGAGCGGTTTTTCGAAATACCGGCGTGCCGCGTAGTTTGCAGTGACAATATTGTAATTTATGTCCTGAATGGAGATAGGCGTCGCGATACCATCGAAGAATGCCTCGAGCTTGTTCCGGTTGAGCGTGAGTTCTTCGTTCGTTTCCTGCAGGCGCTTCTGCTGCTGCCGCAAGCGTTCGAAACTGATGGCATTTTCCATCGCTACCGATGCCTGGTCGGTGAGGAACTGCAGGATCTCAAGGTCGTACTGGTTGTAATAGTCTTTTTCAATACGCGGACCGAGCACGATAAAGCCATTCAGCCTCTCCTTGAATTTGAGGGGAAGAACGAGGCTCGCCTGCACCGTCTCATTTATTTCGCCTTTGGATAATTTGATGGAAATGGTCCGCTGGTATGCTGCTTGATTCTGCTGTATTGTGCGCAGCTGATAGGCTTGCACGAACTGGTCTGTGCGCGGAACAATGACATGCTGGTCGGTGGTTTCTCCGTAAGTTTCCGCAAACGCAAGGCCTGTAGACGCAATAATACGGAAATTTCGGGCATTATAGTCATTGATGAGCACAAATGCCCACTCAAGTTTGAATGTCGATATGACATTGTCGACGGTGAGCTTTGCGAGGTCCTCAAGATTGACAATGGAAGTCAGATCAGCGGAAAATTTTCGCAATTCTTGATAATACAAGAAACTTTTGCCACCATAGATTCGCTCGAGCAAGGCCTGCGTTGCGGTTCGAAGCGGCGAAAGCAGCAGCGCCGAGACAATTCCCAGAAGCACTGAAAGCAATGCCAGTTCGGAAAATGGAATGACCCGGTCAAGAGCGAACACCGGCACAAAGAAAAGCATGTAGATTACGCTGGCGAATATGATGACAAGCAAAGTCAGAAAGATATTCAGCATCACTGCTGAATAATGCACAAGCCTGTACTTGTACACGCTGAAGAAAATAATCGCTGCATTGATCGTCGCTGCCAGCAAATCGACGGGGTATCGACCAAGCGGTGCGTAGAGATTGGCCGCCACCCCCAGCAGCATGATGACGACTCCAGCCACAACGAGCCGCAGGGAGCGCTTCAAAAATCTGTCTGGATTTGTCCTCAGCTCCCAAAGAATAAGCAAAATAGCCAGAATGAGGTAGAAATACGAGAGAGAATACGCGATCGGCGCTCCCGGGCCGAGACTATAGTGGAATACATTGCCTTCGAAGCCGGCATCAGTGACGATTTTTCCTGAAAAATTGAGATATAGCAAGAAAATATAAATTATATAGCCGAAATATAGAAGAATGCGATAGCGCCGTTTCTCTGTCCTTGAAAAATAGATAAGCGTGCCGAAAATGGTAATCGGGCCGCCAAGCAGCCCTACGAGCATCACTCTGTTCCAGATGAGCGGCGTGAATAACCCTGTATTGGCATGCATCATAAAAGAGCCGAAGCTCCACAATGCCATGAATCCCATGTACTCAAGGAACGAGAAATTGACCCGTTCTTTCTTGCTTGCCAGGCCAAAAACAATAAAAGGAATATAAATACAGAAAGACAGGGCCGGAATGAGCGATGAAGCATCCAGAATCATCTAATTGCTCCCCACACGTGCGCTGGATATGGAAAATTAGGAAATACTATAGCATAGTAGTATGCAGAATGGTATCCATTATCTTCATTTTCTGCGGTTTTGCAGTGCTTATGTTCGCTGAATGGCGCTATGTGCACTTCAGCCGTAAATCGCAGCGAGCGTTGCGCGGAAAAACGCCCGGGTTGCTGCCGGGACATACTGCATTGCAGGCAGCTGGCTACATTGCAGTCGCTGCGGGAATGCTGATTTCGCTTCTGCATGAAGGGTTGGCTTTGCATATCCCTCCTCTTGTCCGCACCATTTCGCTCTGCATTGGACTTCTGGGTGGTGCGCTGCTTGTATGGACTGTGTTTATCGAGATTCCGGTCGGCGCAAAAAAGCACGCAGTGGAACCGGGGTGTGCCTACCATTATGGAAGCTATGGAATGTGCAGGCATCCGGGGTTTTGGTGGTTTTTGATTTTTACGCTGGGCATAGCGCTTTGGAAAAGCGATTTTTATGCATTTCTGCTTTTTTTCTTTGAAAATGCGCTGAATCTGCTTCTCATTTTATTACAAGATAAGTATACTTTTATTGTACAGTTCAGGGACTATCAGGAATATCAGAAAAAAGTACCGTTTCTGCTGCCCGGACCGAAGCAGGACGGCTAAAGTCCCTCTGGACATGAGGAATCGATGACTACATTGCAAAAACGAACCGTGCTGATAGTCGACGATGATGTTTCCATGCAAAAAGTGTTGTCGCTCAGCATGAAAAAAATAGGGTATGAGTATGCAATTGCCAAGAACGGACGCGAGGCAATCGACCTGCTCGAAAGCGGAGATATAAGCCCCGATGCGATTTTGCTCGATATCCGTATGCCGGTCATGCCGGGCCTTGCAGCGCTCCCTCAAATTCGGAGCATACTTCCTTCAGTTCCGGTTATTATGCTGACCGCTTTTGGCGATCTTGAAACCGGGCTTGCTGCAATGAAAAGCGGCGCGTTCGACTATCTGGTCAAACCGAGCTCCATAGACAAAATCCAGGAGACGCTTGAAAAAGCGCTTTCGTACCGCGATATTATGGAAATGAAGGCCGAAGAAGAGCGAAAACGCGAGCAGTATCGGCTCGAGCTCGAACATCGCGTGGAATCGAGTTACCAGGAGCTGGGCGATGTGTACCGCAAGCTCAAACAGATGAATATTCAGGCCGCTTACGCCCTCGCGGAGACAATCGAAGCGAAAGACCGCTACACGCAAGGCCACTGTGAACGCGTCCGATGGCTCAGCTCGCTCCTAGGAAAAGTCATGCGCCTTCCCGATGAAGAAATCGAACAGCTCGAGTATGCAGCTCTCTTGCACGACATCGGAAAGATCGGCATTCCCGACAGTATTCTCAACAAAGAGGGTCCATTGGATGATCGCGAGCGCGATGTGATCCGCATGCACCCGATAATCGGCGCTCAGATTCTGTCTACAGTCGAATTCTTTGCCAAGGCCGCGGCAGCGGTGCGTCATCACCATGAGCGCTGGGATGGCAAAGGCTACCCCGATGGGGCACAAGGCGAGCAAATTGACCACCTCGCGCGCATTATTTCGCTCGCCGATACTTTGGATGCCATGGCGACCTCGCGACCCTACCGTACCGCGCTCGATTTCGACGAGGTGATCAGCGAGCTTAAGTCGATGCGTGGAACGCAGTTTGCTCCAGATGTAGTCGATGCATTCTTCGCGGCAGAGCTGGACAAGGCGTATTTGAAGCGGCTAAAAGAAGAAACCGGCAAAAACATTATATAGTGTCACGAACCTTGCATATGAATTTGAAGTGAAAGCCTCTTTTCTTGCGTCTATAAGGAGAGGAGGCTTTCATGCATCATTTTCATTTTTGCCCAAACCCGGCTTGTGCGTATCACCAGCACGCACCGAAAGAACGCTGGTTCGTCGTCGCTGGCTTCTATGTGACCAAAACCTTCGGCAAGGTCCAGCGCTTCCGCTGCAGCTTCTGCGGCAAGTACTTCTCTACCCAGACCTTCAGCCTTGATTACTTCGCCAAGCGCAAACTCGCCTATCCCCAGATCGAAACCCTGCTCAGCTCTTCCATGAGCATTCGCGCACTCTCACGATTCTTCTCTGCTTCGTGCGGCACCATCCAGAACCGTATCGACCGACTCGCCCGTCAAGCCATCGCACTCCAGAGCCTGCTCCGTCCCCATGCAAACCCCCACGAATCCGTCTGCATCGATGGCTTTGTCTCCTTCGATGTCTCTCAGTACTTCCCCAACAACATCACCCTCGCCGTCACAGCCGATTCTCAATTCTTCCTTGCCGCGACCCATGCCACCCTGCGCCGTTCCGGCAACACCACCAAGGCTCAAAAGCATAGAATGTCCCTGCTCTATCGTTCGTGTACCTTTGAGCCTCGGAGCATCGAACGCTCATTCCGGGAGCTCCTCGATCGCCTTGCCCAGGAACGCATGCCCCAGCTATGGCAGCCTCTCATCCTCATCACCGACGAAAAAAAGGAATATCGCAGAGCGCTGTATAACCATCCGCTCTTTCGCTTTCAGAATGCAGACCATCGACTGGTGCATCTGACCGTGCACTCCACCGAACCGCGCACCTGGTACAATCCCCTCTTCAGCGCCAACTACATGGATCGCGAGCTCAGAAAGGATCAGGCAGCCCATAGGCGCGAAACCGCCTGCGTTTCCCGCAATGTCGCCAAAATGCTCAATCGCTTCTGCGTCTACATGGCCTGGCACAACTACGCAAAGCCCTTCCGGATCAAAGCAAACCGAAAGGCGCGTATGACCCATGCAGAAGCTGCAGGCATACCTCGCAAGCTTGTGGCCACGGGGCGCGCATGGATGTTCCGTGAACGGGCATTCTTAAGTAGGCTCTCCCT
>WESA01000043.1 GCA_009768935.1 Rectinema subterraneum
TCGGGATGCAGTTGAACAAGGTTTTGCCAAAAAATGCGAATCCCATCATCGTGAACAAGGCAGCCAGCGCCGCTCCCGTAATTTCAAGCCCATTCAGCAGCAGGAAAAAATACCCCAAAAAGCCGACAGCGGCGACATTGAACAGCGTGGCACCAACCCCTTCGACTGCCACAAAATCGCTCACAAGCCGCGCGGGCGTTACCTGCAGACGAATGAACCCCTGAACCGCAGGGCCGACATCCCCATCGATAATCCCCGCAAGCAGGAGCACCAGCATCACTGTGACCGCAAAAACCTTCAGCGTTTTTGTTCCCTGCACCATCCCACCTCTGGGTTCATCCTAAAGCCATGGACAAGCGGAGTCAACTTAGAAGGCAGCCCTTTATCAGTGTTCTCAACCTTGTGTAAAAAAGGGGGCAAACCCCCAATTTCTAATTTAGCCTTGACGAAACCAGCATGCGCCTTCAAAATGGACGAAAAGGAGTGAAGCATGAACAACGGGATTTTCCACATACCGCGCCCAGTGAATGAGCCAGTATTCAATTATGCGCCAGGTTCGCCGGAACGGGCCGCGCTAAAACAGGAGATCGAGCGCCTGCGCAAGGATCGCATGGACATTCCGCTCATTATTGGCGGCAAGGAAGTCAGAACAGAAAAGACAGCTCCCATACGGCGCCCCGATGCGCACAACGAAGTACTCGGTGTGTACCATATCGCCGGAGAAGAAGAAGCGCGCATGGCCATCAAGGCCGCGCTGGATGCAAAGGCTGAGTGGGCTGCCCTCCCCTGGGAAGAGCGCGCTGCTGTATTTCTGAGAGCTGCTGAACTTATATCAGTCAAATACCGCGCCCTGATGGATGCCGCGACAATGCTCTGCCAGTCCAAAACCGCGCATCAGGCAGAGATCGATGCAGTCTGCGAAGTCATCGATTTTTTGCGCTTCAATCCATGGTACATGGAGCAGATCTACAATCAGCAGCCGGATAATGCAAAAGGCGAATGGAACCGCTCTGCGTATCGCCCGCTTGAAGGGTTTGTCTATGCGGTAACCCCCTTCAATTTCACCTCGATTGCGGCAAACCTTCCGACCGCTCCAGCGATGATGGGCAATGTCGTCGTCTGGAAGCCTGCATCGAACGCCGTCTACTCCAACTACATGCTGATGAAGCTCTACATGGAGGCAGGCTTGCCGCCCGGCGTCATCAATTTCCTGCCAGGAAGCGGCGGCGCCATCTCCAACGTCGTACTTTCGAGCCCAGATTTTGCCGGCTTCCATTTTACAGGTTCCACCGAGGTTTTCCGCTCGCTCTGGAAGCAGATCTCGTCGAATCTTGAGCAGTACTATGTTTATCCGCGCATTGTCGGCGAAACCGGCGGCAAAGATTTCATCTTTATCGATCCGTCAGCGGAACTCGCGAACACTGTTACCGCAGTGGTGCGGGGCGCCTTCGAATACCAGGGGCAGAAATGCTCAGCGGCATCGCGGCTCTATATCCCGGCTTCGCGATCGAAGGAATTCATTGACGCCCTTGTCGCCGAGATCTCCGCGATCCCCATGGGAGAGATCACCGATTTCCGGAATTTCGTGGGAGCAGTTATCGACGAGGCCGCATTCAATACCATTTGCGGCTATATCGAGCGCGCGCGGACAAGCGGCGAAGCGAAAGTTATCGCTGGCGGCGCATGCGACAAATCGCGCGGATGGTTCATCGAGCCAACCTTGATTCTCACAGAAAACCCGCGTTCCGAATCGATGGTCAACGAGATCTTCGGGCCTGTGCTCACTGCTTATGTGTATGACGACCACGATATGGAGGCCGCGTACCGCCTTGTGGACTCGACTTCGCCGTACGGACTGACCGGCGCGATCATGGCGACCGACCGCCAGCGCATCAACCGCGCGCTCCTCGCGTTGCAGAATGCGGCGGGGAACCTCTACATCAATGACAAACCCACCGGCGCGGTTGTCGGCAGACAGCCTTTCGGCGGTGCTCGCGCTTCCGGCACGAATGACAAGGCAGGCAGCTATCTCAATCTGCTGCGCTGGGTGAGCGCCGTTGCAATAAAGGAGAACTTTGCGCCTCCATCATCGTGGCGGTATCCCTTCATGCTAGGAGACGACTGAAGCAGTAAGAAACCGCACAGCGGGCAACTGCACACATGAGGCCGCAGGTCGCCCCCGCAGAACCATACGTCCGCGTGCGCCGCGCCTGCCGGCAATTACTTCGCGATCGCCCTCGCCCCGAAGGTTACGCCGCCAGTGATCTCGAGGCATGTGCCGTCAAAGGCTTCGTTCTCGACCACCATGGCGATGGCGCGCGCGATTTCCTCAGGCTCGATGAGGCGCCCAATGTGCACGTCTTTGAGAATTTCGTTGAGAGCATCCTGGTTCATGCCCTTGACCATTGGCGTGCCAACATAGCCTGGCGCAATGCCCATGACACGAATACCCTTGATGCCCTTCATCTGAAATTCGCCTGCGAGAATGCGAGGCCAGATCGCGACCGCGGCCTTGGTGGAGGAGTAGTTGATCTGCCCGACTTGGCCGACCTTGTTCACGCTGGAAATGGTGAAGAGGACGCCCTGCCACTTGTTATCCACCATGCGGCGCGCCGCCTCCCGCAAAGTAATGAATGAACCGATAAGGTTGACCTCGATGACCGCGCGGAACTGGTCGGTTTCCATGACGCGTTTGACCTTGCCGGTTTCTTTGTCGGTGTTGATCATAACGCCATCGCGAATGATGCCCGCGCAGGGCACCACAACGTTGATGGCGCCAAATGCGGTAACCGCGGTGTCCATGAGCGCGGCGACATCCGCATCCTTCGTGACATCGGTTTTCACGCCTACGGCCTTGCCGCCCGCGGCCTTGATCTCGCCAACCACCCGATCGATCTGCTCCTGAACCACATCGCCGATAACGACTTTAGCTCCCTGTGCGGCAAAATATTTTGCGACTGTTTCGCCGATACCACTCGCGCCGCCTGTTACCACTGCAACCACTTCATTGATTTTCATAAATCTTGTCCTCCATTTTATTGACCGAGGTCAATGACTTTGGTTATTCTCACATAGCTTTCTTTCCTTGTCAACATCGATTATCATTGACTGGCAAATAAAATCCAGCTATTCTGAAAAACGAGGTAGAAGCAATGGTAGAAAAGCCCCCTCTCTCTAAGCGCAAACTCCAGGCCCGCGAAACACGCAAGCGCATTCTCGAAAGCGCGCTCTCGCTTTTCCGCGAAAAAGGCTTCGACCAGGTCTCAATCGACGAAATCACTTCCGCCGCTGGCGTTTCCAAAGGCTCATTCTACACATACTTCCAGACAAAAAGCGATATCATTATTGAAGAATTCCGCCTCATCGACGACTATTATCAAAAGAAAGAATCAGCAATCATGCGCAGCCCCGAGGCCGTCTCCCGCCTCATTGCATTTACGAAATACCAGCTTGACTACATCCACAAAAACCTCGGCTTCCGGACCCTCTCAATTCTCTATATCAACCAGATGTCTGCTTTTTATGACCAAAAAATCCTGGCCAACCGCGAACGGACGCTTGTTCGCCTCGTGTCGAAAATTATCGCCGATGGACAAGCGAGCGAACACATCCGGCAAGGCGACCCGATTGAACTTGCAGAATGGATGAATCGCTGTATGCGCGGATTCTTTCTCGATTGGGCCATCTCAAAGGGCTCGCTCGATATCAGAAAAGATGGCATGCGCTTTTTTAGCGAATTTGTGCTGCCGGCGCTGATCGCGCATCCAGCCAGGCAGTCCTGAAGGAGGGCTTTATGGCGCATTATCGCAATCTCGTTTTCAAAGGAGGCGGTGTCCGAGGCATTGCGTACCTTGGCGCGCTTCAGTATCTCTACGAGCACAATTACATGCAGCATGTCGAGCGCGTTGCAGGCACATCTGCAGGCGCGATCACCGCACTCGCGACAGCCCTTAACCTCGGTTCGTTCGACGAACTCAAGCGCATCAGCGACAGCCTGGATTTCCGCAAGGTTCCCGCGGAAGAAGACGAGCGCTCAATACGCAACAATCCGCCGAGGCTCATCGCGCTCACTGACCGCTACCGCGAGCTCGCGCTGTTCAAAAACCTGCAGTGCTCGATGCGCCTCGTGCAGGAAAAAGGATGGTATTCCAGCGATTATTTCTACAAGTGGCTGCGCGCACTGATCGCCGGTCAGTTCGCGGTGGAAAAGGAATTCTATACTTTCGCCGACTTCCGTGACGCTTCGCTCCACCGCGATGGGCGCGAATTCCTCAACCTCTACGTGACGGGCACCGATATCACGAACCGCATGGCGCGCGTGTTTTCGTTCGAGACGACACCAGAGATGGAAGTAGCGCTCGCGGTCCGCATTTCGATGTCCATTCCTCTCTTCTTCGAAGCCATCGAGTACCAGTATCCCGGGACCGATTCGCCCCAGCTCTACGCGGACGGCGGCGTCATGTGGAACTACCCTGTCAATATATTCGACGAGCCGCGCTTCGGCCGCCTGCAGGAAAACGGCATAAATCAGGAGACGCTCGGATTTTTCATCTTCACCTCGCCGGACCGGACACACTACAAGCCGGTGAAGAACATGATCGATTACGTGAGCGCGCTGTTCGAAAGCCTTCTTCTTGTTCAGGAACATCTGACCGCAACGGGGGAAAAGAATTTCGGCAGAACAGTCTTCATCGATGACTGCGGCGTGCGGCCCACGGACTTCGACATCGACACCAGGGATGATCGGTACGCAGCGCTTTTCGAATCAGGATACGAGGCGACGAAAGATTTCTTCTCCGCGAAGACCGACTGGGCTTCGTTCTTCCGCGGGCTCAGGGCCCGCCTCGGCTGGAAGGAGATCGGATGAGAGAACAGCGGTTCGCCATGAGTATGCTGACTGTGATTCTGCTATTCTCCGCGACATTTACGGCGCGATCGCAGACACCGGCTATGGCACCTACCGCTTCGACATGGATGCCGCATGCCGACGCATGCAAGGAGCACACTATGGCGCTGTACGAAAATATGGCTTCGGTATTCGATATGCTCTTCCCGCTGGACCGGAACTGCATAACCGCGCTCGAAATGCTGGTGAGGTCGGAATCAGGTAGTCCAGGCAGCCCTATGGTGCTGGATCTCGGCGCGGCGACCGGCACCCTTGTCGCCGCATTGAACGAAAAAGGCTGGAACGCGGTCGGCATCGAGCTGAATCCTGCCATGGCCGCAAGGGCAAAAAGCCCAGTGATCGAAGGCTCGATGCGCGATGCCGTGGAAATCGCGCGCCGGTGGTTTTCCGCCGCGACAGACACACGACCCGCAGCAGATGCTGCCTTCCTCGATGCGGTCCTCTGCCTCGGCAACACCCTGCCGCATCTCGAGCCCGGGGAGCGCGCTCCATTTTTCTCCAATATCCGCTCCCTGCTCAGGCCCTGGGCTCCTTTTGTCATCCAGATTTTGAATTACGGACGCGCCGATATCGGCCCGGGCTTTGCATTTCCGGAAATCAGCGCCGTGAATGTCCGATTCAGCAGACGCTATGCTCCCGGCCCGGCGCCGGGCTCTCTTTCATTCCTTACGCGGCTTCGGATCGAATGCGAGATATATGAAGATACAACCGTGCTGTATCCGATCTCGCCTTCGACCCTTGCGGCGCTCCTCGGCCGGGCAGGCTTTTCGCACATCGACTTCTACTCCGGGTGGAGCCTTCAGCTCTTCGATGAAGGAAAAGACATGTACTGCATCTGCATCGCCCGACTATGATTCAGCACCGACCGGAACTCCTTGACGCGCGCCTCCCATTGCAGTAGTTTTGAGCATATGCTCATAATCAAGGAGTAATCTATGAGTTTTGTCCCTGAAAAGAAACCGAACCCTTCCATCAAGCGTGTAATTGGCGTAGTGAGCGGCAAGGGCGGCGTCGGCAAATCGATGGTCGCGTCGTTGCTTGCCGAATCGCTTGCATCGCGCGGGCTCAGAGTTGGCTTGCTCGATGCGGACATAACTGGCCCCAGTATCCCGCGCATGCTCGGTATCGATAGCTTCCGCGCAGAATCCGATGGAGAGCACCTCTACCCCATCGAAAACGAAGACGGCATCAAAGTGCTATCAATCAACCTTTTCAACGAAAAAGAAGACGAGCCTGTTATTTGGCGTGGCCCCTTGCTCGCAAAAGCAATCGACCAATTCTGGTCAGATACGATCTGGGGAGACCTGGATTACCTCATCATCGACTTTCCCCCGGGGACCTCTGATGTGGCACTCACCGCATTCCAGACCATCCCGTTTTCCGGAATTGTCGTTGTCGCCACGCCACAGGACTACGTCTCGATGATCGTGCGCAAATCGGTCAATATGGCCTCGATGCTCAAAACACCCGTGCTCGGCGTCGTCGAAAATATGCGCACCATGGTTTGCCCGCACTGCGGCAACGAAGTGGCGCTGTTCGATGATGGCACGCAGAATGGCGCCCAGCGCATGGGTCTGCCGCTCCTTGCAAGTCTTCCGTGGCGAAAAGAGCTTGCGCAGTCCAGAGCACTTCGCTGGTCGGCATTGAGCGAAGCAGCTCGCAAAGATGCGGATAGTCTGGCGAACGAAGTCGAGCTTGCGCTGGCGTCGAGCACCGGAGCTGCTGCGACGAACACCGGCGCTTCAAACGTTGGCACCGGCGCTTCCAGCTCTGCCTCACCTCAAACTTGAGCCATGCCCCGACCACGCTGCACACGAAGAATAATCTCGGAGATTCGAGCCTGCTCTATCGTCCCATTCATGGACGATGACAAACTTGCGCGCGAATTATTTGCGGGCGCGGATCTCGTCGTGCTCGAATCCGATGAAGCCGAAGCGCTCAGACTCGCGGACCTCGAGAATCTCTACCAGGGAAAAGCAGCACAATTGATGGGCATATCGCGCCAGACATTCGGGCGCATCCTCGACAGAGCACACCGGAAGGTCGCGGACGCTCTCCTGAATGGAAAAGCGCTCAAAATCGAACAGGCCAGGGCACCTTGCCTCGAACGCCCGCCGTTCAACGAAAAATTTAAATCTGGGGGTCAGACCCCTTTTCTTAACTTGGAGGAAACCAGCATGAAAATCGCATTCGTATCCGATGACGGAACCACCATCTCCCAGCATTTTGGAAGAGCAGCGTACTATGTCGTGCTCACCATCGAAAATGGAAAGGTCATCCAAAAAGAAAAACGCAGCAAACTTGGCCATACACAATTTTCCGGACTGCATGAAGAGCACCATGAGCATGGTACCGCGGGCGCTGGTCATGGCTTCGAGCCAGGAGCCATGGAACGCCACGCCAGCATGGCACAGGCCATTCTCGATTGCAAAGCGCTCATTGTCGGCGGTATGGGCGCTGGCGCCTACCAGGGCATCAAGCAGGCAGGCATCGAGCCGATCGTGACCGATCTGGAATCAATCGACGAGGCTGCAGCAGCATACATTGCCGGCACTCTGAAAAATCATATAGAATATTTGCATTGAGGAATATGGCGTGCCAGCTCGCCGTTGAGTATACACGCTGCTTATAACAATTCTCTGAGGAGTCTGCCATGAAAGGAAAGCGCTTGCTGATGATCCCAGGGCCAATCGAATTCACGGATGAAGTCCTCGCGGAAATGTCCCTGCCTACCCTGAGCCATGTCGATCCCCAGTTTATCGAAGAATTCGGCCAGGCGATTGAAAAAATGCGCAAAGTCTGGCTTGCGCCTAATGGCCAGCCTTTTGCGGTCGCAGGGAGCGGCACGCTCGCCATGGAACTTGCCGCCGCGAACATCACCGAGCCTGGCGACAATGTGCTCATTGTGCATACCGGCTATTTCTCGGACCGCATGGCGGACATCTTCCGGCTCCATGGCGCGAATGTCGATATCGTTCCGAGCGAAGTCGGAGACCTTCCATCAGTTGAGGTGGTTCGCGCCGCGCTTACGATAAAAAAGTATAAAATTCTCAGTATCACGCACGTCGACACAAGCACCGGCGTCCGAGCTGATGTAAAAAACCTTGCGGCCGCGGCACATGAAACCGGCACCCTCGTGGTAGTGGATGGAGTCTGCGCAGTGGCAGGCGAGGAACTCCGCATGGAAGAATGGGGCGTAGACATCGCGCTCACAGCCTCGCAGAAAGCAGTCGGCGTACCGCCTGGGCTTGCGCTCCTTGTCGCAAGCTCACGGGCTATCGATGCGTTCAAGGCACGCAAAAGCCCGGTGCGCGCCTACTACTGCGACTGGCAGTACTGGCTTCCTGTTATGGAGGCGTATGAAGCGCGAAAAGCCGCTTACTTCGGGACCCCGCCTGTAAACCTTGTCCGCGCCCTCAACGTGAGCCTGGGGCAAATTCTCTCTGAAGGCATGGATGCGCGATTCGCACGCCATGCGAAAAATGCACGCGCATTCCGCGCAGGCCTCACAGCTATGGGGGTGAAATTTGTCCCCGCGCGCGAAGAAATCTATGCGAACACGCTCACCGCCGTATGGTATCCCGAAGGAATCGACGCGAGCGTGCTCGGCTACATCGCTGCGGAAGGCGCCGTGCTCGCAGGCGGCCTGCATCCCGCGATCAAGACAAAGTATTTCCGCATCGGACACATGGGCATGAGCGATGCCTCCGAAATTCTCGCAACACTCGGCGCCATCGAGCGCGGATTTGCAAGAGCCGGCTACAGATTCAGCCCTGGATCAGCCGTTGCCGCCGCCCAGGCTGTGCTTGCAAAGGGATAGAGAACTCCTGTTTGAGTCGCAATGACACCAGTCGCCATTTCATGTATTATGAACCCATGTGGAACTATTTCGAGCCTAAGGATACCCGGTGGTATCGCTGGAAACTTGATGGCGCTTCCATATGGATGCGCAAGAATGGCGAGGAATGGCGTTTTACGCTTGTTTCTATTCCCTTCAAGGTCATCCAGAGCGATGCTCGAGGCCCGGAACAAGCAGACCCTCCCGCGGATGTATCCATTTCGCTTGCTGTCGCCTCCGGCAAAAAAGTAGCCCTGCGCCCTTATCCGAGCCCCATACCCTACCTTGTCTCGGCACGCAACGACGTAAAAATCCATCCTGGAACCGAAGCATGGTTCACCATAGCGCTTCCTCCCATTATGCGCATTGAACTTGAAGCCGGGCATGCGCTCTTTGAAGGCTCGCCCTTTACCACAACCTCCACATGGTTCGGCGACAAAACAAGCGGAAACCTCTGCCTCTCACTGCCAGTCGAGCTCGATCCCGAGTGCAAGAATGAACAAGGTTACGCTGCCTCCTCTATCTCCAGGGATGAGGCGATCCCTGCAGACCCCCTCCTTCAGGAATCGCTGCAAAAAGCCGCACGATACCTTGCGTGCAAATCCCTCATCCAATGCAGGATTGTCGTGCGGAACAAATCGAAGGAAGTCCTGGATCTCAAGCGCCTCGCTATTTTTACCGATTTGATGAATGTCTATGAGAAGGACGGCATGCTCATCTCTGATACAGTCGTCATCACAGGAACCGCTGACGGTTCTCTCCAGACCAATATCGACGATACGAGCTGCAAAAAACTGAAAAAAATCTATTCAGCACCAAAGACGGGCCTGAATGAAGTACTCATAAAGCGCGGCGTCAGCTTCTTGAGAAGCATCACAGGCTTATAATCGGAGGAAGGCATGAAATCGAGTATTCTTCCAGATTTTTTCACCCGCCTTTACAATGAAGCGCTTACGCCCGCATTCTGGCAAAAAGCCATCGGTATCGCCTTCGCGGCAATCCTCATTCTCGCATTCTTCAGGATCCTCCAGGTCATCGTAAGCAGAACACTTCGCAAAACCATGCCAGAGCCAAAAGCACAGCTTATCCGCAAAACCATTCGCTACACCGGCTATGTTGTTGCCATTGCATCAATTCTGCAAAGCATGGGAATCAATCTGTCAGCATTGCTGGGCGCGGCTGGCATCGCAGGCATCGCCATCGGCTTTGCAGCACAGACTTCGGTATCGAACCTCATCAGCGGCCTTTTTTTGATTTCCGAAAAGTCCTTCCAGATCGGCGATGTTATCCAGGCTGGCGATATCACCGGCATCGTCATGTCCATCGATTTGCTCTCGGTCAAGTTGCAGACCTTTGACAACAAGTTCGTGCGCATCCCGAACGAGACCATCATCAAGACGAATGTTGTCAATATCACGCGCTTTCCCATCAGGCGCCTCGATATTACGGTAGGCGTTTCCTACAATTCTGATCTAAAAAAAGTGACCGAGTTACTAAAAGATATTGCAGCCAAGAACATGTATGCACTCGACAACCCCGAGCCGCTCATCCTGATCGACAAGTTTGACAAGTCGAGCATCAATATCCTTCTTGGTGTCTGGTTCGAGCAATCAAAGCTCGTCGACCTCAAGAATTCGATTATTATCGATATTCATGAGCGCTTCGACAAAGAAGGCATCGAGATTCCATATTCGAAAATGGATATCTATATAAAAGAGAAACCATAGTGTCACGATTGCTTATGAGGAGGCACATCATGCAATTCTGCTGGGTCACACTGAATGTGAATGACATGGAAAAATCGCTTTGGTTCTACCGCGACATTGTCGGGCTTCCGCTGAACAGGACATTCTCACCCGCGCCAGGTGATCAGATCGCCTTCCTAGGCTCCGGCGAAACGCAGGTCGAGCTCATTCGCAACGAGAAGAATGCGCCTACCCCCTTCAGCCAGAACATCTCGCTTGGATTCAAGGTTGATTCGCTCGAAAAAACCATGGAATTGCTGAAAGCCAATGGCGTTCCGGTCCATGCCGGCCCCTTCCAGCCAAATCCGAGCGTGCGCTTTTTCTATGTGCTCGACCCGAACGGGCTTAGGGTACAGTTCGTGGAGGATGTGAAGCAGGGCTGAGAGCGCCCTATGCCGATCCCCGTCATGCAGCATAGAAAAGAAAGGCGCGCGCCGCCTGTCAGCAAGGCGCCTGCGGGCCATTTGCCCGCTGGCCGGGCCCAATTCCTCTACGAAGACAGTGACCTCATCGTTGTCGACAAACCTGCGGGCCTTCCCGTCATCGCGCCTGAAGGCTCGCGCGCAAAAACGCTCTACGATATCGTCACCGCCCATATGCAGAAAACCAACCCGCGCGGCCGGGCTGCAGTCGTCCACCGCCTCGACCGCGACACCTCCGGCGTCATGCTCTTTGCTAAAAATGCCCGCGTTAAAAAGGCCCTCATGGATAACTGGAACAAACTCGTGCGGAGGCGCTGCTACACCGCCCTCGTTGAAGGCTTAATGCCCTCAGAAACCGGCACCCTCGACTCCTGGCTCATCGAAAATCGCGCTGGACAGGTGTACGAAACAAAGCCAGGAACGCGAGGCGCCTTGCGCGCGATAACCAATTGGAAAATAATAGCCGCCGCTGAAGGCGCACCTTATTCACTGGTAGAGCTCGAACTCGAAACCGGAAGAAAGCACCAGATTCGCGCGCAGCTCGCCGCAATCGGCCATCCTGTCGCGGGCGATGCGCGCTACGGCGCACGCACGGACCCGGCGAGCCGGCTCTGCCTGCATGCGCATTTGCTCGAATTCGAGCATCCCTTTACGCACAAAGTGCTTGTGTTTGAAAGTCCGGTACCGAAGGTTTTTTATCAATCAGAAAATCCAGGGCCCCATGGCAGGCTGTGACCCAGCACATAGAATTGCTATAATGCCACCTTCGCCCCTACCCATGCTAAGCGTGTTTTGCCTCGTCGAGATTCCTGTAAATATCGAACACGCGATCGAGCATCATAAGCTTGTACCAGCGCAATGGGGCATGCTAAAGTTAATCCATGTCGACTATTTCGGACCTCTTCGATTTTACCGGCAAAACGGTTTTGGTCACCGGAGCTTCCGGCGGACTCGGCGCGGGAATAGCCCGCGTATTTGCCGCGGCTGGCGCCGCTATCTTGATTCACTTCCATTCTGGTCGCGAACGCGCGGAAAATCTTCGCGACAGCCTTCCCGGCCCGGGGCGCCACGAGTGCATTCAGGCTGATGGTTCCAGCGAGAACGAGATCGGTAGTTGCATGGAGCAGGTCGCGCGTTTGTGTGGTGAGTCGGGGCTTTCGGTTCTCATCAACAACGCTGGAGTCTATCCTTCCTCGGCACTCCTCGATATAGACCTTGCTACGTGGCACGCGGTTATGGACACGAATTTGAGCTCCATGCATCTATTCACGCGCGAAGCGGCGAAGATTATGCGGCCGGGTTCGGCCATAGTCAATATCGCATCCATAGAGGGATTGAAGCCAGTGCGGGCTCACGCCCATTATGCGGTCTCCAAGGCCGCCGTGATCCACTATACGATGGCCGCGGCTCTGGAACTCGCTCCTCTCGGAATTCGGGTGAATTCGGTTTCACCCGGCCTCGTGGATCGTCCAGGTCTTGTCGAGGACTGGCCGGAGGGATACAAGCGATACGTTTCAGCCGCGCCGCTTGGCAGAGTCGGAACGCCGGATGAGATAGGCTACTCTTGCCTTTTCCTGGCATCGAAGGCCGCTGATTGGATAACAGGGGTAAATCTGGTGGTAGATGGAGGAGCGAGCGTTGTGGCGCCACAGGGCTAGCCACGGCATCCACGGAATGCGGCTAAAATCGTGTGAGGGATTTGACGAGCTCAGCGCAGTGTGGGTGGCTTTCAAGCAGTTCGGCCCGCCCTACGAGCGAGAAGTCCTCCAAGGCAAACGCTGGCGCCATGGTAGTGCCGAGCAGGGCCCATCGGCCGCCCGGCGCGAGACGCGAACCCTGAACAACGAAGGCTGGAACGACGGCTTGTGGGACTTCGCCCGCCCAAAAATTTGAGCCGAGCCTGATCAGTTTGTGAGTACCATCGTCGCGAAGCAGGTGGAGTTCGACTGGATCGCCGAGGTAAAAATGGTACACTTCGTCGGTGCAGAGTCGGTGAAAAGCGGAAAACCCCTTGTAATCCTCGGTGAGCAAATAATAAATAGCCGAGCCGCACGGTCGATCGCCTATTGTGACAGGCGATGTCCATGTTCTTCTGAAAAACCCACCCTCGCCATCGAGAGGCTCAAGACCCAGGATACGGATGATGTCTTCTGCTGAGGCCAGCGACATCAAAATATACCTCCATAAAGAAGAACAAGATCGCGGACGGAGCTGTTGAAACCGGAAAATAGGGGATATCGGCGTAGGAGATTGTCGTAGCATGCTTGCCTTCTTCCGCGAGCACGCCGAGTCCCGAACCGAGCACTAGGGCAAGGCACGGAACAGAGCTAAGCTTCGGACGAATGACATTTATAGCTTTTTGGACCGCTTCATTCATCGCAATCTCCTACGTCCGGAAATGCAGGCTCCCGATAAGGCCTGAAGGCAACCTTACTTTTTGATCCCAAGTTCTGCAAGGCTGGCGGGGACCTTCACCTTGCCTGAGGCAATATCGGCTTTGGCCTTGGCTACTGCGTTTTTCACCTCGGCGGGCACAATCGAATCGAATTGATGGAAAGGCGCGATGTCGATGGCGCCCTCGGCGAGGCCGAATACGCGGTTCACGCCACCCTTGAGTTTGCCAGCAGCAAGATCTTTGATGGTGATGTATGCCGACATAGTCGTGCCTTTGAGGGCGGAAGTAAGCACATAGTCGGGCGCGGCGCTGTTCTGATCCACATCTGCACCGAGAGCGAAGAACTTCCGCTCACGCGCTGCGTCGATCACGCCCATGCCAGTGAGACCGGCGATTTGCAGAATGATGTCGGCGCCCTGGTCAGCAAGGGCGAGCGCTGCTTCCTTGCCCTTCGCGCGGTCGGAAAAAGTGCCCGCCACGATGTAACGAACATCGACCTTCGGGTTGACCGACTTGGCGCCCGCAATGTAGCCGGCGAGATAACGCTCTACGGGGGGAATATCCATGCCGAGAACCGCGCCAATCACATTCTTGTCGTTAAGGAGCTTCGAGTTCTTCGAATATTTGTTCGTCATGTAGCCGGCGACGATTCCGGCGAGATATCCCGCCTCCTGCTCCTTATAGGAAATACCGATAAGATTCGGCGGAATCGGATCATCGTAAAAATGGTCGATGCCGGCGTAAAAGGTTTTTGGGTTCATTTTGGCGGCTTCCTGGATCTGTTCAACCATAAGAAATCCGACCCCGAACACGAGCTGGGCTCCGTCTTCAGCCAAGCCCGAAAGGTTGGGAATGTAATCAGTCATGGCGTGCGCTTCCACAACCTTGACTCTTGCTAGACCTTCTGCCTCGGCTTTCTTGAGACCGGCCCAAACACCATCGTTAAAGGATCCGTCGCCGAGACCATTGGCATCGGTTGTCATGGCGACAAAGGGTTTGGCGGATTGGGCACCAGCACCAAGCGCGAACACCAGAGACAGGACGAGCGCTGTGATGAAAATGCGTTTCATCATATACCTCCTAAAATGTTCTATCGCCCCCTAAAGGGGCTGTCCACCATCGCCGAAAATCGGCTCAGGCGGAACGATGATCCTGATATTACTCGCCGTCACCCTCGATGTTGAAGTCCTTGCCGACAGCGGCGGGAGGGCGCGACTTGCGCACGAGGCCGGCAATCGCCACGATCGTCGCCACATAGGGGAAAACAATGAATATCTCGGAGGGAATCTTGACGATTCCAAGACTCTGCACGCGCATTTGCAGGGCGTCGACGAAGCCGAAGAACAGGGAAGCAATGAAGACACCAACAGGACGCCATCCTCCGGCTATGTTGGCGGCAAGAGCAATGAAGCCGCGTCCATTCGTCATGCCTTCGGTGAACGAGTTCGAGTTCTCGATGGAGAGAAAGGCTCCCGCGAAACCACAGAGAACGCCTGAGATCAAGATTGCAAGATAACGGACGCGATACACCGATCGTCCGAGAGTTTCGAGTGCCATCGGATGCTCTCCCGATGCAATCAAAGAAAGGCCAAGGCGGGTTCGCTTGAATATCCAGGCCCAAGCGAATACCGAGATGATGGAGAGGTAAACGAGCGGCGTCTGATTGAAAAAAGCAGGCCCCACATAGGGAATGTCGGAGAGGAGCGGAATGGCGAACTTGTAGTGATGGAGCGTTTTCGCAACCGCTTCTGATGTGCCTTGCCGGCCGTAGAAAACCATCATGAGATAACGCGTAAGGCCGAAAGCGAGGATATTCATAATGGCCCCGGTAACGACATGGTTGATATGAAGACTCACGACAGCCCACGCGAAAAGGAGAGAAAAAAGCGCGCTTGCAGCGATTCCGCCGAGAAGTCCCAGCCAGGGATTGCCGCTTATCCATCCCACCCACGCAGCGAAAAAGGCACCCACAAGCATGACACCTTCCATGGCAATGTTTGTTACTCCGCTCCGTTCGCAAACGACAGCAGCGAGAGCCGCGAACGTGACGGGAGTCGCGAGTCGGACTGTGGCCTCGAAAAGCTGTGGGGTCAAAAGCGCAGCAAAGAAATCTATCATGCGCCTGCCCCCTTTCGCGCAGCAGTCTTGAATCGGCCAGCCCATCGTCCGAAGACGGATCCGGCTCGCTTGTAGATCACCTCGGCGAGCATGAGAAAGAGGATGATACCTTTCACGATTTCGATTATCGCGTTCGGTGTTTGTGTAGTCCTGGCCATATACTGTCCTCCCGCATCGAGCACCCCCCAAAGCAAAGAAGTGAAGATGATTCCGATGGGGTTGTTGCGCGCAAGGAGGGCAATGGAGATGCCGTTCCAACCGTAACCCGCGTTGAGGTCTTGGAACATGCGATGATCCAAGCCGAGGACCTGTGTCGCACCTGCGATGGCCGCGAGCGATCCAGATATGAAAAGACTCGCCGCGGTGATCCGCGCCACGGAGATGCCCTGCGTCATTGCTGCAACGGGATTATGGCCAACGGCGCGAATTTTGTAGCCCAGGTCAGTCTTCATCAGGATGAAGCGGACAAGAAAAGCAGCTCCGATTGCGAGCAAAACGCCGATATGGAGGCGATAGTTGGCTCCCGGCAGGAAGTCTTTGAACATTGGGAGCCAGACGCTCTCCGAGATGAGATCGGTCGTATATGGATGCGAGGTAAGCGCGGGGTCGCCGCCATGGGCGCGGATGAACATAGGCGAAAGCGTGCGCACGACATAGGCGAACATCATCGTGGTCACGACCTCGTGAGCACCGGTTTTCACCTTGAGGATGATCGGTATCGCATTGAGGGCTGCGCCGGCGATCGCGGCGACCGCGAAAATGGCAGGGATCGCGATAATCCCGGGCAAAGTCGAGCCCAGCCCCATCCATGTCGCCGCGATGACCCCTATATAGTATTGCCCCTCGGCGCCGATGTTGAAGAACCCTCCTTGAAACGCGAAGGCTATCGCGAGACCCGTGAAAATCAAGGGTGTGGCATTCAACACTGAAATGTGCCAATTCCGCACCAAGCCGCCGTAAAAAAGCGCACCATACGACGAGATAGGATTGTAGCCGGTTATCGCCATGATGACCGCGCCTATGAGCAGGGCCGATCCTATGCCCGCAACGGGCACAATGGCCCGCGAGAGAAGCTTGCGTGCCTCCGATCCGAAAACCGCTGACCCGACGGCGAGAAAACGATCCGCGGCATAGAGGGCGATGGCACAGAGAAGCAGCCACGCGCCCCAGAAATATGAAGCGAGATAGAGGAGGACGCCAGGAACAGCAAGAATGAGAGAGAGGGCTTTCAGAACCATCCTGATCCGTCTCGGGGCGGACACACTCACGATATGCTCCTTTCATATCTGCCACGAATCATGTACTCGCCAATCTGTGCTTCGTTAGTCGTTGCCGTTGGGCTTTCGAAAACGACCTGGCCGCCATGGAGGACCGCGATTCTGTCGGCAAGCGCGAAAAGCTCCTCGAGTTCCATCGAGATAAGGAGTATAGCCACCCCACGCTCTTTCAGCTCGAGAATACGACGATAAACGTATTCTATGGCCCCGACGTCGAGGCCGCGCGTTGGCTGGGAGATGAGAAGGAAATCCGGATTCCGCGAAAACTCTCGAGCGAGGATGATCTTTTGTTGATTGCCGCCCGAAAGCGTCGAGACCCTCGCTTCCGGGCCGGAAGTTCTGATATCGTAATTTTCCATAAGCTGCAGTGCCTGGGCTCGAAGCGCAGCGAATTTCATGAAGCCGTGCCTACTTAAAGGAGGCCGGTCACTGCGGCCAAGGGCCAAATTTTCCTCTACCGAGAACGGAAGAACGAGCCCTGAAACGCGGCGATCTTGCGGCACATAGCCCATGCCTGCATCCATGCGCCGGCGTACGCTCCAACGCGAGACATCCTCTCCCTTGAAAAGAATCTTCCCTGAATCGGGGGTGATGAGTCCCGCAATAACCTCGCAAAGCTCTTTCTGGCCGTTGCCTTCAACACCCGCTATGCCCAGTATCTCGCCGCGGCCTACGGCGAGGTCGACGCCCTTGAGAGCGGGAAGACCACGCGAGCTATGCACAAACAGGGATTCCAGGCTAAAGATAGGTTCAGGTTTCGGACGTGGAGCGGGACGTTCGACCGCAAGCACTACATCGCGCCCGACCATAAAGTTGGCGAGTTCCGCCGCGCTCGCTGACGCGGTGCGGCATTCGCCGACGAGTTCGCCGCGACGCAGAATATAAACGCGATCGGAGAGGGCCTTAACTTCCTCGAGCTTGTGCGTAATGATAATAATCGATGTACCGTCCGCAGCGAGGTTCCTCAGCACAGCGAAAAGCTCTTCCACTTCGCCTGGCGTAAGAACCGCCGTCGGCTCATCGAGGATAAGAACCCGCGCGTTTCGGTAGAGTGCCTTCAGTATCTCAACTCTTTGCTGGAGACCCACGGAGAGATCTTCCAGGCGGGCATCGGGATTGACAGTAAGGCCGTATCGTTTAGAAAGCTCGACGACACTACGGCGCGCTCGCTTATAAAGGACATGGCCGAGGCGGACAGGTTCTTTGCCGAGCACGATATTTTGCGTGACTGTGAGAGTCGGGACCAGCATGAAGTGCTGGTGCACCATACCAAGTCCCTTGGCGATCGCGTCCCGAGGAGAGTCGAAGGACACGGGCAAGCCATCGATGAGAATCGAGCCTGAGGTTGGCTTGTAAAGGCCGAAAAGGATGTTCATGAGCGTGGATTTGCCCGCACCATTTTCTCCGAGGACAGCGATGATTTCCCCTTTTCGGAGTTTTATGGAGATATTGTTGTTCGCGATGATGTGATCGAATCGCTTCGTTATTCCCCTCGTTTCTAGGACGAGCGGACTCTCATCGGATTTTGGCATGCATTCTCCCTGCGCAAACGACGGCACGCTCAAATAAAACTGTTGCAATGTTATAATGCCATCTTGGAGTTGTCAACATAAAAAAACAACTTCGTACAAGAATCAAAACAAATAGCCTTTTATCTTGACAATACCCGGTATATACGCCAAAATTCATATCATGCATGTGGTTTTTTGTTGTTTTTATCACAAACACATGTAAGCAGGGATTAAAGGGAATCAAATATGAACGATAGCGGCTCCATCAGCGCGTCTAGCGTCCCGCGCAGCCTCCGCTGGGAAGACGAGGAAGGCGGCGAGCTTTATATTCTCGATCAGACCAAGCTTCCCGGAGAAGTCGTCGAAGAAAGGCAAGACAGCGCCGAACAGGTATGGGAATCGATTAGGCAGCTCAAAGTCCGCGGCGCTCCCGCCATCGGCATCGCAGGAGCCTACGGTCTTGTAATAGGCCTTAAACCTTTAGTCGATCTTGACCTCAGGGAATTCTTGACTCAAGCTGAGAGGATTGCCGCCTACCTTAATTCATCGCGGCCCACTGCCGTCAACTTGAGCTGGGCGCTTAACCGCATGCTCGCTTTCGCCAGATCCAATGCGGAAAAGGCCGGTACATCTGCCGTGCTCTACAAGCTTCTCGTTGGGGAAGCGAAGCTGATCCACGCTGAAGATCGTGCGATCTGCCGCGGCATAGGCGAGAGCGGCGAAGTACTCCTGAATGAGGGATGCGGCGTTCTCACCCATTGCAACGCCGGTGCCCTCGCCACATCTGAGCTGGGCACCGCCACAGCGCCCATGTATCTAGCTTTCTCGCACGGAAAACGCTTCCGTGTCTATGCGGACGAAACCCGTCCCTTGCTCCAAGGCGCCCGCCTTACTTCCTGGGAACTCAAGCGGGCGGGGCTCGATGTAACCCTCATCTGCGACGATATGGCGGCCTATGTGATGTCCAAAGGCTTAGTGAACCTCTGCATCGTTGGGTGCGACCGAGTGGCCGCCAATGGTGACACGGCCAATAAAATCGGCACTCTCGGTGTCGCTATTCTGGCAAAACACTTTTCGATACCCTTCTATGTCGCTTGCCCCTCCTCGACCTTTGACTTTGCGACTGCAACAGGAGCAGATATTCACATCGAAGAGCGCAGCGCTGAGGAAGTTACCTCATTCGGCGCACGCGAAACAGCGCCAAAAGAAATCAAGGTCATGAACCCAGCTTTCGATGTGACACCGCATGAACTCATCTCAGGTTTCATTACCGAAAAAGGCATTGTGCGACCAGATTATCGAAAAAATCTTGAACGGGCGTTCCGTTGATGGGATGCTTTATAATAACTGCACCACGAGGCAGGAAATACCAATGCTCGCAATAGAACGAAGAAACCGAATTCTGGAGAAATTGCGCAATCAAGGGATCATCACTGTAGCTGAGATGGCCGCCGAGTTTTCAGTGAGCGAAGAGACGATTCGGCGAGATCTATATAAAATGGAAGTTACGGACGGTGTACAGCGTACCTACGGCGGAGCATATATTGCTAAAGCTGTCCGCACGGATATCCCCATTAGTATCCGAGAAAACATTTACCTGCCCGGCAAGGAGACTATCGCAGACCTCTGCGCGACTCTCGTGGATGAGGGCGACACGGTTATGCTGGACTCGAGTACAACCTCGATTCATATTGCCGATCATATCAAAACGAAACGAAATATCGTCGTCATCACTAATTCTTTGAAAATCGTGGATACATTCGCTAACTCAGCGGACGTCAAAGTAATATGCGCTGGTGGAACGCTTCGTCATAGTCAGCTTTCTTTCGTCGGCCCTGCCGCGGAGCGCACTCTCGAAGCTTATTACGCAGACAAAGCCTTCGTCTCCTGCGTCGGATTGGATATGGAGAAAGGCGCAACCGATGCAGACGAACTCGAAGCTGAAGTACGCAAACTGATGTTGAACAATGCAAGGGAAAAAATTCTCGTGGCCGATGCGACCAAGTTCGGCAAATTCTCGCTCTCGCTTATTTACCCTCTGGACGGAATCAACGTCCTTGTCACCGACCGACAGCCCGACGCGGTTTGGCTGCGCGAACTCACGGCGAAAAAAATCGAATGCCTTTATGGCACCGGCAATCCAGAATAGAAAGGAGAAGTCAATTATGTTAAATGGAATGAGCGGTTCCATAAAAGAAGATATCTGTGAAATTGGCAGGAGAATGTACGCTAGCGGCTTCGTCGCCGCGAACGATGGAAATATATCGGTACGCGTCTCCGACAACCAGTTTGTCGTAACGCCAACTTTGGTCAGCAAAGGCTTCATGGTTCCAAATATGCTAATAACCGTGGACCTCGACGGGCACGTTGTCGAAGGAAGCTTCAAGCCCTCCTCAGAGCTCAAAATGCATCTCGCTGTATACCGGGCCAGGCCCGATGTGGGCGCGGTTGTCCACGCTCACCCACCTGCCGCCACCGGCTTCGCGGTCGCAGGAAAAGCCCTTGACCGCCCGTATATGCCGGAGCTTTTCGTAAACCTTGGCGTCGTCCCGCTCGCGCCCTATGCCACTCCTTCAACCGAAGAGGTTCCACGCTCAATCGAGGGTCTTATCGCTGAGCACAATGCGGTCCTTCTCGCAAACCACGGTGTATTGGCCTGGGGGCGGGACCTCGCCGAGGCATACAGCCGACTAGAAACCATCGAGCTCTACGCCAAAATACTCATTTCAAGTTTTGCTGTTGGCGAGCCGCAACCCATCCCAGACAACAAGCTCAGAGCCCTCGCACAAATCAGGGAAGCCCTCGGCGTCAAGGGCGATATTTCCACAGCAATGTAGCAAAACTGGCGGCCCCAAGTCCCCCTGAAAAACAATTATTTGCTTTAAAGCCGCTTAGACGGCATATGCAAGAGCGGATATGCAATCATCTAAGCTGCTTCGCTATTTAAAGAGCCATAGATTGATATGCAACTTTTCATTGGTCTGGTTTCATGCATAGACAGTTAGGAACTCAGAATCATTGCACATAGAGTTCCAAATTTTGGCTACACTTGCCCCAAAAAAGAAAACTCCTTGAAGCACCCTGAATATTTCTTGGTACTACAAGGAGTTATATTCGGGCAAGCCAGACTCGAACTGGCGACCCCAAGTCCCCCAGACTTGTACGCTAACCACCTGCGCTATTGCCCGAAGTGCCCCACATGCTCATAAGGAGCGCGGATAAAGTAGCACAAGGAGCGCGCAGTTGTCAATGTAAAGCGTGCAGCAGCCTGCGCGCTCAGCCAGCTTGCTACTGCATTTTCCTGCAGGCCCGCCACCCACACCCCGCTAGCCTGCTACTGCACTTTCCTGCAGGCCCGCCGTCAGCGCCCTTCTGCCCCGCCAGACCTCGAACCCTTACAGACACCCAAACCGCTCATCGCCGGGCCGCGGATCGATGCCTGGCCTGGTCAACGCAAAATCATATTTGACCGGGTCATCGGGGGCATAGAGGCGGAATGCAGCGGTTACACGCAGGGCATCGGCGAGGGTTGGACCGCTTGTTTTTAGCCCGCCCTTTCGCGAGCCGCCGGGAGCAACTTGAGCGCCGCTTGCCGCAGGCAAAAACCCGAGCCGCTCTCTGCAAGTCTTGACCATGTGGGTATCCATGGGCACGATGAGGCGCGCGGGGTCCACGGACTTCCAGCAGCCGGAGTCGATTTCGTCATGGCGCACCATCCATCTAAGAAATAAAAAAAGCCGTTTGCAGGCGGAACCGCGGGCGGGGTCTGGTAAAAGGTTCTGGCGTAAGCCGCCAGGCACTGCTTCGCTCGCAAATTGCCGCAGGTGCCCGACAAATGCCGACGCTGCGGACAGGATTGAAGGAGCCGCCGACATGCCTCCGCCATCTCTATCGCCCGCTCCATCATCGCCTTTGCTGAACAGCACTTCCAGGCTCCCGTAGTCAATGAGAACTCGTTGAATTGCCGTCATCAAAGCAATCATATCTTTTGGAAAGCAAAATCGATATTGGAATGAGCCCCACGCCTGCGAAATCTCCTCTGGACGCATCCCGGCCAGTGCTACAGCCGGATGCTCTCCCAACGGCACAAGTGCCTTTTCGCACGCACGCAGAATGAGCTCGACCGAGCCGAACGCAAGAGTGGAGCAGACAAGCCCCGCCACTTCGATATCAGCTGGCTCCGAATAGCGCCGCACAATTGCGAGCGGATCAAGTTCGAGCCGTTCTCGGCGATTGCATTCTTGGTAGATATCTTCGAGGAAGCAGGCGATTTCGGGATCGGGGGCGGATTCAGAATACACAATCTTCGTGACAGTATACATTACTTGAGCTGCGCTTCGAGCTGTGAAATACGAGCAAGCAGGTCTTTGTCGGTCGGGCTGAGCGCTTTTGCCTGGCCAAGGTAGCGCATAGCTCTGTCGCGATTGGTGGTGTCTCTTTTGTCGAATTGGCGATTATACCGGGCGAGGTAGATATCCGCGAGCGAAACAAGGGCTTCAACATTGTCCGCTCTTTCGGCGAGCGCATTCTTGAGCTGGTCGATGGCCTTGTTTTCGTCGCTCTGGAGCGAGGCAGACATATAATAGAGGAAGGATTTCAACTCTTTTGAATACGGCGCAGCAATGAATTTCAGCACCAAATCCAGGAGGGCAGAGTTCGCCGACCCTTCTTTCCCGACCCCAAGCGCCGAAAGCGCGATGCCAAGCCCGGTATGCACATCGCTTGCTGGCGCCACGGACGCAAGCCCTCCGCCTGTTGCCATTGCCAGACTGCGCAGGTAGGCTTCCACAGCCTTTTCAGAACCGGGCTCCTGTGCATACCAGCTCGATGCGAACTGTATTGAAGCTTGCACATTTCCGGATTTTCTCAGAATTGTCGCAACCATATTCTTGTCGAGAGGAAGGCTGCCGGCAGCTTGCAGATATGCCGCGGCACGTGCCCAATCCTGATGGTTATAGCTTTCACTTA
>WESA01000044.1 GCA_009768935.1 Rectinema subterraneum
AAGGGTGTCGTTGATCGTCTTGAGCCCATCCATGTCGCCGAAGAGGATAAACATGTTTGCTTGCAAGCGGCGCGCCAGCTTGATCATGCGCTCGGAAAGGATCTTGAAGCCTCGTCTGTTATACAAGCCGGTGAGGTCGTCTGTCAGGCTTATCTGCTCGAGCTCCTTGCGCAGCTGTGTGGATTCGGTGATATCGCGCAAAACTGACAGGGTCATTGTTTCATTATCCCAATCGGTTGATACGGAACGGGCGTCAAGGAAAATGGTATTGCCATACGGATCCTTGATTTCGATTTCTTTCTGGGTCGAGATGTCTTCCTCAATAGGGAGGCGGGCACCGATGAGCCCTTTCTGCTCCTTTGAAAAAAGCGCGTGGGCGGCAGGATTGGCATATCGGATCATTTTGTCTTTGTCATAGACAAGAATGGCGTCCTGGCTGGTTTCGAGCAGCTGGCGATAGTTGCGCTGCAGGGTGATTATGTTGTCGAGCGCTTCCTTGAGCTTGTTGTTGGAAATGAACAGCTCTTGGTTTTTCTGGATGGCGCTCTCATATGTCGAAAGCAGAAAATCGATCATCTGGATGCGCGTGGAATTGATGAAGTATTTTTTCCCCGAAAAAAACACTTCGATACCAATCTCCGAGCCCCGCTGCTTGCGGATTTCGGCGTTGGCGAGTATGTAGCGTATGCGCGAAATGAGTGCCTGTTCGTTATATGGCTTTGTGGTGAAGTTATCTGCTCCTGCTTCGAGCGCGCGGATAACGTCAGTCGGATCTGACAGCGTGGTGACCAGCATGATCGGCGTTTCTTTGTAGCGCGGATTTTCGCGGATTTTTCGGCAGAGCTCGTAGCCATTCATTTTGGGCATCATGACATCGCTGATAATGAGGTCAGGAGCATTGTTTTCGAGAAAGGTGAGCGCATCTGCGCCATTTGCGGCGACATCGACATCGAAGCCTTCAGCCTCGAGCACATACCTGAGGCGCATCGCTTGAGTGATACTGTCTTCTACCAACAAGATTCGTATACTGCTCATCTTGTCTGCTCCTTTTCCTTACGTGCTGCATTATATATTTCCAGAAGTATTTTTGCTATCGATTCAGGCGGCAAATAGCAGCATGCAGCCCCCAGTTTTTCCGCTTCACCCGGCATACCGTACACAACCGAGCTTTCTCTATCCTGGGCTATCGTAAGAGCGCCAGCCTTCTTGAGTTCGAGTAGCCCTCTGGAACCATCCCGGCCCATGCCGGTGAGGAGAATTCCGATTGCACGTGATCCATAGACTTCTGCAACTGAATGAAACAGCACTTCCGCAGCGGGGACGATAAGCTCATTGGCATCTGGCATCTGGAATTGCAGGGTATCAGGATATGCTACTTTCAGGTGGATATCGTTTGGCGCAATATAGACAGTATTTGGCCTCATCCGTTCACTTTCTTCCGAGAGCTTGCAGTGCAGGGGGCAGGTTTTGTCCAGCCATTCGGCGAAATTCTTTGCAAGACCGGAGGCAATGTGCTGGACAATCACAATCGGCAAGGGAAAATCCGCAGGGAGCCTGGCGAGAATTGCCTGGATTGCAGGGGGCCCGCCGGTCGAGGCTCCAATCGCAACAATACCGGGAGAGTTTTGTTGTGCCCATGTCTGCAATTGGTCGCGGGACAGAGGTTTCTGCTCTACAACCTGCGATTTGTGGACAGAGTCTTTCTGATGCCCTTCAAGCTCAGCGGTTGAAAGGCGCGGTCTTACTTTGATGCCTGAGATTCTTTTTATCAGATCGATAAGTTCCCTGGCTTTCTGATAGAAATCCGGCGATCCGAGCCCGGGCGGCTTACCGACTGCAGCAATTGCTCCTGCCTGCATTGCGCGGAATGCTTTTTCTGCTGAGTAGTACTGCATTGCATTCGAAATGATGACGATCGGCACAGGATGACGCTCAAGAATGTGCTTTGTTGTTTCATAGCCGTCGATGCCCGGCATTTCGATATCCATGGTAATGATGTCAGGTCGTGGGGCTTTCCTGTCGTCGATGATCCTGATCGCTTCTGCTCCGTCTTTTGCTTCAGCAACAACGTCGATATCTCCGCTCAAATAAAATATGTACTTCAGAAGCTGGCGCGATACGATCGAATCATCGACGATCAGGACTTTTATCATCCAGTTCTCCGCGCTGATATTCTATACAATTATATAAATCGGCGCACCGTCTCGAGCAGATTGCTCTGCGCAAAATTGCTCTTGGTAATGTAAGCGTTTGCGCCGACCGCAATGCCTTTTTCTTTGTGCTCTTTCGATTCGAGCGCTGTCACAAGGATAACCGGGATATTGGCAAGCGTCGCATCGTTGCGGATGCGTTCGGTCAATCCGAAGCCATCGAGGCGCGGCATTTCGATATCGCTCACAACGAGGTCGAATGGCTCGGATTTAAGGAGCGTGTACCCCTCAATACCATCGGTCGCTGCTTGTACCTGAAAGCCTGCGGCTGAAAGAATCGAAGTAATAAGCGTTCGCGAGGTGATTGAATCTTCAACGACAAGGATGCGCTTTGGCGCATTTGTTTTTTCTGTACTGGCTGAAGCAACACTTGCTTTTTCCGGCTGAACACGCCCTGGTGGGCCAAAAAGTGACGAAAAGGCCAATTCAAGAATTTCCTTCATGTTGAGAATCGGAATGACCTCATCGTTTGCGCCTGTGGTCGCCCCGTATATCCCCCGCACTTTTTGAAGAAGGCTTCCCAAAGGTTTTATCAGGACATCCTGCTCACCCATTATCTCGTCGACGATGAATGCGCAAGCCTTCTCCCGGGATCTGCAAACAACTGCTATCACATGATCAGGAGTTTCGGTCTCCATGGGGCGCGATATGCCAAGGATGTCCCCCAAATGCACAATACCTATGGTTTCATCCTGATATTCGATTACATTGGCGCTTCCAGCGGCTGTGATGGCGTCTTGGGAAATGCGCAGTCCCTGCTCGAGCGCGGAAGAAGGTATGACAAAGGTCTGCTCGCTGACCCGGACGAAATTCCCTTTGAATGAGGCCTTGGTATAAGGAATGACCAGATGGAATGATGTTCCCCTTCCAGGCTCTGATTTGATGCGCACGGAACCCTCGAGCTCGTCCATGGCATTTTTTACAATAGCAAGGCCAAGCCCGCGGCCAGAAAGGTCGGTGATAATCTGGCTTGTGGAAAAGCCTGACTCGAACAGAAGGCCATACAGCTCCCCGGCAGTCTTTTTTTGAGCCTCAGACTCCGAAAACATGCGCCTGGCGACAGCGGTGCTCCGTATGCTTTCCGGATCGATGCCTTGCCCGTCGTCCGAAATGATGATTTCTATGTGGCGGGCATCGAGATGGGAAACGCTGATCGAAATATGTCCCCGCCGCGGCTTTCCATGCGCTTCGCGCTCACCAGGAGGCTCGATTCCATGATCGATCGCATTGCGAAGAATATGCATGAGGGGATCTTTGAGCTTCTCGAGAATGCGTTTTTCGAGCTCTATGGTCTGGCCGGAAATATCGAGGCTGACCTCTTTTCCCAGGCTTTTTGCAATATCGTATGCTGCGAGAGGGAAGGAATCGAACAAGACTGAACAGGGCAGCATGAGCACCGATTGCGCTTCCTCGATGAGGGTATCGATTATTGTTGAAATATGGACTGATTCTGATGCAAGCCGGTTCGAAATCGCACTCAGCGCGTGGATCGAGTCCTTGCGAGCCTGATTGCCTGAAGAGGCTTCGCTCAGCAAAGAAAGCACGCTTTTGAGTTGTGCTTGTATCTGTGCATGCAGCTGTTTGATGGCGATGAGGTTCTCGGATTCTCTCAGGAGCGTGTCAAGGCGTTCTGCCTGAACGCGGATCGTAGAAGGAATGGCTGGTCTGGTTTCGGGTTTGTAGGTAGAGGCTGATGGCGGTACTGGCGATGGTGGTGCAACCGATGCCTGCGTCGGGGAGGGCGGTGCCAGCGAGGTGCTGAGGATTGCGTTTCCTTTTTTGGCCTGTTGGTCGAGCCTTTCGCAGATTGCGCCAATTTCAGTGGCAGGGACAGCAGAATTCGAAAGTTCGAGCTCAATCAGATGCAATGCTTCATGCAGCGTGTCGATCAGCTGGGATTCAGGACGTATCTCATCGCGCTTTAGAGCCTGGAATACGCTTTCCATCGAATGGCAAATGTACTCAATATCTTTCAAATCTACCGCGCGGGCAGCTCCTTTGAGGCTATGCGCCGCGCGGTACGTGGTTTCGATGAGTTCCTGATCCGGTTCTCCATGTGTCTGCTCGAGCGCCAGAAGCGCAGAAGCAATAGTCTGGATATGCTCCTTCGATTCAATGGCAAAGGCTTCGCGGAGCTGTTTCAGGAACTCTTCTTGATTCAACATGCCGTTTCTCCGGGCAAACTGCTGTTTATGTGCTACAGTTTGTATACCTCGATAAATGACTTGAGCTTGTTGCCCGAATCACTGATGGATGCAGCGACCTGCTCAAGGTTCCGGGCTGCATCTGCATTTTGTGCGCTTGCTGTCTTTACATTGTTCATCGCTGAATTGATTTGATCAATGCCTGTAAATTGCTGCTCGACGGCATAGGCAATCTGCTGAACGAGCTGAACACTCTTCGAAAGGGAATCAGCAATAGCGCGCATTGCTGCATCGACCTGGTTCATTTTTTCTGCGCCTTGCTGCATTTCTTTGTTGCCCTGTTCGACTGCCATTAGGGCGCCGGATGTTGCTTTCTGGATGTCTGCGAGAATTTTGCGTACCTGGCGAGTAGACTGTTTTGACTGATCGGCAAGCGATTTGACCTCCTGGGCAACAACGGCAAAACCTTTACCCTGTTCGCCGGCCTTCGCCGCTTCGATGGCTGCATTGACAGCCAGCAGGTTGGACTGTTCGGCAATTTCGTCGACAGCAGCGGTGATCTCTGCGATCATCTGGCTCTGCTCGCTCAAATTCAATAGGCTCTGGGATATGTTGTCCATCTGGTTTTTGATTTTCTGGACATTTTCGCCCATTTGCAGAATGGCAGTCATGCTTTCTTTGCTGAGAGCATAGCTTTGGTCCGAGGAGGCGGTGACAGTACCAGCAAGGTCTTTTGTCGTTTGTGCAACCTGACGGATTTCTTCGGTAGTGGTAGCTGTTTCCATAACCGAGGCTGCTGTTTCGCTTGCAGAAGAACCAAGCTGGGCGCTGGTTGCGGACATTTCGTTTGCGGAAGCGGCCAGGTGCAATACCATTTTATTCATTTCCGAAATCTGCTCCCTGAAGCGGTCGAGGAAGGATTCGAAAGCCTTTATCAGCATGCCGATTTCGTCTTTGCGCTTGTCATCGATACCATGCTTCTGCAAATTTCCATTGGCCACCTCTTCGAGATTTGCAACAAGCTGCTTTATCGGCCGGACAATGTTTTCCCCGATTACGAAGGCAAACAGGACAGCAAAAGCTATGCCTAAAATATTTAGAATGATTGTGATAGTAGTAGCTGATTTTTGCATCGCGAGAGCATTTTGGTAGGCATCAGCCGCCCGTTTTTTTGTGGATTCGGCAATGTTTGCAACTTTTTCCGCTACAAGCGCGAATGCTTCTTTGCCTTTAGTATTAAAGGATTGGACGAGCTCTTTCTGCTTTTTGGCGTTTTTTAGTCCGACTTCCTCATTATAGATGATGAGCCATCGAGCAAACGAAGCATTGAGATCAGCCAGGGGCTTGAGAGTTTCCGTTTCTGTGTTGATTGTCTGGAGTTTTGTGATGTTTGTCTGTATTGTCTGTATATCATTTTGCACTGACTGATAGAGTTTTTCGATTTCAGACGCAGTACTGGCAGCGACAAAATCGCTTACATTTTGTGAAAGCTGGACTCTCGCGATATTGATTTCGTCAACCAGTGTCAACGTGGCAAAATGCGTATTGATGATATCATCTAGATGGCGATTTATTGCAGCCTGCTCCGTAAAAGAATACCATGCGAGGCTTATCATTACTATAATGACAAGACCGAAGCCAAGAATCAGTTTTGCACGCATTTTCATGTTCTTGAGCATATCTGTTCCTCCATTGTGCTGTTCATTCAGGATTCAGGCTTTTTTGCAGCTGCAACATGAATGCGTCGGCATCGAGAACGGTAATGCCTCCACGCCCGCATCCTTTTGCAAGGCTTGCGATTACCTGGCTCTGCGCTGCAATCGTTGGCTGCAATTCATTTTTCGAAAACTCGCGGATACGAACAATCCGTTCGCACGGGAAGGCAACGGCTACTTCATTTTTTTGAAGAATAATGAGCGACTTGAGAACTTCTTTTGCCTCTTTAGGCCGCGACAAGCCAAGATAGTGAGCAAGATCGATGACGGGTACCACTTCACCGCGCACATTGATAAGCCCGAGAAAGGATTTGGGCAAGAACGGCAGCGGCGTGATTGGCATGCTGTTCCGCATTATTTCCCGGATACTGTGCATCTCGAATGCAAAGCTCATGCCGGAAAGCGCAAATTCAATACATCGAATGTCGGTTTTCTTTGTCGTGTGGCGTTGGCCTTTGGCGAGTTCTTTTGCACGGGCCAGCAGGATATCCTCGGCAGTACGCGTTGTATGTGCAGAATGTTCCGGGCTTTCTGGCACAGGGCTTGCACTAGGATAAGAATTATTTGCTGCAAGCAGAGAATTCTTGCTTACATTCTGCATCAAAAAGCCACCTCATCTCGCCATAAGCGATGAAATCATATCACGCATTGCCTTTGCTGGTATTCCATTGGAGCCGGGCACAACAGCTGTCTCTTCTATTTTCGACAGAAAATGCAGGGCATTTGAGTAGTGTTTTTTCATTTCGCTTTCATTTCCGCGCTCTTTTGCAATCGAAGCAAGCGCAATATAAGCAACGACATTATCAGGCTCGAGAAAAAGCGATTTTTTCAGGTCTGATTCGGCGGAAGAAAGATCCCGGGTATGAATATAGGCCAGGCCGCGGAGATAATACAGTTCCGGATCGGTAGTTTCTTTCTGGATAAGTTCCGACAAGAGCTCGATTGCGCGGGCGGCCTCGCCGGAATCAGCCAGATGGCGGGCGTTGGCAATCACTTCTTCTCGCTCTTCCTTGGCGCGAAGAGGCGCTTCGTGCATGGTAACAGGGAATGTAGTTTTTAGGGTGGGCTGGGGAGGGGATAGACTCTCTGCAGGCGCAGTTTTTTGAGGGGTCAGGCTCTCTGCAACCGTTTTGATGCTATTGGGATTTTCTAAACGCTGTGCGGGGAGCTGCTTAGTGTGCTGCTCAGATTGCGCGGAATTCTCTTTTTTGATAAAAATGGTACCATTCCGGATTTGCTGGGCAACAAATGGAGAGTCATTGAGAAACCATGGCTCGCTGGGACCCACAATGAGGGCTCCATTCGGCTCGAGATACTCCGCAAAGCGCGAAATGAGTGCCTTTGCGGCGTCCTGATGCAGGTAAATAAGAACATTCCGGCATACAATGAGATCGAATGTGCGGGCGGACAATTCAGACACATCCCATTGTGGCGCGCTCAGGTTCAATTCAGCAAAAGTAACCATTTGCTGAATGCGGGTATCGATATGATAGCGCTTTAACCGCGGCAAACCAGGAACCAGCTCGAGCGCATCATTGCATTCATAGAAAAAGCGCTCTTTTGTTTCTCGGGGCAGATCTCTGAACGACCACTCTCCATAGCATCCATGGCGTGCAATGTCCAGCGACTCATGGTTGATATCGGTCGCGACCACCTTCAGTTCCCAGCCCTGCTGCCCCTTGAAATAATCGAAAAGCGTCATTGCGAGGGAATAGGCTTCTTCACCGGTGCTGCAGCCGGCTGACCAGCAGGTAATATTGAGCGTTCCTTTTGCGCGTTTTCGAATTTCGAGTCCGGGGAGGAAAGAGTCGCGCAGCCATGCAAAATGCTCGGGGTGTCTGAAAAAGTATGTTTCGTATACGGTAATATGCGGCACAATTATGCGAACAACGTCTTCGCGCATTGGGATTTCACAGAGAAGCCGGATTATTTCCGGAAGCGGCTTTTTTTCTGCTTCCTGAAGCCCATGGGCAGCTTTTTTGAGCGAGTAATAGTGTACAGCGCCGGGCTTGAGTCCGAAATTTGCCTCGAGCGACCTTTGTATTTGATTGCGGTTTTGTTCAAGCAATGTTTTCAATGCATGCTCGTCGAATGCTGCATGCAAAGTCCTTTGTTCTTTGTTCATTTTTTCTGTGCGTGTTCACGTTCAGCGAGTTCAGTGTCGAAAAAGTGCTCCGGGTCATATAAAAGCGCAAGCCCATCCTGGTATTTGATAATGCCAGTGAGCACCTGGATTCCTGGCAATATCGCATCAGTCTCTTCCCAGCCGCTCGGCTCCACATCGATGACATCCATCACATCTTCGACATGGAGGGCAATGCGATGGGATCCCACGCGCGCAACGAGAAGCTTGTGCGCAGGATCGCGCTCCAGCGGGCGCTGCTCGCATTTCATGCCCATGTCGATAACGGGGATGATCGAGCCGCGCAGATTGATGACGCCTTCAATGCTTTCCGCTTCATGCGGCACGGGTGTAATTTCGCAATAAGGGTAGACATATTCTACCGAAGCGGCAGGCAGGCAATACAGTCGCTGACCAACTCGGAAAATACACACATTGAGCGCCGCATTTGCGGGCAAATCCTGCTTTGAAATATTCGGCGTGATCGTGCCGGAATCTGGCATAGGAAGCCCCCTAACCTTACTCGACGAGAATCTTCAGCTCTGGGAAAGCGGCTTCGAATGCTTCCTTCGCGCGCCGCACGATGCCTTCCTTGACGACACCATTGATAGCCGAGCAGGCCGGGCACTGCCACCGGGGCGTGCCAATTGCGAGCCTGACGAGCAGTGTTTTTTCTTTTTCGCTGTATGTTACTTTTTCGACGAGGCCGAGATCGACTATCGGCGCATCGGATTGCGGCTCGCGCACCTTCGCAAATGTCTCATCGATTTTCTTGCGCATTTCAGGGTCCATGAATGCCTCCATCGCGGCGCTGAGGAATGCAGTATCCATTAGCCGCTCTATATCTATAGTCTGGAATAAATGGAGCTATTTTTCAAGGAAAACCTGTGCATTCTTTAAAAAATAGCTCAGGTTGTTTTGAATAACGCCATTTTTGGGCGAAAGATGCAAAAAAAGCGTCTTGTTGTCGGCAAAACAGCAGAAGTGCACGAGGGTTTGCGGCTCCGGAAAGCCGAGCGCGGTTTTTTCAAGCTTGTCGAGAATACGGCTCTCTCTCCACAGAAGGACAAATTTCCGCCCGCCCAGCTCAATGTCCTTGCGCGACATAGCCTCGAGGCCGTCGATTTTCGCCTTGCGCAAGTGCGAAGCAAGAATGATATGCCCTTCGCCTGGCAGACGCTTATCGGTATAGATATTGAGGTAATAATGATCGCCGCCGCGAATCAGGAATGATACTGGCATATACAGCAGCGAATGCCGCGGAACAAATGTAAAGGTGCCCTTTGCCTCGTTCCACAAGCCTTTCAGCTGGTAGCGGAAATTGTAGCCAATAGCTCCGCCGATGTTCACATAATTGGTTTCGGTGGGTGCAAGGACTTCTTCGGACTGTACGGATAAGCGTTTGCCAAGCCAGCGATTTTTCTTGACACCAAGGAAGTAATTGACGGTAGCTCCAACGCCGAGTATCAGAATGCCGGTAAACAGGAATGGATTCATGCTGATAGGCTCCCTTTCTTGAGGAATATATCGATGAGGGGCTGAATGCCGAGCTCCGTTAGCTGGTCCCTTGTCCGGATGCCATTCGATTCAAAATCGAAACTGAAAAGAGGGATCGATGCGAGGGACTCATGAATGTGCCATTGCCCGTTTACCATACCCCGTTTGTTCAGGCAAATGGTCGATATTGGTATTTCGAGGCGATCGAGTTCGTCTTTTATGCGCAGAGCTTCGGACACCGAAAGATCGTCCGGATTGACAATGACATTGAGAAAGCTCTCTTTTTGGAAAAGGTGCTCGAGGGCGTCAAGCCGCTGCCGGATCGAACTCAATTTTCCGTACACTTTGTCATCGTCTTTGTCGAGGCAGCTTTCCTTGACGGGCGAGCCCGGGTTGAGCCGGACTATAGTGTTTCGCTTGGAAAGAATGGTCTCACGCAACTTCGCAAGCTCCTTGACCCAGAGGCCCGAAATTGTAGGAAGCGAAAGGAAGCGCAAGGAGAGAGCGGTTGGGGGTGTATCCAGAACCACCACGTCGTACAGGGGCGCCAGGTTGCAATGGATATCCTCGATAGCCCAGAGCATCGCGTATTCTTCGGTGCCGGGCGAATATTTCAGAATTTTGAAGAAGGAATCAAGGTTGAGGGTAACATTGTAGGAATAGGTCGACTTGAGCTGGGAGCGGCTTTCTTCGAGATAGGTATTCACCCAGGCGTCGAGGTCTATCTCCAGTGCATCGAGGTTGGGTTCAACATGCTGAGGCTCGCTTTTCAGCTTGAGTCCAAGGGCATCGCCGAGGTTATGGGCAGGGTCGAGCGATGCGGCAAGCACTTTGTAGCCAGCGCGTGCGAGCGCAAGCGCAAAGGAGGCTGAGAGCGTTGTCTTGCCGACGCCGCCTTTGCCGAGAAAAAATGCTGTCTTATGGGAGATATGTGGGCTCATGATGGCTCCTAGTCTATTTCGAGCATGCCCATGAGGGCGCCGATAGGATCGGTCGAAAGGTCGCTTCTGGCGAGCAGAACAACAATTTCCCGCTCGAGATAGGGCAATAATTCGATTGCGATTGGCGCAGGCGGCGAAGGAATGCCGGCAAAACCTCCAAGCAGCAACAGTGCGAAAATGTTCTCAAGCTCTTTGAGCTCGAAATCGAGCATGCCGGTGGCTTTCTCCCGCTGCACCTGGATAAATGTTTTTGCTCCTCTGCGAACGAGATGCAAAAGTTTCATCTTTTCAGTCATGCTTTTATTTTATCATGAATTTTGCATATTAGAAAGCGCCGCGTAGACAGCTGGCAATAAAAAGGGCCGCCCAGCATACTGAGCGGCCCGAACCTGTCATTTTTACTGCTCTATGATAGCAGCATTGAACATTGTCAGCTGGCCTGCTTGGTGTTCCAGTTCCTGAAGAATGCCACAATCATGATGAAATTCAGCACCAGCATGAAAATGTTGATCGCGCCGACAACCACGCCCGTGGTGTAATTCTTTGCCTGAGCGGCGGCATTGGCCACTGTTGCAAAGAACGATGGAACGATCACTATTTCATACCAGATAATACCGGCAGTAACGGTGACCCACAAGAAAATCGCCGGGATAAGTACGACGAGGGTATATGCTGGATTGAGTTTCTTCTTGACCCATACCGCGACCGTCAGCATGACAATGGAGGCGATAAGCTGGTTCGCACCGGAGAATGCCGGCCAGAGCACGGTGTAGTTGCCTGTCCACGCAAGCCCGACACCGAAGAATGCGATGATGAGAGAAGCGACCCATTTGTTGTTGAATGTATTGTATACGCCGGGGCTCTTCTCTTTGATCGGCAAGACCATTTCCTGTACCAGATAGCGGCCGAGGCGGTTTGTCGTATCAAGCGTGGTGAGTGCGAAGCTCGACACCCAGACAGCCGCAAAGAGCTTCATGAAGCTCGGGGTAAGGAAGGGGAGCGCGGTGCTTACCATGGTGCCGTATGACAGGACAAAGCGGTTCAGCGCGGCGGTCTTGAGAACATTGCCTTCGCCCATTGCGGCAATGCCGAATGCGGCAATCGAGATCACGACGATGGTCGACAGGAAGCCTTCGGTGAGCATTGCGCCGTATCCGACGAAGAGCGCATCTTTTTCATCGCGCAGCTGCTTGGAGCTTGTGCCCGATGCGACAAGCGCGTGGAAGCCGGAGAGTGCGCCGCATGCAATGACCAGCGGGACTGCAGGCCAGAAGGGCGTTGGCTTTCCGCCGATGACTACTGCACTAAAGCTTGTGGTGGCAGGGAGCGAATCGAAGCCTTTCACCGCAATGATTGCTGCCAGGCCACCGACCAGAAGGCCAAAATACAGCAGGAACGAGTTCAAATAGTCGCGTGGCTGCAACAGGAAGTTGACCGGCAGCGCCGATGCAATGACAATGTAGACAAAAATCACGATGAACCACGTATCCTTGCTCGCATTGATCGGAAGGATTTCACCAAGCCAGAACGCAAGGATGATCAGGACGATACCGATGATCGACCCGCCGCCAATCCCGAGCTTCGTGTGGTACATGAAGTAGCCGGTGATGATTGCCGCGACGCAGAAGAAGAAGAAAGCCGAGAACACGCGGCCGTCCGCCGCGAACTGTCCCGCGACGATATCGCCGAACGCCGCAACGACCAGAATGCAGAGGAAGAGGATGAACCAGCTGAACGCCTTGCCAGCCTTCTTCCCGATCAGGTCCTGCGCGACAAACTGCATCGAGCGGCCATCATAACGCACCGATGCGGTCAGCGACAGATAGTCGTGGATCGAGCCGATAAAGATGTTGCCAAGCCAGATCCACAATAGTCCTGGCAGCCAGCCCCAGGCAACTGCCATTGCCGGGCCCGTGATAGGACCAGCGCCAGCAATCGACGCGAAGTGGTGACCGAACAAGACATATTTCGATGTCGGCACATAGTCGACACCATCCGACAGCCTCTTGGATGGCGCCTGCGGCGCCTCCTGGCTCTTGAGCACCTTGTCGCGGATTGTTCTTCCATAGAGGAAATAGAATCCGAAGTAAATGACAAGGGCAAGTAAAGCAATGAGCGTTGACATGCAGCCCTCCTGCAAAAAGAATGGATAGCATATTTTAGCTATAGAATTAGAATACCGTCAAATGTTTTTTTCATAATTCTTGCTGTTTTATTAGAGTTTATGAGTTGTGATTGAGTTCATTTGAGAATCAACCGAAAATATATACAGGGTAACGCATGAAAAATGTACACGGACCTGTTGATCTAGGTGGTGGCTATTTTCGGATTGGATCGTCGCAGCTGGTGGGATCGCTCCAATCGAATATTTATTTATTGATTGATGGCGATGAAGCAGTGCTGTTCGGGCCGGGATCTGCGATTGATCTGGCGGAACTGGTGCGAAATATCGAATCGGTCGCGCCGAAGGATCCTATACGCACTGTGATTGTGCACGAGCAGGATCCCAGTTCATCGTCGGCGCTGTCCTTGCTCGAGAAAGAGGGCTTGCGGTTCGATGTGGTTACGCATTGGCGTACATGGAATAGTTTGCGTTTTTATGGGCTATCTTCAGAACCATATATAATAGATGAACATTCTTGGGTGCTGCGCCTCGCCTCGGGCCGGACTCTCCAATTCCTGCCGACTCCCTACCTCTACCAACCGGGAGCATTTGCTACCTACGATCGGGCGACAAGAACACTTCTTTCCGGAGCGCTTTTCTCTTCGTATTCATCAGAATTTTCGCTGTATGGAGAAGGAGCTGATTATCTCGAACAATTGAAAAACTTTCACCGCGCAACCATGCCGTCGAAAGATTTTCTTGCTCCGGTCGTGCATTCTCTGGCTTCGTGGGATATCGGGCGCATTTTGCCAGCATATGGGCCGATTTGGCGCAAAAATATCCGAGGTATTTTGAATCAGCTCGCCGATCTTGAGTGTGGCGAGCTTGCACGATCAAAAGAAACCCAGGCTCTTCAACAGCAGATTGTGAAGGAAAACGGCTCTCAGGAAGAAGTAGCACATCTGAAAGCCGAGCTTGAGAAATTGCGCAAAGTGAATGAAGAGTTGAATCATAGCATATCGGTTTCAAGAGATAGAGCGCTCCGCGATCCGGTGACGGGGCTCTATTCGGAATTTTTCTATAAATCATTTATCGAAGAAGAAGTGGCGGTCCGGATTTCCGACATGGGGCCGCAGGACAATGTCCTCGGGGTTTTCGGAATTGATGAGAATATTGCCCAGATCGAATACAAGTACGGCTCTCGGGAAGTAGAAGCGCTTTTGCACGGTGTTGCAGCCATAATTACCGAAAATCTTCCGCAGACATCAATGGCGTTTCGCCTGCATGGTGCGACAATAGCAGTATGGATGCCTGCCGTGCTGTTTGATGATGCAGTGGCGCTTTTCGATAAAATACGGTATCAAGTCGAAAATTCGAAGGCATTTGTGGAACCGGTGACAGTCTCGGCAGGTGTCGCGACGCTTTCTGAAGCAGCAAACCTTCAGCCAGACCTCGAAAGGCTCGGGGCCGACCTTACGGATTTGGGCATTCGCCGCCTCAGGCTTGCGCGGCGCCGAGGCGGCAACATGGTATACTTTGCATCTGCAGAAGAGAATGAATCCGAATCGAAAGCCCGCATCCTGATTGTCGACGATGATGAGGTGAATGTCGATGTGCTGCGAACCTTCCTCTCAAATGAAGGATTTTCGGTGCTTTCTGCTTCAGACGGTCAGGAAGCACTCAGTATTTTAGGAAAAGAAATTGTCGATGTTGTCATTACCGAGCTCATGGTCCCCAAGATCGATGCCTATCTCCTGAAGGAGTCGATGCTCTCGAAATCAGCTACGAAAGATATTCCTGTCATCCTCATTTCTCATCTCAAGACTGAATCGACCATACGGCGTGCGTACCGGCTGGGAATCGTTTTTTATCTGCAAAAGCCGATTATACTGGAAGAGCTGCTCGGAATTGTGCTGAATCTGACAGAAGCAGGGAGCAGGGCATGACCATTCCTTCCGAATATCTTCTTGGGGCAGCAGTTCTTTTTTTGTGGCTTACTGTATTTGTAGTGCTGCGCACGCTGCTGAACAAAGCAAGATTGGCTATCAAGCAAGAAACGCTCAAATCGCAGCTTCGTCAACTGCCTCAGATCTTTGCGCCAGTATACGAACAAAGCAAGCACATGATGCGTATGCTCCTCGATCATATCCTCTATCTCACTCAGAATGTGAATATTTCTGCTCAGCAGAAACAGCGTCTTTTCAACGCAGAAACAGTGAGCTATTTCGAGCGCACTCAGATGCGGCGCCTTGCGAGTCATAATCGATTCATGAGAATGAATGCCGCACGGCTTCTCGCGAGCTTCGGAACGGATAATGCCCGAAAGGCCATTGAAAAGGCACTGCTGAGAGAAAAGCATTTCCCGACCAGGCTCTATCTGGCCAATGCACTTTCCGATATCAAGGATGCCCGATCGCTACATGCGCTGATTCAAAGCCTCAAGGGCGCTCACTATTGGTACAGAAACAAAGTAAATATGCTCATTGCTTCCTATGGGGATGCGTTGAAAGATTTCATGCGAGGTTATTACTGGAGCGCTGACATAGAAATTCGCGAATTGCTTGTGGATCTTGCCGGCGTAATCCCCTGCGTGGAGCTCAAGGAGTATCTTGCTGATATTCTGCATCGGGGGTTCGGAGAAATTGGCAAAATTGAAAAGCAAACGGCAAATTTGCCCTCAAAATGCTGCTACTACTGCGTTCATGGCCAGATTGAAGCTGGCAAGGACCATCGGCAGTGTCCTTACAGAGGAAAGGTAGCGAATAATTTTCACTGTTGGAGATATCGTACCCTTGTTACAAGCCTGTCGCCTGCTGTCAGCTATCACCGGCTCATGGTGCGCGCAGCTGAAACGCTCGAACGATTCTATCCTGATGAGCTCGATTGCGAATACTATCTCGAGCATGTCGACAAGGACATCCAGTCTATTGCCGTCCGATCGCTTGGCCATTCCGCGCGCGAGCGGAATGTCCGCACATTGCTGTTCTATCTCGAGCGCGATGAAACAGCCCAGGCAGCGCGAGCAGGTTTGCGTTTGCTATTGAACAGTCATCCGCAATATATGCCTCAAATGATTGAGGCATTCCGCAACTCGGATGGAGTATTGCACAATCGGCTTGCCGAAGTGCTGTCCAGCAGAATCGAATATGTGCTGACAAAACTGCTTGGCTACGAGCACGATTTTGCTGCAGGTGTTGTGAACGAACTCATTACCATGGGAAGGGTTTCCGAGCTTATTGAATTTTTGAAGCGCAACAGGAATAAGGAACTTGAAGCGAAGCTTGTCGACATCATCCGCTCGCGATTGTCCGACAGTGAAGTGCTTGCAAGGGAATGCGGCCTTTTTCTGCCCGATCATCTGCTCCAGGAGTTGGGTATTAGCCGGATTTCTCCTCTCGCAAAAAAGCGCGAGGAAAAGCTCGACAGAAAAATGGTCAGGCGACTCTATGTCATGTTGAGCTTTGCTGTCGTATTTTTCCCTCTGCTGTACGTCCTTAAATACTATGACAGACTCGGAGCGATGCCTTTTGTCCAGCACCTCAAGTATTTTGTTCTCAATTTTAATATCAATTTTGCGTATTATGCAATGGCGGTAAACGCGATTTATCTTGGCTTGCTTTTCCTTTCAAAACTCAATATACGGCGGGCTTCGCGTCTGTGGGAACTCAAGGGTATGACCATGCTGTTCAAGCCGCGGATGCTTCCGTCGGTGTCGATAATCGCCCCTGCCTACAACGAGGAAATGACCATTATCGAGAGCGCGAATTCCCTTCTGAATCTCAAGTATCCTGATTATGAGCTTGTGGTCGTCAATGACGGCTCCAAAGACAACACATTGCGGACGCTGATCGAGCATTTCGATCTGAAAAAAACCGACTTCAGCTATCAGGAGCGGCTCAAGCATTACCCCATCCGAGGCATTTACACCAATCCAGCTATCCCACGCCTTATCGTGGTAGACAAGGAAAACGGCGGCAAGGCTGATACCTTGAACGCAGGCATCAATGTGGCCTCCAAGGAATATTTCTGCGGCATCGATGCTGATTCTCTGCTTGAGTCGGATGCGCTTTTGAAAATTGCTTCGCTGACGCTGGATTATGGGGTCGAAACGCCTGCGCTCGGCGGCAATGTCTTTCCTATCAACGGCTGCAAAGTGGACAAGGGGAAAATCGAAAAGATCGGCGTGCCGAGAAACTGGCTTGCCCGCCTGCAGATGGTGGAATATTTGCGCGCGTTCATGTGCGGGCGTCTTGGTTGGGATTATCTGAATTCGTTGCTTATTATTTCTGGCGCATTCGGGCTGTTCCGGAAGGAGCGCGTGGTTGCGGCAGGCGGCTACCTTACCAGCAGTGGTCAGTATCAGAAAGATACCGTCGGTGAGGATATGGAGCTGGTGGTGAGGATCAGCCGGCTCATGCGCGAGAAGAAGCTCAAGTACCGCATCAGTTATGCATTCAACGCGAACTGCTGGACCGAAGTGCCTGAAGAAATGTCGAGTTTAAAAAAACAGCGGAACAGGTGGCAGCGCGGCCTTATCGATATCATGAATTTTCACCGGAAACTGATTTTCAACCCATCGTATGGCGTGATGGGCCTGGTCGCCATGCCATATTATCTGATTTTCGAAATGATTGGCCCTCTTTTTGAGATACAGGGGTATCTCATGGTCGCAATTGCAGCCATATTCGGCATGCTGAGCGTACGGCTGGCATTGCTATTGTTCTTCGCTTCCATATTGATGGGGATATTTATTTCGATTTCGTCGGTGCGGATTGCGGAACATCTCAATGTGTACTTCAGTTATCGTGATACACTGAAACTGCTCAAAACCGCAATTCTGGAGAATTTTGGGCCGCGGCAGCTGTTTTCGTTCTGGCGGGTGCTGGGGTTCCTGAATGCTATGCGCAAACCGCAAGGGTGGGACAAGTTTGCCCGCAAGGGATTTGCAGGGAGCGGACAAGCCGGAGGCAAGGCAGCATGAAAGTGAAGACAAAAGAATATTTCAAGACGAGCCTCCTGTGGATCATAGGTATTCTGGTTTTTGCACTATTCACGGCGCTTATCGCAATGCCATTTGTGCTCTGGATTGCAAAGCCGTATCGCCAGCTCGACATCTGGGTTGTCGACAAGACAGTTCCATACTCTGATTTCCGCGAGCATGCAGGTCTTTTTTGGCTTTTGAATAATGAAAAAATCGCAAAACCGGCCACTCGCGTGCTGTACGACAAGCGCTCGGATTACTATGGATTCTATCCGACTGGCAAAAACGAGTGGCGTTCACTGAAACTTCCGCAGACGGGCAAGAAGCCCGACTTGATCTATATTGCCGATACCTATGGTGTTTACCGCGATGATTACATGCAGAGCAAGATGACTGCAGCGCTGCCCTCTCTGATATATGGGGGTCTTAATAGCGAAGATTATCGCGTTATTCAGGCTTCACTCGGGGGCGGGAATACAATCATTGCAGAATTCAATACCGCAGCGTCGCCGACGAATTCCAGGGACCGCGCATTGTTCGAGCGCCTTATCGGGCTTGCCTGGCGAGGCTGGATTGGCAACTACTACGAAAGCCTCGCACAGGGTGGTGGTGTGCCCGATTGGGTAGTCGCTAACTGGGAAACAGCTAAAAAAGAGAAGTGGAACTACTCTGGGCGGGGTATTGTCCTGCTCGATGAAAACGGAAATGTGGAAGTGCTCACCGAGGCTGAAGATTTGGGGCCAAAAGGCATGAAGGTACAGTTTGATGGGCTCTTGGGACAGAAGCTCGGCATCAAAAAGCCGGTTTCCTATCGCTACTGGTTTGAATGGGTTGCTGCTGATCCGCTTGTGGAGCAAGTTGCGCACTACAGCCTTGATCTGACGGCTGCAGGCAAGAAAAAGCTTGAAGCGCTTGGCTTGCCCCAGAAATTTCCAGCAGTGCTCAAGTTCGAGAACAGTCAGTATACAAGCTGGTATTTTGCAGGCGATTTTGCCGATCTGCAGTTTTCCGGCACCCCCTACCGCATGGAAGGAATCCGCGCTATCAAGCGCATACTCGCAGACGATACCGTGGACAACAACAGCTACTTTTTCTGGAAAGTGTATGCGCCGCTCATGCATTACATTCTCGCTAGCGCGGAGAAGCATCGCGCGGAAGTCCGGTCGGAAGCGGCGCTTGCTGGTCCGACTGCGCTGCGCGTGAATGTGAGGGCTGTAAAAGATGGCATCCAGCTGAGGACAAAGAATCATGAATGGGAGACGCTTTTCCTGCGCGGTGTGAATATGGGGCTGGCAGAACCGGGGAAATATTTTACAGAATTTCCATATGATACAGATACATATGTTCGCTGGTTCAATTATATTGGCGCTCTCGGCGCGAATACGATACGCGTGTACACGCTCCTGCCTCCAGAATTCTATCGGGCCTTCAGAATATATAACGAAGCGCATCCCGATGCTCCGCTTTTGCTGCTGCAGGAAATTTGGCCTGAGGAACACCCGCCCGGGAACGACTACCTTCAGCCTGCCTATCAGGAAGCATTCCTGAAAGAAATCGATTATGGCATCGATGCAATCTATGGCCGCGCGAATATCCCGGAGCGGAAGGGGCGGGCATGGGGAATTTATACAACAGATGTCTCCCCATGGCTGATTGGCTGGCTGGTCGGCAGGGAACTTGAAAGCGCTGAAGTCCTTCAAACCGACGCGAACCATAAAGGGGCGACCTACAAAGGTACCTATGTTTCAGCAGGAGCGAAGGCCTCGCCCACTGAAGTTTGGCTTGCCGAATCGCTCGATGCGGTTGCAGCGACCGAAGCCGAACGCTATGGCCAGCTGCATCCGGTCGGCATTGTAAGCTGGCCTACGCTCGATCCGATCGAGCATGACACCGAATGGGATCCAAACACTGGCAAGAAAAACCGCTGGAATGACCGCGCCAGCATTGCTGTTGAGCACTTGGACATTACTGACAAAATGACTGCGGGGCTGTTCGGTGCCTATCATATCTATCCGAATTATCCGGACTTCATTGTAAATGAGCCTGCATACAATAATTATAAAGATGAATATGGCGTATTGCGCTATGGCGGGTATCTGCAGGAATTCATAAAGACACATTCGCGCTATCCGGCGATTGTGGCGGAATTTGGCATTGCAAACGGCGCAGGGGTCGCGCACCTTTCGCCTGATGGGCTCAACCATGGCGGCATCGATGAGACCACCGCGGGCAGAGATATTTTGCGCATGCAGGCGGCGATCCAGAAAGAAGGCTATGCTGGCGCGATTATTTTTGAATTCATGGATGAGTGGGCTAAAAAGACATGGATAACCGAACCGTTCAAAATTCCGTTCGACAGGCGTATTTTCTGGCACGATGTCGTCGATCCGGAACAGAATTACGGGCTCATTGCGAATGAAAGCATTCCTCCGGAAAAGCCTGAGCAGACCATTTCCGGCAGCAATGCCCTTTCCAGCCTCGAAGTCGCGCACGATGCTTCGTATCTCTACCTTACGATACATTTGGCAAGCGGCAAAAAACCACAAGATTGCGAAGTACTACTGGGCATCGACACCTATAATCGTACGCTGGGCCAGATGAGTTGGCCGAGGAGCTTGGGACGCACTGCATCGGGTATGGAATTTTTGCTCGATATCCGTAACGAAGAGGCTCGAATTTTGGTCAACCCGTCCTACAATATCGCTTCGGCGCGGTATGCGACGAGCCTTCGACAGGATGGCGTATTCGAAAATATGAATATGCTGGTCAATGGTAAAGTAGTGACAAAGGACGGCAGGGAAATTCCGGAAAAGCGATTTGATATATCGCTCATGAGGCAGGGGCCCTTCGATGAATCCGGCAATCTGTGGAATGTTGAAGGCAATACAATCAACGTGCGCATTCCGTGGGGCAGGCTCAATGTCACGGATCCGTCTTCGCTGCGAGTGTTGAATGATACGCGGACGAATTTGGGCGACCCAGGCATCGATACGTTGAAAGCGTCCATAACAGATGGATTTGTATTCGATGGGCTTGTGCTGGACAAACATTCGGGATCAGTCATCGGCAGGCTGAATGCAAATGTCACATCGCCATACATCTGGAATGGCTGGGAAGAGACGCCCCCCTACCGCGAGCGGCCCAAGAAAAGCTATTCTATTGTCCAGGACGCTTGGAAAGTAGCATCCGAAAAAGACAAGCCAGTTCGCGCGGATTTTGTGGGCGCGCATTCGAAATAGAGCTGCGCTGGAATTCATTATAGCATCGGCAATTACTGCCGGAAAGGATTATTCATGCAGGACCAGAGACTCAAGAAATTGGCGCATCTTCTTGTCAATTATTCGACAAAAGTGCAGCCTGGCGACAAGGTATTGATCGAAAACGTGAATCCGGAACCGGATTTCGTCAGGCTCCTCATCGAAGAAGTACACGCGGCAGGCGGACTCGCGTTTGTTTCCTATAGGGATAAACGGCTCGAGCGCACGCTCTTTATGAATGCTCCGGAAGAGCAGTTTGCCCTGCAGGCTGAATTCGAACGTGCGCGCATGGACAAGATGGACGTATACATCGGCTTTACGAACATGCAGAATTCATTTGCCTGGCAGGATTTGCCCCAGGACAAAATCGAGCTCTACAATCGCCACATATGGAAAAAAGTCCACATTGAGCGGCGTATCAGCAACACGCGTTGGGTGGTTCTGCGCTACCCAAGCGCCGCAATGGCCCAGAATGCAGGCATGAGCGAAGATGCGTTCGAACAATTCTATTTCGATGTGTGCACGATGGATTATGCAAAGATGTCAAAGGCAATGGATCCGCTTGTTGCGCTTCTTGAGCGAAGCGACCGTGTGCGCGTAAAAGGCCCCGGCACAGACCTTGAATTTTCGATTAAAGGCATGCCGGCTATCAAGTGCGACGGGACAATGAATATCCCCGATGGCGAAGTCTATACTGCGCCCATCCGCGACTCCGTGAACGGCGTGCTGAGCTATAATACCCCGAGCGAGAAAGATGGCTTCAAGTTCGAAAACATTGTATTCGAGTTCAAAAACGGCAAGATTGTGCGCGCTGAAGCGAATGACAGCGAGCGCATCAACAAAATTCTCGATATCGACGAAGGCGCACGGTATCTCGGAGAATTCTCATTTGGGGTGAACCCGTACATTACAAAGCCGATGCTGGAAACGCTTTTCGACGAAAAAATCGCCGGCTCGCTGCATATCACCCCGGGCAACTCGTACGACGACTGCTTCAATGGCAATCGCTCGGCGCTGCACTGGGACATCGTCCTCATGCAGGATGCAGCCTCGGGCGGCGGGGAAGTCTGGATCGACGGCGTGCTGGTGAGAAAAGATGGTTTGTTTGTGCAGCCAGAGCTTGTGGCGCTCAACCCCGAAGCGCTGAGAACCTGATTAGTGCTCTCAACCTTGTGTAAACGAGGGCACTGAGAAGAACGCACCTCGGCAATCAAGCACACGCTGTTCAACCGAGCGCCAGCTTGGGAAGATACTCCGCCTTCTCCTTCCCCGGTGTCCGCCATTCCTTCTTCCAGCTTCTCGCCATCGTCGGGCTCAAAGGGCTTCGTGTCAGAAACGCCCGTTCTTCGAAGAAGCTTCTATATACGTTCTCGAGCGCAGTTGCATCGATGCCGCTCGCCTCGGCATGGGTAGCGGGTCTTCGGCCTTTCGGCCAGTGGATACGGTAGGGCTTTAAGTAGTTGTGCCACATAAGGTAGGCCCAGAGGCGCAGCATGCCGTTTGCGACATTGCGGTTGAAGCAGACACTCTCACGATGGTGGTTCGCCAGGTCCTTTCTGAGCTCGCGATCGGTGTAGTTCGAAGAAAAGAGTGGATTGTGGATCGTCCGTAACCGCAAATTTCTCCCCGTCCGCCAGGGCTTAAGAAAGTGAGTATCCTTGCTCCCTGAAAGGAGCGAAGGATGT
>WESA01000045.1 GCA_009768935.1 Rectinema subterraneum
GGGGCGCGACTGCATATTCCTGAGACAGATCTTGCACTTTCTCACGTTTCAATCCACGCGCCCGCGGGGGGCGCGACCGAAAGCTTTTGCAAGCTTTTCTTGCGATTCGGTAAGTTTCAATCCACGCGCCCGCGGGGGGCGCGACGTAATCTTCGTCGCGCAATGTTTGGTGAGCGTAATGTTTCAATCCACGCGCCCGCGGGGGGCGCGACTAATATATTCGGCAGCCTTCTCATCTTTTTCATTTTGTTTCAATCCACGCGCCCGCGGGGGGCGCGACTCGACGGCATTTCGTTGCCGATCACGGTATAGGCGTTTCAATCCACGCGCCCGCGGGGGGCGCGACATATTTGATCTGGATCAAACATATCTCAATTTGCAGTTTCAATCCACGCGCCCGCGGGGGGCGCGACTCATTGAATGGCTCTTTTGGATAGTAATAACGCTCGTTTCAATCCACGCGCCCGCGGGGGGCGCGACAAGATGATTCGCAAGTTGCATGCTTGATAGTGACGTTTCAATCCACGCGCCCGCGGGGGGCGCGACCACATCCGTGTCGGTGATGAATGGATGACAATGAAGGTTTCAATCCACGCGCCCGCGGGGGGCGCGACGCGAAGCTCGAAGCGGTTGTCGTCATGCTTCGTGAGTTTCAATCCACGCGCCCGCGGGGGGCGCGACTAATAACCATGAGGCCCTGCGCGCGATGCAGAAATGTTTCAATCCACGCGCCCGCGGGGGGCGCGACCTGAAGAGCTTGCGAAGCTCGAAGCGGTCGTCGTCATGCTTCGTGAGTTTCAATCCACGCGCCCGCGGGGGGCGCGACGCGAAGCTCGAAGCGGTTGTCGTCATGCTTCGTGAGTTTCAATCCACGCGCCCGCGGGGGGCGCGACGCGAAGCTCGAAGCGGTCGTCGTCATGCTTCGTGAGTTTCAATCCACGCGCCCGCGGGGGGCGCGACGCTCAGCGCCGGTTTCAATTGGCTCACCATGCAAGTGGTTTCAATCCACGCGCCCGCGGGGGGCGCGACTGCATATTCCTGAGACAGATCTTGCACTTTCTCACGTTTCAATCCACGCGCCCGCGGGGGGCGCGACATGACTCGAGCCCTCTTGAGAATCCAATGGCGGATGTTTCAATCCACGCGCCCGCGGGGGGCGCGACCCAAATTTCATCAAGCGCGGAGGGATCTTCGGGGTTTCAATCCACGCGCCCGCGGGGGGCGCGACATAAAATGGCTTCCTATAACATCAAATATGATTAAGTTTCAATCCACGCGCCCGCGGGGGGCGCGACTGTATTGCTAATATATATTAATAATACAACAAAATACAATATCGCTATAGCGAAAGAGCCAGCATTTGCCGTTCCAGTAACCTATCATTCCTTCCCTTATTTGTCAAAGACATGCCAGCATAATGAATTGCAATATTTGCGAATGGCCCGGCATTTCATGTTTCGTCTGGGTTCGCGCAAGCGCGCTGCCCGGCTGCTTTGCTTAGACGCTTCAGTCGAGTCTAAGCCTTGATTGCCCTATACAATCAATGGATCATCCAAATCCAGGGAAGGCTTTGCCCCGATATGCTCGACCCGATGTTTCCAGTTCGATCCCAGATAATAATAGCGTAGGCTGTCATTTTCCTTGTCGATAATGTTTTCCAAATCTGCCCGCAGCTTTACCCATTGGGCCGGGTCGACTACACATTCAAAGACTGAGAATTGAACTCTCTGCCCATGATTGCTCAAGGTCCGTGCGACACGCCTGAGTCTGCGAGCCCCACCAGGATTCGTAACATTCACATCGTAGCTCACAAGAACCATCATGATTCTTATCTCCAGAAGAATGGGGGATACCCATCGATATCACCACGAATGAAACGGGCCATCAGGTTTGCCTGTATGAAAAAGAGCAGACCGATTGGCACGGTTTCCTCAATATAAGGATGATAAACTTCTTCCTGTTTTCTTTTCTGATACTCGACCAGGACTGTCTTCCTGGTTTCATCATCCATTGTTACCGCACCGTTCGCAGCTCGTGAAAATCCTTTAGGGTTCACTTGCCGGCGATTGATCAGAGAGAGCACAAGTCTGTCTGCTATGACAGGTCTGAATTCTTCCATGAGGTCGAGCGCAAGGCTTGGCCTTCCTGGTCGGTCCTTGTGAAGAAAACCAACTGCAGGGTCGAGGCCGACTGTTTCGAGCGCGGATCGTATATCATGGACAAGAAGGGTATAGATGAAAGAGAGCAAGGCATTGACCGGATCGAGAGGGGGGCGTCGATTTCTGTCATTGAACATGAAAGCATCTTTCTGGTCGACTATAAGCTGATTGAAGACCGCAAAGTATTCAGCCGCCGCCATCCCCTCGATTCCGCGGATTGCATCTGTATCCGAAGCGGAATCGATCTGTCCAATAAGCCTTTCGATCGAGGAGGAAGCCATTTTTATCGAATGAGTATCAATCTTTTCTCCATGATCTCTTGTTCCCCGATGCAAAATCAATCTGCAATTTGCACATTTTGCAGCAACAATATTGGCTGAAATGTTGCGGCACGATTCTTCGCTGTCTGCCATGCGGTACTGGTTCCTTCTCAAAAGGACATTACCGGTCGTAGGTCCGTTGACGGAAGCGAGAAAGTGGCCATATTCAGTGAGAAATGCAATACTCACGCTCCGTTCTGCACAGAAACCGAGCAGCGCAGGGGAGCATAGGACATTCCCGAAACAGACAATGCTGCTGATCATATGAATCGGCACCTGCAAAATCTTTTTCTGTTCCTGTTCGATGACGACGGTCTCGCCATCCCGATGCACATACGAGCCCTGTGTGGTTACATACAGCGTATTCAGCAGTTTTCTCATTTGTCGCACTCCGATTCTGTTGCCTTGAGCTGGGCCCGAATGAATCTGCTCACGCTTTTTGACTGGAGCCCCGTGCTGGATGGCATGCATTGCTCGACCAGGGAGCATGTCGTGCATTTTCTCTTTTCAAAGATTGCCAAAGGCGTTTCGCCTTTCAGGATGAGCTCGCGCGCCCTATCAGCCAGCTGAACAACTTTTTTTCTCAATGCCTGATCCAGCGCGATTCTGGTGCGTCTGTGATCCTGAAGATAATAGATCTGCCCTTCAGGAATCATGATATCGAGCATTTCCTCAAGACACATGGCCTGGGCACACAGCTGGACCTTGTCCTCTTCCTCTTCTTTGTTCTTGCCGCGCTTGAATTCCACAGGGAACGCTTCTGCTATCTTGCCTGAAGGCTCCAGATACAATTCAACCAAATCACATTTCCCAATAAGCCCTGATTTGAGCGACCTGACCGCCATACCGAATTCCTGGCGGTAGAGCCTTCTTTTTTCATGGTGTTCCTGGTGCACGCGTTCATGCAGTACTTTTCCTTCTGCGGTAAATAGATTTTCTGACCATATCCCCTCAATATGAATGAGCGCAAATTGCCGCTCGCAGAAAAGGAGGTGCTGGAGAGCTGAAATCGGAATCAGGTCAGCATCCTCGTTCAATTGTTATGCTCCTCCCAGCAGATTGCCAGACCATAATTGCTCAAGAAAGTCCTGCCATGGAAGTATATCGATGCCGTCCACCTTGCGCGCTCGTTCCTCCCTGCAGACCAGGATGAAGCGGCGCTGTGTGAATGCAGAGGGACGAACCAGAACTTGCTGATGGCAGGTAGTTTTCACATCTTGCTCCGCAATGGAAGATAATCAGCGCCAACTCTGTTGGCGTTTATCATAACAAACGCCAATAGAGTTGGCGGTCAATACAATGTTCTTCAAGTCTTTTAAGTCAGCTATATCATCTACGCCAGCCAACCAAATCCTCCTGCCAGCGATTTTTTAGAAATCGCCGGCAATGGATACTCAGTAATCAAACAGGGACAACAGTCTTGAAAGCTTTAATTTCATTTCCATCGAGCATGGTTTTGTAGTCAGAAAAATCACGAGCAGGAGCAGTTGAATCCGAAGCTCTTACTACCTCGATTCTTGCAAAAAGTTCATGGGCAGGCCTGTTTCCCAATTTCGAGTTGTGCTCGAAAATTATCAAGCGCTGGCTCGACATAAGGCCTCTTGCAGCTGATCGGTCATGTTCAAACATGTGCTCAAGCGCATCCCACAGCAGATTCAGGTCTTCTTCCGAAAAACCGGTCTGATCGGCAAGTGGTGCTGAGATGAATCCATGAACTCTATAAAGGCCATATGGAATAGTATATTTTCTTCCCATGGTCCGATTGTCGCCGCCTTGCTTCTTTGCCTCTTCTTCGGTGGCTACAGCCATTCTGGTGATACTGTGTTCTGAAGCAACAACAGGTTCTATAGAACGGGCAAAAGTAAGCTGTACGGGTCCTCTTACCTGGCCGCAATTAATGCCTGTTGACATCACTGCGCCGAAGGTTCTTACGTCAAAGAAATTCTTACACATCCAGTCGCGCGCAATGTCAACCTTATCGCCACCCTTGCGCTTGCCTTCGTCTGATGAAAGATCAATGCCTAGAGCGATATATGCCCTTTCATGCTGTTTATTGAGAATGGCTTTTTCCTTTACATAGATCTCATATGGCGGTTGTTCATTCTTGACAAGGCCGACATAGTTTCTGATCTTTCTCTTGAGACAGACATCGGTGACAATACCATGCCCAGATTCCGCATCGATCCGGGGCAGATTCCCTGCATCAGGATCGCCATTGGGGTTTCCATCTTTTACATCAAAGAAGAGAACGAAATCGTACCGCTTTTCCAGTGACATACTTATACCTCCTGTTTTTCAGTCTTTTTTAGTAAAGAAATCTTGGCGCTGATGGTAGTAACCAACAGCGAATCTGCCTTGTTCATGCAGGTCCAGGTGAGAAGGGAAATCATCGATTTTCCCAACAATCCCACCTATAAAACGTTCGAAATACACCACTCGGCCCTCATTGCCGAGTTTTGCCAAGTGATGATTCTTGAGCCTCATCAATGTTGGGAAAACGGTAACAGGGCTGCTGCATGCAGAGCCGTAATACCGTTCCCGGATCGTTGCATTGATTCCCGGATTTGCCTCCTCCTGAATTTTCTCGAGGACAGCAAACAAGCGACCAAGTTGGTAGCCAATTGATGGCTGTTCAATGTCGAGTGCCATGGTCAACTCCTTTTCTGTATTCTTGGAATAGTATCTGATATATCTATTCAGATACGCTTTTATTAGCGCCGCCCGTACCGGGGTGACCCGATCTTCAGCATCGCTTCGAATTCTTCTGATAGCTGACTGAAGCAAAGATTGTGGATATGGCGTGCCTGTAAGAATTGCGTACATGAATTGGTGTACTAGTGGCGGAGGAATATTATCGGTTTTGTCCTGCGGCACAATATTGGTGAGCACACGCCATAGCGAATAGTATCGCGGTTCGCTTTCGCGCTTTTCGACGTTGAAATCTTCGAAATGTTGAGCGATTTTGTCTTTGAAAGACGAAACAGTACCAGGCAGCCATAGTTGTATTGCCAGACGGCTTGCATTGGGAGAAAGCCCGAGGATATAGAACTTTTCATTTCCTGTATCATTCCTGTATCCGCCGCTCAAAGGAGATAGAAGCAAGGCACGAATGTTTTCAGTACCTACATCGGGATTGTCTTTCGGTGGTTCAGAAAAGAAGATGGAAAAATCATTTTCGAAATCTGTCTTTTCCGAAGACCAGAAAACGAATGTCGCGGCACTGCCAAGTACCAAGCGTTGACGGGACTCCTTTGAGAGCAGTGAATTCAGTGCGGTTGTATAGGCAAACATTGACATGTATCCAATCGGAGCATTGGTTCCCTGCTTCTTGTTGTAAGAGCAGAAAGGGGCCAGATTGAAGGATACTATATTTCCACCTGTGGTTTGTGCGCCTTGGACCCCTTTGATCGGATTGTGAAGCTCACAAATCTCGTCATTTTCGCCAGTGACAAGACATATTCCATTCGTTTCCCTGGAATGGAGCTTGGCGTTTACCGCTTGAATTGCTTCTTGTGATCTGCAGTAAAGATCCAGCTCATCTAGGAACCTGAAGGATATGTTTGCATTGGTTTTCAATATTTCGGGCCAGTGCGAATATTCAGAAAGATGTTCTTCTGTTGCATTTTCAAGAAATGATATGAGGGCTTTTCGTTTTGCTGTGTCGGGAAGATCATTTCGTATGCGATCAAGAAATGCTGCCCTTTGCTGAGGCAAGCGCTGTCGCTTTCGTTCCTTTTCCTTCTCAAACAATCCTTCCAAATCCTGAATTCCAAAGACATAGGCTGGTGTATCCCATAGCAGATTTGCCTTGATGCCTGATGTCTTCTTTTCCGCTTGAGGAACAAGGAATTTCTTGCCTCTGTTTTGCTGGCCTTCTCTAGTATCTTCAATCTGCACAAGGCTTCCAGTCTCATCTAGTACTAGCACAAAAGGGATTTCTTTCAATTCCCATCCAGGAGGGGCAATAGTGCTCTCTGGATCAGCAGCTTTTCTATCGTAGTATTCTTTCAATGCCTGGAGGATCATGATCGTACCTCCACAATATTCTCATCTGTCAACAAAACGCCATTTTCAAGCTTTGCCCTGAAAAACCTGGGGATCGGGTTTTCAGGATGGCCATAATCCATGTCATAGAGCATCCAGCCGAGATCCTGGTTCAATGACAAAGGAGGCTTCGCTAATTCAGGCTGTTCGACAAACATGAAGTTGCATGCAAATTCACGGGTACCGAGATATGGCCTATGGAAGCATTGTCCTTTTTTTGCCCTGCGCTCAAACATCGCTGCGTATTTTGCTTCATTTTCATCTTTTCGCTCATAGGTTGCCTTTTCTTCAATATCGGCCCAGATCTCTTGATTGACCGAATGATTTGTCTTTCTGGATTCTGGTGGAATGAATTCGAACCAAGCATGAATGCGATAACGTACATCACGAAGGAAATAGGAGGCTCTCTGTTGTCTATTGTCCTCAATGTAGAATCCCATTGGATCTCCATTGGCGCCTAAAAGCTGAGCCTTGGTGGGCGATGTGAATATGCAGCCTACTTCATTACGGCGTACAGAAACCCATTGAATAGGATTCATAACTTCGATTCTGGTGATATGCCACCTTATTGCCGGCTTCCAAAGAATGGCTTCAAAAATTGCTCGTGCAGCAGAGGGCGTCATGACATCATAGCTGACACGTTCGACTTTCATTTCCGGCCGGGTGAAGCATGCATAATCGCCCCAGACTTCAAGACAAAAACCTTTCACCATGACCTCCTTTCATCAATTATTCAGCCTGATGAAAAACCAAGGTAATTGCTTAACCAATGAACAATTGTGGATCGTTTGGCACATCGTCTGCCAGCAAGCCTACTTTTAGGCTGTATTCCAACATGCAGGATTCCCTGAGAACAAATATTCTCGGAAATATTTCTTCAATCGATTCTCTTGCTCGCATCCGCTCAAATTGATTGGCGTAAACATTTACCGTGTATCTCTGCAATTTTCTCAGAATTCTCGAGGAGGGTCCGATCTGTTTCAGTTCCCTGATCAAGCTAGCTCCTTTCTCATAAGGTATTAGTATTGTTTTCATGGCACTATCATCAATTATTCTGAATTTATCAGCTGCAGTTCTGAACATTATTCCCAAGGCAGGTGGCTGGGGATATAGAAGATCGCAAATGCCATATAAATCCAGGCTATTCAGTTTCCAGTAAAGTTCAGAGAAATAGGCTTTGAAAGCTTCATGGCTGATTGGATCAGATAAGCCTTGTTTGAGCAGAATTAGTGTTGTTTCCGATGCTTTGCGCAGAATTCCCTGCGGCGGAAGCCGAGGTGGAATGAAAAGAACAACCCTTCCCAGTTTTCCCGATGCATTGAGATATCCTTCTCTGTTGCACCTTCCTGCTGATTGTGCAATAGAATCAAGACCCGCAATTGCGCGGTATACTATCGGGAAATCGATATCAACCCCTGCTTCTATCAACTGGGTACTGATGACTCGGACTTGATCACCTCTTTTCAGTTTACCCTTGATTTCATTTATTACCTCACTGCGATGTTGGGCACACATTAGCGCTGACAGATGATAGGTGTCTTCCGGCATGAGTGCATGAAGTTCCCTGCAGCTCCTTCGATCAGAAACTATGCAAAGAACTTGCGGTTCTTTTTTGAGGGCATCTGCAAGTTTCTCCCATGAAAGAGGCGTGCTGAGATCCTCTGGTATTTTGACGGCAACTCTCCTCATTGCTGAAAAGATCGAAGGCACATCCTTGATTATTTCTCTCACTTTTCCATTACTAAGGCCAGGGAAAGAAGGGAAATCTTTCTGTTTCTCGAATACAGGCTGTGTTGCAGTGCAGAAGACTGCTGAAACACGAAATTTCGCTACCAATGCATCCAGTGTTTCAAGAATTGGCTTCAGATGCTCGGGTGGCACAAGTTGGGCTTCATCAAAAATGACGATGCTATTGGCAATGTTGTGCAGTTTCCTGCATCTGCCAGGTTTTGCTGCAAATAGTGATTCGAAAAATTGTACAGTTGTTGTAACGATAACTGGAGCTTCCCAGTTTTCTGCTGCAAGACGCGCCTTTCCAGTATCAACATCCTCTGCAATATTGCTATGATGTTCAATTATTGCATCGTTGCCAAGAGCCTTCCTGAATTCATTTGCATTCTGTTCTATTATGCTTGTATATGGAATAACATAAATCACTCGCTCTTTTTTATGTATGATTGCATGTTCCAGCGCGAATGCCATGCTTGAGAGTGTTTTCCCTCCACCAGTAGGCACCGTGAGCGAGAAGAATCCCGGTTCCCAGCTACCTGCTAGCCTGCATTGATCGAGTACATGCCGTCTTATTTGATTTACAGGGGTATCGCCTTTTGCCAGGCTGTCTCTGATTTTCTTTTTTATAAAATCATCAAATCGTGTTTTGATTTCGGACAGCGAAGGATATTTCCCCCGCGATGAGACCCGTTCCGGCTCCATATACGATTCTGTATCGAGATAATCAGCATCTACAAGGCAGGAAAACAGCATCCGAATCCACAATGACATGAGTATGCTTTGCTGTTCTTGCTGATTGAGTTTCCATGGAGGCGAGAGATGCTTCTTATCTGGCAATTCTCTAATTACTGAATCTTTATACCAACATTGAATATCTTCTGTTTTGGCATGTTCAAACCTGTTCAATAATGATGAATTATCGCCTTCAAGGTCAGGCAAACCTGCATGATGACCAGCTATGCAGTATGAAAGGATTCTACCAATTCCTTTGCCTAATACTTCTTCTGCATATTTTGCGCCAGAAGCTGAATGTTCAATCCTATTGGAGCCGTTTTTTAGATTTGCTTCATCTTCCCAGTAATCAGATTTGCGCCTCAGATAGAGTTGCCATTCATCTCTCGCTTTGCCTGCATCATGCAGAATCCCACAGCTTCTAGCCCATTCTGATGAATTGAAGCTTTCTGCAAATTTGGCTGCGCGGGTTGCAGTATTCTTGATGTGCTCTTGAAGAGAATGCGGTGCAGCCCAGCTCCCGTCTGGATTCTTTCTGACATGCGCAATCGCTTGCATGCAAGAAGTATCTTTTTCTGACATAGTTATTTCCTGATCATTTTCTCCTGTTTTTTGAGCGGGCGCAACTACCCAGTCTGCTTTCGATATCAATTTCGGCAGCTTTATGTACAGCACTCGCCGTCCTGGCCCTGAATGGCAAAATCAGAATCCTTTCTTGGCTTTTCAATCTCCTTTCCCCGCCATCTCTCTCATCCGCTCAATTTCCTCCTTCCACCTCTCCCTGAACTCTTGCGGCCCCAGGACTTCGCAATCAGCGCCGCAGCGGAGGGCGCGGCCTAATAGTTCGGTCCAGTCGTGGACGGGTAGGCTGAGGTCAACGGTGTATTCGTCTCCGGCGTTGTCGGGGATTGTGAGCACCTGGTCGGGGTGCCAGATCTGGTCGCGAATGGCGCGAGCTGCGCCGTTCCGGAATCGCAGCGTGGCGGTGCCGACAGGATCTCCCTTGAAAATACCGTATGAGGAAGAGAGGAAGCGTTCGATTTCGTCATCGCCGGGGAGGGGGAAGTGACTAGGTTCGGCTTCATAGGCTTCCTTGATTCGGGCGATTGCGAACACCCGCAATTTCCCGGAGAGTGAGTCGTAGGCGGCGCAGTACCATTTGCCCGCGTAGTTGATGAGCCTTAAGGGGACGATAGTGCGCTCGCTCTCTACATCATGCGCATCGCGATAAGTGATGCGAAGATTGTGCTGCTCGAGGAGGGAGCGGCATATGCGATAGCTGATGTCGTCCGAGATGGGTTGGAGGTCAGGCAGTTCATAGCGCACGTGCTCCGCGATCGAGGCATAGCGCGCGCCGATTTTTCTCTTGAGCTCGTCGATCAGTTCTTCCGACAAAACGGGGATATACGAGTAGCGGTCCAGAATCGCGCGGAAGAAGGCAAGGGCGAAGAGTGATTTTTCGCTTGCAAATTTGAGGCCGTCCCATGGTGCACTGTAGATATACTGGCGCTTGGGGGCTGACCATTCGACCGGGGCTCCGAGGCGGTAGCGCAGATATTCGATATCGCGCTTGGCCTGGCGCTCGCTCACCTCGAAGGTGCTGGAAACGGTTCTGACGTTGACGCCCCCGCGCTCCTGAATGGTTCGATCTATGAAGAAAATCCGTTCCATCTGGCTCACGGGGGCACCTCCGTCATCACTGTTTGTGATGATTTTACCACAACCGTAGCACAGGTGGAGGGACATATAGTGTCCCGCATTTAAAAAAGGGGTCAGACCCCTTTTTCTAACTTTTTAAGCCGGCCTACACTCCCAGTATCTTCGCGGCTTCCTCGCGGGTTTTGGCGTGCAAAAGCTGCTCTCTCACGATATCCGAGCCAAGGGTTGAGCCGAGGCTGGTGAGCACCTGCATGTGGGGCGCGGGGTCGCCTGCGGAGCTCGCGATGAGGGCGATTATGTGGGCAGGTGTGCCGTCGATTGTCTGGAAGTCGATGCCCTTTTTGTGAATGCCGATGGCAAGGACTGGCTTGTCGGTACCTTCGGTGCGCGCATGAGGAATTGCGATGCCGTGTTGCATGCCGGTGGACATGATTTTTTCGCGCTCGAGCACATCGGCGAGCACTTTGTTCTTGTCTTTCAGGTGATGGACGCGATCTAGAAGCTCGATCAGTTCCACGATGGCTTCTTCTTTGTTTGTGGCTTTCATGTCCACTTCGATGCACTGTGGGTCGAGGATTTTGCGGAAGGTGGGGTCTTTGCGGATTGTTTCCACATCGAGGGTTTTGCGCATGGATTCGGGGTCGTAGGTCTCCTTGAGCTTGTCGAGGTTGGCGTCGAGCTTGACCATTGTTTCGTAGACCATGATGCGGACAAAGGGCATATCTTCCGGCACTGCTTCGAGGATAAGCTTGCTGCCGTCGACTTTCAGCGAGAGCGAGACATCGCCTTTGCGGATGTGCGAAATGTCGTCGCTGATGCTCATGAGCTGGACATAGAAGCCTTCGCGCTGGAGGTCTTCGAGCAGGTATGATGACAAAAGCCCCGCAAGGTCGGCATTGGGCAATTCGACCACGAACTCTTCGGAGGTGGTTGTCTTGGCTTCCTTGCGTGTGCCGCGGCCCCCTTTGTCGAGAATTATATTGAGCAGAATCGGCGCGAGGATCGTGGTCAGGATGGTCATCAGGATCGAGGCTCCGAAAAAGCCCGGTTCGAGTATTTTTGCCGAGAGGCCGATGCCTGCAATGATGAGCGCGACCTCACCGCGCGGCACCATGCCGACGCCGATGCGCAGGGCTCCGATTTTATTGAACCCGAGGAATAGCGAGGGAAGTCCGCATCCCAGCACCTTCGCGAGTATCGCGACCAGCGTGAACAATAAACCGAAAATCAAGACCGATGGCTCGAGGATTTTGGAAATTTGCACCTGCATGCCCATCACGACAAAGAATATGGGCACGAACAGCTCGTACAGGACTTTTGTCTTGTCCTGGATGATGAATGAAAGCTCGGTTTTCGAGAGGCTCAGGCCCACAATGTAGGCACCGATAATCATCGAAAGCCCCTCCATCTCGAAGATGCCGGCAATGAAGAAGGCAAGCCCGAGCGCGAGAATATTGAAGTGCCCCTCGCCGCCGATTTTTTTCAGGAAGGCTGAAATCTGTTTTGAAAAAATGAGCCCGAGCGCGGTGAACGACAGCCACAGCCCGAAGGCTTTTGCGCTTATTCCGAGAATTGCTCCAGCGGATAGCCCGCCTGCTTTGCTTCCCTCGAGAACCGCCACGATGCCAAGCACAACTGCCAGGAAAATGATGCCGAGCACATCATCGAACACGGCGGCTGCAAGGATCGTAACGCCTTCCGGCGAGTCCATTTTTTTGCGGTCGGAGAGAATGCGCGCGGTAATGCCGACGCTCGTCGCCGTGCTCATGATACCGATAAAGAGGTTTACCGGCGCGAAAAGCGGCTGATGAGTAAAGAATGTCCCGAGCTCAGCGCCGAACAAGAACGAGAATACCACGCCGCCGATGCCGACCACGCTTCCAGCAAGCGAATATTTCATCAGCATGTCGAGGTCAGTCTCGAGCCCGCTTGAAAACAGCAAGATAATGGCTGCAATGTTCGAAAATGCCTGCAGCATGATGGAAATGGGCTCTCCACCCGAAACCGGGAAAAATCCCGCAGGGAAGCCCGGCAGGGGAATTGCTCCGAGCGCGAATGGGCCGATGAGAATGCCTGCAATAAGCTCGCCCAGCACGGAGGGGAGGGAAATAGCTTTTGCGGCGATGCCGCCAAGGCGGGCAGCAAAAATGATCACTGCGAGCTGAAAAACAAATTGCGTGATTTGTTCGGTTGGGGTGGATTGTTCGCTTTGGGCGAATACCGGGAGCGCGAGCGCAAACAGAGCCAAACCGGCGATGAGCAATCTTTTTCGGGACATAGCAGCCTCCATATATATTCTAATTTACTAATATTTTTTATTCAATAGCAACAAATGCGAAAAAAAGCATAAATTGACATGAAAAAGCATTGGGTGCGCCAAATGTGCCACCAGGGGTGGCGCCGCACGCTCCCCGCACATACCTTCTTCTTGCGCGCCTTCTTCTGCTATGATGAAGTATATATGCTCTCTATTTTATTTGAAGATGATGAGATCCTCGTGGTCGACAAACCTGCGGGGCTTCCCGCACAGCCCGGCGAGGGCGTGAAGGATGACGTAGTCGGTGTGTTGGAACGCCAGCTTGGCTACAAGCCGTTCCCGGTGCATCGTTTGGACAGGGACACCGCAGGCTGCATGATGCTTGCAAAAACCAAAGCGGCGGCCGCGCAATGGTCGCAGCTCATTGCAAGTAAAGATATTGTAAAGCGTTATTATGCGTGGGCCGCAGGCGAGCCGCAAAAGAAAAATGGCGTCATCGATGCCGCGCTCGATGGTCGCAAAGGGGCGCAAGAAGCGCGCACATTCTGGAGCCTCAAAGAAGCATGGAGGCTTGCCGATGCTCAGGCTGTTTCCCTTCTGGAACTCGAGCTGAAAACGGGGCGCATGCATCAGATTCGGCGGCACCTTGCGGCTATTGGGCTGCCGATTCTAGGGGACGACCGGCATGGGGACTTTGCGCTCAACAAGGCACTCAGGCGTTTTGGCATACGGCGGCTTATGCTCTGGGCGTACATGCTTATGTTGCCTGGGGGCACGATAGTGCGTGCGAGTCTGCCGCCTCATTTTGCCGCTTTCAAAGAAATGCTCGCGCGCAGCGGCGCGATTCAGCAGTAATTCAGCGCGATGGCGCAGCAATTGCAATAAAAAGGCCAGGGAATACATGAGAAAGCCATTTGAAATTGCCATGGGCGCGTGGTGGATTGTTCCGGATGGACGGACAATCGCGGTTCCTTCATTTCACGAAAGCTGGCTTGCATCGCATCCGGCGATTGCCAGCGGCTGCCTTCACACTGTGGATTTTGTACAGAAAAGCGGCTGGCTGTCGGTCACGCTCTACAGCGAGGGCATGATCGAAATCATAAGTCGGGATATTAGCGATGCTCGCCAGCGCGAAGCGATCCATCAGCTCTTCGAAATGAACAAGAGCTTGATCAAGAAAATTGTGGTCTTCCAGCCGTCGATCGAAGGGTGCCTTACCGCTGAAGGGCCGCTTGTCGCTAGTTGGGAGCGCTTTGTTGCGGAATTGGATGGCTTTCTGGCGCGAGCCTTGCCTGCTGCGCAGGTTTCATCTGAAGCTGAGCCGCTCGCAAAGGGCTTGCCTGCAGCAGAGGCCTTGCCTGCCGCGCGGGCCTCGTCCGAAGCTACGCCTGCTGCTCAGCAAGAATAGACTGCAAAAATGCCGCATTGGCCGGCGCATTGCCTCGCGCATGGTTATTGAACGCCACAAATACAGTCTTTGCCTGGCGGGACATAGCGCGGACAAGGCGCGCCCGATCCTTGAGCTCCTGATCTGAATATCGGTACTCATACCGGCTCGTCGCATCGCCCGACCACCAGAGGTCTGCATTGCGTCCGTGCAGGCGGTAGTAGCATATGTCGGAGGTGATGATGACAGATTCTGGCGGCAGTCCGGGCAGATCTGGCCTGTCGACGACCACGAGGGCAACGTTCCGCGCTTTGAGCGCGTCAAATACGCGCTCCTGATACCATGTGGCATTTCTGAACTCGACGACAAGCGGAAATTCAGCAAGGGTTGCAAGGAGATTTGCGAGGTATTTGCGGTTTTCGGGCGTATAGGAGAAGCGGTAGGGAAGCTGTACCAGCACGCAGCCGAGCCTTCCGGTCGAGGCAAGGGCGGACACTGCATTGCAGAATTCGGCAGCATGGGTTTGCCAGTGTTCGTCGACTTCGTGAGTGAGGCTTCGGTGCACTTTGAGAGAAATGCGAAAATCGCTGGGTGTGACAAGCGCCATCCGCTCGAGCTGGGCAGGGCTCGGAATGCGGTACCAGGTATGATCGAGCTCGACAAACGAGAAAACGAGCGAATAATAGCGGAGCATTTCATGCGCAGGCAGGTCCGCGGGGTAGAACTGTCCCTTCCATTCATCGTAGGAGAATCCGCATGTGCCAATGTGAACATTGCCGATGTGCATCAATATTTAGTATAGTAAGTATTGGTCTTGGAATAAAGAACAGATTTGCGGAGGGTTTTCCATGATATTTACGGCTCTTGCCCGCATTGTGAGCGTTGTGATTTCGGTGTATATGCTGCTGTGCGCGGTGCGCATTTTCTTTTCATGGGTGCCGTCCCTCGCGCAAACGAAATGGGGCAGCCTGATCGCGCGCCTGACGGATCCGTATCTTGAGCTGTTTCGCGCAATTCCGCTGTTCCGGACGCCGACAGTGGATTTCAGCCCGATTGTCGCGCTGGCGGTACTTTCGGTTATCAACAATCTGTTTGTCACGCTTTCGTATGCGGTGCGGATAACCGTGGGATTCATTCTCAGCCTTCTTCTCGATGCGGGCTGGTCGGCAATTTCGTTTTTGCTCGGCTTTTTCCTTGTCATCGCGCTGGTTCGGATCATCGGGTACATCGCAAAGCTCGCGACGCTGCATCCGCTGTGGCAGATTCTGGATGGCATTATCAATCCGCTCCTGTTCAGGGTAAATCGATTTATTTACCGCGGGCGAGCGGTGGATTACCTGCAGGGGCTTATTACGGGATTCGTGGTGGTGCTGCTAGCAAGGGCGATTGGCGGATGGGCTATCCGCATTCTGACATCGCTGCTGATGTCGCTGCCTTTTTAAGGGAAGAAAATATGCTCACATCGAAGCAAAGAAGTATGCTTACCGCGCTTGCCTCAAAGGATTGCGTGATGCAAGCGCTCGGCAAGAACGGCCTGACCGCTCAGTTTGTCGCTACGATCGATGGACTTCTGGCTCACCACGAGCTTGTAAAGATAAAATTTCTCGATTTTAAGGACGAAAAGCGCGGAATAGCCGAGGAACTGGCCGCTCGAACCAAGTCCGAGCTTGTCCGCGTTATCGGCCACAATGCCATTTTCTACCGCCAGAACCCCGACCCCGAAAAGCGCCGCATCAACCTTGCATAAGTCAAAAAATTTAAGAAAAGGGGTCAGACCCCTATTTAAAAATCGCGAAGGTTTTCGGTGTGCAGCGCGACATATGCGCACAGGAAGTTGAAGCCCGGATATTCCAGTTTCGGATCCAGAAGGGCGTCACTGAGTATGAGGAGCGAGCCAGTTATTCGTGTTGTATTCAGCAAAAGTCGCGCGAGCGGAATGGGATTTGGTTTTGCGGCAAAGAGCTCCTGTATGGCAGCCATCCAAGCTTCGAGCCGCTCCTTTTCCAGCGGCACATCGTGCGCATGCGCGGTAAGCTGTGCGACACCTGATTTGGCATCGTCGATAAATTCTGAATACAATAGATAAAATTCCTTGTCGATGCCCAGAATACCCGAAATTGCAAGCACAAGCTCATCGGATACATTGGCGGGCCTGTCTTCTGCCTTGAGGCACGATATGAGCGAAGGAATTGAATCGATCGAACCAAATAGCTCGAGCGCATACGCGCCTGATATGCGCACGCGCGGATTTTCGGTCGAGCGAATGACTTCTTCGATCTCGGGAATTGCCTGGCGGGCGCCAAGACGCGCAAGCGCAATCATTGCCATGCTCTGGAGCATATAGTCCGGTTCCTTGAGGGAGTCGATAAGCACCGGAATGGCGACATCCGAGCGCTGTTTGCCAAGAATTCGCGCAGCGACATACGCAGTCGAATACACATTGGTACGGACTTCGCGAATCAAAGCGCCAATTGTTTCGGCATCGAGCTCCGGAATTGACTCAAGCGCGAGCAATGCCTCGGAACGCACTTCGAATCGCGGCGAATGCAAGTACTCGACAAGCTCCTTTTGGGTCAGCTTCGATTCGGATTTTCCCAATTCCTGCAGAATGCGGACTTCTTCATGCGCACTCGCGCTCTGGTCGAGCCGGGTAAGCAGATCGAAGGCCCTCAACTCCCGCGGCGAGAACAGAACCGAAAGGGATTGACCAACCGATTTTGCACCCATGTGCGGCAAATTCCGCATGCTATAAATCACAAATACGAGGACAACGCTGATCAAGGCATAATAGAGCCTGAATGATCCAGCTTGTGACAGGCCCACATTCGAAAAAATTTCGAGCAAGCCCCCTCCAAGGAATGATCCCAGCGAGCCGCCAATGCCATACGCAAGATTGTAAATGACCGCCAGGTCGAGCATTTTTTCCTTTGGCACAAGGCCGAAGTAGTACACCTGCCCCGCATTTTCCTCTCCCGCGAAGCCGAAGGACGAAAGAAAATGCACCACCGACAGGAAAAGGCCAATTATAGCAGGCGCTCCCATCAGCGCTCCCGAACCCGGAATGAGCGCAATGGGCAGGAAAGAAATGAGCCCAATCATGCTGTAGATGATAAAGAGCGGTTTCGAGCCGAGCCTGTCGACGACGAGCCGCGTGATAAGGCCCATCGCAATCGAGCCAAGCCCCGCGACAATCGAGTAAACCATGATGGCATCATCGCCCTGGGCAAACACTTCCTTTGCATACACCGGAAGAAATGCTCTTCCCATGCCGGAGAGAAACGACAGCAGCATGAACGTAAAAATAAACGCGCGGAATTCAGGCTTGAGAAGCGCTTCTCTGGTGACATTCCACAGGGATTGTTCATTGTTGCTTGAAAAGGACTCGGGCTCCGGCACCTTGAACAAAAAGACGCAGCCAAGAAGGCCGCTAAGAATGCCAATGCCGATCGCTATGGCGTACGTCCAGAGCGATGCCTGCTGTCCCAGCAAAAAGGCGAGCACAATATTCGCAAAAATAGCTGCGACCGAGTTTACTACTGAAACATTGACCAGGTAGCGCCCCTGATCGCTGCGCGGCTTGTCGCCGCCTCCGGATGATAAAAGGCCAAGGACCGGATTGTTGCCGATCATGGCCACGCCCCTGGAAATATGGAAGCCCGCTGTTCCGATAATGAGCAGAAGTATCGCAAGCCCCATGTTGCCTTTTGAGGCGAGGACCGGCGCGAACAAAATGGGCAGCAGCATAATGTAGCGGATCACCCAGCCCCAGCCGAAAATTTTTATAATCGATGTGCGCCGGACGAGGCGTTTGCCCAGGGGCAACATGAAAAACGTGATGTACACAAGCGCATTCAGCAAGCCTATGATGCTGTTCTGCGCTCCCATCCGCAGCGCAAACAGAGTAATGATCGAGCCTGATACAAATACAAACGAAAATGAGTTGAAAAGGTTGAAAATATTGAATGTGCTGCGCGCTTTCGACAGCTTTTGCGATGAAAGTGGAACAGACATAGGCAAAATATACTCTATTGAGCGCTGCTGCGCCACATGGAAGCTAAGGAATCATGTGGCATTCGCGGTACGTCTTACACAAGGTTGAGAGCACTACTAAGCTACTCAATTTCTTCGGCGAGAGGCGGGCGGCGGACCAAAACCTTCGTCTTCCATTTGCCCGTCCGGTAATACCAAGTTGTGAACACAAACCCGACAAACCACCCTGCGGGTATCGACCACCAGATGCCATCGCTTCCCATGCCGAATACCTTCGTAAAGAGCAAGGCGCATGGAATTCTCACAATCCAGAGAGCCAGAAGCGAGCTGATCATCGGAATGAAAACATCGCCTGCGCCTCGCATGACGCCGTTGTTGATAAACATTGTCCCGAAAATGATATAGAAAAAACCCACAATCAAGAGATAGCGCGCGCCGATATCGATAACAGCGCCGTCGGTGGTGAAAATGCCGATAAGCCAATGCCCTGCGAGCGTGACCAACAAGGTGATGCTGAGCGAAATGACGATATTCATGATGATTGCGGCACGATGGCCTTTCTTGACGCGTTCTGTCTTGCCTGCGCCCATATTCTGGCCGGTAAAGGTCATAAGCGCCTGGCTCAGGTTCATGGCAGGCATGGATGCGAATGAATCGATGCGGGCTGCTGCGGTATAGGCCGCCATTGTCGCAGGCCCGAATTCGTTGACGATTCGGGTGAGCATCATCATGCCAAGCGAAACGAGCGTCTGCTGAATGCCGGTGGGCAGACCGATCTTTATCATGCTGCCGAATATTTCTTTATTCCATGAGAGCTTTTTAAGCTCGACTTTCATATGGGATTCTGTGCGGTTGAAGATGACCATCGCGGTAATAAAAGAGAACGCCTGCGAAATGAGCGTAGCCCAGGCTGCTCCCGCGACTCCCCAATGAAAGACAATGACAAAAACGAGGTCGAGCACAACATTCATGAGCGAAGCGGCAACGAGGAGATAGAGCGGGGTCTTGCTGTCGCCGACGCCTCGCAGCATTGCCGAGACGCCATTGTAGCCGAAGGTGATCAGCATGCCGCCAAGAATGATGCTCATGTAGGAGCGCGCTTCGGCATAAATCTCGGGCGGCACGGCAAGAATATTCAGGATGAAAGGGACAGAGAAAAACCCGAGCACGGACATAAAAATGCCTGCGCCAAAAAGAAATATGTAGCTTGTACTGATGGTGCTGGCGAGCCTCTCGCGGTCTCTGGCTCCGAAAAATTGGCTGATCAGCACCGAGGAGCCCATGGTAATGCCCATAATGAGCGCGACGAGGAGAAAAATGACCGGAAATGCGACGCCGACCGCTGCGAGGGCGTTCGTTCCGACAAAGCGGCCGACCACAAAGCTGTCGACCATATTGTAGAACTGCTGGAATACATTTCCGAGCAGCATGGGCAAGGCAAAAGTGATAAGTGTGGTCGCCTCGTCGCCTTTGGTGAGGTCTTTCATGGGCGGCTCCGGGGGATATCCAAGCGGCTGGCGGGCTGGGCGTGTTCGGTGGGCTGAGTGCCTCGGGCGCGCAGGCTATCTTCTGCGCGCCGCGCGTTGTCAGCACGCGCACCATCTTCTGCGCGCTTTGCCTCGTCCCAGAATGCGTCCATTTGTGTCATGTGCTCCGGCGTCATGGCAAGGTGGCTGGCTTTCATGCGGGCTTCGACATGGCGGAAGCGGCGCGAAAATTTCTCGTTCGAGCGGTGCAGGGCGATCATCGGGTCGACGCCATAGAGCCGCGCTGCATTGATGACCGTAAAAAGAAGGTCGCCGAATTCCTCTTCGAGTGCGTCCGGGTTTGCGATTGGCGCCTTCCGCACTGAGCTGGCCGCACCAGCGGACTCCATGCCCACGGCCGGCTCCGCGCCTGCGCTGTCAGCGCCTGCCGACTCCGCGTTGCCTGCCGCCGTCTTCAGCTCTTCCATCTCTTCTGCAAGCTTGAGCCATATATCTTCGCGCTTTTGCCAGTCGAAACCGGCCTTGGCTGCTTTTTTCTGAATTTTGTAGGCTTTTTCGAGAGGGGGGAGGTGGCGGTGCACTTCATCCAGGAGGGAGTCTTTTTTGCGGCGGCCTTCGATGCGCTCTTTGATGTCGTTCCATTGTTCGACCACTTGCTCGGGGCTGTCTACTGTGGAATCGCCAAATACATGCGGATGGCGTCGAATCAGTTTGCGCGCAGCTTCACGAAGTGCATCGGCGACATGATAGCGGCCTTCCTGCTGGCTCATGTAGCCAACCATGGTGGCAAGGAGGTAGAGGTCACCATTTTCTTCTTTGATATGTGCGCTGTCGTTTTCAGTGATTGCTTCGGCGAGCTCATATGCTTCTTCGATGATATTGCCGCGGATGCTCGTCGGCGTCTGGGCGAGATCCCAGGGGCAGCCATCGGGCGCGCGCAAGCGCGCAACGATAGTGAAGAACAGCTTGAATGCGGCAGCAGCCTGTTCGGCTTCGGGCAGAATCTGTTCGGACATTTGTCCTGCGAGCGTCTCCAAAGGAATGGTGTCGATTTCCATATCGTCCTCAAAGTTTGCAATTCAATAGTGTAATTTAGTCAATAATATCAAAATCTGCAAACTTTGACAGCAGCTCGGCTTTGTCGGTGACACTGAATTTGTGGTAGATGTGGGCAAATGTGTTGCGGACTGTGGATTCGCTCACATGATGATGAGCGGCTATTTCCTTGAAAGCAGCACCATGAAGGCATTCCTTGAGGTAATCAGTTTCCCTGTCGGTGAGATTCAATTCCTTGTAGTGTATCGTTTGACGGGGCCTTGCGATGCGTATCTGCCACTTGCCTTTGAAAACCGGCAGCAAATACAGGAAAAACAGGAAAATAAAAATGATGGGCATGGCGATCTCGACAAAAAATACACGGAGGGCAGTACCGACGAGGGCAATGCTGAGCGCGTAATATGCGAAGCACAAAAAGATTTTCGCGAGGCCGCCTGTTTTGAAATAATCGATGCGATACAGCTCTATGATAGCGATGATGAATGCGCACATGCTGTACATCGATGTGATGTGATCCGAAAGATGAAGGGGAAGAAAAGCCAAGAGGAGCACAGGCTCGAGCCAGACAAGCTCAGCAATAATCGACGCGAGGAGAAACCCAATTGCAAATAGACCGATGAGAAAGAGCATTTCCGGTGGATATCGGGGGATCGCAGCGGTATCCGGCAGCAAAATAACGATGATGCTATACAGCACGAGGAAAAGGCTTGCGACCGAAAAGAAGAAAAAGCCAGATTTCTGCAAGAGGTTCATAGTTGATGCGTCGATGGGGGTTGCATGTTTGTTTTCTTTTCGCATGGCGGCTGCTGTATGTTCGATGCTTTGTGAATAAGCCTGCTCCATACGATAACCCCAAAGAAAAATCGGTTTTTAGACGACTGTCTATGAATATAGACAGTCGTCGCATGCTATTATACGACAACGGCCTGGCAATCGGGAAGAGAAAAAAGAGCGTTTTTTCTGGCTTCTTGCATGTCGGAACCAAAAATATTCACAAAAAAGTAATCGCCCCGGGCTTAGCTCGGGGCGATTCAATTATGTTCGAACTGTTCTTATGCGCATTTTATGCGCGCGATCCTTATTTTTGAGTCAGCCGAGCGATAAGCCGCATGAGGAGCAGTCCAGCTGCAATGCCTATGAGATCTGCGCCAAAATCTTTCAGGTCGAAGTGGCGCGTTTTTGTCGCGAGCTGGCTG
>WESA01000046.1 GCA_009768935.1 Rectinema subterraneum
ATCGGGTAAAGCCACTGGCCGCTTCACATAGTAGGCTAACGAGAAGGTTTGGGAAGAGAAGGTCCTGTGGCAGGCGGCACACTGGTAGCGTTGGACGCGGCCAAAGGCCTTGGTGGTATAGAAGCCCTTGGGCTTCGCCCAAGCGAAATCTGGTGCGTTACTGTGCCAGACACAGTGAGGATTCGGGCAGAAAGGGAAGGATTGCATCGGCATCTACCTCCATAGAGAGTGGTGAGTCTTCTCATAGAGGTAGACGCGAGAATGCGAATGCTTACTTCAACTCTGGCACAAGGTTGGGAGCACTACCCTCTAATTCCACCTGCTGCACAATCTTGTCCATGCCAATTACCAAATCGGGCGGGTCGATATTCACAATCCGCACACCGCGCGCCGCCTTTCCCATCTGGCGGACTGCAGAAACATTCAGCTTGATTGTCTTGCCCATCGAAGTAATGACCATCACTTCGTCTTCTTCTCGCACTGTGATGGCCTTTATCACCTCGCCAGATGATTCATCCGGCTCGTAAATTATCTGCCCTCGTGTACCCCTGGAGTGCGGCGTGAAAAGATCGTATTTCACCCGCTTTCCGTAGCCGTTTTGGGTAATAATGAGCATCGACTCTTCGCTGTCGACCCTGAGCATGGCTGCAAGTTCGTCCTCTTCCTGCAGAGTGAGCCCGCGCACCCCTCGCGCGGTACGTCCCATCTGCCGGACCTGCGATTCTTGCATGCGCAGCGCCAATCCTTTGCGCGAAATCAACATGACTTCGTCCGTGCCACCGGTAAGAATCGCTGAAACCAGCCTGTCGCCATCATCGAGCGAAATCCCGATGATACCCCGCGTTTTCGCATTGGCAAATTCTTTTGTGGCTACTTTTTTGACTACGCCCTTGAGCGTTCCCATCAAAATGTACTGCTTATCCGAAAAATCGCTGAAATCGACAACCGCGGTAATCTCTTCATCCTGCGAAATAGCAAGTAAAGACCGGATATGACTGCCCCTCGCCTGCCGGCTTGCTTCCGGTATCTCCAGCGCCTTGAGCCAGTATGCTTTGCCCCAGCTCGAAATAAAGAGAAGATAATCGTGGGTGTTTGCGATAAACAATTGCTGCAAGAAGTCATCCTCAAGCAGCGATGTGGAATTCGAGCCCTTGCCGCCCCTACCTTGCGATCGGTACTGATTGACCGAAATGCGCTTTATGAATCCCTTATTGGATATAAGGATAACCATTTCTTCCGGTTTGATGAGATCTTCGATATTGATCTGTTCGACCTGGTTCGGCACGATCTCCGTTCTGCGCTCGTCGCCGTACTTTTCAGCAAGCTCGTGGATCTCTTTCTTGATGACGGCGTGAATCGCTGCTGAATCTGCAAGCAGCGCTCTCAGATACTCGATGCGCGCTTCTGTTTCTTTCAATTCGGCGAGCAACTTTTCAGTTTCCAAGCTGGTGAGGCGCCCCAGGCGCATATCGACAATAGCCTGCGCCTGCGCATCGCTGAGGCCAAATCGCTCTCGCAAATTAGTCTTTGCGGTATCGACATTTCGACTTGCTTTGATGATTGCGACGACTTCATCGATATTCTGGAGGGCAATTACGAGGCCACGCAGGATGTGGGCTCGTTCTTCAGCCTTTTTAAGCTCGTATTGCGAGCGCCGCGTGACAACCTCGAACCGATGCTGCACATAGTATGTAATCAATTCCTTGAGGTTAAGGCATTTGGGAGCACCGTTGACCAGCGCAAGATTGATCACGCCGAAGGTGCTCTGCAATGGCGTATGAATGAACAGCTGGTTGAGCACAATCTTCGTAATGGCGCCTTTTTTGAGCTCGAGTACAATACGGATGCCGTCCCGGTCGCTTTCGTCGCGTAAATCAGAAATGCCATCGATCTGTTTGTCCCGAACAAGTTCAGCGATACGCGTCACAAGAGTAGTTTTGTTCAAGGCATAAGGGATTTCGGTGAACACAATCTGCTCGCGGCCGCTTTTCATGGTTTCGATGATAAAGCGCCCGCGCACCGTCAGTCTTCCTCGCCCTGTGGCATAGGCATCGCGGATACCCTGCATGCCATAGATAATGCCCCCGGTCGGGAAGTCGGGCCCTTTTACATAATTCATTAAATCATCGATACTTATGTCTGGATTTTCAATGTATGCTTCGATCGCTTGCGCGACTTCCCGCAAGTTATGAGGCGGCATGTTCGTGGCCATACCGACTGCGATGCCGCTCGAACCATTGATGAGCAGATTCGGAATCGCCGAAGGCAGTACGCTTGGCTCCTTGAGGCTCTCGTCATAGTTCGGCACGAAATCGACAGTCTCTTTGTCGAGGTCCGCGAGCATTTCTTCGCCGATTTTCGAGAGTTTGGCTTCTGTGTAGCGGCTTGCTGCGGGAGGATCTCCATCGATTGAGCCAAAATTTCCCTGTCCTTGCACAAGCGGATAGCGCAGCGAAAAATCCTGCGCCATGCGTACGAGCGCGTCATACAGAGACAAGTCGCCATGCGGGTGATATTTACCCATGGCATCGCCAGTAATGCGTGCGCTTTTCTTGGTTGGCGCATTGTTCCGCAACCCGAGCTCTTCCATCGCAAAGAGGAGCCGGCGATGCACGGGTTTGAGTCCATCGCGCACATCCGGCAGGGCTCGCGACACGATGACCGACATTGCGTAATTGAGATATGAAGTCTTTACTTCTTCTTCAATAGGAATTTGTATGATATTGCCGCTTTCCGACATCATTTTCCGCCTTTACACATCGAGATTCGACACAGCGAGAGCATTTTCCTCTATAAAAAGCCTTCTCGGCTCTACCTGCTCGCCCATAAGCGTCACAAACATCTCTTCAGCGAGAACCGCATCTTCCATGGTTATGCGTTTGATCATCCTGCGCTCGGGATCCATGGTGGTCTCCCATAGCTGCTCGGGATTCATCTCGCCCAAGCCTTTGTACCGCTGCACGGCAATTTTTGAAGAGTCTTTGTTAATTTCTGACAGAATATGATCTTTCTCTTCATCGCTGTAGGCATAGCGCACTTCTTTGTCGTATACGATACGGTACAGCGGAGGCATCGCGAGGTAGACATGGCCATGCTCGATGAGCTCGGTCATATAGCGATAGAAGAACGTGAGAAGCAGTGTCCGGATGTGTGAGCCGTCGACATCGGCATCCGCCATGATGATGACTTTATGATAGCGCAGCTTCGAAACATCAAAATCCTCGCCGATGCTGGTGCCAAGGCTCGCGATAATGGGCTGAAGCTTGTCGTTTCCGATTACCCTGTCGAGACGGGCTTTTTCGACATTGAGCATCTTGCCCCACAGCGGAAGAATAGCCTGGAACACTCTGTTGCGACCCATTTTGGCCGAGCCGCCTGCAGAATCGCCCTCGACAATGAAGAGCTCACACTTTGTGGGGTCTTTTTCCTGGCAATCGGCAAGCTTGCCGGGCAGGCTCGAAGCCTCGAGCAGACTCTTGCGCCGGGTGAGCTCGCGCGCCTGACGCGCTGCGATTCGAGCCCTTGCCGCCATTGTGCATTTATCCAGAATAATATTGATCACATCAGGATTTTTCTGGAAATACAGATCGAGCTGGTCGGCCAGAAAGCTTTCTACAATGCCCTTAACTTCGCTGTTGCCGAGTTTGCCCTTGGTCTGGCCCTCGAACTGAGGTTCCTGAACCTTGACCGACAATACGGCAGTGAGGCCTTCGCGCACGTCGTCGCCAGAAAGATTTTCTTCTAATTTCTTATTATACTTAGACTTCTTGAAAAAGTCGTTGATGACTTTCGTGAGGGCATTACGGAATCCAACGAGGTGTGTGCCGCCTTCGCGCGTGTTGATGCCATTTACATAGGAGAACATCGTTTCATTGTAGCCGTCGTTGTACTGGATTCCTGTTTCAATTTCCACATCGTCGCGCGTTCCGGAAAAATATATTACTTCTCGGTGAATTGCGGATTTATTCTTGTTGAGGTATTCGACGAATTCCCGCAAGCCGCCTTCGAAGTGGAATTCGATGCGCTTTGGCTGCGCAAGGCGCTCGTCCAGAAGGCTTATTTTTATTCCTTTGTTGAGGAAAGCAAGCTCTCGAAGCCTGTTACTCAATATATCAAAAGAATATACTGTTTCTTCGAAAATCTCGGGATCTGCCTGGAATCGAACAATGGTGCCCCGTTTGTCTGTTTCGCCGATCTGTACAACCGGCTTTTCGGGAATGCCGCGCAAGTATTTTTGATAGTACACCTTGCCGCCTGTGTGGACATACACCTCGAGCCAGGTAGACAGCGCATTGACAACCGAAACGCCGACGCCATGCAAGCCGCCGGAAACCTTGTAGTTCTTTTTATCGAACTTGCCGCCGGCATGAAGCCGGGTCATGACAAGTTCAAGCGCAGAAATGCCTTCTGTCGGGTGAATATCGACCGGTATTCCGCGGCCGTCATCTTCAACCCGTACGATATCCTGCTTCTCGAGCGCTACGACAACATTGTCGCAATACCCCTCCAAAGCCTCGTCTATCGAGTTATCGACCACTTCATAGACGAGATGGTGCAAACCCTCGATGCCCGTCGATCCGATATACATGCCAGGCCGTCTTCTGACCGCTTCGAGGCCTTTGAGCACTTGGATGGTGCTTGCAGAATAATTGTTTACTGTTGATTCCATAATGGTCCTGAATGAAAAAACAGGGAAAAGATATAAGATTAGGGATTAAAATCTCTATTGTTATCATATCAGATTGCGACGTTTGAGTAAAGCGAAGCGAAAGGAAACCCAAATCCAGCCCCGGTGGAAAGACTTGTGGAAAACTTGTGGATAAAATGTTGCAATGCTGTGAGCTTTTTGGCAAAAAAACATCGTAATTCTTTTTCGATAAAGGCTGTGCTGCAGCAAATATTAATTTTTTATCAATTTCCGGATGAAAATTGTTGAAAATTTGTCAACTTTTATGCTGTTTCCTATACATGCCATCAAATTTTTCCGAAAATCGACTTCCTCGCATCTTGCGCTACGCTGGGCATCGGGTGTATAGGGAAATTGTATCTTCTTGTGGATAACTTGTGGAAATAATGTAAAAGATTGGGAGTTCCTCGGGAATGATCGACGAAAGCAATGAAACTGTTTGGCAAAAAGCTCTCGAAATCGCCAAATCTCAAGTTCCGGAATCTGAATTCATTATGTGGTTCAGATTAGGGTACCTTGGGTTCGAGAACGGCACAATTCTTCTTCGTGCAAACAATACCTTCCTTCGCGATCAGTTCATGCGAAAATATGGCGATTTCATGAGAGAGATCCTCTCGTCGATTTTGGGCATGCAGGTAAACCTCTCGGTGGAAGCGCAACCGTCAGCCATCGAACAGCGCCTTCCTTTGCAAAAAGCCGCCGCAACTTCGCTGAACAGCTCAGCAAAAAAGGCTGAAAAGCCAAACCCGCAACAAGCAGCATCTCCGGTCGAAACCAGCATTTCCGATGAGGAAACCTCAAACAATTCCTCCTACCCCGCCTATTCTCGGCACACCCAGGAGTCGAGAACAGCCAACCTTCAGCCGCGCTATACATTCGAAAGCTTTGTGGTTGGCGAAAACAGCAATTTCGCGTTCAACGCAGCGGCCGCCGTCGCGGAGATACCCGGAACGTCATATAATCCCCTTCTCATCTACGGAGGCGTTGGCCTTGGCAAAACGCACCTCATGCACGCTATCGGAAACAGAATCGCCGAGCGCCATCCTGAATTGCGCATTATCTGCGTCACCGCTGAAGATTTTACCAACGAATTCATAAAAACCATCCATGACCGTACAACCAACGAATTCAAGAATAAATATCGCAACATCGATGTGCTCCTTATCGACGATATCCACTTTTTCCAGAGCAAGCATGGCGTTCAAGAAGAACTTTTTCACACATTCAACGCGCTCTATGACTCAGGCAAACAACTTGTATTCACCTGCGACCGCCCGGCCTCAGAGCTCAAGGATTTTTCCGAGAGACTGAAAAGTCGCTTTATGATGGGCCTGAAAACAGACCTCACCACCCCTGGCTTTGAAACAAGAGCAGCAATCATCAGAAAGAAACTCGAGCTCTACAAGCGAACCTTCTCGGAAGATGTCATCAATTTGATCGCCAAAAGCATCGAAACTAATGTACGCGATCTGGATTCCTGCATTCACCAGATTATCGCATATTCAGATCTAATCAATGTAGAACCTACCTACGATATTGCCCAGAATATTATCAAACAGCTGACGAATGCCTTCAAACCTGCCGCAATCAATGTCTCGTCTATAATCAAAACTGTCGCCGATTACTATAAATTGTCCATCTCCGACCTCAAAGGCAAAAAGCGCAGCAAAAACATAGCGCTCGCCCGCCAGGTAGCCATGTACATCATCCGCGAGACTACCGACTATTCCACAACAGAAATCGGCTCAGAATTCAATGGCCGCGATCATACTACCGTTATGCATTCCTGCCAAAAAATCGAAGATCTTATCAAGTTTGACTCGATATTTGCCTCGGCAATGAATCGGCTTATCCAGGACTGTAAGGAAAACTCTTCTACTTAGCGCGAGGTTTGCCGGAGCTCCAGGGCTTTTGTTGTCTTTCGGTTGCAAACCTGTGGATAACTTCTATGTTCCTGTGGAAAAGTGCCAGCCCTGTGGAAAACCTGCACTTAAGAACATACTTTTAAACAAGTTTTGCACACTTTTAATTCTTTATTTATGAACGTTTTAAATTAGTTTTCAACATTTGCGCCTTGCTTACTATTATTATTACTGTCTTATATATTAATAGAATCCGTAACAAGAGAACCAGCAAAAACGGTTGAAAAGTGCATGCCTATATCTTTTTACGCAAAAGCCTGTTTATTTTTATCGAACGAGCTGATACTATAAAGCATCTGATTGGAGGAGCCTTCCTATGAAATTTATCTGCGATCGGGATACCTTTTCCAGAGAGATTGCGATTGCTCAAGACATCATCGCGTCCAAGAACGCATTTTCAATCATGTCAAATGTGTATCTTGAAACGACAGATTCGAAGCTCATTATTCGCGCAACAGATGCCAAAGTAGGCTTTGAAACTGAAATACCGGTTTCGGATTCCGAACCTGGGTCGCTTACGGTATTTTGCGACAAGCTTATGGCGATCACAAATTCGATTCCTGAAGGCGACATGCTGTTTGAACAGCGCGAATCAAGTGTCGAAATCCGCCCTCTTTCAAAGAAAGTCCGTTTTCAGCTAAAGACAATCGCAGGCGACAAATTCCCTGAGCTCCCGCGCATTGAAGAGAACCAGTACTTCATTCTTCAGGCACATGACCTGCGAAAAATGATCAGTCAGACAATTTTCTCTGTATCGAATGACGAAACGCGCTTTTTCATGAACGGCGTATTTATGGAAAAACTGCCTGATGATGTAGTTGCTATGGTATCGACTGATGGTCGCCGCTTGGCTTTTATCTCTACGCCAGTAGGAAATATCCCTGATTTTGCAAGTGCGATCATTCCGCCGAAGGCACTCTCGGTGCTTATGAAACGCGCTCCGGATGAAGGTCAGATACTCGTGGCTGTCAATGAAAAAAATATATTTTTTCGCTTCGGAAACTATCAGCTTTCCAGCTTTCTGATTGAAGGAAAATTCCCAAATTATCAGAAAGTCATTCCGCATGATCAACGAAACCATTTTATTGTATCGAAAGATGATCTGCAGGCTGCGCTGCGGCGCGTTTCGCTTTTTGTCGAAAAATCCAACAAGGTTATCCTCAATGTTTCGAGTAAGGGGCTCGTACTGGAGTCTGAAGAAACAGAACTGGGCGCAGCCAGAGAAGAACTGCCCTGCGAATATGAGGGCGAGGATGTGGTGATTCTCTTGAGCAATCGTTACTTAGAGGATCCTCTTAAAGTGTTGGATACGGACAAGCTGGCTATCGAGTTTACGGATCCATCGCGCGCGATTACGCTCCGGCCTGAACCGGCTGCGAACTATTTCCATATCATTATGCCGATGCAGCAGCCATAAATGGCATTCGAACAGATACGAATCGCCCGCTTCAGAAACATAGAGGAAACCGAATTGGAGCTGGGCGCCGGAAACATCTTCCTTCTCGGCGAAAACGGGCAAGGAAAAACCAATTTTCTCGAAGCGCTCTATTGCCTCAGTTATGGAAATTCATTCCGAACACATCAAGATCGCGAGCTGCCCATGCATGGAAGCCCGGAGTTTTTGCTTCGTGCTCAGTGGCGGGAAATCAATTCGCCTGCTCAGGAGCAGATCAGCATCCGATATTCGATAGAAGGGCGCAAGGAAATCCGCATCAACGACAAACTGCTTTCCGATCGCAAGGAACTTGTTGCCCACAATCCTGCAGTTGTCTTTTGCCACGAGGATCTGGCGTTTGCGGCGGGCGTGCCGGAAGAACGGCGTTTTTTCTTCGATCAGTGCGCTGGAATGCTGTGGCTGGACTATATCGACCTGCTTCGTTTCTATCGAAGAGTACTCAAACATAGAAATATTGCGCTAAAAACCGACACATTCAGCATCCTCGACACGCTCGATGAGCAGCTCGCGCAGTATGGCCATGAAATCATGGCCTATCGCAAGCGACTTTCGCAGCTCTTCATTGCGCGTTTTCCACAGATGTACGAGCTGGTATCGCAATTGGGGACAGAGGTTTCAATACGGTATTCACCGAGCTGGCCCCTCGATTCTTCTAAAGAAGAAATAATGGCCTTGCTTGCAGAATACCGGACCAAGGACATCGAAGCAGCAACCAGTCTTAGCGGACCGCATCGTGACCGGTGGATTTTTACCAGGGAAGGGCGCAATTTTGCCGCGTTTGCGTCGACAGGCCAGCTTCGCCTTGCTTCCTTGATTCTGCGCATTGTGCAGGTACACCTGTATGCGGAACTTTCGGCCGCGGAAGTGCGCTGTTATCCGGTTCTTCTGCTGGATGATGTGCTTCTTGAGCTTGATGTGGCGAAACGGCGGCGCTTTTTTTCGCTGTTGCCGGCGAAAGATGCCGGGGCACAGGCTGTTTTCACTTTTCTGCCTGAAGAACCATGGCGCGAATACGCAGACGAGAGTACAATTGTATACAGGGTGAGCAATGGACGATTTTCGCGTGAAGAAAGCCGGTGAAATTCTTTCGCGGTTTTTCGATGAAAAAACGCTGCGGTCCGCAACGCAGTTCGAGTCTTTCCGCGCTTCGTGGAAAAACATCGTAGGCCAGCGCCTTGCTGACCATTCAAAGCCGAAAAGCATCCTGCGCCGGACGCTGCTCATTTCTGCGGACCATGCCGGCTGGATCCAGCTTCTGCAAATCGATCAGGAGCGCATTCTCCAGCGCATAGCGAAGAATTTTCCCGAACTGGAAATCACAAGCCTTGCGTTTACGGTCGAGGAAGCAGCATCTGAAGCAAAGCAGAGCCCGCAGGTGCAGTCGCCGCTGGTAGAATCTTTGCCGTCGCAGCCAGAGCCCGATGCCGCGCATGCGCGCAAAGCGTCCAAAGCCGCGCTGCCCGCGCCCCTCAAAGAAATTTTTGCTCGCTTGCAGCGGCCAAGAGGCGATTGACCAAAAGTGGTTTTGCGTTCTATACTCCACCGCCCGACTATGCAATTTTCCGGCTGCAGCGCGAAATAGAAAGTGTTCCAATGCAGCCGTTATGACAAGGAGATTGAATCATGAAGCGCACCTATCAGCCGAGCCGAACGAAACGGAACAGAAAATTCGGTTTCCGTGCCCGCATGAAAACAAAAGGCGGACGTCTTATTCTAAAAAGAAGGAGAGCAAAAGGAAGAATCAAGCTCTCTGTCGCCGATGAGAAGAAGAAGTACTGAGAGATCTGATCCCGAACAAGAGGGAGAACAGTATGATCGAAGCTTTCCAAGGCATCTGCGTGTTCGGAAAGCGAGCGAAATCGATCTGATTTTCAAGGATGGAGCCCGGTTTTCCTGCAAAGGAATGCGTATGCAGGTCCTTTATAAAGGCGAGCAGGAAAGCCGGGCAGCATTTATTGCGGTGCGTTCTTTTTCCGGTGCGGTAGCGCGAAACAGAGCAAAACGGCTTGCGCGCGAGTCCTGGCGGCTTCTGCGCCATTCCGTCAAGTCTGGCTTTGATATCGTATTCGTGCTCTACCCCGGATTTGCGGCACTTTCTGATTGCCGCAGCGCGATGCAGTATCTGCTACACAAGGCGGATTTGCTGCGATGAATATTGTAAACAAGATTCTGTCTTTTCCTCTGCTGGTTGCGATTCGCATTTACCAGCTGGTCATTTCGCCGCTGTTTCCGCCATCTTGCAGGTTCTATCCGACCTGTTCATCCTATTCATATCAGGCGATCAGAAAATATGGCCCATTCAAAGGGCTTGTGCTTTCGTTCAAACGCGTGATTCGCTGTCATCCAGGAAATCCAGGAGGCTTTGACCCAGTACCATGAGCAATATATTCGAACAAGAACCCTCTTCCAAAGAAGATCGCCGCCGCACAATAATTGCGGTTGTCCTTTCTACAGTCATTGTGAGCGCTGGCTTTATGGTGCAGAATGCGCTGTTTCCACCTGCGACGCAGCAGAGCACGGCAACGCAAACGCCCGCCCAGGGGACAGAGCTCCCTGCGCAGAATACTAGCGCGCCCGCGGTAGCAGTGCCCTCGCCTATTCCGGTTAAAACCGCAAGCAGCTCGTCGATTCCTGTTCCCGCAGCGGAACGCACCTATATCATCGAGACAGATGTGATGAGTGCGACCCTGACAAATGCGGGGGGCGAAATTGTCTCTCTGACCTTGAAAAACCATAGAGACAAGAGCGGTGCGGTTGATTTGATCGTTCGCGGCTCATCGGGCGCGAACGGATTATCGCTTTCTTTCGGGTCTGCAACCGCGCCGGTGCGCGAGCTCATGAATGCGCAGTGGTTGGACGAGAGCAAGACCGCGATTGAGTTCTCGCGCATGTTTGAAGCGCCATTGGCAGGTAGCGATCAGAAAGTGCCTTTTGTGCTCAAACGAGCGTATTCCTTCAAGAAAGGCGAGTACTTGTTTGCGCTTGGCATCAGTATCGAGCAACCTGACGGGAAGCCGATAGCCTTGGGTGCGAACGGGATTGCATACCGGCTGGATCTGGGCCCGCAAATAGGCCCGCGCTTCGATCAGCTACCCAAAAATGCCGATTACCGCAAATACATCGCAGAAATAGATGGCAAAAAGAAATCTGAGCAGCCAAAGGCGAATACGCCGACCGTGATTGCGCCAAGCGCGAGCTGGCTCGCCATGTCGGGCAAATACTTTACCTTTATAGCGGTTCCAAAGGCGCCGATGTCGGGGTACGAAATCGAGACAGCCCAGGATCCGCTGATCAAGCAGACGAATACGATTTCGCTGCTGCGTACTTCGTTTTCGGGCGTGTCCGCTACCGATACCTATTACTTCTATTTTGGCCCCAAGACTTCGGCTGAACTCGGGAAATATGAATATGCTGACAAGAACGGGTTTGGCCTGGCGAGCCTCAAGCTGGAAGATGCCATGGAAGGATCGGGAATGCTGGGCTGGCTCGAGAATTTTCTCAAATTCCTCCTTAATTTCTTCTATAAACTCATTCCGAACTATGGCATCGCGATTATCCTGGTGACGGTACTCATCAAAGCGCTGTTCTATCCCCTTACAAAGAAAAGTTCGATGTCCACCGCACGGATGGCAGAGCTTCAGCCCAAAATCCAGGAGCTGCAGGCGAAGTACAAAGGCAATCCGCAGAAGCTCAACCAGGAAATGGCCGAGCTCTACAAGCGCGAAAACTATAACCCGATGTCCGGCTGCCTGCCTTTGCTCATCCAGTTCCCGCTTTTCATCGCCATGTACAACCTGTTCAACAACCATTTCGATCTTCGCGGAGCCATGTTCATCGGCGGCTGGATAAACGACCTCTCTTTGCCGGAAAGTATCATCAATTTCGGTAATTTCAGGCTTCCAATAGTCGGTTGGAATGATTTAAGGGCCTTGCCCATCATATATCTGTTTAGCCAGCTTTTGTATGGCAAGTTCACCCAGTCTCCCCAAAGTGCCCAAAGCAACAGCCAGCAGGCCAGCCAGATGAAATTGATGATGTATGGCATGCCGATTATGTTCTTTTTCATCCTGTACGATGTGCCATCGGGGCTTCTCATTTACTGGATCACGAACAACGTGCTCACTATCCTCCAGCAGATCGTTATCAACGATCTTATGAAGAAGCACAAACTCGCCCGTGCAGAAGCTGCCACAAGTACCGGGGGAGGCCCCGTAAGTGCAGGAACTGGCGAAACCTCTTCCCGCACAGCGGGGAACGCCCCGAAACCCGCTGCTTCAAAGCTCACAAGCGGGAAAAAGGCAGCCGTCGACGCCAAAGCAAGGCCGGTCGGCCGTGCCGGTTCCAAAGAAGGCTTCTCTGAAAAAGTGACAAAATGGCTCGAAAACAAGGCCGGGAAAACCGAAAAGGGCAATAAACGAGGAGCGTCCGGCAAATCCGGGCCCAATTCAGGCTCGGGATCCGCAAAAGGCAGTCCCAAAAAGAAAAAATAATTGAATCTTTCTACGAGGAGCGATCCAGATGATATATGAGTTTGAAGGAAAGACCGAGCGCGAAGCGATTGAGCTTGCTGCTCAGGAGCTCGGTCTCGATACCAGTTCGTTCGATGTCGAGATCATCGAAAACCAAAGCGGAGGTTTGTTCAAAAAAGGGAAGGTGCGCATTCGCGTGCATACAAAAGATGCACCTCGGCAGGCGCAGCAGGATGCGCCGGAGGAAAAGAGCGAAAAGCAGGAGCGGCACGATGTGGAGCCGATTCCCATGGATGATTTCGAGCGGAAGATGGTGGAATGGACAAAGAAAGTCATAGAGCACATGGGTTATTCTTCGGACGTGTCAGTGGCCTTTAGGGAGCCTAAAAAGCTGGGACTGCGCATCGATACGGAGTCCGCATCGATCCTAATCGGCAAAAAGGGCCGGAATATCGATGCTTTGCAGCTGCTCGCTAATGTCTATGCCGGCACGCTCGGGCATAACGACATGAAAATCGTGCTCGATTCGGAGAATTACCGCCTGCGAAGAGAAGAAGCGCTTGTCAGAATCGCCTACGAAACAGCAGAAGAAGTGCGACGCAGCGGGAGATCCGTTTTGCTTGAGCCCATGAATCCGTTCGAGCGGCGCATCATTCACACAACGCTCAACGATATCATCGATATCGAGACAAAGAGCGAGGGCGAAGGCCTTATGAAGCAGGTTCGCGTAATGCTGAAGGGGCGCAAATAAGCGCTTGGATAAGCTGATTCTCGGGCCTTTTAAAGGCGCTGCTGACCATAGGCCGGTGGCGCTTTTTTGTTTTGCAAGCGCCATTCGTTGCATTTGCCTGCAAATTATCGCCGCGCGCCCTTCGATTCAATAAAAATTTATCTTATTATTGTGCGACAAATACTTATGCACTTTTCGCCTTGACCATACGCAAAAACTGATGGTAATATGGGGCGGTTTTGTTATAATTTTCCAGCATATTGCATCGAATGCGAAGAAGCTGGTCTTCTCCGCTGAATCAGCGCTAATCTTCAAAGGAGACCTTTCCACTATGTCAATCAGGACATTCAAAGGCGGCGCACATCCGCCCGAGAGAAAGGACCGCTCAGGGGGAAAGCCGATCGAACGGCTGACTTCGGTACCACAAGTAGTGATACCCGTCAACCAGCATTTTGGCGCCCCGATCCAGCCTCTCGTCAAGGTCGGTGAGTTTGTGAAAGCAGGGCAAAAGATTGCGGATGCAGAAGGCCGCATGACCGTGCCGTTGCATGCATCGGTAGCGGGCGTAGTCAAAAAGATCGAGCCGCGCATGCAATCGAACAACACCGAAGGCCTGTGCATTGTAATCGAGCCAAAAGATCCTCCCGAAGGGGAATCCGCGCAGGATTTCATGCCGCCTCTGGATCCATTTGCATGCACCAAAGAAGAGGCCCTCGCCCGAATTCGTGCCGCAGGCATAGTGGGAATGGGCGGCGCAGGATTCCCTGCGCACGTAAAGCTTGCTCCGACAAAGCCAATTTCATATGTCATTGCGAATGCTGCGGAATGTGAGCCATACCTCACCATAGACGAGCGCACGCTCATCGAAACACCGGAAAAAATCGTCGACGGCGTCGCAATCGTCATGAAAACCGTCAATGCCCCTGAAGGCGTCATTGCTATAGAAGAGAACAAGAAGCACGCGATTCCGTATGTGCAGAAAGCAATAGACCAGAGTCCGCAGGTGAAAGCGGGCATGAAGATCCGCATCCAGGAGCTCAAGACAAAGTATCCGCAGGGCGGTGAAAAAATGCTCATCACGGCAATCACCGGCAAACAGGTACCATCTGGCGGACTTCCTATGGATGTCGGCTGCGTGGTATCGAATGTTGGAACGCTCTGTGCAATCGTTGATGCCTTCCGCGAAGGCAAGCCGCTCATCGAGCGGGGATTCACCGTGACTGGCGGCGCATGCAAAACACCGAAAAACCTCGTGGCGCCGATTGGCACCCTCATTTCCGACTTGGTCAAAGCCAATGTTGTCGAGACAGACGAAGAATCGCTCGCAAAAGTGATTTTCGGCGGACCCATGATGGGCGTCGCTGTGCCGAGCTATGAAATTCCTGTGCAGAAAAATACTTCCGGCGTGTTACTCATGAGCAAGGAAGAAGCGATGCAGTACGAAGAGGAGACCTGCATCCGCTGCGGGCGCTGTATTCGGGCATGTCCGACTGCGGTGTCCCCTGCTCTGCTCGCAATTGCAATCGAAAGCGGAAACTATGCAGAAGCGGAAAAAATCGGCCTTCTGGACTGCATCGAATGTGGCAGCTGCTCATTTGTGTGCCCGGCGCACCGACACCTTGTCCAGAGATTCAGAGTTGGCAAGCAGGTTCTGCGCGCGCTGAAACAGAAGGAGGCCCAGAATGTCCGATAGAAAACTGCTCCTTTCGTCGAGCCCCCACGTATTTTCGCCGGTCGATACGCCGCGCATCATGCTGTCGGTGGTTATTGCGCTCATGCCGGCGACAGCATACGGCATTTATCTGTACGGTCTGCCAGCTTTGGGCGTTGTGGTAACGTCGATTGCGGCTGCGGTTGTCTCAGAATTTTTGTTCCGGAAGCTGATTAAAGCCAGCATGACGGTTGGCGACTTTTCCGCCGTGGTCAGCGGGCTTTTGCTGGCGCTCATTCTTCCGCCATCGACGCCGCTGTGGATGGTGGCGCTGGGCGCGATTTTCGCGATTGTAATCGCAAAGGAATTCTTTGGAGGACTTGGAGCGAATCCATTCAACCCAGCGCTCATTGGGCGCGCATTTTTGCTTATGAGCTTTCCGGCGGCAATTACAAGTTGGAGCATGCCGAAAGGTTTGGGGCTCCCGGCTGATGCGCTCAGTGCAGCAACCCCGCTGAACTTGCTGAAACAAGGCAATGCGCTTGCTGATGTGGCGAAATATTTTGGAGCGAGCGATACAGGCGCGTTCTACCGCCAGTTGTTCATGGGCTATCGATCAGGCTCAATCGGCGAAAGCTCGATTCTGCTTGTATTGCTGGGCGGGCTTTTCCTGCTGGGAATCGGGGTGATTCAGTGGATCGTGCCGGTTTCGGTGCTCGCGTCGACCTTCGTGTTCTCTTGGCTGCTCGGAATGGATCCAGTTCTGGGCCTTCTGACCGGCGGAATCGTATTTGGCGCATTCTTTATGGCGACAGACTATGCGACGAGGCCGCTTACACCATACGGGCAAGCAATTTTCGGCATCGGCATAGGGCTCATTACCGTGCTTATCCGCAAATTCGGCGGCTACCCGGAAGGTGTGACCTATGCAATTCTGATAATGAATATTCTAACACCTTTCCTCAATAAGCTGCGAGTGAAAAAATACGGCTTCGTGCCTCCTCCCAAGCCTGCCAAGCCTTCAAAGGAGGCGACAAAATGAAAAAAGATATGGTAAAGCTTGGCATTACACTTGCTCTGTTCGCTTCTGTCGCCTGTGCATGCCTTGCAGTAGTGTACGCCTTTACAAAAGAGAATATCGAAATGCAGGCTGAAAAACAGTTCAATGCATCGATGCAGGAGCTTTTCCCTCAAGCGAATGCTTTCGATAAGATCCAAGACCTCGCTTCGAGTGATCCAAACATAAAATTCGAAACAGCATATGAAGTAAAGAATGGTACGATACCGCTCGGCCTTGCGATAAAGGCGGCCGGCCCCAGTTATGGCGGTACTGCAACATTGCTTGTTGCAGTGGATTTGCATCGCAGTATCGCCGGTGTTGAGGTTATGGAACTTAAAGACACGCCGGGTCTTGGAATGAATGCTTCAAATCCAAGCTATTATGTCGATAAAGCAAAAAAGACAACATTTGTCGGCCAGTTTGCGGGAAAATTCCTCACCGATCCGTTCGAGGTAAAGAAAGATGTTGTCGCCATCACTGCCGCAACCATTACTTCCAGATCGCTGACAAAAATCATAAAAGCCGCAGGTGACGCAGCGATTGCCTATATGGATCAGAAAATGGCTGCCCCGCCGGCCGACTCCAATGCTTCGCAACAACAGAATTCGCAGCCGCAGGGTATACAGCCCAAGGCGGGAGGCAAATGACAATGAAAAAGCTTTATAAGGTTTTTCGGCAGGGTCTTATATTCGAAAATCCTCTGCTCATGCTCATGATCGGCCTGTGCTCTGCCATTGCGGTCACTACAAGCGTTTCGAATGGCATCGGCATGGGCCTCGCCATGACTTTCGTGCTTCTTTTCTCCGAGGTCATTATTTCGCTGTTCCGCAAGCTCATACCTTCGGCGATCCGGATTCCGATATTCATCATTGTTATTGCAGCGTTTACGACAATGGTCGATCTTGTGATGAAAGCGTACTTCCCTGACCTTTCGAAGAGCATGGGCGTTTTTATTCCGCTTATCGTCGTCAACTGCATCATAATGGGGCGCGTCGAAGCCTTTGCTTCGAAACAAAATCTGGTTTCAGTCATTGCGGATTCGTTGGGGATGGGGCTTGGATATACATGGGTTTTGATTGGCCTTGCTGCGGTGAGGGAGCTCCTTGGTAACGGAACTCTGGCAGGCATTCAGATTATGCCATCCTCGTACCAGCCAATTCTCTTCTTCATTCTGCCGCCGGGTGGGTTCTTTGTGTTCAGCTTGTTTATAGCCTTCAATATCTGGCTGAAGAAAAAAATGGAAGCATCGCAGCGGACAAAAGAACTTGCTGCCAAGAAGGAGGCTGCATAATGGACCTCATGAAAATATTTCTGCTGGCATTGCTGGTAAACAATATCGTTGTCATGCGATTTCTTGCGCTTTGTTCCTATATCGGCATGACGAGCGATGTCGGCCAATCCGTTGGCATGGGCTTTGCGGTAACCTTCGTGACAGTACTTGCTACAGCAGCAACATGGCCCATTTATAACTACATACTTGTGCCGCTCAATCTGACCTTCTTGCAGATTCTCATCTTCATCCTGGTGATTGCGAGTCTGGTTCAGCTCGTCGAGTTCTACCTCAAGAAGAATGTGCCAGGCCTGTATTCGGCGATGGGTATTTATCTTCCACTCATTACGACGAATTGCGCAATTCTGGCGGTGACCTTCGAGAACATTTCTTTCAAGTACAATTTCATTGAGTCAATTGCGTATTCGGTCGGCGTATCGCTCGGCTATCTTCTCGCAATGGTCTTGCTGGCAGGCATCCGCGACAGGATGAAAACGAGCCCGGTTCCGAAATTTCTGCAGGGAACGCCCATTCTTTTCATGGCGACCGCATTGATCGGCATTGCGTTCATGGGCTTCTCGGGCCTGATAAAATAAAAGGACCATGATATGGTTGGAACAATTCTTATAACCTTCGGATTTTCTGCTGTCCTTGCACTAGTGCTTGGTGTTGCTCTGGGCTTTTTCCGCGAGAAATTCAAAGTAGAGCGGGATCCAAAAATCGATGAAGTGCGAGAAGCGTTGCCTGGCGCGAACTGCGGAGCTTGCGGCTACCCTGGATGCGATGGTTATTCAGAGGCAGTGGCAACTGGAAGGGCGCCGACTACAAAATGCTCGGTGGGTGGCTCAGCCACAGCAGAGGCGCTTGCGAAAATAATGGGCGTTGAAGGAGGTGCGGCAGAAGACAAAGTCGCCGTTCTTCTCTGCCAGGGCGCAATCGATAAAACAGTAAGCAAGGGCGAATACAATGGCATTCAGACATGCCGTGCGGCCAAGCTTTCCACAGGCAGCATAAAAACCTGCTCATGGAGCTGCCAGGGATTTGGCGACTGCGTGAATGTATGCAAATTCGATGCGCTTGCGATGGGAGAGGATGGCCTGCCGCATGTCAACTATGACAATTGCACTGGTTGTGGGCTGTGCGTTGAGGAATGCCCGCAGAAGATCCTTACGCTTGTGCCGCGCGATCGCGTGGGCTCGATTGTACTGTGTTCGAACAGGAGCACGGTTAAAGCGAGCGTTATTAAAACCTGCAAGGTCGGCTGCATCAAATGCGAACTCTGCGTCAAATCCTGCCCGGAAGGCGCCATTACCATGGTGAATGGCATTCCTGTTACCGATTATGCCAAGTGCACATCCTGCGGCATCTGTGTCGAAAAGTGCCCGACCAAGTGCTACAAAATGCTCGAGATCGATGTCTTTGGCACAAAAAAGCTCGTGCCGCTGATGGAGCAGGCGCAGGCTTGAGGCTGGCTGGCTAAAAAATATGGCCTCGCGGCGGGCTCGGATTCAAACCTGCTGAACGCTTTGATTAAGTAGAAAAGAGTAGGGCGCCGCATTTGCGAATTGATGTGGCGCCAAATGGATTCGTTATGCAAAGGGGCTGTCTGAAAGAGGGCAGCTCTTTTTGTTTTTCAATATTTCACCGACCTCAGTCTGAATCCTATAGAAAAACTGACACAGGCATTCATGTCAGCAACTGCATTGTCCGGCTGCCCTGCAAGAGGTACATAATGGTTATAGCGAAGCTCAGCGTAGATACCGAAGCGCTGGGCGCCCGAAGAGAAGAGCAACGGAGACCAGCGAATGCCGCCTGTCGCAATAACGTGCACAGGGCTTCCAAATGTCAGCGCTGGCCCTGCAAAAAGCGAAAAACCTGAAATCTGCCCAATGTCGAGCTCAGCGGGAACTCTCACCACGCCAAGGTACCTGTCCCAGGCGATACCAAGGCGAATACCTGCAGCAAAATTATTCGCTATTGGCAAAGAGAATTCTCCCCAGCCATTGAAAGAGCGCAACGACACAAAAGGCGAGCTCAAGAGCGAATCAAGATGGCCAAGACCAACCCCTCCTCCCCATTCTGCAGCGATACCTGAAAGAGCGGAAGCGGGCAGAGCACGGCCGGCAAAGAGAAACCGATGCTTCCATCCTGCTTCACTCAGCGAACTCTTGATAACCCCTTTTGGGCTGCCCGAACTCGCTGCGTGGATGAAGATGCCTTCGCCGATATAGATGCCGACATGATCGGCTTTGGAGAGAAAGGCGGCATTTTGAGGGACAGAGGTTTGACTGGGGACAGAGGTTGCGGTCACGCTCGCCTCCAAATCGAAGAACACAAGATCGCCAGGCACAAGGTCCTGCCGCGGAATGACAAGGACCCACTTTGAAAGATCGCGTACTGTGCGCGGTACTTTGATGCCCGTCGCTTCCAAAAATGCGGCATAGACAAGGCCCGAGCAATCGATGCCGCTTTTTGTTTCGCCGCCCAGGCGATACGGCGCCCCCAAGAAGGATTCCGCAGCTTTGATCACAGCCTGGCGGGAATCAGCGGAGGCTCTTCCAAGCAGAGGCGGGGCGGTCACGGCACTATACGCGGGAAGAACGGCCAGCGCAGACCAGAGCGCCGCAATAGCGACAATGCGCGCAGCGATGAAACGCGCGGCAATAATGTGCGCAACCGAAATGCTCTTAACCGCTCCAATGCTCCGACCGCGGGCTCCCCCTCGCAGAAACTTCATAGTATTATTATCGGAAAGTACTTGCATGAAAATGAAATATTTTAGTCGACCAATTGGTCGCGACTTGAGCTGCATGGTTTGGCACAATATGCTGCGCTCTCAGCAACCTGGAGATAAGGGAAACAAGCAGCGCAAAAAAGGCGCTCGCTATCTTTCGCAAGAGCCTGCCCAGATTATTGCTTCACTCTTCTACGGTCTTGCCTTTTTCAATCAAGTACAATATATTGTACGTAAGAGGAGTGTGCTATGGATGCCGTTTCTTATTCTGATCTTCGCCAGAACCTTAAATCCTACATGGATAAAGTCTACAAAGATCATGATCCACTAATCATTACTCGTAAAAACAACGAAAACCTTGTTCTTCTCTCTATTGATGAATACAACAGTCTCATGGAGACAACCTACCTCTTGAGCAATGACGCGAATGCCGAACATTTGAAGAAATCTATCGCTCAATATACAGCAGGCAACGTCAGTAAGAGGGAGCTATTGAACGATGAATAAGCTCTTCACCGATGAAGCTTGGAAAGATTATATCTATTGGCATGAGACTGATAAGAAACAACTCAAAAAGATCAATGATTTGACAAAAGAAATAGATCGAATGCCGTTTGAAGGGACAGGCAAGCCGGAAGCCTTAAAACAAAACTTACAAGGATTTTGGTCACGAAGAATCGATCATGAACACAGGATTGTGTATAAAGTAGAAGAGAATCAGGTCATATTTATATCGTTTAGATATCACTATAGCAAATAATATTTCACAAAAAGAAATAAGGTGTATGTGCTATAATCTGATCTGACACTCAAGGAAAGGAGTGGAGGATTGTATGACACTGCATCAGAAGATCGTGAAGCCGGGAGAAGAAGGTTTGCGGGAGATCAGCAAATAAATGTCACAGTCGGTGATAAACTTCCGGTTTTAGTCTGAACTAACCCCATTTAAGTAGACACATTATTAGATTCTATAGAGCTAGTATACAACATTTTA
>WESA01000047.1 GCA_009768935.1 Rectinema subterraneum
CTCCGGATTCTGGGCGGCAAGCCTAATCTGCCGCTTATCACCAATAACCCGATGCTTGCACAGGCGAGATCATTCTTGAGCAGCCTGCTTTCGCCAGAGGGGGCGCTTCTGGCGTCGTGCGTACTCGTGTGTTTAGTGCTGTTCGGGTTGCTCGATCTCTTTTTTCATACTGAAATCGGCATCGCGATGGGCGCGCTCGGCGACAACGAGAATGCGGTCATCCAGGCGGGCATTCAGCCAAACCGCCTCAGGACGTGGGGCATCATGCTCGCGAACGCATTGCCGGGGCTATCGGGAGCAATGGCAGCAGCCTACCAGGGCTTTGCCGATGTCAATCTGGGGCAGGGAGTTGTCGCTGCGGGACTCGCTACAGTGATGCTTGGCGAGCTTGTGGTTCATTCGCAATTTATAGGTGTGCAGCTTGCGCGCGTTTTCCTTGGCTCCATCATTTTCCGCGCGCTTATGTATGCCGCCCGCTCCTGGGGGTATGTCGCCGGTATCACGCCGAATGACCTGCGGCTGCTCACCGCGTTGCTCATTATCGCGTCCGTTGCCATCTCGCGGTATGGGAGGAAGAAGCGATGATCAGCGTGCACGATATACTAGTAAGCTTTAGCCTGGGAGGCGGCGCGGAGCATACGGTGCTTCGCAATCTCACGCTCGAAGTGAAGCGCGGCCAGACCGTATCGATCATCGGCTCGAACGGAGCAGGAAAAAGCACACTCCTCAATGCTATTGCGGGCACCGTACCGCTGCAGGCAGGAAAAATTCTCCTCGATGGCCAGGATGTGACACCCCTCCCGGAATGGGAACGCGCGATCCATGTAGGGCGTGTGCGGCAAGATCCGCTGGCTGGTACGGCGGGCGACATGACGGTGCTGGACAACCTTGCGCTCGCTGCGCGTAAAGGGCCGCGCAGGTTCCGCATTGCTACGCCGCCTAAATTTGCGCGGGAGATGGCCGAGCGGGTAGCTGAGCTCGGCATGGGGCTCGAAAACAGGCTGCATGAAAATGTGTCGAGGCTGTCTGGCGGCCAGCGGCAGGCGCTCACCTTGCTCATGGCGGTGCTCTCGCGGCCCTCGGTGCTCCTCCTCGATGAGCATACGGCCGCGCTCGACCCTGCAAATGCTGAGATTGTAGGCGAGCTCACGCGCCGCTTTATAGAGGAATTTCAGCTCACCGCGCTCATTGTGACGCATGATATGAAGCGTGCGCTCGATCAGGCGAGCAGGGTGGTCATGATGCATGAGGGTAGCATCATCGCTGACTTGAGCGGCCCCGAAAAAGATCGCATGGATGTGCCTGGCCTTGTGCGGCTTTTCAAGCAGGCGCGGGGAGCAGAGTACGCCGAGGACAGGGATTTGTTGACCTGAGGGGGGCGGTGAAATGCGCTTCCGATTGAGGCATGAATGCTTTAATGGTCAGGGTTTCTTTATCGATGACCTGTTGATGACCGCAAAGAGAGCGGCGCAAAGGACTTCGAAGGCGAGCTCATTCTCTTTGGAAGCAAGCAGTTTGCTGACTGGGATGCAGTGACAAGGCCATTCTGCCGTTCCCAATCGATTACAGCGAAGCTCTTCCGCAAGATTTGCAGAATAATGTCTGCCTTATTCCTGGCAGTGTACCCTTAAACGTCTTTAATCTCAGACCTCCTTGTTCCTTCTGCATGGTTTGAACGGAAAATCGAGTATAGGACATTTATCAACAACAGCGGGCAGCTTTGCTACTTCACAGGCTTAAAGCGATGGCGCAGGCAATTGATAAGGGCTTAATCATGAAATAAATTTACTCTGAAAGTTTACTATCATATCGATATATTTTGTGTTTTCTATTTAAAAGTTCACTCTAAAAGTTGACTTTTGTATGGAAATCGAATATGATATCTATATAATAGTTTACTTGGTGGTGAAGCTATGGGCATCAATTCTGAAATTCTTCAGGAAATGAAGAAAAACAATAATGTGATTACAACATCACAGGTGTTGCAGTTAGGATATTCCAAGGCTTTGCTTACGAAATATGTGAAGGCCGGCCTTTTGGAAAGAAGCGGGCATGGCGTGTATATTCTTCCGGATGCGGTGAATGACGATATGTATGCGCTGATGCTGCGCTCCTCAAAAATTATTTTCTCCCATGACACAGCCCTCTTTTTGAACGGCCTGTCGGAGCGTACGCCGTTTCGGCATACCGTAACCATTCCCAGCGATTCGGCGCTGCCGGCCTCCATCAAAGACGAATGCACTTGCTTTTATATCAAGCCGGAGCTGCACAGGCTTGGAATGATTGAGAAAAAAACAACTTTCGGAAACACGGTGCGCTGCTACAATATGGAGCGCACCATTTGTGATTTTTTGCGCAGCCGGAACCGCTGTGATGAAGAAACGGTGATCAGCGCCGTGAAAAACTATGCGGTATCCAAGGGGAAAAACTTGAATCTGCTTGAAGATTATGCAAAGCGTCTGCGGGTTGAAAAAGTGCTCAAGCGGTATATGGAGGTGTTGCTATGAGCTCTAAGGCGATGAGCCTGAAGGGCCGCATCAACCACTACGCAAAGAAGAACAACATTGCGGCCCAGGTAGTTTTGCAGAACTACATGTTCGAACGTTTTTTAGAACGTCTGTCCAAGTCCGAATATCAGGAAAAATTCGTGATCAAAGGTGGAATGTTGGTTGCGGCCATTGTGGGCTTGGATACGCGCTCGACCATGGACCTGGACACTACGCTGCGCAATCTGCCTTTGACGGAAGAGCAGATAACGCAAGCGATTCAAAGCATCTGCGGCATTGACCTGAAAGATGAAGTGGCATTTAAGGTTGTTTCCGTCGCTTCTATCCGGAAAGACGACCGCTACGGCGGTTTCTGCATCAGGATGGATGCGGTTTACGATACGATTGTTACACCGCTTTCTATTGATATTTCTACCGGGGATGTGATAACGCCTTCTGCAGTTCTCTATGAATTCAGCAGTATTTTTGATGAATCTGTCCGTATCCGTCTTTGGGGCTATAACATTGAAACGGTTATGGCTGAGAAGGTTGAGACAATTCTAAGCCGAGGCATATTCAGCACACGCCCGAGAGATTATTATGACATTTACATTTTAGGTACAACCCAAAAATATGACAAGGCGCTTTTTCTGGAAGCGCTGTCCGCTACGGCGGAGCATCGGGGCAGCAAAGCGATTTTGTCTGCTCCCGAGGCTATTTTCGAGAACATATCCGAAAGCCGCGACCTTAGGCAGATGTGGGCGAAATATCAGAAAAAGTTCCCTTATGCGCAGGATGTTACATACGAAGCGATTATCGAAGTGCTTCGCAGCCTGCTTTTTCAATGACTTTAGCAAAAAATCGGGAGTTATATATTCTTAAACAAGGAGGCTGATGGCGAAAATGGAATATTAAAAGCTGCTGGACCGCAGCGACGACTGGCTGAAATACGCGATTCGGCTTCACCTGTGCCGCGAACCAAAGGATACTCTTGTTGAAATCAGAAACGCGGCGCTGGCGGATGGCCGTATTCAAAGGTACCTTGCTGAAGTTGCAGACTTTCACAGTACGCTGGTGACGTGTTCTCCCACTTTTCAGACCATTTATACACTTATTTTCTGCCGGAATTCTGCCGGTGTTGCATAGCCCAAGGCCATATGCGGCCGCGTTCCGTTATAATGCCGTATCCAGTTGGCAAGGGCATTCTACCCGTCATCAAACGATGCATACTCTCTCTGCCAGACCAGTTACTACTTTATGCTTCTAAAAAATCGCTCGATCATCTCATTTTGCTCGGGTATGCAGGCGGATGCTCACGTCGATACCGTTGCAGATCATATATTCACCACGAGTAGTTTTGTGGATCACGAAGCGGCATTTTGTGAGCCACAAGTGCCTTTTCAGATAATTCATGAGCCTCAAACTAGCCCCTTGCCTTCAGCAATATGTCAAAGGTCATCTTATTCCCCTATAATAAGCCGCGAAAACTGGACAGATTAATAGGAAATAAAGTAAGGGATCTTCAAGTCCACCTTATTTCACTATATTTGATGTCTTGACAGGTGGGCTCATATCTGAGAGCGCTGCACCTGTCAAGAACAAAGGTATGATTTTTTCTTCTCTTGTGCTCCTTACCGAATATATCCGTTAACAATAGCCAAACACATACCAATCGTTACGCTGTTTCGTAGGAGTCATATCTTCGCCGTCTCTGCGACATGATGATGTCCAGAAAGGATTTCGCAATCACTATAACGGATCTTGAAGATCCATGAGCCCAGCGCGCTTATCCTTTCCTGGACGAAACAACCGTACTGCACTTGGTATGGTTTGGTTCTCTATACGCGCTTTTCGTGGTGAGAACCCAATATGTCGCTTCAGCCAAATGCCGTGCAACGGCACCAATCGCAACGCCATGCCCCTTTGTTGCCTTCAGCCGTTCATAGAGCTGAACAACATGACGGAAATGCAGGGCTTCATGCCGCATGGAAAGTATATTCGTTGCTTCTACCTCGGAGCTATGTTCTTGACTTGATTTATGCGCGCTTCAAACTCCTTTATCGAGTGCTTCACTGCATCCAGCTGTCCCAAGAGGTTCTGCACGGCAAAACAGGTGTGAGAAGGCAACAGAGAGAGCGCAGATTCCAGAGAAGCGCGGCCTTTCACATTGAACGCATCGCTCGTGTCATTGAAGGAAATGCCATACTTGCTGAAGCAGGAGAGAATGCGGTTCTTGAGGCGTGTGACCTCTCTGGTCAGTACCATTCTGGTACGAAAGAGTTCTCGTATATCACGAACCGCACCGGGAGGTATCCACACCGTGGGCAACGTCCCTGCTCGTTGCAGGGTGTTCAGTCCCTTGGCATCGAGTCGGTCGGTCTTCTTTGATGAGGCAAGCATCATTTTCGCTTTGCGGGCATTGACAAGCCGAGGCAGCATTCCTGCTGCTTCAATCTCGTCCACGATCCAGTACCAGGAGCCTATCGTCTCAAGGGCTACAGGCGAGCCTGGTTCGTGGCGTGAGAGAAACTCACGAATCTCGCCTTTCCTGTGCGCAATTCGCTGCTCCATGACGCGCCCCTTGTCCTGGTCTTCTACAACCGCATAGGTGTATCGCTTGTGCGAATCAAATGCGATATACTGCATCTCGGTACACCTCCTACGCGCTATGGCCTTGTTTGTTATTGAGATAATCTTACCTCACATAGCGCGGTGGTGCAGCGCTCTCATATCATCACTATACGATCTCCTCGTTGTTGTAAATCGCAAAAGCTGTTTCTCACCCCATGGATCGCGCTATCTTCGCAGCATGCGTAAATCAGTATATCATATTTCAGCAATATAAGATTTTTTGGGTCATACGCATTGTAGAACTCGATACGAGCTCGATGCGCTCTCCCAAAAAAAAACGGAGGAAGCTTCGAATGAGTGAACGGGCGCCGGCACATCGATGGTTTATGGTCGCCATGGCCACGCTGCTTATGATTTGTCTTGGAACTGTCTACGCGTGGAGCTATTTTCAGACGCCGATTATGAAGGCGTATGGATGGAACACCACACAAGTTTCGCTGATTTTTTCGTTCACGATTTTGTTTCTCGGCGTGGCGGCCGCAATAGGCGGCGTAGTGCTGCCGCGCGTGGGGCCTCGCAGACTCGCGTTGAGTGGCAGCATCCTCTTCAGTCTGGGGTACGCGGTCGCGGCGCTCGCGCTCTCGATCAAATCGCTGGCGCTTCTCTATATCGGATATGGCTTCATCGGTGGCACAGGGCTCGGCCTTGGGTATGTCACGCCGGTTACAACGATCGCAAAGTGGTTTCCGGATCGCAAAGGGCTTGCTACGGGCATAGTAGTTATGGGCTTTGGCTTTGGTGCGCTTGTCATGAGCAAAGTGCTTGCGCCGCTTCTACTTAGCCTCACGGGCAGCAACCTCGTAACGACCTTCCTGCTCTTCGCGGTGCTCTTCTTTGCGATTACGATGACGAGCTCGTCGTTCTTGCGCACTCCACCCCCAGATTGGAAATCTGGTGCCTCGCCTTCCAAAACTGACAGCGTAGGAAATGCGCCATCTGCGATGCTGAGCCAATTTCCGCGCACAGCGGCAAATGTCCCATCTCCTCTTGAAGCCTTCCGCGCGGCAAAAGGTGATATTCTGTCCGCCCGATTCCTCTTGCTCTGGTTAATGTTTTTTTGTAATATCAGTGCGGGCATCACGGTGGTGGGGTTCCAGTCGCCCATGTTTCAAAAACTTCTGGCCCAGTCCAATCCGGCGCTGACCTCCGTCGCCCTTGCCGCCATGGGCGCGACGCTTATCGCCGTAACCTCGATCTTCAATGGCGTAGGTAGATTTTTCTGGGGCGCCGTTTCCGACAGGGTAGGGCGGATCGCTACATTCCGTATTATGCTCGGCAGCGAACTGGTAATCTTTATACTGCTTATCATTACGCATCAGCCAATATTGTTTGCCGCGTTGCTCTGCTGGGTACTTCTGTGCTATGGCGGAGGGTTCGGCATCATGCCCTCTGCGGTGGCTGAACTCTTCCATCCGAACAAAATGACCGTCATATATGGTGCAGCCCTCACCGCATGGGCCGCGGGTGGCGTCGTCGGGCCGCAGATCACCGCCTTCATTCAAGACAGCGTGCCCGAGCGGGCATCGACACTCTCTTTCATCGTGGGAGCCTGTTTTGTCGCGCTTGGTTTTGCGCTATCGCTCATCATTCAAATTAGAGCGAAGAAAAGCGGAAGGCGTGCCTAATCGACCTGAGGGTGAAGACGGGGGAAGTGCTGGGAAGGGGAACCACGCCGGATTTTGGCGTGTTCGACCGCACGAAGCCGAATGCGTTCATCAGGCCTTCCCGCTACGAGCCGCTCATGCGCTATGCCCAGCCGCCCTTTGGGTATCTAAAAGAAGATATCAGCAGCAGAATGCTGTCGCTTATCTCGAGAACAGGCGAGCCTAAGGGCGGCTCTTTCGTATACGATCAGGAGGGCAGGCTTATCGGCAACTGGTTCGCAGTCCCTGACGCAAAACTCCATGAGATGAGCTGGGACGATATGCTCGCGTTTGCGCCGCATTATCTGGATACAAGACGCATCGAGATGGGCTTCAGCGGCAGGCTGTGGAGTGCCTTCACCAGCGCTTCGCCGAGCACCTGATACTTGGTTTTGAAGAGAGAGCCAAAAACCGAACAGCTCGACAGGGCAACTGCTACCGCCATCGCCGCCCAAAAAATCGCGCTTCTTTTCATCTGCAATCTCCTGCACTGGAACAGTGTCCCGATTTCATTTATTTATATAATGCTGTCAGATGGTAAATGCAACCTGCAAGGAGCCATAGATGAAATTGATGGAAATGCTGCGAACTTGGCGGCTTTTTCTCCAGGAAGGATTTTTTTGATAAAGAATAGAAAAAATAGATTTCCTGGATGATTTCAACAGGAATTTCATGTACGTAAAATCGGAGACTGGTATTAAAACGCGCTTTCGAAGGGTAATAACGATAGTTTACAGCAGATCCATCTGGTTCCAGGGGACTACTGACACATCCTTAAAGGTGAAGGCTTCCATGCCTCCATAGATGAGTGCCGCATGGGTGAGGTCCGAACCTGCAAATCCGGCAAATCTTGAGAGGTTTGTAGTAAAATCGGGGTGAAAGGTGGCTCCCGACTTTACTTCTACTGCGATAAGGGTGCCGCCGGATTCCAGAATAAAATCAACCTCGATGCCGCCATGGTCCCTCCAGAAGTAGATTTCCCATGGGGCCTGTCCATTCATCCTTTTTTTGAGGAGTTCGCTAAACACATAGGTTTCGAAAAGGGCACCCCTGAGGGGGTGATTTGCGAGCTGGTCGTCAGTCCGTATGCCCAGGAGCCGGGCCGCAAGGCCAGTATCGAGGAAATAGAGTTTTGGCGTTTTTACGATCCGCTTATTAAAATTCCGGTAATAGGGCTGGACAAGTTTTACCAGGTAGCTTGCTTCAAGAACCGATAGCCAGGCCTTAATGGTGTTGTGGCTTACCCCGCACTCGCCGGCCAATTCGGACAGGTTCACCAGTTGTGCGGTGCGTCCCGCACAAAGGGAAAGAAAGCGCCGAAAGGTAAGCAGGTCCCGGATGTTATCAATCTGCCTCACATCTCGTTCAAGGTATGTGGCAATATAGTTTTCATACCACAGATCAGCATCAAGACTTCTATCAATAATCGGGGGATACCAGCCACGTCGTATGGATGTGGTACTGTCCGTGAGCAGGGATGGATTATAACTATATATTTCACCAGTAGAAAAGGGGAGCAGTTCCAGTCGTCCAATTCGCCCTGCCAGGGACTGGGTCGCGGCAGCCATCAGATTGAATTGTTGTGAACCGGTAATAATAAAAGAGCCAGGCTGAGGATGTTCATCAACTATTTGCTGCAGATAGGAAAGCAGAGACGGCAGTCGCTGGATTTCATCAAATATCACTTTGAGGCGATATTGTGCAAGAAAGCCCCGTGGATCCTCACGGGCTCTGTCGGCGGTATCCAGATTTTCAAGGCTGACGTAGCTATAGTCAGGAAAGGCATAGCGGGCGAGGGTGGTCTTGCCCGATTGCCGGGGGCCTGTTATCAAGACCACAGGAAATTGGGAAGCAATTTTCCTGAGATAGGGTTCGCAGGCACGGTAAATCATAGTGGTATTGTAGAGCGCTTTGTAAAATTGTCAATAGAACTTACAAAGTTATGGTTCCCCCACAAAGCGCAGATCGCTGAGTTCTATGCCTGTTTGGCTTTGGCCTTCACGGACCTCAATGAAGCCAACGCCTGCAGGAACCTGGAACACAAAATTCCTTCCTCTGCTCGGGCCCCAGCCTGAATCTTCTGCATACACTTCACTTTTTCCTTTTTGGTGGCCGCATTGATAGAGGTCTGGGATGTGTCGACAGCTGTCAGTATGAGGGTGTGGGTGATGAGCGGCGTGTCGCCGAAAATGTTGACATGTGCTTGATATTGTATTACATTACGTAATACAAGGAGATCAATATGACTACAGTTCGTCTTCCGATAGAGATTGAGCAACGCTTGGAAATTCTTGCCCAAAAAAAACATAAATCAAAGACAGACCTTATTAGGGAAGCGTTAGAAAAGTTATTCATTCAAGAGGAGTCGGAGAAAGACTCATATGAGCTTGGTGAAGAGTATTTTGGAAAATATGGGAGTGGAGATGGTAGTTTATCTATCACCTATAAAGATAAACTCAAGGATAAGATAAATGCTAAACTCAATTCTCATTGATACAGGTCCATTAATTGCTTTGTTTGATAAGGATGATACATATCATAATAAAGTCAAAGATTTCATAAAGAACGCAAAATATAGATTCATAACAACGACGGCTGTAATAACTGAAGTATCCCACATGTTGGACTTCAATATAAATGCTCAGATTGACTTTTTTGAATGGATAATGAAGGAAGGAGTTATTCTTCAAGAAATAAGTCAGAAGGATATTAGTCGAATAATTGAATTAACAAAAGAATATAGTGATAGGCCTATGGATTTTGCAGATGCAACTCTTGTAATAGCTGCTGAAAAGACCGGAATAAAAAAGATTATAAGTATTGATTCTGATTTCGATATCTATCGACTGCCAGGGAAAGTAAAGATAGAGAATGTATTCCATTTGGATCATTTCCGCGGCTCATTCGAGTGAGCGCTGAGCTGGCGCTGAGAGAGCGGGCTGGTTCTGGATATCCGGCTACACAGGATGGTGGATAGTCCGCTATCCACTTTTTCTGCACGCCTGGCCGTCGAGGCGTTTGCCTATGGAGGCGCGGGTCGGGGAGGGCTGCAAACAGCGTGCAAATGGGGCTCGCTACGATTTTGCTTTTCCTTACATATTTTGGCATGAATTTTGCTGCTATAGCCTTGGTTGTCAACCATTTTTCGGGATTTTTGCGCGTGCCCGTGGCGAAGTTTCTGTGCGCCACTGCAGTGTGCAAACATTCCGAACACAATCCAAGGAGGATACCATGAAAAAACGGTATTCAGCAGTGTTCGCCATTCTGCTCATTCTTTTGACCGTCGCGCCCGTGTTTGGGCAGGCCGCCAAGAAGCAGCTGACCTTCCTTTTCATGCCTGGTGTGCAAGATCCCTTCTATACCACCATGGAAAAAGGCGTCAGAGCCAAATGCAAAGAGCTCGGTGTCAATCTGATCGTCGCGGAATATCCAAAGGCCTGGGGGCCTGAATATCAGGTTCCCATTCTTCAGGCATATGCCCAGCGCGGCGGATTCGATGGGCTGCTCATTGCGCCGACATCCGTCGATGCGCTCAAGGCCCCGCTCAAAGCCATCTACGACAAGGGAGTCGAGATTATCACCGTCGATACGTTCCTCGGAGACGGCGATTATTCCAAACCGAACACCGACTACAATTTCCCGCTTTCGTACATCGGCTCGGATAACTATCTCGGCGGGAAAATGATCGCTGAGCATCTCGCGAAGCTCGTCGGCGAAAAGGGCAAGGTCTTCTGCGAAGCGACAAATCCTGATGCGTCGTCAGTGGCCGCGCGCGTAAAAGGCTTCAGGGACGGCATCGCGCAGTTCCCGAACATGAAGCTGGTGGGGGTGGAATGGTGCCTCGATGTCCAGCAGAAGGCGCAGGAACAGACCCTTGCTGCATTGCAGAAGGATAAGGACATTGTCGGAATTTTCGGCACCAATGTATTCAGCGCCCAGGGAGCGAACCAGGCTGTTGTCAATGCAGGCCTTGTCGGAGCGATCAAGATTGCCTCGTGGGATGCGACTATCACCAATATCGAAAATCTTAAAAAAGGCGTCATCGACCTCGTGCTCGCCCAGAAACCGGGGGAGATGGGGTCGCTCGGTGTCGAATGGCTGTACAAGTATCTGACCCAGAAGGTACAGGTGCCGAAAAAGGTCATTCCAGGCTTCGAGTTCTTTACCAAGGACAATGTGAACGATCCGAACATGCAGCAGTACATCTATCAGTGAGCGCTCAAGGAAAAGAATAGCAAAAAGTCCCGGTAACGGGCCTTCATGTCTCCTCTTCCGCGCGAAGGGGAGACATGAGATTATCAATGACAGAGGTGCAAATTGGCAGCTGAAAGCACGTCGAATGGCGAAAGATTGAAGCAGGGTGCGCCTGGGGGCGGCGGATTTTTCCAGACCGCGATAGGGCGCTTTTCCGCGCGCAACTGGGCATTAATTTTCCTTTTTATAATGATTGTCATATTCAGCCTCGGAAGCTCAGGCTTTTTCGATATCGTCAATTTCCAGAACATCATTCACCTCTCGACAGGAGCATTTTTGCTAGCTGCGGCGGAACTGCTCGTGGTCATTACAGGGGGCATCGATCTTTCGATTGGATATGTGTATGGGCTTTCGTCGGTGCTCGGTGCGAAGGTGATGCAGATTCTCTATGCGGGCGGCGCTGGCGGGGCGGGAAGCATGCCGGTCTGGCAAGTGATCGCGCTCGGCTGCCTTGCGGCGCTTTCTGTTTCGATTTTGCCGGGGCTGGCGAACGGCGTGCTCGTCACCCGCTTCAGGGTGCCGCCTTTTATCGCCACCATGGGCATGTGGGGCATCTGCAACGGCATTACGCTGTTTCTTGCCGATGGATTCATGCCGGTTATGGGCGCTCCGTCGGAAATCAATGCCATAGGAAACAGCTATTTTCTCTATATCGATCCTTCGAAATCAATCAGCTTTTTTGCAAAGCCTTCATATATCACGCAGGCGAATATCAGGAGCGTTTTGAGGCTCGTTCCGAATTCGCTCTTTTTGAGCCTGGCGGTGTTGCTGGTACTGGGGTTTGTGCTCGGGCGGACGCGGTTTGGCAAGCACACCTACGCGATCGGCGGGAGCATGGACGCGGCGATTCGCTCGGGCATCAATGTGAACCGGCACCTTGTCATGATTTACGTGATTGCTTCGTTTGTTTCGGGAGTTGCGGGCCTGTTCAATCTTTTCCAGACCGGCATAGGGAATTATACGCCTTCGGGCGCGAACTATGAGCTTATGGCGGTGGCCGCTGTGGTCATAGGCGGGGCAAGCCTGACTGGAGGGAAGGGGCGCATTCTGGGTACTGCGGTCGGGGTGCTGGTGCTGGCGGTGCTGGAAAACGGTCTGCAGATCATTGGAGTATCGGCTTTCTACCGGTACATCGGCGTCGGAGTGCTGCTCACGATCGCGGTGATCATCGATCGCGCATTCCCGGATCTGTTCTGAGAGGAGAGGCATACATGCAAACCGAAACTGCGGAGAAACAAGGCACTCTTCCCGAATTGCTGGGACGGAACTGGATTGCGCTCTTCATTGTGCTCCTCGTCGTGTTTTTTTCGGTTGTGGCGCGTTCGTTTTTCAGCTTTGATACAGCGCAGCTTATTTTCTTCAATGGGACAGAAGTTTTTCTGCTCGCTATCGCCGAGCTGTTTGTCATTATAACGGGCGGAATCGACCTGTCCGTCGGTTTCGTGATGGGCTTTGCGACGGTGGTCTCGTCCAAATTGATGGTAGCATGTGTTGCGCTCGGTTTTTCGCCATTCTGGAGTATTCTGGCCGCAAGCGTGGTGACGCTCCTCATTGGTCTTGTGCCGGGGCTTGTCAATGGATGGCTTGTCGCCTGCTTGAGGGTGCCGGCGTTCATTGCGACCTTTTCCATGCTGGGGGTGACGCATGGCATTTCCGAACTGCTGACACAGGGCATTCCGACAAAAAACCTGCCAGCCCTCGCCGGCGATATAGGGAACGGTTCATTTTTCTATGTGGCGCCAGGTGGGGCGATCAGCTTTTTCTCGAGGCCGCAGGTAGCTCGCGGCCAAACCGTTCTCGCAATTATCCCAAATATGGTGATCTTTGCCTTTCTTTTCATTTTTCTGTTTGCGTTCATTTTGGGAAAAATGAAGTTCGGAAGGCACCTGTACGCGATCGGCGGCAATATCGATGCGGCAATCCGCTCAGGTATCAATGTAAAGCGCGACCTCATAAAGGCATATGTCATCTCATCGCTGTTTGCGTCGCTGGCTGGTCTTAGCTATGTCATGAAATACATTACGGGCAAGCCGGATGCGGGCGCGAACATGCTGCTGGAGGCTATCGCCGCAGTGGTTATTGGTGGCGCAAGCATGGCGGGCGGTTCGGGAACGGTTGGCCGCACAATCTTGGGAGCACTGGTCATCGCAATCCTCGAGACGGGCTTGCGGATTATCGGCATGCAGACATTCATGACCTATATCCTGGTCGGAGTTATCCTGATTCTCGCGGTTATCATCGACCAAGTCTTCCCGAACAGAAACCGGTAAGCTCAGGCAGGAGGGAACAATGGCACACCTATTGGAAGCGAAGAACATCACAAAGCGATTCGGCGGTCTGACCGCAGTCGATAATGTCAGTTTTCATGTGGATGAAGGCGAAGTCGTTGCGTTGGTCGGGGACAACGGCGCAGGAAAATCAACTCTTATAAAGATAATATCCGGAGTCCACAAGCCGGATGAAGGCGAGATCTTCCTGAATGGGCAGGAAATTCATATCGATTCGCCCATTGACGCAATCTCGCACGGCATCGAGACAATCTACCAAGACCTCGCGCTTGCGGAGAACATGGATGTGCCCTCCAACATCTTTCTTGGCCGCGAGCGCACGAAGAAAATTCTGGGCTTTGTCAATGTGGTCGATTATGAGCACATGTCGAGTGAATCGCGCAAAGTGCTCGACAGGCTCGATATCCGGATCCCATCGCTCAAGTCCAACATCCGCAACCTGTCAGGCGGCCAGCGCCAGGCGGTCGCCATTTCACGCTCGATTTACTGGAACGCGAAAGTGCTTATAATGGATGAGCCGACAGCAGCGCTCGGCATTTCGGAGCAGAAAAAAGTGCTCGAACTTGTGAGTTCACTCCGGAAACAGGGCATCGCGATTATCATAATAAGCCATCAGATGTACGATGTATTTTCGGTGGCCGACAGGATTATCGTCATGAGGCGGGGCATAAAAGCGGGCGAGCGCTTGGTAAAAGATACAAGCACCGAGGAAATTGTCAGCCTCATTGTTGGAGCCGAGTCGGTCGAAAAAAGATCGCAATGAGATTCTTCGCAAGAACCTTCAATTCCTTTATCTCGGTCATCATCCTGCAGGCGATTCTGGTTATTCTGCTTGTTTCCGGCAGCATTACCAGGAGCCAGGAGGAAGACAGCAAGAAAGAGCTGAAGACCGAAGCGCTCAATGTCTATGACAATTTCAACTCGTGGAAGCGTGCGCTCTGGGGAACGATTGTCGACCTTAACAAATCCGGAGAATTGCGGCATATGATTGCTGCCCAGAAGCATATCGCGCCCGACGAGCCGCTCGAGGCTTATCTGAGGAAGGCCGCCTCGCAGGCAGGGGCGGAGTTTCTCATTATAAAGAACAACTGGTCAACATTTTCCGCCGTGCGGCCGCTTACCGAAAAGCCGGTTCCCAGCCCCAAGGCGCAAGATTTTTATATCGACAGGCCGCATCCTTATGTCGAGATGGTTCTTGCCGACAATACCCTCTATTTTTGCGGCTCGGTAAGGGTGAGCGCCGATAACGGCCGATACCTCGATATCTTCATCGTCAAACGCGTGGATGAGGCGCTCATGCGCCAGCTCAGTTTCAATTCGAGAGTCAGGGCGCTGGTTTCTCTGAACAGCCATTTTGTCGTAGGGACGATTGCAGGCACCGGCTTCCTTGAATGGATGCATGGCAGAAGCTTCAGCACATCCTATACTGTCGTGAATGAGCTCGTCGAAGAGGGTGTGCCGTACGCGGTCGTCATTCAGCAGTCGGGCAATGCGCGCCTTGCCGGCTCGCAGACTGACTCGCCCGCCTCGCTTGGCAACGTGCCCGCGAAAACCGAAGCCACCCTCTACATCTGCACCTTTCTGTCCCTCTCGGAATATCGCGCACGGGTGAATTTCATCAACCGCTCGATTCTCCTTGTTTCGCTCCTGGTTGCCCTGTTTACGATTTTATTGAGCGCGGGGCTCAGCAAAGCGGTGACTGACCCCGTCAGCCAGCTTCGCAAGGCCATGATACGCCTTAAATCGGGCGAAAAGCCAGCGCTCCTTTCCGGGCCCAAGAAAGGCGAAATTGCCGACCTCTTCCAGGGCTTCAACGATATGTCGGCCCAGATTGCCGAAGACAGTCGCGCTCTTTCCGCACATATTCAGGAAATCACGCGCATAAAAGAATACAACGACAAGATATTCAATTCGATTCAGGAAAAAATACTCGTTATAAACGCGCAGTTTGCGGTCGAAAAAGCCAACCGGGCATTTCTGGAATACTGCGGGCAAGCTGAAGATGCCGTGCTCGGACGCAATATCGACGAGCTGTCACTCGCGCTTTTTGATGAACCTGTCCATACCAGTATCCGCGCTATCATTTCGGGCGGAAAATCCTCGGACGCGCAGATTCGCCGCACATCCTCGGGCCATTCGTTCGAAATCAAGTTCTATCCCCTGCTCGAACACGAAGCCGCCACTACATCGATTCATTGTATCATGGTTATCGAAGACATCACTGCCAAAGTCGCCTACGAAGAGAAAATCCGCCAGGCCGAGAAGCTGGCAAGCATCAGCATGCTCTCGGCGGGCGTCGCGCATGAGATCAACAACCCCCTTAGCTCGATACTGACGAATGTGCAGAATCTCATCAAAGCCGAAAGAGATCTCGAGAGGCTCAAAGACCTCCAGCTTGTCGAGCAGGAGACCAAGCGCATCGCGAGGATTGTTCGCAGCCTGCTCGAGTTTTCCTCTTCGACGCGCACGGAAAAACCTGCAACCGATATCAACGCTGCGATCCGGAACATCGTCCAGCTCGTCGGATATTCATTCCGGGAAGAGAGCAGCATCGTCATCGAGCCACATTTGGGCGAAAACCTTCCGCCTGCTGCAATCGGCGAAGATGAGTGCAAGCAAATCATTCTCAATTTGATCAAGAATGCGCTGGAAGCGATTGGCACGTCGGGACGCATTCGCATAGAAACTGCCTTCTTGCCTTCTGAATCCATGGTACAATGCGTTGTCAGCGATACCGGCAAAGGCATTCCGAATGCATTGCTTCCTCGGATCTTTGATCCATTTTTTTCGACAAAGGCAGAGTCGGGTAACAGCGGCCTGGGGCTTTCGGTAGTCTATGGCCTTGTGTCGAAATTTGAGGGTCTCATCGATGTGGAAAGCGAAGTGGGCAAAGGAACAACAGTGAGAATCAAGCTGCCCGCAGCGCCATCAGGATTGCGGCAATGACGAAAACAGCAACCATTTTGATTGTGGACGACGAAGAAGGCATCCGGCACGGGCTTACGCGCCTTTTCGAGGGAGAAGGGTATGCGGTAGCAGGCGCTGAAGATGTCGCCCAGGCCGAAAAGATCGCCAGCGCGAAGAAAATCGACATCGCGATTCTGGATGTGCGCCTGAAGGGATCCGCAAGCGGGCTCGACCTTCTTGCCCGCCTCAAAAACGAAGACAGCGACCTTCCTGTCATCATCATTACCGGCTACGGAAGCATCGAATCCGCGATCGAGGCTATGAAGCGCGGAGCTTCCGACTATATTCTCAAGCCTGTCGACAACGAAGCGCTTCTGGCACTCGTGCGCCGCAACCTCGAAGTCGCTCAGCTCAAACGCGACAACCGGTACCTTAAAAAAGAACTTCTGCAAAAAACCTACCAGCGGCACATCATCACCAAAAACCCCGAGATTCTCAACATAATCGCCAGACTCGACAGCGTCAAAGACAGCACTGCCTCGATCCTTATTACCGGCGAAAGCGGCACTGGCAAAGAAGTGTTCGCCCGCTACATCCATTTTACGAGCACGAGGAGCGCAGGCCCTTTTGTCAGCATCAACTGCGCGGCGCTTTCGGAAGAGCTGCTCTTAAGCGAGCTCTTCGGCCACGAAAAAGGAGCCTTTACCGGCGCAATCGAACGCAAAATAGGCAAATTCGAGCTCGCGGACAACGGCACGCTTTTCCTCGATGAAATCGGCGACATGTCGCCTTCGGTTCAGGCAAAGCTTTTGCGCGTACTCGAGGAAAGCAGCTTCGAGCGCGTGGGCGGGACCAAGCGCATCAGCGTGGATATTCGGGTCGTTGCTGCCACGAACCACGACATCCATGAGCTCATCCGTACAGGCAAGTTCAGAAGCGACTTGTATTACCGTATTGCCATAGTCGAGATCAAACTGCCGCCTTTGCGCGAACGCATCGAGGATATCCCCTATCTGGCAGAGTTTTTCATCAATATGTATGCAGAGCGCTACAAGAAGCACATCGATGGAATAAGCTCCGAGGTTATGCAGCGCTGGCTTTCGTACCGCTGGCCTGGCAATATCCGCGAGCTGCAGAATGTGATTCATCAGGCGGTTTTGCTCTGCACGGGCAACAGGATCGAGGCGGATACGCTGCTCAATTGCGGGGATGAGGCGGCTGGCATTGGGCAAGGGACGCCTGTTGCATCTGGGGCCGGAGCCTTCCGGCCCGAGCGCTATCCTTCCCTCAAGGAACTAGGCGAGGCAGCAGCGGCCTACTACGAGCGCCAGCGCATTGAATCCGCTCTCGCTAAGGCCAATGGCAACAAGAGCAGCGCCGCCCGCGCTCTTGGCATTACACGCAAAACTCTGCTCGAAAAATTGAGGAGATATGGAATATGCTGACCATTTCCGGCACAGGCTGCGCGCTCATGGATTATTTGTATGCGGATGTCCGCCTCGATTCGGAAGCATTTGTGCGCTATCGATCCAGGCAGAGCGGAGATGGAGGGCTCGAGCCAGGCAAACTCGTGTTTGTCGAAGACCTCGAGCGCTTCGCAGGCAAGCCTTTTGCGGGAATTCTCGAAGAGCTGACTGGCGGCGCAAAGCCGGACAGAGCAAATCTGGGCGGGCCTTCTATCGTCGCGCTCATCCATGCGGCCCAGATGCTCGAAGGGCACAATGCGCACATTCGGTTTTTAGGAGCGCGCGGGAATGACGCAAGTGCTGATGAAATAATGAATATCGTCGCTCGCATGCCGCTCGATGTATCGGGATATCGTGCCTTTGAGGGACATACGCCGTTTACGCAGGTGTTTTCGGATCCCACCTATGATCAGGGCCATGGGGAGCGCACGTTTGTGAACGAGCGTGGTGTTGCCGACCTTTTCGCGCCTGAGCACCTGCCGGATTCCTTTTTCGATTCCGACATAGTCGCATTTGGAGGCACTGCGCTTGTGCCGCAGATCCACAACAACCTGACGGCGCTGTGCAAGCGCGCGCGAGCAGGCGGCGCGGTGGTCGTCGTCAACACTGTCTATGATTTTAGGAATGAGGCGAAAGGCGGGCGCTGGCTGCTCGGCGAAAGCGACGAGACCTATGGCTTCATCGATGTGCTCGTTATGGACAAAGAAGAAGCGCTCAGACTCAGCGGCACGGAGAGCTCCGAAGCAGCGCTCGATTTTTTCCGGGCAAAAGGGACAGGAGCCGCTATAATCACCGATGGCGTGCGCGATATTCTTTTTTACTCGGATGGCTCGCTCTTTTCGGTGCCGGCTTTGTCAGGGCTGCGGTTCCTGGCGCCTGGCAAGGGTAGTTTGCCTGCCTGCAGTCTTCCTGTCTCCGCAGAAATCCGCCGTGTGCTTGCAAGCCCTGATAAGCCTAAGGGCGATACGACAGGCTGCGGCGATAATTTTGCGGGGGGCCTTCTCGCATCGATCGCGATACAGCTCGAAGCAGGCCAAAAGCGCGGTAGCCTCGACCTCGTCGATGCCTGCTCCATGGCGATTGTTTCCGGCGGTTTTTCGTGTTTCTACATCGGCGGCACATACCAGGAAGCCCGCCCCGGCGAAAAGAAGCAGGAAATCGAGCACTATTACAAGCTCTACCGCGAACAGCTCAGCGCAAATGCTGCGGACCGCGCGCGCGGAGAGTAAGCCAGGCCCGGATGCAGCAAACCAAGATGAAGCAAGGTAGTATGAAGCCTATGCCAACCCTCGTACAGTTCGGAGCGGGGAATATCGGCCGCTCCTTTATCGGCCAGCTGTTTGCGACCAGCGGCTATGAAGTCATTTTTATCGATGTCGCAAAGCCACTCGTCGAAGCGATCAACGCGCGGCGCGAATACAACATTGTCATAAAAAGAAGCAGCGCGGCCGATGAAGTGCTCACCATCCGCAATGTGTACGCTCTCGACGGCAACGACCACGCGGCGGTTGCTGAGGCTGTGGCCGATACCGATTATGTCGCGACGAGCGTGGGCTTGGGCGCCCTGCCGCACATTTTCCCCGTGCTCGCAAGAGGCATCGAGCTGCGCGCCCAGCGCTATCCGGGTCGCCCCCTCGACATCATCATCGCCGAGAACATCCACGACGGGGCTCGCTATTTCCGGCAGTCTCTCGAGGAGCTCCTCCCGCCCGGTTTCCCCCTTGCCGAAAACGTCGGGCTCGTCGAAACATCCATCGGCAAAATGGTTCCGATCATGCGCAAAGAAGACCTCGCCACCGACCCGCTCCTCCTCTTCGCCGAGGAATACAACGAACTCATAGTCGACAAACACGGGTTTAGGGGCCTCCTTCCACAGATTCCGACCCTCAATCCCGTGGAAAACATAAAAGCCTATGTCGACCGCAAACTTTTCATTCATAACCTGGGCCACGCGGCCGCCGCCTATTTCGGCTTCAGCCAGTCGCCGGGCACCCGCTACATCTGGCAGGCTCTCGAACTGCCGGGCCTCGCCTCCAAAGTGCGCACCGCCATGCGCCAGTCCGCAGCCGCTCTCGTCCGCGAATACCCGAATGACCTGACCCTCGCCTCCCTTGAAGGTCACATCGACGACCTCCTGCGGCGCTTCGCGAACAAAGCCCTTGGAGACACCATCTATCGCGTCGGCCGCGACCTCTACCGCAAACTCGCCCGCAATGACAGGCTCATCGGCGCAATTTTGCTCGCAGCGCGCCATGACTTGCCATATAGCGTTATCGCTGAAGCCGTTCGCGCCGCTATCTCATTCCGTGCCGTCGACGAAGAGGGTAGGCTCTATCCTCGCGACACCGAATTTATCGCCAACGAAGTGCCCAAAGGCCTCGCCGGAATTTTGCGCGATGTCTGCGGCCTTCGGGAGAGCGATGTGATCGATCGCGAGGTCATCGCGCGGATTCTCTACTGAATCGCATCAATGCGATTGCCAGCTGCTCTTCGTCAGATGGTGGCCTCAGCCAACTACCTCAATATTTAATTTTTTGCATATAGAACTAAGCTGTTCATCATTGGTCATTATCAGTGCATCATTCCTTCTCGCAAGCACGGCATAGTACATATCGTAAATAGAATGAGCATTTCTGATTCCTTCGCCCAATGCTTCCTTCCACAGTTCCTTCACTTCAAAAAAATCATCAATCATGTCAATGCCGTCTTCTACATATTGCATACATTCTGCATGACTGATCTTTTGTGCTTTATAATGCTTCCATAGTACATTTGAAAGCTCTATGATATATAAATCAGGCGCGATGATCCATGATGCTTTTTCATACGTCGCGGTAAAGAGATCTTTTTTATCCCTCTGAAGCAAAAGTTCAATCGCAGCACTCACATCCAGCACGGCAGTCATCGGTCGCGATCCTCTCTCAGAAGGGCGACGGCATCAATCTCTTTAGTGGTTTCAGAGATGTTTCGTGTTTGTATCTTTTCCAGAAGGCGCTTCCTTCGTTCGATATTGGATTCTTCCTGGCCAAGGCTTTTTCCCAAAAGCACGACAGTCTGTTGTGCGATAGTCCTATTTTTTCTTCTGGCAGCGAGGACAATCTTTTTATAGATGTCTTCTGGACAATCTCTGACTTGCAGCAGGGGCATATTACAACCTCCTGCATATAATATACAGCTATTTGTATGCGAATATTAAGTGCTAGATAAATTTTTCTCTCCTCCGGACTTTTGCAGTTTCTTTCAAAGGCACAGAGAAATAATTCCTTTTCGCATAAGCTGCTAGAAATTTTTTTACAA
>WESA01000048.1 GCA_009768935.1 Rectinema subterraneum
AAGCTTCTATATACGTTCTCGAGCGCAGTTGCATCGATGCCGCTCGCCTCGGCATGGGTAGCGGGTCTTCGGCCTTTCGGCCAGCGGATACGGTAGGGCTTTAAGTAGTTGTGCCACATAAGGTAGGCCCAGAGGCGCAGCATGCCGTTTGCGACATTGCGGTTGAAGCAGACACTCTCACGATGGTGGTTCGCCAGGTCCTTTCTGAGCTCGCGATCGGTGTAGTTCGAAGAAAAGAGCGGATTGTGGATCGTCCGTGGCAAGTGTGAAGCAATCCTCAGGTGCACGAGCCGCCCTCCTCCCTCACCCCAGTAGGCGGCAAGCCGCCGCACGAGGCGCGCATAGTCGGGCTTCTCATCGGTGATCAGCACGAAGGGCCTATGAGGCTGTGGCGGCTGCACAGCAAGGCTCGTCGCCAGCACCTCCCTGAATGACCGGCCGATCCCACCCCGTTCGAGCCGAATCGTCGAATAGAGCGCCTGTGCCTTCGCCTTCTGGTCCCGCCGCATGCTCCCTGAACGTTTTCGTGTGCAGTGACTGACATCGAGCACGAAGCCGCTTGTCCGTCCCACCGCAATGGGGATTTCGCTCGGGAAGTACTGCGAGCAGTCGAAGGAGACAAAGCCGTCGATACAGATGTCTTCCTTGCCCCGCCGTGAGCGCAGCATCCGGGCGTGGAGTGCAATACCCTGGCGGGCCAGTCGGTCGATACGATTCGTAAGCAGCGAAAGCGAGCACCCGAGCGCGCGACTCATCCCCCTTAGGCTCTCCCCGCCTACCAGCCTATAGAGCACATCCCGGTACGAGACAATGCGCTTCAGGTAGTAGTGCGTCGAGTACGTCTGGGTGGAAAAGCTTTTTCCGCAGCGCGTACAACGGAACCGGCGCACCTTCCCGAAGGCCTTGGTAGCATACCAGCCAATCGCATAGGCCCAGGGCGTACTTGGCGCCTCATGATGGTAGGAACAGTCCGGATTGGGACAAAAGGCAAACCAGTGCACGAATACCCTCCTTGACCGCAGGGGCGGTCATAGAGGTATTCGCGCAAATCTACCCTCTTTACTTCAAGTTTTTACACAAGGTTGAGAGCACTATTGGCAGCGCGGGCAATATTGGCAGCGGCGCCTGGATACATGGATTCCAGAGCCTTGAGTATGGCAGCTGCTTTGGCGCGTTCGCTGTTATCTGCAAGTGGACAGGAAGATTTCTGGACTGGCAGATCGAGCCTGCGGACGATACGCCATATATCTGTTTCATCGAGAAATATGAGTGGGCGGACCACAGCGAATGCATTTTCGAAATACTGGCGGATCGGCAAAAGTCCCTGGAGTGTGCCATGATGAGCAAGATTCAGAATGGCGGTCTGTACGAGATCCGTTCTCGTATGTCCGATCGCGATGCGCGTGCAGCCTCGTTCAACTGCTTCTTCCGCCAGAGCTTTTCTTCGCGCATGCGAACAAGGGAAGCAGCCGAGGCGCACGTCAGTCTCGATTTCGCGAATGGAGAAAGGCACACGCAAAAGCGCACAAAAAGTGCCAAGCGCTTCAAGGCTTCCCTTGTTCTGAGGAAATTGACGGTTTTCTACATAGCATGCGCGCAATGGCCGCACTCCCCTGTTCCACACTGCAAGCAATGCAAGCAACGCAAGCGAATCTTTTCCTCCGGATAGCCCAACAAGAATGCCATCTTCGCGTCCAATCATCGAATATTGAGTAATTGCTGCCTGCATGCGCAGCAAAAGCCGCTCAAACCACGGCTCGCGCTTTCCCGCAAGGATCGCATTCATCCCAGAAGTGCCTGCACAAGCGCTTGAATCTTTTTCAGATCGGGGTTGCTCTGCGGCCTCAAGTACACTCTGATCGTGCGCAAGGCTCCCGCAACCTTCGCTACAGTTTCGGGCTGGAACAAGGTCGAACGCTGATCAAAAGCTTCAAAGTGATCATCTATTTTCACCATCAGATCGGTTTCCAGCTTGATACGCTCGGGGATGTCGATCACCACATCGGTTTCGGGCAGCTCAGCAGCCTGCGCGAGCGTGCTCTCAGCATCAATCCGTTTGCTGATATCCAGAAGATCCGCATGGACAGGGTTTTCTTCGTCGAAAGCATGTTCGTCAGCAAGCCTGAAAATGTGCTTCTCCTCAGCTTCGCGGGCAAGCTTGAAAGGCGCAAATTTGCTATGGTTCATCAGACGGCCGAAACTTGTGTCATCAAGGCCATACAAGCTGTTTGGCTGGAGCACTCCCTCTGCCAGACCCAGATACACCGCTTTTCTTACCATGGCAGTGGCCGCTCGCACTGTAGGATGCCAGTAGACTGCACGATACATCTGGTATTTCGCAAAAATTAGAGCCTCGATGCTCATCTCTCCCTTGAGATCGATTGCGAGCCGATCATCGTGAACGACAAGGCGGCGCATGATATAGTCGGCGTCCTGAATGCCATAGGGTACACCGCAATAGAATGCATCGCGCGTGAGATAATCGATTTTATCCGGGTCGAGTACGCCGGACAGAAATGACCTGAAAAGAAGGGTTTCGCGGCTTTCGCCTGCAGAGCGGTCGGGGTCTATTATGGCTGCAGTCTGTTCGGGATCCGCGCCGCATGAGGATACATACTGGCGCAAAGGTTCGGAAACAATCATCTCGCCTGCAAGCGCTTCATGCCGAGAAAGTGGCAAATCTTTCAATGAGTGCGCATAAGGGAAATGCCCGATATCATGGCACAGCGCAGCGACCAGAAAAGATCGCAGGCCCGTCTTGCTGACAAAATCGATCTCGCCTTTTTCTACAAGAGCGAGCGCCATGCGGCGCGCAATATAGTACACCCCGAGACTGTGGGCTTTGCGCGTATGCGTTGCCCCGGGATACACAAGAGCAACAGGTCCTAGCTGGCGGATGCGATCGAGCACCATAAAGCTTTTTGACTGGAAAAGCGCGTGCAGCGGCGCATCCATATGCACATCACCCCATACAGGATCGCGCACTACGACATCGAAATGATGCACCAGCGCATTCAAAAGCGAAATTTCCGACATGTTCCGCACCAACCTCTACCAAAATTCTGGATAGATTCATCATATCAGCGCCTTGTGTTGACCTCAAGGCTCGATTTCAGCGATTATGAACACGTGGATTTTGTCAGCGGCTATATCTTTCACGCAGCGGACGGTTTCTTGGGCCATCTTCTTGAAGAAGTGCCTGCAGTGACCCGCGTCGACGGCGAGCTTGTGAGCTCGTGGAACAAAAACGGAAAAGCGCCATTCGATCTGGCATCGCACCCGGTTTTCTGGACACGGAATGTATGGGTTGAGCCTTTTCTTCTCGAGTTCGGTTCGATTTCCGAAGCCGCGCGAACGCTGAAGGCTATTCAGCGGAACTGGAGTTCTGTCCCTGTTCGGTTTGCGCGCCGCACCGTGCTCATTTCCGAGCAGTTGCCGCATATTCCGACAAAGCCCCGGCGCTTTCCTTTTGAACTGCCGAGTGCGCCTATGGGCGCGTTTACGCTTCTCGACGAGCATCTGATCCTGGGTTCAGCAAAATGCTCAAATCCTTTCCCCGGCGGAGCCTTCGAATTCGAAGAAAACAAAAACGATCCTCCCTCGCGTGCGTACCGGAAATTATGGGAAGCCCTTATCCTCGCTGGCAAAATGCCTCGTCCGGGCGAGCGCTGCCTCGATGCGGGCGCAAGTCCCGGTGGTTGGACATGGGTGCTGGCCTCGCTCGGAGCACATGTGCTCTCTGTCGACAGGGCACCTCTGGAGCCGCGGATCGCTCAAATGCCCAATGTCGAATGGATGAAACACGATGCATTCACGCTCAAGCCGGAAGATATCGGCCGCGTGGATTGGCTCTGTTCGGATGTCATCTGCTATCCCGAAGCATTGTGGCAATGGATTTCGAAATGGCTTGCCTCGGGCTTGGCAAAAAACTATATCTGCACTATCAAAATGCAGGGCAATACCTATGATCGGGCGACAACCCTCAAATTCGCATCTGTTCCTGGCTCGCGAGTTGTGCACCTTTGGCACAACAAGCACGAGCTCACATGGATAAAGCTTGATGCAGCGCGCACACAGACAGAGCTTTCAGCCACACAGCAAGCTTAGGCGCCAAGCCTCGATTTCAGACGGCTGAAAAATTCTTTTTTAAGATCTTCTTCGCTGACCGCCGGCTTTTGTGCGTCAGCCATCACCATCAGATTCTGCGGAAGCTCGCTCAGGAAAGGGGAAGGCAGTGTCTCCTGCAATGAGCCATTTTTCTTTCGATGCAGAGCACGGCTCAGAAACAATTGCTTTTTCGCGCGGGTGACTGCTACATAAAATAGCCGGCGCTCTTCTTCGATATCCCCTCCTCCTTCTTCAAGAGAGCGAGCATGCGGAAGAATGCCGTTTTCACAGCCCGGAATGAAAACATAGTCAAATTCGAGCCCTTTTGCTGCATGTATGGTAAGCAAGCTGAGGCGCCCCTCCTCCTCGTTCGCATCGTCGCGCACAGTAAGGGAAATGCGGGCAAGGTATGCAAAAATGCCTTTTTCGAAAGTGTCAGGGTCCTTTTCCCATCGCTCGGCGGATGCAGCGAGCAATTCAATGTTGCGGAATTTCCAGACAGCCGCTTTATCGTTCTTTTTATGCTCGTCCAGGAGGTATTGCCAGTACCCTACATCTTCTACGATTGTGCGAATTGCTCTTGACACTAAAATTCCTTTTTCGAGCAGGGCGCTTCTCAGTTCTCCAAGATAATCAAAAAAAGAAAATACCTCGGCCAGCGCTTTCTGCATGTGGCTTTCTTTGGGCGCGAAAACAGCCTGACGCGCTGCTTCCGCCGCATGATGCAAAGAAGTGGAATGTGCCTTTGCAATATTCGAAAGATATTCGACTGTTGCCCTGCCAATTCCCCGGCGCGGTACATTTAAAACCCGGAGCACAGAGACATCATCATCGGGATTCGCCGCTGCTTTGAGGTAGGCGATAATGTCCTTTATCTCCCTGCGTTGATAGAAAGATGGCCCTCCTGCAACCCGGTAGGGAATATTATGTTCGACAAGCGAATCCTCGATGGCATCCGCAAGTGCATTGGTACGAACCAGAATGCCGAAATTTTCCCAATCGGCATGTTCGCTGAAACGAAGCTCTCTGATTTTTTCGATGATTTTCTCAGCCTCGGCGTCATCGTCTTCAGCTTCGAAGAAGGAAATCGGGGTGCCATGGGTTCCTTGAGGCGACCAGAGCTCTTTTTTCTTGCGCCTCACATTGTGGGCGATAACCGTATTCGCCGCAGTGAGAATGCTGCCGGTCGAACGATAATTCCTTTCGAGCTTTATTTCCACAAAACCCGGATGGTCGGTTTCGAAGCGCTCGATATTGCGGTAATCAGCGCCCCGCCAGGAATAAATCGATTGATCATCGTCGCCCACGACACAGATATTTCCGCTTTCTAATTGCTGAATAAACTCATATTGCTGAAGCGACGTGTCCTGAAACTCGTCGATCATGATGTAGCGGAAGCGCGAGCGATATTTCTCTCTAACCTCTTCGTGTTCCTGCAGCAATTCGAGTGGCAGTGCGATAAGGTCATCAAAATCCATTGCATTGTAAATTTTGAGTGTTTTTCGATACAAAGCATAGAGTTCGAGCTCTCGCTGGGAAAGTTCGCCCGGTTTTCCGTATCCAGATCGCAGTGCTGAAAAGAGCTGGGAAAGCCTTACTGGATCAAGATTTTCAGCCGCTATACCTAGTTCGTGCGCGCATTCGCGGATCGCACGCGTTCTGTCCTGTTCGTCATAGATGCTGAAATTGGGTCGGTAGCCAAGCACTGCAGCTTCTTTCCGCAGCATCCATGCACCAAACGAGTGGAAGGTAGAGACCATCAGGTTCTTAAGCGCAAGTCCAGTGAGCGAATGAGCGCGCTCGACCATTTCCTTGGCGGCTTTGTTCGTAAAGGTAAGGGCAAGGATTGCTTCCTGAGGAACGCCCCGCGCAAGGAGGTAGGCAATCCTGTAAGTAATGACCCTTGTCTTGCCAGATCCCGCTCCAGCGATGATAAGCACTGGCCCTTCGGCTGCCGTCACCGCTGCATACTGCTCCGGATCCAGTTCTGAGCGAAAATCGATATCCATGGTTGATTATTTCTTTATCTACGCGTATTTCAATGCATTGTTTTGAAGAATATTGTCTGCGTCCCGGCGCCCCACAGCGCGACGAGAATGCTCACTATCACACCAGCCACCAGAACACCGCCTGCAATCGCGAAAAAGGCTTTCTTGTACGAAAGCCCGAGAATCCATGCGCCCAATGCACCCGTCCATGCTCCGGTTACCGGGAAGGGGATGGCGACAAAAAGAAGTAATCCCCAATAGCCGTACTTTTCCACTTTTGCATGCACTTTCTTTCTTGTCCGCTCCACAACGCGATCAAAAAAACTTCTGTATGGAGAAAACTTGTACAAAAGCTTATGGATGCTATTCAAGAACAAAAAAGCGATGAGCGGTACACATATATTCGCAGCAATCGAAATGGCGGCAGCCGCAAGAATCGGAAGGCCCTGGTACACCGCATACGGGATTGCGCCTCTCAGTTCGGAGATCGGCAAGATGGAAAAGAAAATTGTCATGAGGATTGGGGCGTTCATCGAAGCCACTATAGCGCGCGACTCTCTAGATTGTCTAGGGAAGGCGGAAATGTGCTGAACCAGCCTAGTTTGCGGTTTCTGCAAGCGCCCGGAAAAGCTGCTCAGGCTCCGGCGCAATCCACTGGATGCCAGGCAGCGCGCGGAAAAAGGTCATCTGGCGCTTTGCGTATTGGCGCGTATGGAGCTCGATTGCCTCAGAAATTGTCTCGAGAGGACGGCCTGACAATTCAAAAAATTCGCGGTAGCCAATCGCTTGCATACCCGGATCCTCGCGGCTATAGCCTCGCGCCACCAGCTGGGCAACTTCTTCTGCAAGCCCGGCTTTCATCATGGCCTCAACCCGTGCATGAATGCGCAGAAGTAGTTCATCGCGAGGTCTGGTCACACCAAGGACCACAAATCGTTTGCCTTGCCGCGGCACCTTTTGCGGCGCAAAAAAACTGGGAGGCTTGCCTGATGAGCGCAGAATTTCCACAGCCCGCGTGAGCCGGTACACATCGTGTTCATGGATTTTTGCTGCAATTTCCGGATCAGCGCGCGCAAGCTCGGCTCGCAATGCAGCAGTACCTGCGTGCTCCAGTTCCTGTGCCACCTGCGCACGGATCTCGGGCGAGCTTGGCGGCGCCGAAGGCAAGCCGCAGATGAAATTCATGAGATAGAAACCAGTGCCACCACTCACGACAGGCAAAATGTGTTGTTCTGTGAGCTCTGTGCAGAGCGCATCCGCCCTGGCCACGAATTCTCCGGCAGTATATTGCTCATCAGGATTCTTTATATCGATGAGATGATGCACAAGCCGCTTTTTGAGTCCAGAATCCGGCTTTGCAGTGCCGATATCCATGAATCGATATGCCTGCATGGAATCGGCAGAGAGTACATGCACAGATTGTAGGTCAATGCTCCATGCGTCACGAAGCCGAGGCAGCCATTCAGCCACCCCGGCTCCGAACATTGAATCCAAAAGATCAGTCTTTCCGGAGGCTGTCGGCCCCGCAAGAATGACTGCATCAACCGGCAAGCAGTTTGTAGCCAATGGTTTTGTCAAGGATTTCCTGAGTGGCCATGGAAACGACTTTGCCGTTATTCTTCTCCACTTCCGGGGTTTGCAGCACGGCAAGCTGATATGCGCGCATCGATACGGCAGCAGCAAGCTCATAGGAATTGCCGGAATAGTTTATAAGAGCTTCAAGCGGCATAATCATTAGCGGTCTCCTCGTAGAATGGAATAAATCGTCAAATGCCCAGTTCTCCGAGCCGTTTGTCCAGCTGGGCTAGTATCTGTTCTTCGTCGAGCTCGCTGAGCGTGGATCGGGCTGAAGTATTCTCGCGGGCTTCAGCGCCAGAAAGCTTCTGTCCCTGCGTCTTTTTCAGATCATCCAGCAGAAAAAGCCCCGCGAGAATCGCAACGCGCAGCGGGTCCGCAACACCCATTCTTGTCGAAATTACTGCATACCGCTGTTTCAGCTCGCTCACCAGGCTCTGGATATATTCGGGGCTGTCATCAGTCTTTATAGAAAAAGACTGCCCAAGAATCTCGATATGCATGCGCTGATCAGAAGATATCGAGCTCATTTTCGCCTCCGCGAAAGGGGGCATCCCGGGATTTGAGGTCCGGCGAGGAATTGTCGTCCGGCTCCTCTTTCTCTCCCCCTCCTGAATCAGGTTCAGAAATGTCTGATGCGGCCTGTTCGTCGGATTCCTGGCCAACATCTTGCAGCGGCGCCGCAATATGCTGCGCTTCCGGCTTTACTGCGCTTTCGGATCGCGCGCCTGCGCCAAGCGACATTTCGAGCACCATATCCTCGAACGAATCGAGTTTGGACAGCGCGTGCATAAGGCCCTGTTCGATGCGCTCCTGCTCGGTGCGGAGTTCTTCTGCCTTGGATTCAAGCTCGGCGACGCGGCGCTCGGCAGTCAGGGCGCGTTCTCTGTAGTGGGAAATTTCGTCGTCAGCAGCCTGGGCTTTGCGTTCCATCGCGGCAGCGCGCTCTTCTGCCTCGGCGGCTTTGAGTTCGGCATTGGCAGCTTTTTCTTCTGCTTCCTTCGCTCGCGCAATGAGGCCCTCAAGACGGGAACTACTCTCGTTCGCTGCGCGCGTTTGAGCCGCAAGCTGCCGCTCGAGCTCTTCTTTCTGATTCTTGAGCAGTTCCGCGGAGCGCAGGACGTCCGCGAGCCGCGCTTCGAGGTCCGCATTTTCCTGTCTCAGTTTGGTAATGAGAACAACCGCTTTTTCAACCCGCGATTCAAGCGCTCGGATCTGCTCAAGATTCAGCATCATTTACCCCTGGAGGGCTGCTTTTGCCTTCTCCACAACTGCGTCGAATGCTGCCGGATCGCGTACAGCGATATCGGCGAGCATTTTCCTGTCAATGCATACATCAGCTTTGTACAGGCCCTCAATAAACCGGCTGTAGCTGATATCTCTCATACGGCACGCCGCGTTGATACGAGCGATCCAGAGTCTTCTGAACACGCCCTTTTTATCACGCCTGTCTTTGTATGCATCCGAAAGTGCCTTAGCAACCGCATCCTTTGCGACTTTATAGTTGGAATGCCTGCGGCCCCAAAAGCCTTCGGCATGTTTGAGTATTTTTTTGCGGTGATCTTTTCTTCTGGTTCCGTCTACTGCTCTGGGCATAGCCTATTTCCTCCGAGTTATTCATCAACCATAGGGAAGGAGTTTCTTCCTGATCTGGTACACGGGACCTACATCGAGGAATCCGGCCTTTCTCAGGTTTCTCTTGCGCTTGGTCGTCTTTTTTGTAAGAATGTGCCGCAAGTTCATTTTCTTGTATTTTACCTTGCCGCTCGCGGTGAGCGTAAATCGCTTGGCAGCGGCTTTTTTTGTTTTCATCTTGGGCATAATCCACCATCCTTCTATTGTATCAATGTTCTGGTCCCGAGGCGGTATTTACGGTATCGCCTTCCGGCTGTTTCTTTACTGCACCGGCCTTTGGCTGGAGAACCATCGACATAAATCGTCCTTCCATCAAAGGCGGGCGCTCGAGAACAAAGGCACCTTCCAGCTTGGCAAGAATTCTCTTGAGGATCTCCTCGCCGATTTCCGTATGTGCGAGCTCTCTTCCGCGGAATCGAATGGTCACCTTTACCTTGTTGCCATCCTCGAGAAATTCCCGCACGTGGTTGGCCTTGAAGTCGAGATCATGCTCGGCTATCTTTGGCTGCATGCGGATTTCCTTGAGTTCGGTTACCTTCGCTCGCTTTTTTGCATCCTTGACTTTCTTTTCCTGCTCGAATTTGTACTTACCATAATTGAGCAGCCTGCATACAGGCGGAACTGACTGCGGGGCAACTTCCACAAGGTCGAGCCCTGCTTCCCTCGCAATCCGCAATGCTTCGAGGGTAGAAACTATCCCTCTCTGCTCACCCTTGTCATCAATCAGACGCACTTCGCGCACACGGATCTGTTCGTTGATCCGCAAATCTTTCTCTGCCAACTGGCCTCCTCTGCCGCAGGTTTCTCTCCTTAACGGGGAAAGGAAAGAACCCTCCCACCCTTCTGTCGTTCGGACAGACTAAAGGCGCGGCGTATATTAGCATACTCATTCCCGCAGGTAAAGCCCCGCAGGAAAACTATTTCCGAAGCTGCCCAGTACTTTTTAGACGCTTCTCAGGCGCGGTTTGCGGAGCCAAGTACCTCGCTGTTTTTATGCATATAGAGCTTTTTGAGCTCATCGCGCGCGGGGCCAAGATACTTGCGCGGATCGAATTCCTCCGGATGCTCGAAGAGAACCTTGCGGATCATGGCAGTCATTGCAAGGCGTCCATCGGAATCGATGTTGATCTTGCAGACCGCGCTGCGCGCTGCCTTTCTGAGCTGTTCCTCCGGAATTCCTACTGAATCAGGCAGCTTTCCGCCGTACTGCTCGATCATGCGCACATATTCTACCGGCACCGAAGAAGAGCCATGCAGGACAATAGGGAAACCGGGAATGCGCTTCTCGATTTCTTCGAGAATGTCGAAACGCAAGGGAGGCGGGATGAGTACGCCGTCCGCAGTTCTTGTGCACTGTTCGGGCCTGAACTTCGCGCGGCCATGGCTTGTGCCAATGGAAATGGCGAGGCTGTCGACGCCTGTTTTACTGACGAAATCCACGACTTCTTCCGGACGAGTATAATGGCTGTGCTCGGCGGATACATCATCTTCGACTCCCGCAAGCACACCAAGCTCTCCTTCGACAGTGACATAATCCTTCTGCGCATGGGCGAATTCGCAGACTTTGCGGGTCAGGGCCACATTCTCCTCATATGGCAGGTGCGAACCGTCGATCATGACCGAGGAAAAACCGTTTTCTATGCAATCCTTGCACAGCTCGAAGCTGTCGCCATGGTCAAGATGCAGAACAATAGGAATTGCATAGCCAAGCTCTTTCGAGTATTCGACTGCACCTTTGGCCATATAGCGGAGCATTGTGGCGTTCGCGTACTTGCGCGCACCCGATGAAACTTGCAGGATAACCGGGCTCTTTGTCTCCACGCAGGCCTGAATGATGGCCTGCAGCTGTTCCATGTTGTTGAAATTATATGCGGGGATGGCGTAACCCCCTTCCATCGCTTTGCGGAAAAGCTCCTTGCTGTTAACAAGTCCAAGCTCTTTATAACTCGTCATATGTTCCTCCGAAAGCCCGCAGAGTATTTTTTTTCTGCAGGTTATTGTCGTTATATAAAGAATCATGCGATTATGCAACAGGCTAAGGATCAATAAGGAAGAAATGAAGTCATACGCCTGTTTCCGCAGAAGCGCATTTGCAGCATTGTGCTTCATTCTAGCTGTTGCAGGCAGTCTGGGCTTGCTTTCGGGCTGCAGCCATCCTCCAGTATCCGCAATGCTCGACGAAGCATTCGCGCTGGTGTATCCCGATCTATCTGCAAGGCTTGTCCGGGAATTCCCTGTTCCCTCTAGCGCTGCGAAAACCGCTGCGAAAGCCACTAGTCCGTATCTCTCGTATCCGGTACAGCCAGGCAAAATAGAATCGCTTGCGCAATCAATCGCTCAATCCTGGCCCTCTGGCTCCACTTCATCCTCGGCACATATCTTTGTCGCAAGCCCGGCGGTTGCACATGCTTTTCCTGTGAAGCTATTGGATGAAGGCAGTACATGCGTATCGCTTTTCTCGCGTGCGGAGCCTGCTCTTCCGGAAATCGCACAATTAGCCGAATCCCCCTCAGGACGAACTCTTGCCATCATGTGGGACAGCGAATGGGCTTACCGTCAAATTGGGCTCATTGCTGGCTACCGAATCGGAATTGAGAGAAAAAATGGAAATACCGAAGTGAATGCAGCGATTCTTTTTTCGAGCGGTTTAGGGAGAAGCGAAGCGGACCTCGATGCTTTTGTAGAGGCTTTTCGCACAGCCATGGAAACAGCAGGCGCGCGCGATTCTGATAACGGCCAAGCTCTCTTGCCCTTCAATATCGATCATATGAACCTGCCGGGAGACAAGCTTGAGCAAGCGCTTTCGGCACTCGCGCAGATCAAGGACAAAAAGCCAAGCTTGCTGGTGATCGCAGCAGGAAGCCGCACTGCCCTCGAAAAGGCGCAAGAAATGAAGGATATAGAGCTTGCAGCAGATCTGCGCGGGCTTGGCCAAGGAATTCCCACCAGGAATCTATTCGCCGCCATTGGAGAAAACAATAGCGCCATCATTGCCGCAATCAGAAATGCTGCGCAGCTCATCGAGAAAAAAGATGTTATGCCCCCGATTATATACGTAAAGCCAGCGCTGCAATTTTCCAAAGAAGCAGCCCGCATTGATGCAATTCTGAAACGCACTGCCGGACAATAGCCAGCCCGATAATTGACAAAGGCCACAAGAGGTTACAAGCGCCCCATTATTCTGTAAGCCACAAATCCGGCCATTTCGATCAGGATTCGGGTCGATCGCGTCAGCGCCCATGCATCCGGAAAAAGATCAGACGGAAGCATGAAGGGTGCAACGAGGCTGTCCACCGAATATGGATAAAAATCGATTCCAGCCTTGCGGAATATCGCGGAAGCCCGCCTCTGATGCCAAGCTGAAGTAACGAGGATAATGCGGCCAGGCTTCGCATTTCCGCTGCCCTCTCTCTTTTCAAGATATGCCTTGGAATATACAGCATTTTCAAAGGTGTTCCTGGACTTGTCTTCAATAACGACCGCGTTTCTGCGCACACCCATCAGTTCCAGGAACTCAGCCATGAAAGGAGCTTCACGCCTGTCCGCATAGGAAAGAGAGCCCGTGCCCCCGCTCGCAATTACAATCGGGGCAGCGCCTTTTCGATAGAGCTCTGCAGCGGCTACGAGACGCTCGAAGGAGTCATTTCCTTCAATCGCGCCGGGTTTGGAAGCAACCGGATCCAGGCTCCCGCCAAGGACGACAATAGCGGCATATGGGCCCTTGGAAAGGCAATCGTCCAGGTCAGAACGCGGATATTCCCAGAGCCTCGCAAGGCCTGTTGCGACAAAGGGTTTCGAAATTACCGCAACCAGCAGCAGAAATACCAGCGCGAGTGCCTTAATGACCCTCTGAAGCCGGCTTTTCGCCCGCAGTAAAAAAAGAGCAATAGTGCTGAAAATGATTGCAATGAACAAGGGCGATGCCACAACAGGCCGCAGAATTTTCGAAATGTAGAAAATTATCGTGCTCATGATGATTCAAGCTCCGCTTCGTTATTGCAAGGGCGCTGCGCTTTTGTATTCTGCGCCCTTGTAATCTGTGCCTGCGTAATCTGTGCCCGTGCAATTGTAAAAGGCGCGCTCGCCGAAAAATGATTTTATTCGGGCGTATTTCTCGACACCTGTGCAGTGGCAGCAGCCGAGCTTTTCTATATCGAAGGTACTGAGTTCCTGAATCAGCCTGTCTGCCATGTCATCTGACGATTTGCTCAGATGAAAACCGCCCAGAACAAGACGAACGGGCAAATCGAATGCGCTTTTCGCCGCTCGCACAATATTCGATATTCCCCTGTGAGCGCATCCGGTAATGACACTAATTGCACCATTTTCTTTCAAGACAAGGAACTGCTCGTCGTTGAACTGGTCGAGCACAAGGCCGTGCTCGCCTTGCACATAGAGATCTTCGAAATGCGTGTCCCACGCGTTCGTAATCGGAATATCGGTCATGATGTACAGACCAGGGAAAATCTCGGTTCGGGATTTCACGGTTATGAGGCGGCCTGCAAAAAGCGATTCATTGTAATGTATTCCGATGAATTTTCTGTCTTTGTTGAATTTTGGCTCGAAAAATCCGGCTTTTATGTATATTCTGGCATTCTTGTTGGCCCTGCAGAATGTCTCGAGGCCGCCAGCATGATCATAATGACCATGGCTCAGGACAAGCGCATCGACAAGCGAAATATCGATGCCGAGAACTTCTGCATTTTTCAGAAACCGATCGCCTTGGCCAGTATCGAACAGAATTCTGTGCCCGCCATATTCGATATACAGCGAAAGCCCATGCTCGGCGCTGAGCTGCGTATTGTACACAACATTTTCAACCAGCGTTACCAGCCTCATATTGCCCCCTTGAAGACCTTCTGTCCCGATTGTCTTCAAGCCTAGCGAGCTTATTGGCTGTTGCCAAGTATGCGGTTCAGGTTCTTTGTTATTCTTTTGCGCAATTCCTCGATGTCGATATGCAAAAGCTCAGAGGCCAATGCGTACGTTCGTGCGATATCAAGCGGACTGGAAGCTTTTCCGCGCAGAGGCACAGGATTCATATAGGGCGCGTCAGTTTCGAGCAACAGCCGATCAGGCGGCACAAGGGCAAGCGCCTCGCGGAGCCGGCTCGCTTTGGGATAGGTCATATTTCCCGCAAATGAAATGAAGCAGCCGGATTCAAGAAATGCGCGCGCTTCTTCGGGCCCATACCCAAAGCAGTGAATGATCACCGGGATGCGGCTCGCGGCGGGAGCCACAAGCGAATGCGTGTCCTCGAATGCTTCTCTGGAATGCACGACAAGCGGCAGCCTATGGCGCAAAGCGAGCTCGATCTGGGCGCTGAAGAGCACTTTCTGTGCCTGGGGACTTGCCGCCATATGGTAATAGTCGAGTCCGCATTCGCCGACTGCATCGACACCTCGTTCGATATCGCGCTCGAGGAGGCTCATGGCGCAATCGGGGTCGGCCAGGGCTTCCAGCCCCGGCCATACACCTGCGCTGAATTTCACAAACTGCGCGCTGCGCTGGGAAGCACATTGACGCACCAGCGCACGACGCATTTCAAGGTCTCCCGGTTCAGTGCCGACATCGAGCACAATCGCGGGCTCTTCCTCAGCGCGGGCGCCAGCTCCGAATGCTCTGCCATATGCCGCAAGTACCTCTTCTAACACTTCTTTACCCAACCTTTGCGACACTATCTCGAGGTGCGCATGGCTATCGGTGAAAACCGCGCTCATGCTGGGCGCTTCGTGCTGATTGCAAGCTCTCTGCCAGCGAGACTCACGGTCACGGTATCGCCTTCGAGTATTTCCCCCGCAAGCAATTTTTTGGCGATCGGATTTTCGAGCAGGTTCTGGATTGCTCTCTTGAGCGGCCGTGCGCCGAATTGCCTGTCAAAGCCTTCTTTGGCAATGTAGTCCTTGGCTGCTTCGTGCACCTCGAGCGCGATAGACCTTGCCGCAAGCCTTTGGGCAAGCTCGGCGAGCCTCAAATCGGTGATCTTGCGGATCATCGTTTCATCGAGCCTGTCGAACACTACAACTTCATCGATGCGGTTCAAGAATTCCGGCTTGAAGTAGGTCTTCAGAAGCTCGTCGATCCGCGAGCGGATCTCGTCCATGCTCTTCATCTCGAGGATGAATTCCGAGCCGATATTGCTCGTCATAATGATGATTGCGTTGCGGAAATCAACCACCCTTCCCTGCCCGTCGGTCAGTCGCCCGTCATCGAGCATCTGCAAGAGCACATTGAACACTTCGGGATGCGCTTTTTCGACCTCATCGAACAGAACGACAGAATATGGCCGCCTGCGCACCGCTTCGGTCAACTGGCCGCCCTCTTCATAGCCGACATAGCCGGGAGGAGCACCGATAAGCCTTGAAACCGAATGTTTTTCCATGTACTCGCTCATGTCGATGCGCGTAAGTGCCCGCTCGTCATTGAACAGAAACTCGGCGAGCGCTTTTGCAAGCTCGGTTTTCCCGACGCCGGTCGGCCCAAGGAAAAGAAAGGACCCTAACGGCCTGCGAGGATCCGAAAGCCCCGCCCTATTGCGTCGAATCGCATCCGCAACGGCACGCAGCGCTCTCTCCTGGCCTATCACGCGCTTGGCCAGCTGGCTTTCGAGCTCGACATATTTCTGCATCTCGCTCGAGAGCATTTTGGAGACAGGGATACCTGTCCAGAGCGAAACCACACGAGCGATATCCTCATCAGACACTTCTTCCCGCAAAAGCCGCGGCTTGTCTTTTTCTTCCTGCACTTTTTTCGACAGCTCTTCCAGCTTGCGCTGGGTGTCGACGAGCTTGCCATATTTGATTTCGGAGGCTTTCGCAAGTTGCCCATCGCGGACGAGCTGATCGACCTCCACCTTGTACTCTTCGATCCTCTGCTTGAGCTGGCGGATTTCCTCGATGAGACGTTTTTCGTCCTGCCAGCGCGCATTCATCGCGTCGCGCTTTTCGGAAAGATCGGCAATTTCCTTTTCGAGCTTTCCGCGCCGCTCGACAGAAGCCGGGTCTGTCTCTTTTTTGAGTGCATCGGCCTCCATGCGGAGCTGAATCAGCTTGCGCTGAATCTGATCGAGCTCGGTGGGCTGGCTTTCGATTTCCATCTTGAGCCTCGACGCTGCCTCATCGACAAGATCGATCGCCTTGTCCGGCAAGAATCTGGATGTAATATAGCGATCCGAGAGCACTGCAGCAGCAATCAGCGCATCATCCCGTATGCGAACCCCATGGTGCACTTCGTACCGCTCTTTAAGCCCGCGCAGAATCGCAATTGTATCCTCGACGCTCGGAGGAGCGCAGAAGACAGGCTGGAAGCGGCGTTCGAGCGCTGCATCCTTTTCGATATGCTTGCGGTATTCATCGAGCGTCGTTGCGCCGATAGCCCTAAGCTCGCCTCGAGCCAGCGCTGGCTTGAGGAGGTTGGACGCATCCATCGCTCCTTCTGCAGCACCTGCTCCGACGAGCGTATGCAATTCATCTATAAAAAGGATAATTTTGCCTTCAGATTTGACAATCTCGCTTATTACCGCTTTGAGGCGCTCTTCGAACTCGCCGCGGAATTTGCTGCCTGCAACGAGGGACCCCAGGTCAAGCGCAAGAAGCTTCTTATCCTTGAGGCTGTCTGGCACGTCGCCAGAAATGATGCGCTGGGCCAGCCCTTCGACGATAGCGGTTTTCCCTACGCCAGGCTCTCCGATGAGCACGGGATTGTTTTTAGTGCGTCTAGAGAGCACTTGCATGACACGGCGGATCTCCTCGTCCCGTCCAATGACAGGATCGAGCTTGCCGGATCGCGCAAGCGCCGTGAGATCCCGCGTATATTTCTCGAGCACCTGGTACTTTTCTTCGGCGTTCTCGTCTGATGCGCTCTGGGTGCCGCGAATCGATTTGAGAACAGAGAGCACTCCTTCCCGAGTGATACCTGCAGACTTCAAGAGAGAGGCAGCCCGCGATTCGACGCTGAGCATTGCGAGAAACAAGTGTTCGCTCGCGACGTACTCATCCTTCATTGCCTTGGATTCGCCTTCTGCCTTTGCGACTACCTTCTGCAGGGCAGGAGAGAAATATACTTGTGTCGCTTCACCATATGCTTTCGGTAGGTGGCTCAAGAGATCTTGCAGTCCTCGATCGAGGCGCCCGCGATCTGCGCCCAATCGCTCCAATATTGAAGAGACAACGCCGCCTTCCTGCTCAAGTAGAGCAGATAAAAGATGCTCCGGTTCTATCGAGCCATGGTCGTTTTTCTGTGCAATTGCAGCGGCATCGCGCAATGCTTCCTGCGCTTTCAGAGTAAACTGTTCATAATTCATAGTGATGGTTTCCTTTGAGATACGAAATTCTTTTTTTCATACCTAAGTATACAAAATCAGACACCCCACCGGCAAATCGACATGCGCTGAAGATTGCGTATGCAGACTGCCTTTCCATGGGCTTCGGTTTCTGGTAGGCTTTGCGTATGAGCCAGAAAGAGAAAGAGCAAGAGCTGGATCAATTGCTGCCTGCCATTCCGGAAGATTTCCGCGCCGTCATTATGTATGGTATGACAAAAGAAGAAGCCCTCGCCATCATGCGTGCCGTCAAATCTGTCGGCCCTTCTATGCAGGAGGTTGCTTTTGCCATGTCGACCGAGACCAACATCCAGTGGCCGCTTGGCCAGCTCGTCGCGGAGCTTAGTGAAGAGCATCGAATGATGAAGGAATACAGGGCAGCACACGGCAAAGAATCCATAGTGTCATGAACCTTGCATATAAATTTGAAGTGAAAGCCTCTTTTCTTGCGTCTATAAGGAGAGGAGGTCTTCATGCATCATTTTCATTTTTGCCCAAACCCGGCCTGTGCGTATCATCAGCACGCACCGAAAGAACGCTGGTTCGTCGCCGCTGGCTTCTATGTGACCAAAACCTTCGGCAAGGTCCAGCGCTTTCGCTGCCAAGCCTGCGGTAAGTACTTCTCTACCCAGACCTTCAGCCTTGATTACTTCGCCAAGCGCAAACTCGCCTATCCCCAGATCGAAACCCTGCTCAGCTCTTCCATGAGCATTCGCGCACTCTCACGATTCTTCTCTGCTTCGTGCGGCACCATCCAGAACCGTATCGACCGACTCGCCCGTCAAGCCATCGCACTCCAGAGCATGCTCCGTCCCCATGCCAATCCCCATGAATCCGTCTGCATCGATGGCTTTGTCTCCTTCGATGTCTCTCAGTACTTCCCCAACAACATCACCCTCGCCGTCACCGCCGATTCTCAATTCTTCCTTGCCGCGACCCATGCCACCCTGCGCCGTTCCGGCAACACCACCGAGGCTCAAAAGCATAGAATGTCCCTGCTCTATCGTGCGTGTACCTTTGAGCCTCGAAGCATCGAACGCTCATTCCGGGAGCTGCTCGATCGCCTTGCCCAGGAACGCATGCCCCAGCTTTGGCAGCCTCTCATCCTCATCACCGACGAAAAAAAGGAATATCGCAGAGCGCTGTATAGCCATCCGCTCTTTCGCTTCCAGAATGCAGACCATCGACTGGTGCATCTGACCGTGCACTCCACCGAACCGCGCACCTGGTACAATCCCCTCTTCGGCGCCAACTACATGGATCGCGAGCTCAGAAAGGATCAGGCAGCCCATAGGCGTGAAACCGACTGCTTTTCCCGCAATGTCGCCAATATGCTCAATCGCTTCTGCGTCTACATGGCGTGGCACAACTACGCAAAGCCCTTCCGGATCAAAGCGAACCGAAAGGCGCGTATGCCCCATG
>WESA01000049.1:0-9525 GCA_009768935.1 Rectinema subterraneum
AAGAATGATCTCGCCTGTGCAAGCATCGGGTTATTGGTGATAAGCGGCAGATTAGGCTTGCCGCCCAGAATCCGGAGATTGATTGAATAAAATCCGGTCATGGTGACGATACCGGCAAGAAGGGGCGGAACCTTGAGCCTATGATGCACCACCGCCGTAACAAAACCGGCAAGCCCCCCCGCGATAAAGCCGGCCAGCAACCCGGCAGGCACGGCCAGAGCATGCACAAGCGGCAGCGGCGAGGCGCTCGCTGCCTGCGCGACCACGGCCCCAGCCGCAGCTCCCGCCGGAAAGGACCCCTCTACCGTCAGGTCCGGAAAATCCAGAACCCGAAAGCTTACAAAGACTCCGAGCGCAAGAATGCTGTAGATGAGCCCTTCGACGAGTATGCCTTCAATCAGCGATTATTTCCGGGTTACCTGGCCATCGCTGATGATCACCTTTGCCTTGTCCACCAAAGCCTGGGGCACAGAAATGCCGATTTTCTTTGCTGTATCGAGATTGAGCACGAAACTCATGTCCTCGCTGTCCTTCGGCAAGAGTGCCGGGATGTTAGCTGTTTTCTCTCCGTTCAAGACGCGCACCACAATTTTGCCAGTCGCAACACCCATTCGGTAATAGTCGTAGCCAAGCGCGGCGAGCACCGGAATCGTTTCAGCCGAGGACGGGTCGGCAGTCACTACCGGAATTTTCTTTTCCAGCGCGACTTCCGCAATACCGCTCAGGGCTGAAAACACCGTATTGTCGTTGCCGAGGTACAGGCCATCAATCCGGTTCGCAATCGAAAGAATCGCCTGCCTCGCCTCGGATGAATTCGTGATGGTTGACTCGACATATTCAAGGCCATTCTCCTGACAGTATTGCTTGACAATCGCGGCGATCGCCACCGAATTCGCCTCGCCTGACGAATAGATATTTCCAACTCGCTTTACATCTTTAAGCGAACGCAAGAGATCGAGCTGCTCGCGCACAGGGGTCATGTCGGAAGTGCCAGTGATGTTCGCGCCACCTTTGTCCCAGCTCGATACAAGCCCCGCTGAAACCGGATCGGTGACCGCGGAATAGATAACAGGCCTGTCTTTTATCTGATTCGCCAGCGCCTGCGCTGTCGGAGTTGCGATGCCCACCGCAAGCGCGACTTTTTCCTGTTTGAAGCGCTGCGCAATCTGGGCAGCGGTGTTCATATCCGCATTCGCGTTTTGCAGATCGATTTTATAATCGGATTTGGATTTCGAAAGCTCATCGACAATCCCTTTCTCGATCGCATCGAGCGCAGGGTGAGAAACAAACTTGGCAACTCCGATTACCTTTGCATTCTTTGGAGCGCACGAAAGCAGTACCATACCGATGATGGCAAGAGCGACAAAGAACATCCTTGTGCGGCGCATACAACCTCCTCATGTTTGTGGACAGGCTCGAATACAACGGCTCTGTTTGATTTTGTTACTATTTGTAGTAACGCTGCAATTATTCTAGCTGGATCACCCAATTTGGTCAATATGCAAAATGCAAAAATACAATACTTTTCATAGAAACGCCTTGACATGCCTTTGGAGTCCATATATCCTTCGCAGAAATTAGCTTCATTCATTATTTATACGCATGCTCTGTATATGCGGAAGGAGGAATACTAGATGAAGCGTACGTACATGCTGCTTGCGGTGTTTGCCCTGGCAGGATTAATGGTGTTCTCGGGTGCTCAAAATGCATTTGCAGCCCCGACAATCAAAATCGGCGTCGCTGGCGCACATACCGGAGACTTGGCATCCTACGGTCTGCCGAGCGTCAACGCGGCAAAGCTTGTTGTCAAGAATATCAATGACAAGGGCGGTATCAATGGCCAGAAGGTAGAGCTCGTCATCGAAGACGATCAGTGCAAACCCGAGCTGGCTACCAATGCGGCAGCAAAGCTGGTCAGCGCCAAAGTAGTTGCGGTCATCGGGCATATTTGCTCGGGAGCGACAAAAGCAGCCCTGGGAATTTACAAAGATTCCAAAATTGTCACCATTTCGCCTTCTGCAACCAATCCGCCGCTTACCCAGAGCGGTGAGTATCCGAACTTCTTCCGAACCATCGCACCGGATGATGCACAGGCGAAACTTGCGGCTACCTTCCTTGCCAAAACGCTCAAACTGAAAAAGATCGCTGTCCTCCATGACAAGGGCGACTACGGAAAAGGTTTTGCTGAGCTCGTTAAGCAATATGCTGAAGAATATGGCGTTCAGGTACCGCTCTTTGAAGGTATCAACCCTGGTGCCCCGGATTATTCCGCAGTAGTCAACAAAATCAGCAATGCAAAAGTAGATGGCGTCGTGTGGGGCGGCTATCACCCCGAAGCTTCCAAGCTGGTGCAGCAGATGAAAGACAAGGGAATGAATATCCCCTTCATCTCCGATGACGGCGTAAAAGACAACACCTTCATCGAGGTTGCGGGCAAATACGCCGAAGGCGTCTATGCTACCGGCCCAACCGACACCTCCACCAATGCGCTCGCTATCAAGGCAATCGAAGAACACAAGAAAACATTCGGAACCGAGCCCGGTGCATTCTTCCTCAATGCCTATGCTGCCACCCAGGCACTTCTCAATGCGATTGAAAAAGCTGGATCAACCGATTACAACAAGATCGTAGCCGCGCTCAAATCCAACTATGTCGATACGCCACTTGGGCACATCAGTTTCGATCAGAAAGGTGATATCATCGGATTTGGCTTCTCCGTATATCAGGTCAAGAACGGCGTGTTCGTAGAACTGAAGTAAGCCTTTTTTCTGCGAGCCTCTTTGAAGCCGTTCTGGCATACAAGTCGGAACGGCTTCTTTTTCGAATTTACTTCCCAAGGATCAGCACATGGAGTATTTTTTAAAGCTTTTTTTGAGCGGAACGGCAAAAGGCAGCATTTATGCGCTTATCGCCCTTGGATATACCATGGTCTACGGTATTATTCAGCTGATCAACTTTGCGCATGGCGAAATCTACATGATCGGCGGCTTTACTGCGCTTATTCTGGGCGGCTTTTTCTTTTCCAATAGCATGCCGGTATGGCTCGTTCTGCTTTTTTCGGTGCTGCTTTCCATTATCTACGCGTCGGCATTTGGGTACACAATCGAAAAGATCGCCTACCGGCCACTTCGGGGCAAACCCCGGCTTTCAGCGCTCATCAGCGCAATCGGCGTTTCGATTGTGCTGCAAAATTTTGTACTGCTCGCGCAGACAGAAAAATTCATGCCTTTCCCGTCATATCTTCCGGAATTCTCGTGGCTCCAGCCATATAAAGAATACATTAATTCCACGCAACTGATCATTCTGGGCGTCACCGCCATTATCATGGTTTTTCTTACGCTGCTCATCAAATTCACCAGAATAGGCAAGGCCATGCGGGCAACCGCGCAGGACATGCACATGGCCCAGCTTGTCGGCGTCGATGTCAATCAGGTTATTTCGGTTACTTTTATCATCGGTTCGAGTCTGGCTGCGATTGGCGGCGTTCTGATCTGCTCATACATGGGGCAAATCAACTATTACATAGGATTTGTAGCAGGTATCAAAGCATTTGTGGCCGCGGTGCTGGGGGGCATCGGGAGCATCCCGGGCGCGGTGCTCGGTAGCTTTATCTTGGGATGGACGGAAAGTCTTGGTACTGGCTACATTTCCAGCGATTATGAAGATGCTTTTGCCTTTGTCATTCTTATTGTGATTCTCCTCATCAAGCCCGATGGCATTCTCGGCAGAACCCAGAGACAGAAGGTGTAGCCTATGAAATCACGTTCACTTTTGGCAGATATCGGAAAATCTTTCCTCATCGCAATCTGGTTCATGGTTCTTCTTTTCCCGCTTATGGTGATGAAGGTGAATGTCTCGAAAGGTGTAGCGCAAGTCCAGTTCCGCTGGAATATGTTGCCGCTCGTCGGAATTGCTGCTTTCGTGCTCTCTTTATTGTGGCGCTTTGCGCTGGAATGGAACGAGAAGCGCGGCAATGACAGTCGTGCTGGGGGGCCTCTGGCTAAGCTCAAGGCGCTCACTTCGCAGTATCTCGGCATTGCAGTGGTGCGCAAGGGAGCGCTCTTTATCCTGCTTGCTTTTGCACTAGCCTATCCCTTCCTCTTCGGAATGTACCACACCAACGTCATGATTACGGCATTCATTTATATAATTCTCGCGCTGGGCCTGAATATTGTTGTCGGGCTCGGCGGCCTTCTGAATCTTGGATATGCAGCATTTTTCGGCGTTGGAGCGTATACCTACGGGCTCCTATGGAAATATGTCGGCCATTCTTTTATCGCTGCAGGCATCGATCCGGGTTGGCTGTTCTGGATTTCACTGCCGCTGGCGGGCATTATCGCAACGCTATTCGGCATTCTTCTTAGCTTGCCGGTCTTGAGGCTTCGCGGCGATTATCTTGCCATCATTACCCTCGCATTCGGCGAAATATTCCGCATGGTCATGCAGAATTCCGGAGATATCACTGGGGGAGCGACGGGGATCAGCCTGATTCCGCGCCCTTGGCTATTCAATATAAAGCTTACGCCGCAAAAAGCGGCGACGTATATTTACTTCATCGCCATTGTGCTGGTCTTGATTACTATTTTCGTTGTGCGACGAATCGAGGACTCGAAGGTAGGACGCGCGCTGGAAGCCATGCGCGAAGATGAAATTGCATGCCAGGCGATGGGTATCAATCTTGTAAGGAACAAGTTGATCACCTTCGCGCTTGGGGCATTCTGGGCGGGCATCGCCGGGGTGGTTATGGCCGCGCAGACGACATACATCAACCCCGACAGCTTTACCCTCTGGGAATCGATTATCATCCTTATGGCGGTGGTCATAGGAGGCACGGGTTCTATTCCAGGTGCCATCGGCGGCGCAATCCTTCTCAAGCTTCTGCCTGAGTATTTCCGCGCCCTTGCGCAGTATCGAATGCTCATTTACGGCATTGCAATGATTCTGGTCATCATATTCAAACCTGATGGCCTGATTCCCCGCAAAAGAAAGCAGTATACCTTCAAAGAAAAGGAACTCGCCAAATGAGTACTCAACAACTGCAATCAAAACAATCGATACTGGAAATCGAAAATCTTTCGATGGCGTTCGGAGGCTTGCGCGCAATCGATGGCGTCTCCATGCACATCGACGAAGGAGAAATCGCCGCGCTCATCGGGCCGAACGGCGCAGGGAAAACCACAATTTTCAACTGCATCACCGGCGTCTACAAGCCGACCGAGGGAACTGTATCCATACGCAACAAAAACGGTCAGATCGAGCACATCCATGGGCTCAAGCCTGATATCATCAACCATAAAGGCCTTGCGCGCACATTCCAGAACATTCGTCTCTTTAACAACATGACCGTGCTGGAAAATGTCATGATAGGCCGGCACAATTCCCTCAAAGCAGGCATCTTTAAAGCGATTGTGCGCGATTCTTCCACAAAAGAAGAAGAACAGCGCGTCATCGAAGAAAGCTACCTCATCCTCAAGAAGCTCAAGCTCGACATGTATATCAACGAAACCGCAGGCAATCTGCCATATGGAGAACAGCGCCGCCTCGAAATTGCTCGAGCCCTCGCAACAGACCCCTTCCTGCTCCTCCTTGACGAGCCGGTCGCAGGAATGAATGCCCAGGAAACCAAAGAACTCGAAGAGACGATCAACATTATCCGCGACCAGGAGCACATCACAATTTTGCTCATCGAGCATGACATGAGCCTTGTGATGAACGTGAGCGAGCGCATCTATGTCCTCGATTACGGACGCCTCATCGCCGAAGGCACGCCGCACGAGATCAAGCGAAACCCCGATGTCATCAAGGCATATTTAGGAGAATAACATGGCACTGCTGGAACTGAAGAATGTGAGCACTTTCTACGGCAACATCCATGCCTTGAAAAGCATATCGATCTCTGTAGAGGAAGGCGAAATTGTCACCCTTATCGGCGCGAACGGCGCAGGCAAGACCACGACACTTATGAGTATCTGCGGCATTACACCTGTGCGCAGCGGAGAAATTCTGCTCAAGGGCCAGAACATCACCAAAGTGAGCCCGAACAAGATTGTGCAAATGGGCGTTTCGCAAGTGCCCGAAGGCCGCCGCATTTTTCCGCAGCTCACGGTATCGGAAAACCTCGACATGGGGGCCTTTCTTCGGCGCGACAAAGAAGGCATAAAACGGGACATGGAGGAGGTGTTTTCGATATTCCCGCGCCTGGCAGAAAGGCGCAATCAGCTTGGCGGCACCTTATCAGGCGGCGAACAGCAGATGCTCGCGATATCGCGCGCGCTTATGGCCAATCCGCATCTCCTTCTGCTCGACGAACCTTCTCTGGGCCTCGCACCCTTGATCGTGCAAAGCATTTTCGAAATCATCCAGAGAATCAACAAAGAGCGCAAAACAACGATCCTCCTCGTCGAGCAGAATGCCAATATGGCGCTCAAAATTGCGAGCAAGGGTTATGTGCTCCAGAACGGCGTCATTAAAATGGCCGACACCGCCGCGCATCTCCTCGAGAATGAAGAAGTGCGCAAGGCATATTTGGGATTGTAGGAAATCGGGAGTATATTATAGAGAGAAGGTCGCAATATGCGCGGCCGGAAATTGCGAGACTGAAAATCACGCCCAACGGAGGAAAGCCATGAAAGTCGGACAGCGCATGACCCGAAATCCCATTACCATTACCCCGGATGTCACGGTGCCAGAAGCACAGGCGATTATGCGCCGCGAAAAAATCAAGCGGCTTCCTGTGCTCGACAACAAGGGCAAGCTCGTTGGCATTGTCACTACGCTTGATCTTATCCATGCATCCCCCTCGCCGGCGACCTCGCTCGATATCTACGAGCTTCACTACCTGCTGTCGAAGCTCAAAGTCGAAAAAGTAATGACCCGGAATGTGATTACTGTCGATGAAGACCTCCCGATAGAAGAAGCTGCGAGAATTATGGCCGACAATGGTATTTCCGGCCTGCCGGTCATGCGCGGCAATGTCCTCATCGGCATTATCACCGAAACTGACCTTTTCAAGCTCTTTATCGAGCTTTTTGGCGCGCGCCACAAAGGTATCAGGCTCACGCTGCTTTTGCCCGAGAAAAAAGGCGAGCTCGCAAAAGTTTCCAATGCCATCACGAAGGCTGGCGGTAATATTGTTTCATTCGCAACATTCGAAGGCGAGGATCCCACCAATGCATACTGCGCGGTCAAAGTGACCGGCGTCGAGAAAGATGCGCTCATTCAAGCCCTCACTCCTGTCGTCGAGAAAGTGGTCGACGCGCGGGAGACTTGAAGCCGCGCACTTCATCGCCTTCGTACTTCAGCGCCGGCGTCGCCCTGATTTGCTTTCATGCCCGCGCCTCGTCTTGGCCGCTTCAATCGATTCCCTCTGCCACTCCTTGAGGATTGCGCGCTCGAATTCCGTAATGGCGCCAAGCGTGCGCAAGAAGACGCGCCCCGCCTCGCCGTCATCAGCGCTGGTATCGAGCACTTCCCTCAGGCTTACGAGCGCGGCGCCTCTTTTTATAATTTTTTCTATAATATAGAATAACTCAGTAGTCGTGCGCGCGAGCCTGTCCAGGGACGCGACAATGAGCATATCCCCGGCGCCCAGAGAGCCAAGCGCCTCTTTGAAAGCAGGGCGATCCGCATCGTTTGAAAGCACATTCTCGGTATAGATTTTTTCAGCGCCTGCGTCCTGCAGAGCTTTGACTTGGGGCGCGGCATCAGGCTCGAGAACCGAAGAGCGGGCATAGCCGATACGCATCAAACCCTCCTCTTATCTTGCATTCATGCCATCTGGCACATACAATCATTGTAGTACCGCGAAATTATAAAAGGAACAATCTGCATGGAACTGAGCGAACTATTCAAAGCCCTTTCAGATCCCACCCGGCTCTTGATACTCCGCCTCATGATCGAGGAGCAGCAGAGCCTCTGCGTGTGCGAGATCGTCACTATTCTCGGAATTCCGCAATATCAGGTTTCGCGCCATCTGAGCGTGCTCAAACAAGCAGACCTTGTGCAGTTTCAGAAAATTGGCACATGGGCCTACCACTACTTCAATGACAGTACCCCCATAAACCAGATGCTGGCTGAGCTCCTCAGAAAAGCCATGCCAGTCGAGAAATACCAGACCGAGTTCAACCGGCTCCATGACCGCCTCGCCCTTCGGTTCAACGGCAAATGCGTTGTGGGATTCGAAGAGGAAAAAGGCACAGCCGGAATCAAAAAGCCGGCTCGCAAATCTTGACTTTCTCGCAATATCTATATATGCTTATTAACGCATATATAGCATTCAACAGCGAGATGGTTTCAAGGCTTACATCGCCAGGAATGCGTAAATAACCTGTTTTCTGCGTCATTCTGAATAATTCTCAACAAGGAAAAAACATGGAAGGAGCAAAAAAACTGTCGTTTGTCGATCGTTACTTGACATTGTGGATTTTTCTGGCCATCGGAGCGGGCATTGCGATCGGTTACTTCTGGCCAGGATTTGGGCAATTCATCAGCGCCATGAGCATCGGGACGACCACAATCCCCATCGCTATCGGCCTCATTCTCATGATGTACCCTCCGCTTGCGAAGGTCAAATACGAGAAGATGGGACAAGTGTTCAAGAACAAGAAGCTGCTCGCGCTGGCGCTCATCCAGAACTGGCTGGTTGGCCCCCTGGTCATGTTCGGGCTCGCGGTCATTTTTTTGAGAGCGCACCCCGAATACATGATCGGCGTGATTCTGGTCGGGCTTGCCCGCTGTATCGCGATGGTCATTGTGTGGAATGACCTTGCGGGAGGCGACAGAGAACTCGGGGTCGGCCTCGTCGCGTTCAATGCGATCGCCCAGGTGCTTTTCTACGCAGTCTACATTTGGTTCTTCCTTACGGTGCTCCTCAACATGTTCGGGCTCGCGAACGGGATCCAGATCAACATTTCGATGTGGGAATCCGCAAAAACCGTCCTCATTTATCTGGGAATTCCGTTCTTCAGCGGCATGGGCACGCGCTATATCCTGCAGAAAATCAAAGGCAGCGAATGGTACGAAACAAAGTTCATACCCAAAATCAGCCCGCTCACCCTGATCGCTCTGCTCTTCACCATCGTCGTCATGTTCTCGCTCAAGGGCGAATTTATAGTCAAGCAGCCGCTGGATGTGCTCATCGTCGCTATTCCTCTCGTCCTCTACTTCGTGCTCATGTGGTTCGTGACCTTCTTCATCGGCAAAGCGATGGGCGCGAATTACCGACAGACGATCTCGCTGGCATTCACCGCAGGGAGCAACGATTTCGAGCTCGCCATCGCCGTGGCTATCGGCATCTTCGGAATCAGCTCGGGAGAGGCATTCGCAACCGTCATAGGTCCGCTCGTCGAAGTGCCTGTCATGATTCTGCTGGTCAATGCGGCGATAAAGATGAAAGGACTGTTCAGACAGAGGCCATCTTTCGAAGTCTGAAAATAGGAATAAGCAAAGCAGCAAACCTGCAAAGACCTATATATTGAGGACTCCTCGAACGCTTGCCCAATTTAATTAGTTTATATATATTATTTT
>WESA01000049.1:10315-12411 GCA_009768935.1 Rectinema subterraneum
TATTATTTTTATTATTTTGCAATATTGCAACAATAGGAGCAGCAAGAATGAACGAACATCCCCAAAGCAAGAAATATGAAATCTCGCTGAGTCGGGAAAACGGAAAAATCGCACTGGCGTCTGCCCATGGAAGCACACTACGAATGTCGCTCGTGGGAACCGAACCCGAACTGGGCTTTACCCCACCGGAAACAGTCATTGCGGCCTACGGCGCCTGTATCATGTCGAATATCAACAAGGTAGCCCAGGCGGAATCCCTGAAGATCGATGACATACGAATCGACTTTACCGCTCAGAAACGGAACGATCCCCTGGGTCTGGAGCACATCCACTGCAAGATTGCCGTAAAAAGTTCCGCTCCCAAAGAAAAACTTCAGCAATTGCTGACCAAAGCCACCACCGACGGAACCGCGACGAACGCCCTGCAGGAGGGCCTTAAAGCGGACTTCCAGTTCGAAGTGTAATTAAGTTGCAGATGGCTCTAAGCGGCGCGCAAACGCTGGCATTATAGAGGCAAGCAGCAATCCTATAGCAATCGCCGCAACAAGAAGGAGCGGTTGAATGCGGTCGAGTACCCCAAGCGATGCGTCACCCGCGCTGTTCTGTTTGATCTTTTCCATGCAATATCCCCTCTATTTCCGCGCGGATCTTCGACTCGGAAATCTTGCCGCCTGACTGTATGATCCTGTCGCCAACAAGAATGACTGGCATTTGCGCCGTCCCGTCGCCTAAGGCCTGAACCACAAGCGGCATATCGAAAAATGCCTTGCTGAACAACGGCACAAATTCAAACGTGACCGTACCGGGATACCTGGCGCTGATTCTCGTTTCTATGAGCTGCACCGCATGTTCCCATGTATCGCCACAGGCATTCGGCGCCGCAGGCGGCGCGATAACTCTAACGCGAATTGTATCGCTCATATAAAACCCGCTCAGCCGCAATTCGCCGGCGGAGCCGCCGCTTGCGCATAGTTGAAGCCAAGCAGCTCGCTGATTGCACTATTGCATTCGGTCAACACATCGAGGACTTCCGCACGAGCCTGCACAAAACGCTGCGTGATCGGATGGTTGCTCACTTGCGCCTGGAGTGTCCGGATTGTGTTGAGTTCTTCCTGAGTGAGCGTTCCGTCATATTGCTTTTTTCGGGCAATAATAAGGTTTTCGTTGTAACGCTTCCTTAGAGCCGCCAGCTCCGAGTCGTTAAAAAAATCATCGTTCGCGTTCCTGAAGGTACTCACTTTGGGATTATTCCCAAGAGTCGAGATAAAGCGATCTGCTGCCTGCTGTAATCGTGCTTCCATGGTTTCTCCTCAACCGCAACATCCGGTCTGCGGTTTGGTCATATCTGCAAGATCGATACCGAGTTTCTCGGTCATGTATCGGTTGAGCTCCTGCAACTCGGCAATCAGGCTCTTCTGAGCCTCGAGAAAAGCCAGAATAGTAGGCTGTTTGAATGTCTCTTGCTGCATACGCTCGAGTTTCCTGCGTTCATGGTCGGACAGCCCTCCCCAGCTTGCAGACAATTGCGCTTTCTGCTCAGCAGCCTCCAGCTGCTTGAGCATGTTTCGCGCTTCAGCATCCGTGCTGAGACGATCTCGTGCTTTCTCGAATATTGCATAGTTCCCTGTTGCAGCAATTGCCTTCGCAAGCGAACGGGATGCCTGCACATAGCTCTCTGCCTCAAGCATTATATCTGTCATGCACTCCTCCATTGGATTTCAGCCGCAGCATCCTGAACCGGGATTGGGCCCGCAGGAAAACGCGCCACCAGCGCTTCCTGCAGCTGTTCTGCGGAAAATGCCGATACTGCTGAATACCTGCGCTGTATTCTTCGATGCGCAATTCGGACATACCGGATTGAGCCCTTTTGCTTTCTCTTCCATAGTTGCCTGGACTTCAAAAACATTAGAGCAGTCCCGGCAGCGGTATTCATACACCATAGTCACATCACCCCTTTTTACGCACTTTCGGTTTTGCGCTCCGCAAGGAGCAGCTCTGATGCCTCAGCCACCATGGGCAAGCCAGTTATTTCCGTATCGAGAAGCGGCATGATGGTGATTGGTTTCTTGAACAGCGTCTCGATTTCGGCAAGATAC
>WESA01000049.1:13403-18525 GCA_009768935.1 Rectinema subterraneum
TAGGTGATGGATTCCTTGAAATCCTGGCGGATCTGCGAAAGGTATTTCTGCTGCATTTCATAACGGCTGCGGAAGAAGGGATGTGTGCACACTTCCTGCGGCAGAATGCCGTTGACAATAAGGCGGACGCTCTTTACCCCGATGCCTTCGAGCTCGGCCTTGGAGCGCTTTGTTTCGTAGAGAGAAGTGCCCTCCGGTTGGAGCACGAATACAAAATCGGTCCGGGAAGGGTCGCCCAGAAGACGCGTCGCCTCGTCATATTTCTTTTTGTTCTCTTGAATTGAGGCGACCGGTCCGATGCAGGTATTTCCACCGCCTTTCGCGCTCTCTTCGATGTGCTTGCTCCAGTCGACAGACAGTTCCAGAAGCCGGATAGTGTGCCCTGTAGGGGCGGTATCGAAGATGATGACATCATACGGGATTTCATTCTCGGACTGTTCCATCACCATGAAGTCGACAAACCGGTCGAAGGACGCGATTTCCGTTGTGCAGGGCGAATTGAACTGCTCTTCCATAACCTTCATGACGCTCACCGGCATGACCGCGCGCATGGGAGCGAGAATGCGTTCGCGATACTCCTCGGTGGCCTTGTCGGGATCTATTTCCATACCCCAGAGGTTTTCGATGCCCAATGGGGTGATTTTGTGGCCGATTCTGGATTCAAAGACATCGGCAAGGTTCGAGGCGGGGTCGGTGGTGATGATGAGGGTCTTTTTGCCGCTCTCCGCATAGTGGACTGCAGTGGCGCATGCCATCGTGGTTTTGCCAACGCCGCCCTTACCGGAGAAAAAGATATACTGTGCTTTCATGCACTTGCTCCTTGGGTGATTGGTGCGGGCTCAGATGCCCATTGTTTCAATTCTTCGTAAGTTGGAAAATTTTTTGTTTTCACGACATGACCATTCACAGCAGTAGCCGGAAGAATTTCGGTGCCATGCTGTTGCAATAGAGCGAGTACTTCTGGGTTCTCCATGAATTTTTTGCCTTGCTGGGAAAGCAGGTAGCGCTCCACCGCGATACCTTTTTCCTTTTTTAGCCTGAGGATCGCTTCATTCAGGTCCAGCAGCACAGGATCGATTGCAGGCCCACACAAGCCGCCTGGGCAGCACATGGGTGGATCGAATAGTTCGATTTTTGCAGGCATATTTCTGTTCCTCCCTCTATGTGAGTGATACATATGTCCGGATTCGGGCTATATATGCATATTTGTGCATATCTGACATGCAAGATACTGCATATTATAGAGTGCGTCAATCCCAAGAGGATACTTTTCAGGGAATTTTGCGGAAGAATTATGAGGCGACCTATATCTTAGGGATGCGAAATACTATCAATTGGACCTTATCATTCAGCAAATTAGCAAAACATAATCAATGTGGCCAAAATCCCGATGTAATGCCAATTATTGCCATACGACTTCCGGCTTTTTCTTCTCTTTTGCACATTGGGTAAGATAGAGATTTATCAGCGTCTGATACGGAATACCGATATCCCTGGAGAGGCTCTTGAAGTAATTCACAGTATCAGGCTCCAGGCGAATGGTCACCGATTTCTTGAGGTTCTTGATATAAGGATTTTTTATTGACTTATCAAAGTCATATTCATCGACCATGTCTTTGTCTTTCATAAGAGGCCTCCTCTTTCTTGGTAGCCTTTCTGGCAGAAATAATCCGGATAACAGAATCCGATTCCCGATAGCAATGACATACAACAAGAAGTCGCAGCTTGAAGCTTAGCCGGAGGGCGACAAAACGATCTTCTTCCTCGGAGTGTAGAGGATCATAAATAACACGAGCATATTCGTCATAAAAGACCGTTTTGGCTTCCTCAAAATCAATACCATCATGTTTCGCTTTATTCGCGAGATTCTTTCGCGGATCCCAAACGAAGGAAATTTCCTTCATAAATACAATGTATGTACATACTGATAAATTGTCAATATGGCAAAAAGAAAAATCTGAAAAACTTCCTAAAGGCATAATAGTTTATGCTCCGCACACGGCCCTGCCTTGACCCCGCCGGGGGGCTGCCATATCCTGTCGATATCATGAGCTGGTCGCTGTCGGGCAAGGTTGTGTGGATTACCGGCGCTTCGTCGGGCATCGGGCGATCGCTTGCGGTTGAGGCGGCACGGCGTGGAGCCTGGCTCATTCTGTCGGGGCGAAATGTGCCAGCGCTCGAGGAAACGGCAGCATTGTGCGAGCGCGCAAGGCTGGCTTCGGAAAACCAACAGAACGCACAAAAAGATGAGCAAGAAGCCTCGCCGGGGGCTCGCAATCATGCCGCCTGCACTCTGCTCCCCTTCGACCTGGCCGATCCGGAGGCGCGCCTCGAGGCTGCTCAGAAAGCGCTCACCATTCATGGGCGCATCGATGTACTCATGCTCAACGCCGGTGTGAGCCAGCGCGCGAAGTTCGTGGAAACCTCGGCCGATGTCTTCAACCTTATAATGGAAACGAATTTTTTCGCGGCAGTGGATATTGTGCGCGCGGTGCTGCCGCAAATGTGCTCGCACAGTTCCGGAGTAATTGCCTGTGTATCGAGCGTCGCGGGGCTCATGGGCGCGCCATGGCGAACTGCGTACTCAGCGTCCAAGCACGCTCAGGCGGGATTTTTCTCGTCATTGCGGACCGAACTCTATGGGAGCGGCATTCAAATTTCAATAGTCTACCCGGGATTCGTGCGGACCGCGATTTCGGAAAATGCCCTCGCGGGGGACGGAACGCGGCATGGTAAGCTCGACCCCCTGCAAAAATTCGGGCAAAACCCGGAGGTGACGGCACGCACCATTTGGGACAAGCTGGAAACCGGAAAGCTCGATATCAAGGTGGCGTTCGAGCTCAAGGCCCGCCTTGGCGTGTTTCTATCGCGATATTTTCCGGCGCTCTTTGTGCGCTCGATATCTCGCCACGGCGGGTTGTAAGCTGAGGAGTTTCATGAGTGTTCTGAACTTTGGAACCTCGCTCGCACATGGATACCTCACGCATGCGTGGAGCGGAGCGGCCTGAGTGAGAGCGGTTTGTGAAAATCTTACCAATCGATTCTGGAGACAGCGTCAGTACCACCGGGCCGTGTGATTTCGGAAAAGCTTCAGCATCGCTCGCTGCATCACCCCGCAAACGTATCCCGGAAGGGTTTCAGGTATCTTCTGTCCGGGGACCAGTCGGTTGCACGGAGCCCTGCGTCTCAGGAAGAATGTTGGATATTCACCGCCTCCTCCTGATCATTCTGGCCTGGAGCGCGATTTGATATGGGCAGATTGTCAGGCTGTTTTGAATTTTTCGAACCTTGCGGCAAGTCTTTCAGGATCTGGGTAATGTTCTTCTCGCCTTGGCAAATAGAGCCGATTTCCATGCAGCTCCTGGAGTCCGTAACGCAGCATGGGTCCGTCATGCTCGTACAGAATATCGCTCCTCACGTGGATATGGTAATCAGGGTCAATGCCAATAATATTCCGGTCAAAGGCAGCATGATGGATTTTGCACAGAGAAAGTCCATTTGAAATGACAGGAAGACCCTCTTCCTCGCTGTCGGGGATGATGTGCGCGGCATCGAGGAGCTCGGGATGAGCGAGCCTGCAGGGAACCAGATCCCGGTCTGCCCATGAAGGGTGATGCGGCGACCCTGGTATTCAAAGCCGCGCGCAAGCTCGGAGCCATCGAAAATTCCGTCATTGAACCTGCTTCGCTCGTCGAGCCACCGGAAGGCTGCAAGCCGGATTTCCATTTCGGTAGAAGGCAGGTTGTTCATATGGCTATTGTATTCGCTCCATCCCGAATTAGCCAGGGCACGGGGCACCGTTGGGAGCGCGCACATGTGTGACAATTGCGCGCGCAAGCTCTGATGATGTATAAAGTAATAGACAATACGAGGATAATAAGGCGGACCATTACCAGGCTCCATCCAATGCCACCTTCGGTGGCGAAACTGAACGATCATTCGCTGCTTGCACAATATAGGGTGCGATACTGAATACAGGAGGGGAACTCGTGGCACGGCAAAAACGCAATGCACAAGAAGCCGAGGTGAGCGGTGCCACTATCGGCTACGAAGCTCAGCTCTGGAAAATGGCCGACGCGCTTCGCGGCAGCATGGATGCTGCCGAGTACAAACACGTTGTCCTCGGCCTGATCTTCCTCAAATATATTTCTGACGCCTTTGAGGAGCATCATGCGACGCTCCAGGCTGAGCGTGCCCAGGGGGCCGACCCCGAAGACCCCGACGAATACCGTGCCGTGAATGTCTTCTGGGTGCCGCCCGAGGCGCGCTGGGCACACCTTAGGGCACAGGCCAAACAGCCCACCATCGGCCAACTTGTGGATGACGCCATGGCTGCGATCGAGCGCGATAACCCGGCACTCAAGGGCGTGCTGCCCAAGGACTATGCCCGCCCTGCGCTGGACAAGCAGCGCCTGGGGCAGCTCATCGACCTCATCAGCAATATCAAAGTGGGCGACGAAGCGGCCCGCTCCAAGGATGTGCTCGGTCGGGTGTATGAGTACTTCCTGTCGCAATTTGCGAGCGCCGAGGGCAAGAAGGGTGGTGAATTCTATACCCCCCGCTGTATCGTCAAGCTCCTGGTCGAGATGCTCGAGCCCTACCGAGGCCGGGTCTACGACCCCTGCTGCGGCTCTTCGGGTATGTTCGTGCAGTCGGTGGAGTTCATCCGTGCCCATGCGAACGGCAATGGCAACGGCGGCAAGGCTCGTGCAGATATTTCAATCTATGGCCAGGAGTTGAACTATACCACCTGGCGGCTCGCCGAGATGAACCTTGCCATCCGCGGCATCGAGGGTCAGATCGCTCAGGGCGATACCTTCCATAACGACAGGTTTCCAGATCTCAAAGCGGACTTTATCCTCGCCAATCCACCCTTCAACGTCTCCGACTGGGGCGGCGAACGCCTTGCCGGTGACAAGCGCTGGCAGTATGGAGTTCCTCCGAAGAGCAACGCCAACTTCGCCTGGGTACAGCATATCGTGTATCACCTTTCGCCCACGGGCGTAGCCGGCTTTGTGCTCGCCAATGGCTCGATGTCGTCCAACCAGTCCGGAGAGGGCGAGATCCGCAAAAACCTCATTGAGGCCAACCTTGTGGACTGCATGGTGGCATTGCCGGGCCA
>WESA01000004.1 GCA_009768935.1 Rectinema subterraneum
CCTGCAACGCCACACCATCTGCCAATCGCTGACCAATGACGCCATATCCTGCTACGCCAACTTTCACTTTTGCCATACGCTTAATTCTCCTATGCGATAATTCGAGCAAGAATTTATAAATATGTTGTCAATCAAGAATAGCCGCAGAGAAACATCAACTGTCTCTGCGGCTATTTAAGATTAAAGAGAAATGCCAGTAGGAAGATTAGCAATAATTTCTTTATTTGCGTTAAGCTGAGCATTTTCTCCGAGCACAAAAGCTCGATCAGCTGCATCAGCAACTGCATTTCTTAAATTGCGGACTTTCTTTGCATCTCCTATCACAGTAACAAGGAGGCCTGCCTTTCGATATTCCTCTGCTATACTATCATTGGGCACAACTTTTGCGAGTACAACTGTATCCGCTTTGACAACGGATTTCTCGAATTTGCCACTTAAGAGAACTATTGAGCCATCGTCTTTGATTTCGAGGACTGTTGAATCAGTAATTACCTGGGCAGGGTGAGCAAAGACTTTGCCTTTTAGGCCTTCTCCTTGTCCACCCTTCAGATGCTTATCAAAGACATCTTTATGGCAGGGTTCCATCCATGCAGCGAACTGGCTATTTTCAGTCACAATTATGATTTTCTTGCCTTCCATTCCAAGCTTTTCAGCTGTGTCAGCTGCCCCGAAATGGTCTCCCCAAATGAGAACTGTCTCACCAACATCTGCTGGAGCTTTTTTCCCATCCTTCGGCCAGAATTCGCAACCCTTAACCTTACAACGGAGCACATCTTCAAAAGTAAAGACTCGAGAAGAATTGATTCCTGGGATATCGGGTTTTTCGACTTTACCGCCGGTGGCAATAAATACCGCATCGAATTCTTTTAACTGCTCGGCACTCGGTATAGTGCTATATACAACCTTTATGCCAAGATTTGCGATTTGACGCCGCAGCCAATCTGCATACCAGCGCATTTTGCTCTTTCCAGGCACAGTGCAACAATAGAGAATTGCGCCACCTAATTCCTCGCCTTTCTCAAAAATGGTGACATCATGACCTCGCAATGTTGCAATTCTTGCTGCTTCCATCCCACCCGGGCCGCCGCCAACTATCGCCAATTTCATCTTCTTGCTAGCTGGGCCAAAATTAATAAATCGTTCATCGCCAATAGCTGGATTTATTGCGCAGCGCATATGCCTTTTAATCATTAAAGATTCTTGCCAGCAACCGACAAGACATGAAATGCATTTTCTAATTTCTTCTGTTTGGCTAGCTCTTGCTTTGTTTGCCCAATACGGATCTGCTATCAATTGACGAGAAAGACCTACCATATCGGCTTTGCCTTCTGCAATAATCTTTTCGCAATAATCGGGCTCGCGCAGTGAATGACTTGTTATAACTGGAATATGGACATGCTTTTTGATTTCTTCAGCAGCATATGTATTCCAACCTTGGGGATAATACATTGGATCCATCGTAGGCCCAGGCAATTCAAAAATGCCAGCACTGATATCAAGCCAAGCAACTCCTGCTTCTTCCATTACTTGAGCAACTTTTACACTTTCTTCCAGATTTCTGCCTCCCTCGATGAACTCATCTCCAGAATAGCGAATGCCAATCGGGAAGTCCTTGCCGCACTTCTGCTGAATTCTTGCAATTATCTCGAGGGGAAAACGCATGCGGCTCTGAAAGCTGCCGCCAAAACGGTCATTTCTCTTGTTTACATATGGGCTCATAAATTGCGCAATTAAATAACCATGCGCTCCATGCAGCTCGACACCATCGAAACCTGCCTGCTGAACTCTCCATGCGCCTTCCGCAAATTTCTCGATTAAATCATAAATTTCTTCGACTGACATAGCACGAATCGATTTGCCTTTGGCTTTCGATTCTGCATACACAACCTCATGACCAGCCGAACCAGGAAGATCTACAACCATGTCTGTAGCCGAGATCATATCGTGCCGAGGCCATGCTGACTGCCGCCCTGGATGTTGAATTTGAACTGCGCATTTTGCACCATGGCGGTGCATTGCTTCTGCAAGCTCGGCTAACCCCGGGATAAGTGGATCTTCATCCACCGCAATGCAGGTAACAGTCGGACGGCCTGTCGCTTTATCCGGCGTCGAAGCACCTACTATTATAAATCCTGTGCCCCCTTTTGCGATTTCTTCATGATACGTAATTACTCTTTGGTTTACAGATCCATCAGCATTTGCTGAAGAGATGTCGGTGGGAACATGACAGATTCTGTTCGGGGCAACAAAATTCCCGATTTTAATCGGTTTGAACAAATTAACATACTTGCTTTCGCTCATACCTGCTTCCTCCTCTTGTTAATGACTAAAATATGTTTTTCCGCCTCTTCGGCGTTTTCCGCCATTTTTTCTCTCAGATGATTGACCAGGTGGACAGAATGGATTTCGAGCATATAGCCGATTTTCTTCGTGTCACCTTCTTCAATTGCATCGATGACATTTTGATGCTCGCCAATCAATTGCTCCGGATCGGCGATTCTTAGATAATCCATGAGAGGCTTTGTTCTGATATCAAAAGCGAGCTGTTCCCAAAGCCGAAGCAATATCGCGTTACCTGCAGCCTCAACGATATGGCGATGGAATTCTTGATTGCTCGCTTGAAATGCTACATGATCATTTGCTTCCAACGCCTTGCGCATCTGAGGTATATATTTCCGCAGTTTTTGAAGAATATTCCTGAGATTCTTAAGCCCAGCTAGATTCGCAGCTAATGGCTCAAGCACCGATTTGACTTCCAAGGCATCGATAGTTTCCCGCATACTGACTTCACGAACCTGAGCACCACGGTGAATGACATATTCAAGGATATGATTCGCAACCAATTCGCGGATGGCTTCTCTTACAGGTATTGAACTAACATGAAGTTCTTTGCATATTTGCGCTTCGACAACTCTATCACCTGGCAGCAATTCTCCTGATGAAATCTTGGCAAGGATATGTTTTGAAACTTGCTCGCTTAGAGATAAGCGGCTGGCAGGTCTGAATGTTTCAATGCCCATGTTCACTCCAGCAATTATATATCATATATGAAATCTGTCAAGCATTAAGTTTAAATAATTACATTCTTTACCATAAGTACACATTTCTTCTGCTATAGAATAAACTGGTTCATGTATGCTTTAGACTGACGTAAAGCAAGTATCCGATCCTCCAGGGAATCTTCGAAACTATAGTCCTCAATCTCAATACATGCAGCTCCCTTGTAGCGAATATCCCTTAAAGCTGAAATAAATTTCCCCCACTGTATATCGCCGAGACCAGGAATTTTCGGGTAATGATATTCAAGTGGAGGTGCCAAGGCGCCAACATCATCAAGTCTGTCCTGATAGAGCTGAGCATCCTTGATATGCACATGCATTATTTTGTCCTTGAATTCATAAATAGGGGCGATATAGTTCATTCTCTGCCATACAAGATGCGACGGGTCATAGTTCAACCCGAAATACCTGCTATCAATGATACTAAATAATTCTCGCCATATTTTGGGCGATCCTGCAAGGTTTTTCCCGCCCGGCCATTCATCCATGGTGAAATACATGGGGCAACTTTCGATTCCGATCCTGACGTCGTTGTCTTCGGCAAATTTCACTATATCAGGCCAAATCTTTCGGAAATCGGCTATGCTGTCAGATAGATTCTTATTCTGATCACGACCCACAAAGGTATTAACATTATGAAGCCCAAGCATACGTGCACCTATAATTACTTTTTTCAGGTGTTCATTATAAAATTGCCGTTCTTGTGGGTCAGGATCCATATTATTAGGATAATAACTCACTGCGGATATATGAACATTCTTGTTGCTGATGTACTCAAATATATAATCTGCTTTCTGTTTGTCCATCAAATCCATATCGATATGCGTCACACCACCATATCTTCTCTCCGCCTTGCCTTTGGGCCAGCACATTATTTCAACGCACTTGAATCCGTTTTCAGATGCGAAGTCAATCACTTGCTCGAAAGAATACTCCGGCAAAATAGCACTGACAAAACCCAACTTCATAATAAACCTCCTCACCGCTTGCGACGATTGCTCACGTACACAATGAGAAGCAAGAATAGAACTATCCCGAACCCTGTCCATTTTCCTGCATCTCCCCAGCCTAACGCGACGAGGAGATTTGTCAATGTTTGTAGAAAGATGGCGCCCAGTACAACACCAAGATAATTCCCATCACCGCCTGCAAGGGATACCCCACCGACAACTGCAGCAGCGATGCTCGGCATGACATAGTTGGAGCCCATATCCTTGAACGCAATCCCCATATTACCTAACAGTAGGAGCCCTATAAAGCTTGCCAGTATTCCACTGACCACGTAAGAAAGAAACCGGACCCTTTTTATGTCGACGCCGCTCAAATGAGCCGCCGTGGGGTTTGCTCCCACTCCGTACAGCAAAATACCAATTCTAGTTTTGTTAAGAATAAGCATGACAATAATGGTCAGCAAAATCAGCAAAAAAATAATATTAGGCACAAATCCGGTTGTCTTTGCAGCTATAAGCTGAAGGATCGGAGAGGGTTTTCCAGTAATATTCTTCCCCGCTGTATAAACATTAATCGCGCCTTGTATCATCTGAGACATCGCCAGTGTCACGACGAGGGGCGGCAATTTTATGTACGAAACGAAAAATCCGTTGAGCACGCCAATAATAAATCCCAATGCAAGCGCGACAAGTATAGCTATCCAAATATTCTCATTCTTGCCATCCATCAGCTTCGCGGTCAGAACAGCAGTAACGGTAGCTGTATATCCAACTGAAAGGTCCAGACCGCTCCCCCCTGCTGCTATGACAATCATCTGGCATAACCCGAATAGGGCAATAAACGAAGATAGTTTGATTGTCAACAGAATCTGCCCGACACTCAAAAAATCAGATACAATAATTTCTCCCAGAACAAATAGAAAAATGATCAGGAGCGCAGCAACGATCAGTTTCTTGTATTTGCTGAAGAATGAGCTGTCCAATGCAGTTGAAACATGAGCCTGCGCTTTCATCCTATTTTGATCTCCTTGGTTTTCGTGCTGTATGAAATATATGCCTGGGAACCAGCAATCGCCACAATAACAATAGCCCCTCCAACAAGCGTTTGGTATGCATATGGAATATTTGCAAAAAAGATGATTTTATTCACGAAACTGAGGATAAGAGCCCCTACGAGCGCAAAATAGACATTTCCCCTTCCGCCGGATAGGGCTATTCCGCCGACGACTGCTGCAGCGATGGATCTCAATGTCAATGGATCACCCATTCGTGCATCACCTGAACCAGTTTGTCCAACAAAAAACAGTGCCGCTAGGAAAATAAAAATTGAATTTATCATGCAAGCGACCATCTGTGTTTTTGCAGTATTTATTCCGCTTTCGTAAGCACTCTCGCTGTTGCCTCCCACGGCATATATATATCTTCCTGTCTTTGTCTTGCTTATCACATACCAGAGAATGCATCCAATTATTATCAACAAGAGAGAAGGCGGCAAAAACCCGCTCAAAGTGCCGAAAAACCCTGATATATCTTTCAATGTGTCGAAATTGTAAAAAACCCCGAACCATGAAACAGATTCGCCGCCGGGCGTTGGCCTCAGGAACAAAGCTATTCCAAGCCATATGAATGATGTTGCGAAAGTCGAAATAACCGGCGGAATTCTCAAATACCCTATGCCAAAACCATTGATCAAGCCTATAAGAAGCGCAACAATAAAAGCGACAATAATGCCATAAAGACCTGTTATCGGGTCGTTTTTCTTCATTATTGAAGTAAGCACACAGGTAAGCAAGGACAGCGCGGTACCAGATGAAAGGTCAATCCCTCCAGAGATAATGACTACAGCCTGCCCCATTGTTACAAGGATAAGCGGAGCAAACGCATTGATATTTCGCATTATTGATTTAATTTCGAAAAAATTCTTTTGCAGGATGGCGGTCAATGCAAACATCACTAAAAGAATCAGCAAGCTGGAAAATTCAGGTTTCGAGGTGAAATCTCTCAGTGTGCGTTTTTTTGTTTCCATGCTTTTCCCTTGCATTTTCCCGGCTCCCTTCTATTCTTTCTCTACGTGCATCGATGCACGAATGATGTTTTCCTCTGTAATTTCTTCGGTTCCGAGCGTTGCGACGATAGATCCTTCATACATTATTAAAAGCCTGTCGCAATATTCGATAAGTTCTTTCGTGTCTGATGCATACAAGACAACGCTCATCCCCGTGCTTCGTACCTGGTTGACGATGTAACTATAGAGATCGGCTTTTGCTCCTATATCGATCCCTTTTGCTGGGTCTGAGAGAAGCAAAACTTTTATCTCCAAGCCTAGCCATTTTCCGATGACAACTTTTTGCTGGTTTCCGCCCGAAAGCGTTGATACAGGAGCATCCAAGCTGGCAGCCTTCAGCGCAAGAATATCAACAATCTGCTCGCATTCTTTTTTCAATTTTCTATGAGGTATAATGAAAATTTTCTTGTCAACGCCAATCTTCGAAAATATCAAATTCGAGAAAACCGAGTGCTTGCTAAACAATCCTTCTGTTTCTCTGTCGCCCGGTACCAACACGATGCCATTGCGAATAGCTTTGCTTGGCTTGGTCAGTTTTATCGGCTTTCCATCGATTCTTGCATCACAACCTATCTTGGGGAAGTTTCCCGCAAGAGCAAGCATGAGTTCCTGCTGCCCCTGTCCCGCAAGTCCGCCAACACCCAATATTTCCCCTTTTTTCAGATCAAACGAAATGTTCCTGAGAATTGTGCCTAGGCTCAGGTTTTTTATGCTCAACCTTGTCTCGCCACACGTTTCAGCGCATGTTTTTGCTATGCTGGTCTCACTTTGGCTGCCTGTTATATAGAAAATGATTTTTTTGACATCTTTTTCATCTTTATCGAAATCCATGCTGCCGACATTCCGGCCATTTCTGAAAATTGTCAGGTCATGGCATATTTCAACTACTTCCCATAATCGGTGCGAGGTAAAGATAATCGCTACACCGCTGGAGGCGAGTTCTTTCATCATGTTGAAAAGACTGGTAACTTGCACTTTTTCCAATGCGGCAGTCGGCTCATCCAGTATCAGCAGTTTTGGCTTTCGCGAAACCGCTTTTGCGATTTCTACAACCTGCATCTCACTAGGTGTGAGCTCGAAGACTTTTTTCTCTATATCCAGGGTTGGCAACAGCTTGTGAACTATATCTGTTGTTCTCTCTCTTGCATTTTTATCATCTAGAAAATAACCAGCATTTCTTTCGTCACCAAGGACAATATTTTGCCATACCGTCAATTCGGGCACAAGGCTTAGGTTTTGATACACCATCCCAATGCCCTGCTGTTTGGCTTCGTGAGGATTTTTATAATGAATCTTTTTGCCCAAATACGTTATTTCCCCATCATCAGGGGCATAAACTCCAGCTATAATCTTCGAAAGTGTGCTTTTCCCGGAACCGTTTGCACCCAAAAGCCCTGTAATCCTGCCTTCCCGGCAAGTAAGGCTTGCGCCTGACAGAGCAGCAACACCACCGAAGTTTTTCTTTATGTTTTTAGCTTCAAGAATGTTCACGGTTTCACCTTGCTATGAAATGATTCAGGAGACTTTTATTGTCTCCTGAATCATTCGTGATTTTTTCCAGACTAAGCTAATTATTGAAACAGAGCATCAACATCTTTCTGGGACATGATTTCGCTCAGCAAATAATCGTCTGGCTTGTCCTTCAGCAGAGCCCAGCCTTCTTCAAAATTGTCGTCCGTAATGAACATACCGACTTTATAGAAATAGGTATTATCCTTGAGGACTCCAGGTTTGAAGGTTTTGCCATTGTACAAATTCAGAGCCATGCGGAAGGCGGTTCCGCCGATTCCAGGAGGATTGGGCTGAGCACAGGCTTTGAAGTCAGCCTTTTTATCGCGGAGTTTTTTCCACTCTTTAAAGAAAGCAGTTCCTGGATCGCCAAACATGACTTTCGGAAGCTTGCCGGCATCGAGAAATGCAGAAAGGACGCCATATGCTTCGCCATCCTGGGTGATGACTGCATCAATCTGTTTGCCGCTTCCAATTATCTGCGCTGCTACTTCTTTTGCCTTTGTCTGATCCCAGTAGCCCGTTGTGTTTGCAATCAGCTTGATGTTGGGGTACTTCTTTAGCACATCGGCAGTCGCTCTGATACGGTCGTTGTTCGCCGGATGTCCATCAAGACCGTATATCTGGATTGCATTGCCGCTTTTGAGAGTCGAGGCTATGTATTCTACATTCTTGAGATTCCAGGCATAGTGATCAAGGGTGACATTAAGTACATTCGGCGCGGTTACTGTTGCATCGAATGCGACAACAAGGATTCCTGCAGCCTGTGCTTCCTTGATAACACCATTGAGTGCATCAGGCGAGTTCGGGTTGACAAGAATGATATCCACTCCTCTTGAAATAAAATCGCGGATTATGTTCGCCTGTTCTGTTGCATCGCCGTTCGTCACATTGTTTACGATCAGGTAATCTGCAATTTTGCCGGCGGCTTTATACTCCTTGCCGACGGTTTGCAATGCGTCGATCATGATATTTCGCCAGGAAGTTCCAGACGAACCTGTCGAAATGCCTACAACAGGTGCTTTCTTCGGTGCTGCGCCGAGGGAAACCCCGACTCCTAGCAGCAGGACCAGCAAGATACACACAATCCCGAATCCCTTTCTTCTCATACTGATGACCTCCTATAAATATACTTTCGTATCAGGAAACTCCTGATTCGATTCCACTTCAAAAAGGCTCAACCTTTGCTTCTGTCAGTCGAGCCTTACACCTAAGCATTTTTCTGCAATCAGGCGAAACAATCATTCGACCTTGCAATGCTTCTCAACCTCTCCAGAGAACCATCCGCTTTTACGCTTATGGCAACATGATTGAATTCAAGCCGCAAACCAGCAGATGTAGGTTCAATATGCTTGACAGGCTCATCGAGCGCTTCGCTCCCAAGATCGAATAATCCTGTTGCATATAGAAGTGTCTTTTGCTCGCCACAGCTCAGTTTCAATGTTGTTGGCCTTCCAAGAAGTTCTTTTTTCGCAATAGAGTCAGCGAGGCCATTTGCCCAGGCACCAATTGAGTTTTCCATTCCAAGACAGAAGGTCTGGTCTGGCGCGCCTTCGTACATCGCCCAGGGAGCGTATGGTCTGCCACCATATTGCATCCAAAAGTTGTTAAAGCACAGGCCTATTTCATCAGTTTGCACAGTATCTGGCCCCATAAACCAAGTTATATAGGCAAGCGAAAGCTCACTGTTCACACATGCAGACCACCCCAATTTTGCTTCTTTTGGCACTGCGCCCGTAATAAAATCGGTATACCCAATCATATCTGGAACAATAGCTAGATCCACCGTTCCGCCATCCCTGAGAGGTGCCCGATCTAGATCTGTAAATTTACTGCCAATTGCAAGCCTGCCTGTCATATCAAATTCACTGCCTTTGGGAGGAGTGCTGAAATTTTTTGCAGATGCTGAAATTTTGCAATTCTTTGTTAGAAATGGAAATCCGATTGTATTATGCCAAGCTGCATTGATCTCGATGTCTTTGGTGCTCAAATTCTTAATTCTTAGAATCGAATAATGAACGCTCTCATCCGCAAACACCAAATCGGTTTTCTCGAACTCAAGCTTCATGCGATCGGACGGAGAGGTCATCTGAAATCTAGCCCAGGCATAACGTTTGTTTTCATCTGTTCCTGCGCTCTCCAGCTGCCATTGCTCGTTTGCAGTCCATCCATGAGGCGGAATTTCGACTCCATCGACGGGATCGCTGTCTCCAAACGAAGGTACACAAGGGAAATTTCCTGCAATCCGTTCCAGGAGGGGAATTTTTTGGAATAACTCATGAGATTGGAGATTTCCAGCTTCTGGACTTGGCGCCATCCCACGGAACCACGGAAGCCAATGTGCATTGATAAAAGTATCTCCACATTTTCTACTAAGTTCCGGAATCATTCCGCCTTCTGCATCCACTAGAACGCGAAAAATGCCGTTTCCTAGAGCTACAGCATTTCGGAATCCTGATTCTACGACAGGTTTTGCTTGAACTGATGATTTCATGATAATTGCCTCGAAAATGGAGCCAAAATTTCAGGGCCCTCGCTCGTGACGACAATGTCGTCTTCTATCCTTATACCACCGAAATCCGGCAAATAGACGCCAGGTTCTACAGTTACAATTGCGTTCGGAAGAAGAGCTTGCGAGCTCCCTGGAGCAAGGATCGGATATCCTTCGTGATAGCGGAATCCCACACCATGACCAGTTATATGGACAAATTCATTCTCCAGCCCATTTTTGGAAATAATTCCACGAGCCTGCTTGTCTATCTTGCTCGCACACACTCCCGGGTATATCGCGGAAATCGCGGCATCCTGTGCTTGCTTTACAATATCGCTTAACCTTTGCAGTTCAGGAGAAGCGCTTCCCGCAACTCTGACTCTCGTCCGATCCGCCCAATATCCATCAGCCACAACTGCCAACTCGAGGATAGCCAATTCGCCTTTTTGCAATTTTCTGTTCGTAGTGACCTCGAAAGGCCTCCAGCCAGCTAAAGTTTCATCTTTACCTACAGCCACCTGTGCAAAGGCTCGAACTCGCCTTGCCTTTTTGTATCCCGTTCCTTTCACCATGATCGCCTGCTCGACCGCAGCAGCAAGTTCAATCGCTGATCGCCCTGCATCGACCATTTCGAAAAACACCTCAAATCCAATATTTGCAATTTCATTGGCCAGCCTGATTTTTTCGATTTCCCATGCTGTTTTTGTCTTTCTCAGTAAATCAAGAAGTTCCTGTGCATCGATAAAAGTAGCTTTGCTCGTTGCGCTCTTTAGAAGCTGTTCGAATCTTTTGCTGGGAACTCTGGGCTCCGCTACATTTCCCGGTGCCGCTATGCCCTCGAAAGTCCCCTCATACCCAATTGTTTTCCAGCTGTTTTTATTGGCTAAATCAATCAGGCAGCGCTCGATTTCTCTTTCCTGGTCAGGAGAATCGTGGCGTCCGTGCGCGTACGCAAGTATTTGCGCATCCCAGATTTCTGCGGATACTTCTTCAACTTGGGTTTCGGGAACAATACAAACCATATTCCCTTCTGCAGGGAATACGAGCACCGCATCTCCGCATAAAGGCCAGTGCCCGGAAAGCATCAGCACATTTTCCGGCAGCCGGCACATGAGTGCATCGATCCTTGCGGAAACAAGAGCGTTTCGGGCAATCTCGAGCCTTTCTGCATTTGTTCGCGTATTAGCCTCCCGAAGCGAATTCAGGGTAGAGCGTCATGCCGCCATCAATATAGAGCGTGGCACCATGCACATAATCGGAATCATCCGAAACAAGCCAAACCGCTGCACGGCCGACATCTTCAGGCTCTCCTATTCTCTTTACAGGAATATGGTCAAGCAGTATGCGCTTGTATTCTTCAGGCGAAACAAGCTTCTCGACATTCATCGGCGTACGGATTGCGCCTGGCGATAAACTGTTTACTCTGATTTTGAGAGAAGCAACTTCCTGCGCAATGCTCTTCATAAGCAGCATGATGCCGCCCTTTGCGGCAGCATAATTGACATGTCCTGCCCAGGGAATCACATCATGGACGGAGCTGATATGCAAAATCTTGCCCATAGAGCATGAAATTTCGGGATTAATTCCCTGCTTCATGAAGGCTTTCACCGCTTCGCGCGCGCAAAGGAATTGCCCTGTCAAATTAATGCCAATGACTTTATTCCACTGGTCGAGCGTCATTTCATGGAAGGGCGCATTGACCTGAATTCCTGAATTATTGATAAGGATATCGATTCGGCCGAAAATCCGCTTCATTTCGCCAAACATCGCAAGCACTTCTTCTTCTTTCGAAACATCGGCTTTGAATATGTGCGCTTTGCGCCCGAATTTTTCCACTACAGCTGCGGTTTCTTCGGCGCCTTTTCTGTCGCTTGCATAATTGACAAGCACATCGCATCCTGCTTCCGCAAGAGCTGCCGCAATTCCAGCACCAAGACCTTTGCTCGCACCAGTGACGAGAGCTTTCTGGCCCTTCAGCACTTCATAAATTTTTCTCTTCGGTGCCTCATTCGGCGGAGAATATTGCTCAGCGCTCATTTCGAATTTACCTCCTATATGTTCCTATATGCTATACGATGAAAAACCGCCATCGATTGGCAAAACGGCTCCGGTTACGAAGCTCGCCGAATCGGAAAGCAAGTAAATAACTGCTCCCAGCAAATCCTCCGGATTGCCATAGCGACCCATGGGCGTATGGGAGATCACTTTTCGCGAACGAGGAGTAGGTTCGCCAGTCTTTTGGTCGATATGCAGGAAGCGTAACTGCTCTGTCATGAAAAAACCTGGAGCGAGAGCATTCACGCGCACGCCGGTACGAGCGAAATGCACCGCAAGCCATTTTGTAAAATTGGCAACTGCCGCTTTGGCTGCGGAATACGCACCGACTTGCGTGAGCGGATTGAAGGCGCCCATCGATGAAATATTCAAAATAGCGCCCTTACCTTTTTCGACCATCCCGCGCGAAAAGACTTTAGTTGGCAGGAAGGTTCCCAAAAAGTTCAAATCGAATGTTTTGCGAACGCCATCAAAATCCAGGTCGAAAAAATTCGAGGATTCGGGGTCGTCCAGCTTTTCGGGATCCAAAAATTCAGCTTTGGTGCTTCCCTTGGGGTTATTTCCACCCGCTCCATTGATGAGTATGTCTGGCACTCCGAGCGAAGAGCAGATTGCCTCATACGCAGATTTTAGACTCGCTTCATCGAGCACATCGCAGGCATATGCCTGCGCGATTCCCCCTTCTGCCCGTATTGCTTCAGCTACAGCTTCTGCTTTTGAAAGAAGAATATCCAGGACCGCAACTTTGCAGCCCGCAATACTGAGTGCTCTGGACATTGTGCCGCACAGGTCTCCCCCGCCCCCTGTGATGACCGCTACTCGCTCTTTGAGGGAAAACAAGCTGCTTAAATTTTCGAGCATTTTCTAAACCACCTATCTTATTCCAAAACAAGAAATTGACTTACATAGTTGCGGCTTTGCAGCAAGGCAGTGCGCACATCTTCAGGGAATTTTTCGTAATTTCTGTCTTCGACTTCGATGCATGCTGGACCGCGATAGCCAGATTCAACCAGAACCGAAAAAAACTTGCTCCAGTCGACATCGCCAAGGCCTGGCAGACGCGGGCTGTGATATTCGAGCGGTGTCGCAAGGATGCCGACATCATCGAGCCTGTCTTTGTCAACCTTTACATCTTTGATGTGTATATGGAAAAGCCTGTTTTTGAACTCTTTAATCGGCTTCAGGTAATCCATCTGCTGCCAGACAAAATGCGAAGGATCATAATTGAGACCGAAATTTTTCGATGGAATGATTTCGAATATCTTCCGGAAATGAGCTGGCGAGTATGCCAGGTTTTTGCCTGACGGCCATTCATCCTTTGAGAAGTACATTGGGCAGTTTTCAATGCCGATCTTAACTCCCTGCGTTTCGGCATACTTGACGATATCCGGCCAAATTTCCTTGAATAGACTGAAATTATATTCTGGATCCTTCAAAGGGATTCTGCCAATGAATGTATTGACCACAGGAACACCAAGGCGGGCTGCTCCGTGGATAACTTTCTTGATGTGCTCGATATAAACGCCGCGCTTTGTTTCATCTTCATCGAGCGGATTGGGATAATATCCCAATCCCGAAATAAAGACTTTCTTCTGCGAGAGATAATTCTTGATATACGCTACTTTTGCATCGTCGAGCCTGTCGACATCGATGTGCGTGACGCCAGCGTAGCGTCTTTCTGCCTTTCCGACGGGCCAGCACATCATCTCCACACATGCAAATTTGTTTGCACTGGCAAAATCGACGACTTCCTCAAATGTCTTGTCTCCAAGAATCGCACTTACAAAGCCTAAAGAAATCATTCTATACCTCCAGAATACTCTGCGTCCGTACCAGACTCAGTTGCGCGCCCTTATTCAACCGTGACCCAACTTCCGCTGCGGTTGCTCTTTAGAATGTGCTCGCAGAGCACAAGCTCCCTGAGGCCGTCCTTGAATGTGGGATATGAAGGCTTTTCGCTCGGCTTTCCATTGCGTACATCTTCATAGAATTCGCTGAAGAGCTGGAATGGTGTGTCATTGAAGCCTTCCTGATGCCCGCCCGGGAGAGTGATGAGCTTTCGTGATTCCGGATAAACCAGCGAGGGATCCTTCATGATAATTTCATTCGGGCCATCGCGATGGCCAAACCACATCTGGTTCGGCACTTCCGAGTCCCACACTGCGGATTGCCTAGAACCATCGAGCTCAAAGTAGAGCCTGTTCTTTCTTCCTGCGGATACTTGGCTGACAGTCAATACGCCCCTCTCTCCATTCTCAAAACGGAATAGAATGGTCGCATAATCCTCGGTATCGATTGGAACATCAGAATAATCCTCGGGCTTCAGCATTTTCCCGGCAAAGGTTTCGACTGGTTTGAGCGGTTTTTTCCGTATCGGATGGATCGTGGCAAAATCTGCAAACACTTGCTTGATTTTGAGGCCGCTCACATATTCGATAAGGTCCATCCAGTGCGAACCGATATCCGCGACGGCTCTTGATTCGCCCGAGAGTTTTGATTCAAGCCGCCAATTGTAATCTGTTTCGTAAAAAAGCCAGTCTTGCAGATATGAGCCTTGAATCGAGAAAATGCGACCGATATCGCCTTTCTGCACCATGGTCCGCAGATGGCGGATCAGCGGATAGTAACGGATATTGAAATGCACTGCATTGACTAGGTTTTTTTGGGTCGCTAGCTCGACAAGCTCCTTTGCTTGGGCCGAGGAAACAGCAAGCGGCTTCTCGCAAACAACATGCTTTCCTGCAAGAAGCGCTTTTTTTGCCATTTCAGCATGAAGATGGTTGGGCGAGCAGATATGCACTGCATCCACATCTTTTCTTGCAAGCAAATCTTCATAATTCTCGTACCATTTTTCAACGCCCAGGGCTTCCACTTTTTCCTTTATGGAACTGCCTGCTTTATCCGCAATAGCAACGACATTCAAATGGGGAATTTTCCGAAGCGCTTGCAAGTGAACTGGCCCGATAAATCCCAATCCGATAATGCCAACGTTCAACTCTTTCATGTAAGCCTCCTAACAAAAGATCGACTATGCGCTATTCATGGAACATCGCATGTCAATCATAGTTGAATAATATATTATATATGATTGTAGGTCAGGTATTAAGATTTGTCAAGAAAAATTTTCAGATATTTCAGCCTTCCTTGTAATTCTTCTAATTCTCCTCGGAACATATATAGCTTGTCGCAACTCTTTTAATTATATAATATTATATGATATACTAGTGTGCACCTAAAATCTTTTGTAAAACATGCCCATGTTTGTGGTAGGGCAGCCAGGCGCTATGCTCATTTCCCTCACTCTACCCCCAGCACATACTGCATGATGAGGTTTTCGAGGCGCTCCTGCTTGCCGGAGGTGCGCCCGACATCAGGGCCGGCCGGCGCCAGGGCAGCTAATTCCTCAAATTTCATGCGGCCATCTTCAAAGCGCTTGCCGTCGCCGGTGTCGAAGCTCGAGTAGCGCTGGCTGACGAACGCGTCGAATTTGCCATCCTCGATGATGCGCTGGGCAGCGAGGAGTCCTGCCGCAAAGGCGTCCATGCCGCCGATGTGGGCTTCGAAGAGGTCCGCAGGGTCGACGGAGTTGCGGCGTATCTTGGCGTCGAAGTTGAGGCCGCCCGTGGTGAAGCCGCCTGCGCGCAGGATCGCGAGCATGGCCAGGGTCGTGTCGTAGACATTGATGGGGAACTGGTCGGTGTCCCAGCCATTGCGGGGATCGCCGCGGTTTGCGTCGACCGAGCCGAAAATGCCCAGCGCTGCGGCTGTTTCGAGTTCGTGCTGGAAATCGTGGCCGGCAAGCTCGGCGTGGTTTGCTTCGATGTTGACGCGGAAATCTTTGTCGAGCCCGTAGGCGCGCAAAAAGCCTGCAACGGTTTCGACATCGAAATCGTATTGGTGTTTCATGGGCTCCATGGGTTTGGGCTCGATGTAGAAGGTGCCTTTGAAGCCATGGGCGCGGCCATAGTCGCGAGCCATGGTCAAAAAGCGCGCGAGGTGGTCTTTTTCGCGCTTGAGATTGGTGTTTAGGAGGCTCATGTAGCCTTCGCGGCCGCCCCAGAACACGTAGCCCTGCCCGCCGAGCTCGATGGTCGCGTCGATAGCAGCCTTGACTTGGGCGGCGGCATGGGCAACCACGCCGAATTCGGGGTTTGTCGCGGCGCCATTCATGTAGCGCGGATGGGAGAAGAGATTGGCGGTGCCCCATAAGAGGCGCACGCCGGTTGCCTTTTGCCGCTCGTGGGCGAGGCTCACCATGTGCGCAAGGTTTCTTTCGCTTTCAATGGGGGTCTGACCCTCGGGCGCAAGATCGCGGTCGTGGAAGCAATAGAAATCGACGCCGAGTTTGGTGAAGAACTCGAAGGCGGCATCGAGTTTGTGCTCATACGCTTCCATGGGGTTGCGGGCGTCGCTGGTCCAGGGGTGAATGTGGGTCGCAGCGCCAAAGGGATCGGTGCCATCTGCCCCGAAGCTGTGCCAGTAGGCAACCGCAAAGCGCAGATGCTCGCGCATGGTCTTCTGGCCAACCTTCCGGTCGGGGTTGTAGAATTTGAACGCGAGGGGGTTGTCGCTTTTCGGGCCTTCGCAGCGAATTTTCCCTATGCCGGGGAAATACTCTTTGTGTCCCACAAAATACTCTGCCATATGTCCCTTCCTTTTTTATCGATACAAGAGGCTCAAGGCCGCCAGATACTTCGAATAATTCGCGTACGCTTCTTCATAGCGCGCGACGGATTCGGGTTCGGGCTCGACGGTCGAACCATCTCGAAGAGCGACGTGTTCATCGACAAGCTCCTCGATGCCTTTTTTCTTCCCGCTGGCTTGCTCAAAACACCAGAGCGCCTGAATCGCTGCGCCGAATGCAGCAGCTTCTTCTTCCTCAGGCACACGCACGGGCAATCCCGTCACATTTGCTGCGATCTGTCGCCAGAGCCTGCTCTTCGCTCCGCCCCCCGCAAGCCTGATTTCCTGCGCTGCAAACCCAAGTTTTCTGAAGGACTCAAGCCCGATGCGCATACCGAAAATCGCCGCTTCCATTGCTGCGCGCGCAAGATTTTCTTTGCTGAAATTGGCTGCTGTCGCGCCATTGATGCTCGCTCGTCCATTCGGCAGGTTTGGAATGCGCTCACCATTGAAAAACGGCAGCACCACGAGCCCTTCGGCGCCGATGGGGGCGGCTTCTGCCCTTGCATTGAGCTCTTCGATGCTCATCCCTAAAAGCGCACGGACCTGTTCGCTCGCCACGGTACAGTTCATGGTGCACAAGAGGGGAAGCCATCCGCCTGTCGATGAGCAGAATGCGGCCAAGTTCCCCTCTGGATCGACGACGGGGCGATCCGAATACCCGTATAGCGTACCCGAGGTACCCAAACTCATTGTGAGAAATCCATCGCGAACCGTGCCGGTGCCAATAGCGCTCATCATGTTGTCACCACCGCCTGCCGCAACAAGCGCGCCTTCAGGAATACCGAAGCGTTGCGCTGCTTTGGCGCTCACTCGGCCTGCAGGTTTGTCCGGCCCTATTAAAGAGGGAAGAAAGTCGATGAGCTGTGGGTCGATGAGATCGCTGATCCGCCGCGACCACCTTCGGACGCGCACATCGAAGAGCGCTGTCCCGGAAGCATCGCCGTATTCGGTCACATAATTGCTAGTCAGCAGGAAATTGACATAATCGTGCGGCAGAAGGACATGGCGCAGTCGCGCATACGCCTGAGGCTCGTGCTTTTTGAGCCAGAGGATTTTGGGCGCGGTATAGCCCGGGAGCATGAGAAGTCCTGTTTCAGCGAGGAGTGCCGCCTGACCGCCTGCGCTGCTGGTGAGCTCTGCGCACTCCACGGCAGTTGATGTGTCGTTCCACAGCTTGACAGGCCGTATCGCTTTCCCCTCGGCATCGAGCGGCACAAAGCCATGCTGCTGCCCAGACACGCCGATAGCGGCGATTGTCGCGCGAAGACCCGGATCGATCGCCGCAAAGCAGTCTGCAAGCGCGGCCTCGTACCACTCGGCCTTTTGTTCGCGAGTACCATTATTTTCAGCAATGATATCGAGGGGCGCCTGTGCCTTGGCAAGAATTCGCTTTGCTCCAGGGTCGTAGAGAATGATTTTGCAGCTCTGTGTGCCAAGATCAATTCCACACACACTATACATAGCCGCCCCCTGCGCCTCAGGCGAATGGTTTTCTCTGTAAGCTGGCTATAGCGTAAGAGCATTTTTCTCAAAACGCAATGCGAGATATTGACAATACCTATCTATTATTGACATTCTGATTTTATGAAAATAAAGGATGCGGTCTATGTGTATCGTCTGATAAGCGGGGAACGGCTTGCATGGCACGGACGGTACCATGCCCACGCCCGCGGAGAGTATGAATTTCACTATTTCATGGAGGGGCAAGGAGCTCTTCTTATAAATAAAGCAAAATACATCATAGATGGCGGCCAGATCTATTTTGTCAGGCCTCGCGAATTCCATTCGATTCTTCCGGAAGCGGTTGAAAAACCTATCAGTTATTATGCTATTCTTTTTGAACCTGAGGCAGGGAATCCTGTTGATGAGGACATTATCGCGCTCATGGGACATATCTGGCGCGCTCGCACAAGGGCGCTTCCCGCAGATACAAAGGACCGCTTCCTTCTCGATGACCTGTACCGGCTTTCGAAATCCCCTTCCAACCAGTCCCGGAAAGCGGCGGAGCATGCGCTTTTGAGTATCCTGTATCGGTGGTTTGACCATTTTGACAGCCCGTCTCCAGCCTTGGGCTCGTCGAGAGCGAAAAACGAGCATGTAGAGCGCGCGCTTTCGCTCATGAGCAAACTTGTAAGGGAAAAACTCAGCTCGGATGATCTTGCAGCAAAGCTCGGTCTGTCGGAAGAATACTTTATCCGGCTTTTCAGGCACCACTTGGGAATGTCGCCGTTCCAATACTTCACAAGGCTCAAAATCGAAGCAGCTTCCGCGGTGCTCGTGGACAATCAGCTCACGATAAGTGATGTTGCCTATCGATTTGGATTCGAAAACCCATTCCATTTCACCAAAGTCTTCAAAAAATGCACGGGGCTCTCGCCGCGCGAATACCGGAAGATGTTTTTTGAAGCAGGAAAGCCGCCGTCAGCTGCGGTGGCCGAAAAAACATAATATTCCGCTGCGCAAGGGTGTTTGCCTGCAAGGGCTCTTCATATTGGAATTCACTATCCGATTCAGATTTTTAGCATTTTGCGAACCATATAATTGACACATTCGCGGCGACTCAACAAAATATTTAAGGTACTTAACTATTGCGCAGCCCCCATCGCAACAACATATAGAAGGCCTTGTATGAATGAACCGGAAACTACGCTCGAATTCGCCGTGGACAGCCTGCTCGAGGTGCTGCCTTCGGTTTGGGACCGCATCAGGTCGAATTTCAGGGCAGCAGGCACGAGCAAATTCGGTATCACGCTCGAGCAATTCCATACTCTCCGCCACATTTACAAAGGGTGCTGCTACACAGGCGATATTGCAGAAAAACGCCAGGTGAGCTGTTCGGCGGTGAGCCAGGCTGTCGATGTGCTCGTGACAAAAGGGCTCGTCACGCGTGCGCAGGAAAGCGGAGACCGGCGGCAATTCCGGCTGGAGCTCACGCCGTACGCTCGGCGGGTTCTCGACGAAAACTATATGGAAAATCGCGCTCTTATAAAACAGAAGATAGCCAGGCTCAGCAGAGAGCAAAGGGCGATTGTCGTGCAGTCCATGGAAATTTTGAAAGCGGTTTTCATTTCGGCCTAAGGGCAGGGAGCAGTTTGAGCAGACGGCGGTTTGAGCAAGGGCGCCTGTGCGCGAAAAAGGCAGTTTGGGCAAGGCCAGGTTCGGCCGGCGGAGAATCAACATGAAAGAATTCAAAAAACTTCTGCATTATGCAAAACCGTATTGGAAACTCGCGCTATTTTCGCTCGTCATGCTGGTGGCAATGGTCGGATTCGACCTCGCTGTTCCAAGGCTCGTGGGGCGCATAATCGACAAAGGCATACGGCAAAAAGATTTGCAAGTTGTCCTTACCACATCGGCCGTCATGCTTGGCTTGTCTCTCCTTTCAGCCCTCGTGGCGGTGCTCAACAGTATTTCATCGATACGCGTTGGAGAGAGTATTGCGCGGGATCTGCGCGAAGCGATGTTTGTCAAAATCCAGCACTTTTCCTACGGGAACATCGACAAGTTTTCGACCGCAAAGCTCATGGTCCGGCTTACAAGCGATACCGCCGCCGTGCAGCGGCTTTTTCAGATGTCACTGCGCATCGGAACAAGAGCGCCGCTCTCCATGATTGGCAGTATCGTCCTCATGTTCGTGACGAGCAAAACGCTCGCCCTCGCGATGATGCCGATCCTGGTCGCGGGCGGGATTGTCATTGTTTATTTCAGTGTCCGACTGGAGCCAATTTTCAGAACTGTCCAGCAGCGCCTGGACCGGCTCAATACTGTCCTGCAGGAAAATATTGCTGGTGCGCACCTGGTAAAGGCATTCGTCCGCGGCCCGTATGAATCAAGTCGATTCGAAAAGGCGAACAAGAATCTCGCGGACGAAAATATTCGAGTCATGCAACTCATGTCGTCGATGAGCCCGATTCTGACCATGCTGATCAATACCGGCATTGTGCTCGTGGTATGGCTCGGCGGCGGGCAGGCTATTCACGGCAATCTTTCTCTCGGGCAGATTGTCGCATTTACGAACTATCTCATGGCAACGCTGCAGCCGCTCACCATGATGACGCAACTGTCCAACAACTGGGCAAATGGTCTGGCTTCCGCGAAGCGCATCAATGAGGTGCTCGACGCCGAGCTCGAGGTTTCTGAAGCGCCCGATGCAGTATCACTTCCAGAGCCAAGCCGTGGCGAGATCGAATTCGAAGGCGTTTCTTTCCACTACAACGGGGCCACAGATCTTGCTGTTCTGGAAGAAATCTGTACGCGCGCGGAGCCAGGAAAGACGACCGCAATCCTTGGCGCAACCGGCTCGGGCAAATCGAGCCTCGTCAATCTGATTCCGCGTTTTTACGACGCTTCTTCGGGGAGGGTTCGTATTGATGAGCTGGATGTCCGGCGCTTGCGATCGGATTCGCTGCTTGAGCATATTGCGGTAGTGCCCCAGGATACTGTGCTGTTCACAGGAACTGTCCGGGACAACATTCGCTATGGAAGGCCGAATGCCACAGAAGATGAAATAATCGCAGCCGCAAAAGCTGCCCAAGCGCACGATTTTATCATGCGCATGCCCAAAGGCTATGATACCCATATCGAAGAACGCGGCGTAAATCTCTCGGGCGGCCAGAAACAACGCATCGCCATCGCACGCGCCCTTGTCTGCAAACCTTCGATTCTCATTCTCGATGATGCCACAAGTTCCGTCGATGTCGAGACGGAGACGCAGATCCAGAACGCGATCGCAAAGGCCGCTCTTGGCACGACGGTGATCATGGTCGCCCAACGCATCAGCACAGTGCTGAACGCGGACAAGATCATTGTGCTCGACCAGGGCCGGATTGTGGCCGAAGGCACGCACAAGGTGCTTTTGAAATCGAGCCCCATCTATAAAGAAATCTACGATTCCCAACTCGGAGCGGGGGTGCGCCATGGCTTATGAGACAACACCTTCCGTACAGGATGTTCGCGCGAGCTTCCAGAGGCGAGCTGGGCGGCCTGCCAAATTCGAAAAAGCCGCAGACCCCAGAAAAGCGATGGTTCGGCTCCTGAAATACCTTGGGCCATTCAAGTCTCTGCTCATTCTTGTCGTCGGCTTTATCGTGCTCTACTCTCTTTTGGGGCTTGCGGGGCCATACCTCATGGGCAGGGCTATCGACAAGAGCATCGGCGGCAAGGATCTGCATGGCTTGCTGGTTACGGCGCTTCTCATGTTGGCCGCATATTTTCTGAGCAACTTCTTCAATATTATCGCCAACCTGATTATGGCGCGCATTTCGCAGAATGCACTCAAAAACCTTCGCGGCGATCTTTTTGCGCACATCCAGACCCTCTCCATGCGATTTTTCGATACCCACCCCGCAGGCGGGCTCATGAGCAGGCTCACCAACGATATCGATGCTATCAATCAGACCGTTTCGCAGAACATCATTTCACTCATCGCAAGCATCCTGACCATGATCGGTATTCTCGCGAGCATGTTTATCCTGAATCATTGGCTTGCGCTGGCGAGCCTTGTCGTGATTCCCATTATGTACTGGTTCAGCAATTTTATCGCAAAATATACGCGAAAGGGATTCCGCGAGCTTCAGAAAGACCTCGGCGAGCTCAATGCAGTCGCCGAAGAAACCGTCTCCGGCTTTAAAGTGATCAAAGCCTTCCGCCGCAATGAATCTGCTATCGAAACATTCCGCCAGAAAAACAACGCGGTGTTCAAATCGGCAGTCTATGCCAATTCCTATGCTATGCTTCTCATGCCACTGACCGGCGTGCTGGGAAGTTTTTTTGTCATTGTACTTGCTAGCCTCGGAGGATGGCTCGCGCTCAAAGAGCTCGTAAGTATCGGCATGATCGCAACATTCATCAACTATGCCCAGAATTTCACGTCGCCCTTGCGCCAGCTTTCGAACCTCTACAACTCGATTCAGGCTGCGCTCGCGGGGGCAGAACGCGTGTTCGAAATCATCGACACAAAACCGGAGACTCCAGACCTGCCCGACGCGGTCCCTGCAGGCAGGTTCAAGGGCGAGGTAAGCCTTCGGAATGTCGTGTTCGGCTACAATCCTGAGCGCGTCATCATCCGAAATTTCAGCCTGGAAATTCCAGCCGGCCAGACAATTGCGCTCGTAGGGCCGACCGGCGCGGGCAAAACCACGATTACCAACCTCCTGACGCGTTTCTACGATATTCAGGAGGGGCAGATTCGTATCGATGGCATCGATATCCGCGCAATCCGGAAAGCCGATTTGCGCAGGAACCTCGCTCTCGTTCTGCAAGACACTTTTCTTTTTGCGGATACGATTCTGGAGAATATCCGCTTTGGTAGGCTCGACGCAACCGACGAAGAATGCTTCGAAGCAGCCCGCATGGCCGAAGCAGATCACTTTATCCGACAGCTTCCTCGTGGCTACCACACCAATTTGTCCGAGCGCGCCGGCAACCTAAGCCAGGGCCAGCGACAACTGCTCTCCATCGCGCGTGCCATTCTGGCGAACCCGAGCATTCTCATCCTCGACGAGGCGACGAGCAGTGTCGATACACGCACCGAACTGCGCATTCAGAAAGCACTCCTCAGGCTCATGGAGGGGCGCACGAGCATCGTCATCGCTCATCGTCTCAGCACCATCCGCGATGCCGATAGCATCGTCGTCATCAACAATGGCGAAATTGTCGAACAGGGCAATCATGAGGAGCTTCTCGAACGGCGCGGTTTCTATCATCACTTGTATATGAGCCAGTTCAAAGGAAATGAAATCTAGCATAGTATTCGGGGCATGGCGATGAAAGATTTGTTGTTGGTGTTCTTTGGCGGCGGACTGGGAGCGCTGTCCCGTTTTGTGTTTTCCAGAGGCATTTCAATGCGCTTTTTTACTGCAATTCCATCCGGCACCCTCTTTGTCAATGTAACAGGTTCGCTGCTTATGGGATTTTTCTTCAATTTGCTGAATGCTTCGCTGCTCCCGGCAGGGTACCGAGCGCTCATAACTGTTGGTTTCATCGGGGCCTACACGACATTTTCGACCTACGCGCTCGAGACAGTCGCGCTTCTGCAGAGAAAAGAATACCTGCCGGCATTCTGGAATTTTCTTTTGAATAATGTGCTGACGTTCGTTGCTATTGTCATTGGAATGGTAATATCGTCGGCGTTGTATTCAGTCATCCGAAGTGAAGGGATCTTGCATCGCTGATGAAGGGAGGCAGTATGCATTTCGAAGAAGACGACATGCTCTTGAGAATCTATATTGGCGAGAGCGACACTTATAAAGGCAAACCTGTGTATGAACAGATTGTGCTCAAAGCTCGTGCGCTCAAATTGTCCGGCGCAACGGTGATCCGTGGTGAGATGGGGTTCGGGGCCCATAGCCACATGCACTCGGCAAATGTGCTTTCGCTTTCGACAGATTTGCCGGTTGTCATCGAAATCGTCGACAAAGAGGAAAATATCGAAAAGCTGTTGCCCTTCCTCGATGAGGTGCTGCTCGAAGGGCTGGTCACAAAGGAATCAATTCATGTATATCGATATCAGGCGCGCTGAGGAGGAATCATGGAACGCAGAGATATCCCGATAGATCAATTCCATTATGATCCGGCACAACTTCGGGAGCACTGGCTTGTGCTGTGCGCCGGCGATTTCGAAGCCGGCGCCTTCAATACAATGACGATTTCCTGGGGAAGCTATGGCCAGATATGGAACAAGATGTTTTTCCAGGTGTTTGTTCGCCCCACGCGCTATACATTCGAGTTTATGGAAAAATACGGTACCTTCACGCTGAATGCCTTCGAACCAAAGTACAAGCCGGCGCTCTCGATCATCGGTTCAAAATCGGGACGCAATGGAAATAAAATAGCCGAGGCGGGTCTGACCCCCATGGTGTCACGTGTTGTCGCCGCACCCTGCTTCAAGGAAGCGAGCCTCGTCATCGAATGCAGAAAAATGTACTGGCAGGACCTCGAGCACGCGCATTTTCTCGACCCCTCTATCGAAGGGAATTATCCGAAAAAAGACTACCACCGCATGTATTTCGGCGAGATTGTGCATGTGAGCAGAATCTGAACGGCGGCGCGCCGCGCAAAACCTGCCGGCTGCCGCTGAGATGCCGCTCAAAACCTGCCGCTCGCCTGGCCGCCGCGCAAAGCTCAAAGTGCAAAACTCAAAGCGTGCCGATACAATCATTCATGAGCCCGATCACTTTGTCGATGTCTTCCTTATGAATCCAATAATGCGTCACAAAGCGGCACCAGCCCTGCTCCGGCGGGTTGATCAGCACTCCGCGCTCCTTGAAATATCGAACGAGCGCCGAGCCATCGATGCCGGCCGGAAGCTTGAAAAATACCATATTGATATCGAGCGCTTCTTTCTCCACCTCGATGCCAGGAATCCATGCTAGCTGGCTGGCAAGGTAATGCGCATTTTCGTGATCTTCTGCAAGGCGTCGCGTCATATCCTTGAGGGCAATGAGGCCGGCAGCTGCAAGCACACCGACCTGGCGCATGCCGCCGCCCATTATTTTTCGCCTGCGCCTCGCTTTTTCGATAAATTCGCGCGAGCCAGCGAGCATAGAACCAACCGGCGCGCACAAGCCTTTGGAGAGACAGAACATCACCGAATCGACCATGCTCGAAATCTCGATAGCGCTCACGCCCATCGACACAGCCGCGTTGAATAGGCGCGCGCCATCAAGGTGCACTGGCAGACCATGTGCATGCGCCAACTGCGCCACTTCTTTCATATAGGAAAGCGGAATGACTCGCCCCAACGAGTGCGCATTTTCGATGCATATAAGCGATGTCGGCGGATAATGGATATCATTGCCCCGTATGCGCTCTTCGATTGTCTCGAGCGGAAGTATGCCATCGGGCGCAAAAATCGGGCGGGTCTGCACCCCCGCAATAACCGATGCCGCGCCTGCTTCGTGCTGGATAATATGGCATTGCTCGCCCAAAATGACCTCGCTGCCCCGCGGACACCATGTAAAGAGCGAAAGCTGGTTGCCGAATGTGCCTGAAGGTACAAAAAGCGCTGCTTCTTTGCCAGTCATTTCGGCGGCAAGCCGCTCAAGCTCATTGACAGTAGGATCGTCGCCATAGACATCGTCGCCAACCAGCGCTTGGGCCATAGCCTTGCGCATCGCCTCGGTCGGCCAGGTAACGGTATCGCTGCGCAGATCGATATAGTTCATAATTCGGTCTCCTCTATTTGCTTTATGTTGTCATCATCGCATAGAGCGCCCCTTTTGCCCAGAAGCACTTGACGTTTTTTCAATGTTGCAATATTATGCAAATATTCAATATCTGGTTATTGAATCACCCTAACAAAGCAAAGGAGTTTACGAATGGCTGCCAACTGGTATCCAGTAATCGATGAGGCGAAGTGTGCAAGCTGCAATTCATGCGTTGATTTCTGTGCGCATGGCGTGTACGGGCCAGGGCCAAAGGTTGTTGCGCCGCATGCATGTGTCGAATTCTGCCGCGGATGTTCAAAAATCTGCCCGTCCGAGGCAATCAGTTATTATGGAGACAATTGAGCGTACCATCCTGAATGCGCTGAACGGCACAAGCGCGGCGTTGTCCGCGGCCGCCAGCCAGAATTCATGCAATAATGGAGAAAAATCATGGCAAACAAAGGCCTTCTGATGTGCGTCTGCCAGGGCAACTGCCCTTCGTTCCAGCAAATGAATATTTTCGATGTCGGCAATGCGATCCGACGCGAAAAGCTCGTCGACTATGTCGGCATTCATCCCCAGCTCTGCTCCACAGATGGCGACAAATTTCTCTCGACGCTTCTCAAGGGCGAGAGCACGGACGAGCTCTACGTTGCTGCCTGCGACCCCACCATGCAGGTCAAGATGTTCCGCGATGCCCTCGAATCGGCTGGCTTCAGCAAAGAGCACATTCATGGTGTCGATATCCGCAATATGACCACTGAACAGGCAGTCGGTTCAATCAAGAACATGCTCGGTGCCGACAAAAAATGAATATTGTCGTCATGGCAAAAGGTGCCGGACTCGGCGCATGGGTGGATGATGATTTCGCCCATGCGCGGCAAATTGTTTTGGTAAAGGATTCGGGCGGTTTCGAGGCGGCTGCGAATCCGTTTGCCAGCTCGGCCGGCGCAGAAAACAGCGCAAAGCTCGCACAATTCATTCTTTCAAAGTTTCAGGACATCGGGGCGATTGTCGCTGGTGCCTTTGATGAGGATGCAAAAGCAAATTTACAAGAAAAAGAGATATCGATGTTTATCGCAGCAAAAGGCTCTGTCATGGAGCTCGCTGAGGCTGCCCGGGCGGGCAGCCTGACGCGGGCATAGCAAACCGGAATATGCAGCGCGTTGCGCCCGCCCATTTCACTTTGCCTTTATTCAATTTTTTTAATATTATGATAATGCAATGTTTTGCAACCATTCATTATCTTCTGTTTCGAGGGGCAAAGTATCCCTGCGAGGTGTGTGATGAGTATCAGCACAATTTACATTCTGGTGGCTGCAGGACTTCTCGTTTTCTCATTCATAAAGAATAGAGAAAAAACCACGAAAGCCCTGATGGTCGCGGGCAGAGTAGCACTTATGGTCTTGCCCGTCCTTTTGTTCGTGTTTGTCCTTATGGGCATTCTCGAGGTATTCGTGCCGAGAGAAGTCTTTACTTCTCTGCTCGGGTCGGGGCATGGTGTGCTCGGAATTGTGCTTGGCGAGCTTTTGGGCGTATTCGCCCTGATCGAACCGGCCGCGGTATTTCCCTTTGCCGGGTTTTTGCATCAGAGCGGCGCGAGCTATGGTGCAGTAGTAGGCTTTGTCATGTCGGCAATATTGATCGGCATTGTCACCCTTCCGCTTGAAATTCAGCAGTTCGGCGCGCGTTTCACCATCACCAGAAACGTGGTCGCTCTCCTTCTGATATTCGGGCTTGGCCTTGTATTTATGGTGGCGCTATGAAAATGACACATGAAAATGCGGCAAGTGAACAGCATAAGAAAAATCACAAGGGCAGCGCCGAGCTCGTGAAGTCGGCCATTATATATGTTGCGCTTGCTGTTGTTGTATGGCTCGGCACAACGATCATAACGCCGCAGGGAGGCGTCCATGTCGCTGGTATTGTGTACAAGACGTTTTCGGGAGTTCTGGCGATTATCGCTGCGGTGTTCGTGCTGATCGGGCTCATCCAGGTATGGCTCACGCCTGAACAGGTGTCCAAAGTGCTCGGCAAAGAAGCGGGCTGGAAAGGTCTTCTCCTTTCCGCGACGCTCCCGATGATTCTCGGCGGCTCTCTGTTCGTGATTTTCCCGCTATTGAAAACCCTGAGGGAAAAGGGCGCGCGGACCTCGTCTGTAGTCGCGTTTCTCTTTGCATGGTCGGCAAAAGCGCCGCTTCTACCGCTCGAGATCAAGTTTCTCGGCCTGCCATTCGCAGCGCTCAGGCTTGTGTCGATTCCGGTCCTCGCAATTCTAGGAGGCCTTCTTGCCGAGTGGATTATCGACAAACCGCTCCGCGATGCGGGACTCGAGATCCCTGAGAGGTAGAAAATTCGTACAAAAATGCCAACAGTCTTCTCGCTGCGCGGTTGATTTTTTCGGCAGAAGGCTGTATTTTTGTATCGAAAATTCCTATCACAATGATATGATTTTACTTCAGTCTGATTCGGCTCGATGCCGACTCAGATGCAAGGTGGCGAAACAATGAACCTTCTTGAAATTCAAAACCTCAGCCTTTTCAAGGAAGGCCGGCCTATTCTCAACAATCTTTCAATGGACATCTGGGATGGGCATGTGCATGCGATTATCGGCCCAAACGGTGCGGGCAAGTCCACATTGGCCAACACGATTATGGGGCTTTCCGGCTATCGCGATTTCGAGGGCGATATCCTCTTCGAGGGCGAATCCATCAAAGCGCTTTCAGTGGATGAGCGAGCTCGCAAAGGTATTACCCTGCTTTTCCAGGAGCCGGCCCGCTTCGAGGGGCTCGGAGTCAGCCAGTTCATTCTGGCAGGCGCAAAGGAAAAATCGCGCACAGTTGTCGAGGAGGCGCTGCAGAAAGCTGGCCTTTCGCCCGAAAAATACGTAAAGCGGGCTGTCGACAAGACTTTGTCCGGCGGCGAGCGCAAGCGCATCGAGCTCGCATCGATCTATGCGATGAAACCACGGCTCGTGCTGATGGATGAACCGGACTCAGGCGTCGATATCGATTCGATAAAGTACATTTTCGCGGTTATAAAAGAAATGCGCCACATGGGCTCGACGGTTATTCTCATCACGCACAGCCCTGAAGTGCTCAAGCATGCCGATCACGCCTTCTTGATATGCGCGGGTACGCTTGTCGATAAAGGCGAGATGTCGCGCATGTTCGATTACTTCAACGGGAAATGCGTGCCCTGCGTTCATGTTGGCCAGCCATCTCCCAATACGCTGCTATCGGGCTCGTCGGCGCCTGCTGTTGCGGTGAGCTGAGATGAATGCGATGACAAAGTCTGGCCCCGTCCCCAGACCCGCCGGACATCTTCTCTCGATGTTGTCCAGTAATGGCCCGAGCCGGTATCGTTCCCAGACCAGCCAGAAATCTCCCGAAGAAAGGATACCATCATGAGTGAACAAGCAACTGCCGACAAGGAAAAACTCCTCGCCGAGCTTCTCGCTTCAATCAATCAGCATTCATTTGCGCCCGATGTCGCGCATGTCGAGATCCATGGGAATCAAGTACTCAACAAAAACCTTGTCGAAGGCCTCCTCGTGGAGTCCGAAACCATCGAGGATGGTGTCAAGGTGCATATCCGGGTCCGGAAAGGCGTCACCCTGAAAAATCCGGTCAACTTCTGCTTCGGGCTCATTCCGGACAATGGTATCCAGCGCATCATCATCGACACAGTGATTGAAGAAGGCGCGCACGCCAAGTTTATTGCGAATTGTACTTTTCCCAACGCGGTCAATATCCAGCATCTCATGAATGCCGTCATCACAGTCGAAAAAGGCGCGTCGCTCTCGTATTTCGAGCGTCATGTCCACGGGCCGAAAGGCGGCGTGACCATCGTACCCCTCACCAAGGTCATCGCGCGCGAAGACTCCCGCTTCTCCACCGAATTCGAGCTCATTAAGGGCGCCGCGGGCGTTATCGAGCTCGATTACGAGGCCGAAGTCGAAAAAAATGCCACGGTCGACATGAAGACCCGCATCTTCGGCCGCTCCTCCGACCGCATCCACATCAAAGAAGCCGCCCACCTTTCCGGCGAAGGCGCTACCGGCGTGCTGACCAGCCACATCGCCCTCAAGAACACAGCGTCTGCCAACATCGAAAACGAGATTGTCGCCGATGCGCCCTATGCCCGCGGTCACGTCGACTGCAAGGAAATCGTGCAGGACGAGGCGACTGCCCGCGCCATCCCCATTGTCCAAGTGAACAACCACCTCGCGCACGTCACGCACGAGGCAGCCATCGGCTCGGTCGACTCGAAACAGCTCGAGACACTCTTAAGCCGCGGGCTCAATGAAGACCAGGCGACGGATCTAATCATTCAGGGGCTATTAGGGTCTGACCCCTTTTCTTAACTTTTTAACTTTTGGGGTCTGACCCCGTTTTTAACTTTTTTACCTTACCCAGCCGCTTTTGCGCTCCGCTCGGCCTTAATTTCGTACGCTCGCCTGCAGGCATGGTAGTGTTCTTCGCCGTCGAGCATGAGCTCGGGCTCAGGCTCGGTTTTGCAGGCGTCGGTCGCGTAGGGGCAGCGAGTGTGGAAGCGGCAGCCGCGCGGGATATTCGCGGGGCTCGGAATTTCGCCGTAAATGGGCAGCTCTTTTATGATATTGACTTTGCCTGATTCCGGCTCGGGAACTGCTTCGATAAGCGCCTGCGTGTAGGGGTGCAAGGGGTTGTCGATGATGTCGTCCGCCCTGCCGATCTCGACAATGCGCCCAAGGTACATGACAGCAATGCGGTCGGTGAAATAGCGCGCTGTAGACAAATCGTGCGTAATATACAGATATGTCAGCCCCAGCTCCTTCTGCACTTCTTTCATCATGTAGAGAATTTCGGCGCGCGTTGACAGGTCGATCATCGACACAGGCTCGTCCGCCACCAGCATAAGGGGGTTTAGAATGAGGGTGCGGGCGGTCGCGACGCGCTGGCGCTGTCCACCCGACAGCATGTGCGGCCAGCGGCCCATGTATTCTTCAGCCGGCGTCAGTTTGACCTCTTCGAGCGCTTTGACAATCATCTTTGTGCGCTCTTCTATGGTCGCCTTTACTTTGTGAATTATGAGCGGCTCTTCGAGGACATCTTTGATTTTGAAGCGCGGATTCATCGAAGCATAGGGGTCCTGGAAGATCATCTGGACTTTGCGCCGGTATTCCTTGAGCTTTTCCTTGTCGAGGCGTGTGACATCCTCGCCATTGAAAATCATCTGTCCACTTGTAGGCTCGATGAGCTTCATCACGAGCTTTCCGGTCGTGGTTTTTCCGGAGCCTGATTCGCCAATAAGGCCGAATATTTCTCCTCGCCGGATATCGAACGAAATGTCATCGACTGCCTTGATGAGCTTTTTCTGCCCCCCGCCGATAATCGATTGCGCGAAGCTCTGGTGCGGCTCGAAATATTTCTTCAGGTTTTTGATGCTCAATATAATATCTGCCATATATTTTCTCCTGCTCAGCCGCGGTGATGAAGCCAGCATGCTGCCATGTGCCCTGGCTCGATTTCGATAAGCGGCGGCTCTTCCTCGAAACAACGGCCAAAGGCTTTGTTGCAGCGTGGGCTGAAACGGCAGCCTTTTGGCGGCGCGATAAGGTCGGGCGGCGTGCCGGGGATAAAATGCAGCTTCTCTACTTTCTTGAAAAGCCTCGGTGTTGCGGCCAGGAGGCGCTCTGTGTAGGGATGCGCCGGTCCCTGTCTGCCGTAAATTTGCTCGTTCGTTCCAAACTCGACAATCTTGCCGGCGTACATAACGCAGATGCGGTCCGACACCTCCGCTTCGAGCGCCAAGTCATGGGTAATGAACATGAAGGAGAGGTTGAACTGCTTTTTGAGCTTTTTGAGCAGGTTGATGATCTGCGCCTGAACAATGACATCGAGGGCTGTCGTCGGCTCGTCGAGAATGACGATTTCGGGCTTCAGGAAAAGCGCCGTTGCGATAACGGCGCGCTGCTTCATCCCTCCAGAGAGTTCATGCGGGTAGCGCCCCATTATTTCAGGGGGCAAACCCACATAGCCCAGGTACTCTTTGATAAGGCTGTCTGCATCGGCGCGCGACATGTCAGCATGTTCGTTCAGCGTTTCCATCATCTGATGGCCGATCGTATATACCGGTGTCAGGCAGTTCATTGCGCCTTGAAACACCATCGAAATCTTCTGCCAGCGGATATTCTTGCGCACTTCTTTTTCAGGCAGAGGGATGACATCTAGTCCGTCGACAAAGATTTTGCCGCCGACATAGCGTCCGGGCGGCGTCGGCATTCTCAGAATGGAAGTCCCTAGGCTCGTCTTGCCGCATCCGGATTCACCGACAAGGCCTATGGTTTCGCCGGGCATTAGTTCGAAACTGATATTGTCGATGGCACGCACGGCTCCCTTGGAAGTAAAATAATACATCTCGAGATTTTCGACTTTCAGTAAGCTGTTCATAGGTATTACCTTGTTTTGAGTTTCGGATGGAGAATCTTGTCCATCGAGAAGCCGAGGAAGGCGAATGTCATTCCCATAATTGCGATGAGAAGGCCCGGAGGCAGAATCCACCACCAGATACCCTTGAGTATCGCCGCTCCCTGCATTGCATCGTGCAAAATCTGACCCCACGTGACAATTGTCGCATCGCCCAAGCCCAGAAGGCTGACCGAAGATTCATAGACAATCGCGCTGGGTACCGAAAGCGCCATCGAAGCAAAGCTGTAGGGGATGAGAATGGGCACCATATGTTTGAAAATGATGCGGCTCTTTTTCGCGCCGAGGGCCTTGGCAGCTTCGATGTACGTTTCTTCCTTGATCTGGAGCGCCATGGAGCGCACCGTCATCACCGAACCGGTCCAGAAAAACAGCACCATGACCAGAATCAGCATGTAAATGTTCGGTTTGAAGATTGCGGAAATGACAATGAGCACGGGCAAGACCGGCATCGAGTTGACAATCTGGTAGACAAACTGCATAACCGAGTCCACCGCACCGCCGAAATATGCCGAGATAATGCCATACATCACGCCAATAAGCACAGAAATTGCCGAAGTGAGAAATCCGATCAAAAGCGCCCATTTGAGCCCCGCGATCAGACCAGAAAAAAGATCACGCTTGGAGTCATCAGTTCCCAAAATGCCCGATACCGAGCCAGTAACGACAATGTAGGGCTCCTCGACACTCGAGTTTTCCGGGTCTAGCAGCATTGCCTTGGCAATGAGTTTGTAGGTGCCTTTGAGCGGCTTGAATTCTTTGGCCATGCCAGGCTGCGCAATATTGAACAATACGTCTGCAGTCCGTAAACTCTTGCCCGAGAATTGCTCGAGCGCTTCCTGGCTCTCGTAATTCTTTACGAATGTGAAGGCTGCTTCGCGACCGTCGTTGTCGATGGAGAGCCTGATGTCCTGGCCGCTCAAGCCCTGCTCAAATCGCTGAGCAAGATCGATTGTCTCGCCGTCAGGGCGTTCTATGGCCACCTGGAACGGTATGTCGCCATGCCCAGTAATATGCAAAATCACATCGAGCGGCGCTTTGTCGGCGGTATAGTGATAATCGAACGTATAGGTGACAAGCTTTATGCCGCCATCAAGCTCGGTTTCTTCTTTTTTGGCATCTTCGAGGCGCATGGTGACAGGAGCTTTCAGTTTGGTGAACGCGTTCGTCCACGCAGGCGGAGCATTTGCTGAATTATCCTGCCAGTAGTCGATGCTTCGCCACTTTGTATTTACATCCTTCCATGGAAGAATGAGCGGTTCGAAAATGACGATGAGCAGCGCAATAATCAATATGCCTAAGCCAATAAGCCCGGATCTTTCTTTTCTGAATTCAGACCAAAACTCGTTCAGTCGGTATTTGATATCGCCGAAGGTCATGCTTTGCCTCCCACCTTGATGCGCGGATCCATAAATCCATAGGTGAGATCCAGCATGATAAGCCCCAACTGATACAAGCCGACTGTAACGGCAAGATCACCCATAAGCACCGGGATATCATTTTGCTGTACAGCAATCCAGTACAAATTCCCAAGGCCCGGCCACGAGAAAATGCCTTCGAAGATAATCGCACCCGAAATCGAGGCGAGCAACGAGAGCACGGAAATTGTGATGAGCGGCGGCGCTGCCGTCCGCAGCGTGTGACCAAACAGCACCCGGTTTTCCGGAATTCCGCGCGCCCGCGCAGCCATGATGTAGTCTTCCTGCAAAATGCTCAGCACAATGTTTCGCACCACGAACGAAACACCCCAGAAGCCTATCAATAGAAGGGTCAAGAGCGGCAGGGTCATGTGCCACAAGAGGTCAATAAAATACATTATCCCCTGAGGAGGAGGCACCGAATGCATGCCTGCCGAGGGAAAGATTTTCAGTTGATACACAAAGAACATTATGAGAATCATGGCAAGCCAGAACGTCGGCATGCCATACACAATCATGGTGAGAAGACTCGTTGTGCGATCGAGCGTTCCGCCAGGCTTTTGCGCTTTCTTAAGCCCCAATATGATGCCGACCGCAATTTCTATCGCTGCTGCGAGCGTAAAGAGGATGAGCGATCGCGGAATCGCTTCGCCGATTATAGTGATGACATCCCGTTCACCCCGGGATGATTTGATGATTGTCGATTTTCCGAAATTGAAGGTAACCGTGTTCCACGTCCGGAACAGTATCCTTTCCAAAAGAGGACGATCCAGCCTATAGAGGTGAATGAGCTCGTCGCGCCGCTGCTGCTGGAAGCGCTGAATTGCGCTTGGCTGCATATTTTTGAGGCGCATCGACTCAGCCCGTACCTGATCCTCGATGCTGGCACGCATTGTCTGCTCATTTACAGTATTGAAAAGGACAGACATGATGAAAATGATGATAATATAGGTAAAAATGCCTTTCAGCACGCGCTTGAGGGCAAACCACTTGTACATAAAGGCCACCTGCTCTTTCTGGTTGAACAAAATGTCGAAATACTCGTCGTTTTTTGCATGCAAGCAAAAAGTATGACAAAAAGCATGAACAAAAGAAGGGGCGCTGCCCTTTTTGCGGCAGCACCCCTTATGGAATCATTTCAGAACAGTACGAGAGAAGAAGCCTGAACAGAAGGCGATTCACTAGCCAATACTGACTGGACTACCAGCGTATAGGCACCTGGTTTCAGAACGCCGAGATCCTTTGCGGGAATAACAACCTGGAAGTTGCCTGCGCTGACATATTTTGCGGTGTAAAGTTTCTCGCTGTTGTCGGCCAGGATCATAGAGACCGTGACCTTTGCCTTGCTATCGGCAGCTTTGGCTGTGTCATCAGGATAAGTGACCGCAGAGACCTGGATGTCGATCTTAGCATCAGCAGTGCGCTGAGCGGTTGCCGGCACCTTTACATCATCGATGCGCGTAATCGTGGTGCGGAACAGTTTCGGGAAATAATCCGACTTGTACGGATAATCCCTGAATGCCGAAAGCTCGATATAGTTGGCGTTGTAGTCAACCTTGCTGATAAAGAAGGGGCCGTTCGAAATGTAAGCATGGCCATAGGTATCGATGAACTTAATCGCTGCATTGTAGCGGGCGACAGCCTGTTCCGGCGTGACCCACTGCTTGATTGTATCGGGCACATACTTGGCAGCTACAAAGTCCTGCAGTTTTGCCTTGATATCGGCAACGCACTTCGGATTGATCACGTCGACTTCGGTTACCGACGGATCACTCGAGAAGGAATACTGGGTGCCGGATTTCGAGCCTTCTGCTACGAGTTTTGCAAGCGCTTCATAGATTTCCCAGGAAACCATGGTCTGGCGGCCGGGGTTGCCGGCTTTCGGGCTTACAGTGCCGGTCGCAGCGACTCTGTCCTTGTCCATTGGCCAGTTGAAGTCGAAATAGGTGGTGAATGTTCCATCCTTATTCAGGACAGTGCCCTTGGAAATGGGGAGTGTGGACTGATACTGCGACGCATACGCTTCATCGTAGTACTTGTCGTCGTCGCTGTCCTTGTTTGCCCACTCATAGGCAAAAGCCGTCGCGTACATGATATCCGCGAGCGTGACGGGCTGGCCGGAGTGCCACTTTCCATAGATGTACTGGAGATCGGAAAGCTTGCTGTAAGATTTGATAGCATTGTTCTTCACATAGTCGTATTTGCCATCGCCAACATCCTTGAATTCGACGCCAGTTTCCCATTTCTTGGTCTTCGAGTTGTAGATCAGCGCCGCTTTGTCAACATCGATAAGGCCTACAGGTGGCTCGCCTTCCTTGCCGGCTGCCAGTTTTGTCTCGACCTTCTTGAGATCGTACTTGACGCGGAGCGGCGTATCTTTGGCTGAATTAGGCGCTTCAAAGGTCGAAGGATCGGTGCAAGCTTCGACAATCGCTGCCGAATAGACATCCGAGAATCCATCAACACCCACCGGGTCCCACGAACTCATGAAAAGCCCGCCGCGGGCAGAATACTGCGTAACCCGGAGTACCTTTTCGCCTTTGTCATTTGGTTTGACATCTGCGGAACGGACAGACCAGTTGTTGAGCCCGTCGCCAAGACCATACAGCATGCGAGAATTGAAGCGTGCTTTGTTGGCGACATAATACTGGACCTGACTGCACACATAGATGCGGACCGCTTCCTTGAGCGCCATTTCTTGGACTTTCATGTTGTCGTTCCAGTACTCATCGGCGGTCAAGAACCAGCCGTTGATGTTCTTCTGAGCGATTTTGTCGATTTCTTTGTTCTCGTAATTCCAGAAACCGTCTGTCATTCCGCCTGGCATATAGCCATAGTACGGCGCGTACATCTGGCTGATCGTGACATCCCACCATGCGCGGGTTGCGCCGGCACCCCAGCCTTCGGTGTACATCGACCATTCCCATGCGGCGGGATCGCCGGAATACACAAGTTTTCCTGCTTTGGAGCGGTCATATTCGAGGCGCTCGACCTTTAAGCCTGCTTTTTCGAGCTGGTCGGCAATATAGCGGCCTTCGAGGAGACGCCCGGATGGATCATCGACGCGGATGATGAAGCGGATCGTCACCGGCTCGCCGTTATAGGTCCACCACTGGCCGGATTTGACCAGCTTGCCCTTGTTTTCGGGCAGGTTCGCAGCCTCTTTCATCGCTGCTTCGATGTCGGCAAGCGCTTTTTTCTCGTTGCCGCGTACGGTCATACCGAGTTTTGCCGGGACGAGGTTGAACTTGTAGGTTCCCGGCTGGCCCGGTGTCTGGGCAGTAAGAGCTGGCTCGCCAGCGCCGAGAAGAATCTCATCGACAATCTTCTTGCGGTCGATGAGCCAGTTGATGGCATAGCGCACTTCGCGGATCGCAAGCGGGTTGAAGATTGTGCGGCCGTCTTTATGCACGAAGGTATATGGCGCCTTGTTGGGGATCGGGTTTAGGAGAAGCGACCATGAACCAGAAGGCACTGCATAGGCAGACAGCTTCTCCGCATCGGCTGGCTGGATACCTTTGAAGGTCTTTCCATCGAGCCCAGTGAAGAAGACGTCTGTCTTTCCTTCCGCGGTGTCCTTGATGGCGATGGTCTGGTCCATCCTGACATCGTAGATCACCTTGTCCGCAATGGGACCATTCTTTGCCTGGGCTGCTGCACTGAACAGCACAGCCACGGCAAGTACCGACACGAATAAAATCTTTTTCATGCATACCTCCTTTTAAAGGTTTGCGCTCCATCATTGTAGAACGCATCTCGACACATGTAAAGAGAAAAATTGCATCAGGCTTCTTGCTGCCGCTCAAGGACTTGCATATGCTGATAAGGAGAAGCATGGAAGGAAATCCGATGAACATTGCAGGTGCTGAAAACGGGCATTTTGTCGATGCAAATGGACGATGGCTTATTCTGCGAGGCGTCAATCTGGGCGGAAGCAGCAAAATCCCCAAGGTGCCGGACGGCCGCACGCATCTGCGCGAAGGGTTCTATGACGGAGCCCATATTTCGTTTATTGGGCGGCCTTTCCCTCTTGAAGAAGCGGATGAGCACTTTGCGCGGTTGGTCCGCTGGGGGCAGCATTTTGTTCGCCTGCTTGTGACCTGGGAAGCGATCGAGCATGAGGGACCTGGCATTTACGATGTGCAATATCTCGATTATATAGAAGGAATTGCAGAGGCGGCTGCGCGGCATGGAATTTCGCTGTTTATTGACCCGCATCAGGATGTCTGGTCGCGATGGACGGGCGGTGACGGCGCGCCTATGTGGACGCTGGAAGCGGTCGGGTTCGAGCCGCGCAGACTGCATGCTTCAGGTGCAGCAATGCTGCATCAGGAAATGGGTCAGCAGTACCCCCAGATGCAGTGGTTTTCGAATCATTTGCGCCTGGGCTGCGCGACCATGTTTACACTTTTCTTTGCAGGAAACGATTTTGCACCGGGAGTTCTGGCAAGCGGCGAGCCGATACAGGATTTCCTGCAGCGGCATTATATTGAGGCTTTTGGCGCGCTCGCACGGAGACTTACGGCTTACCCGAATGTTGTCGGCTTCGATTCCTTGAATGAACCTGGCGAAGGATTCATTGGCCTGTCCGATATTCGAAAAAATCGCAGCGACTTTGTATTGCCCGGTTTGGCACCGACCCCTCTTGAAGCAATGAGCGCTGGCGAGGGGCTTACGACATTCGCGAATGAAATCAGAATCAAAGGCCTTGGCTTGCAAAATGTCGGCCGCAAGCCGCTTGGAACACCCGGCAAGCGGGCGTGGAAGGATGGTGAAGTCTGCATCTGGCGGCGCGCTGGCGTGTGGGATATCGAGGGCGGCACGGCAGTAGCGAAGAAGCCCCAGTGGTTTGCACTGAAGGACAATCTTGCAGGAGGCTCGCCTCATGCGTTCTTCAATGAGAAATACCTCAAGCCGTTCATAGAACGCTATGCTGCACATATCGATGCAGCCAGCGCAAGCAGCCGCAAAACACGGCGCTTCATGATGTTTATAGAGAGCTCGCCTGTAGGCGACATGCCGACAATCAAACAAGGGGCCGCTTGGAATTTTGTCAACGCAGCCCACTGGTATGACGCCCTCACGCTCACGATGAAGCGCTGGACAGGCTTTATTGCGTATGATTCTGCCACGCAGAAAGTTATAATCGGACCGCGTGCGGTACGGCACTATTTCAAAGAGGCGCTTGCACGCATTGCCAATCACTCGAAAGAGCACATGGAAAATGCACCAACACTGATCGGCGAATTCGGTTTGCCGTTCGATATCAATGGCGGCCATGCGTATCGCACGGGCGATTTCAAGATTCATGAGCGCGCGCTCTCAGCCTATTACGACGGGCTCGACGCAAATCTTTTAAGTGCAACAATCTGGAATTATACGGCTGATAATACGCACGCCTATGGCGATGGATGGAATGGGGAAGACCTGTCGGTTTTCTGCAGGGAAGACGGCGGCGGACGGGCACTCGCAGGTTTTGTGCGGCCGTACGCAATGGCGGTGGCCGGAAAAATCACGCTGATGGAGTTCGATCATGCGCGCGGCACATTCGTGCTCGAATTCGAGCCTAACAAGCGTATCAAGGCTCCGACAGAAATATTTGTTCCGGGGCTGCAGTTCCTCCATGGTGCGGACATCGTTCTATCTGGCGGGGAGCTTATGGATCTATCAAATTCATCGCCTGCTGCGCTCCAAGAAGAAAAGAAGCTCTCGGGGCTGAGCGCAAAGGCGGGGAAGCGCTATGTTCTATCCGGGATGGAGCGTGAATCGTTTCTGATTCTCCGAATCGAAGCAGACCCAGATGCGCAGGTGTGCAGGCTGAGCATTTTGCGCCGCTGAAAACTGCCCAGCTGAACATTCGCCAAACAGCAGCCTCGGCGATAAACCCCTTTCATCGCACATTCATTTTCAAAATCCAGTCCCCGATCAGCGCCAGCGCCTCTGGCGCAAAGGTTTCCTTAATTTCGCCATATTCAGAAGGCAGGCCTGTCGTTGCGTGCTGAAAAAGATGATTGAGCCCGTCGAGCTCGACAACCGTCGCGCTGCGGTTGCCTGCGGATTCGAGCGCGGCACGAATGGCTGCGAGATTCTCGCTGGCTGGAACCTGCAAATCCTTGGAACCATTGAGTGCAAGAACTGGAATTCGCATTTGTTTCAAATATTCGGACGGATCGATTGCAAAGAATGAGCGCATCCAGGGAGATACAAGCTGGGCTGCGATTAGAGACGCTTTTTCTTTTTGGGCGGTTTTTTGTTCTTGTGTCAGCTCTTCTGCAGTATCGATCGCGTTTTCGAGCACATCGAGGATTTTCTTCTGGAGAATTGCCGCATCGCCATCCTCAAGCGCAATATCGTACAGCCGCCGATTCAGCTCGTTTGCCTGTGCAATCTGCGCTTCGCTCAAGCCAGAAGCTCGACCGAGGGCTGTATTCTGCATCAAAAGCAGCGCATCTCCTCGAATCCCGGGACCAGCAAGCATCACAATAAACGCCACATCCGGATCGCGCGCGCCGAGCATCGACGCAATAATCGCCCCTTCGCTGTGGCCAATTACGCCGAGGCGGTGCGCATCGATCCCTGGCTGTCTGGCAAGAAATTCGAGCGCAGCTTCCGCATCATCGGCAAAATCGAAGGTTGTGGCGCTCTGGAAGTCCCCTTTGGATAATCCGACCCCCCTGTCGTCATACCGCAGAACCGCGATACCCCGCCGTGTCAGATAATCCGCCAGCACAAGAAAAGGCTTGTGGCCAAGGATCTCCTCATCGCGATTCTGTGGGCCAGAACCCGAAACCAGCGCCGCCGCAGGAAATGGTCCTGCGCCATTCGGTACTGTCAATGTGCCAGCCAGCACAATCCCTGCTTTTTCATTGATGAATTCGACATCTTTTGCTGTATAAGGAAACGGGGGCGTTGGCTCCTGGGATACTTGCACACTTTGATTCTGAGGCTGGGGTGCGGGCGCGCCCTGTAGCGCAGGCGCGTCCTGCAGCTCGGGCGTATTTTGCTGCGCCTGCGCTCCTTTCTTCGATTTGTTCAGCACGAGCGGGAAGGCCATTCCCGACTGCTTCCATTTTCCTTCGATTTTGGAAAACGATGCATCCACAGACCCTGTGTAGCTGCCACCAATGGATGCAACTTCCAGGACTACACTGCTCCCATCGAGCCGCACCGCAGAAACCGGAATACCGCGCGCCCCTTGGTCAGGACTGTCCATTGTCGCTGTATAACGGCCTTGCGCCGAGGCGATATGAAATATGATTCGCAAAGAAGCTGAGCCTACCTTCAATATGCCTTCCCAATCACCTTCCAGAACCAAATTCTTCTCCTGCCCCATCAGGGGGAAAGCCACCAGGGCAATAATCGCCACCATCAGGCACAAAACCCTCATGCTCGCTCCTTTTTATACTCTCTTTATTCAAGTTCCTTGCGCCATGGCACCGAATCCGCGGCTCCTTTTCGCGTGACGCATATCGCCGCTGCGCGCGCTGCAAGGTCGAGCGCGTTTTTGGTGCTGAGTCCTTCGACAAGCCCCGCGAGGAAATATCCTGAAAAGGTATCGCCGGCTGCGGTTGTATCGACAGCCTGCACTTTATAAGCTTTCTGTCGGACTAGTTCGCCTTTGTACAGGCAGAGAGAGCCATTTTCACCAAGCGTAATCACAATTCTTGCCTGCGGAAAACTTCGGGCAATAAGGCTGGCCGCCGCCTCCGGCTCGTGCGTCCCTGAAATTCCCTCAGCTTCGATTTCGTTCATGATAAAGATATCGATAAGTTCGAGCGGATAGCTTAAAATCGACTCCGAATACGGCGAAGGATTGAGCGCGATGGCCATTCCTCTGGATTTAGCCTTGCTGATTATGCTGGCCATCGAAGATATTTCGTTCTGGAGCACCAGCATATCGCCGCTTCCAAAACCTGCAAGCGCCCTGTCGATATAGTGCTCGTCAATGTCCTGATTTGCACCACCAAAAAGAAGAATGCAATTGCCACCCTTGTCATCGACCTGAATAATCGCGTGGCCTGTCGCAATCGCCGATGTCTCGATCAATCGCGTATCGACGCCGCCTTTTTGCAGAGTTTCGAGGAGAAAACCGCCTTCCTTGCCGACTTTTCCCGCATGCGCGACAGCGAGGCCCGCCCGCGCCATGGCAAGCGATTGGTTGAGACCCTTGCCTCCAGGAAACACCGAAAGCGACTGCGCGGCCTTGGTTTCGCCAGGCTTTACGAAAGAATCCACGCGATACACATAATCGATATTGAGCGAGCCAAAATTGAGAATTCTCATAACTGCCCCTCGGAATGCACATCAAATATCCACAGCCCGGCTGATGCGCGCCGGCCGCCGGATAATGCATTCTAGCATGAAATTGCCGCTTTTGCATTGACAGATGGAGCCCCGCGACCTAGGCTTGCTGTATGATTCCGCAGATTCCATTTGGCCGGACAGGCCACAATTCATCGCGGCTGCTTTTCGGAGCCGCAGCGCTCGCCAATGTTTCTCAGGCTGAAGCAGATAGTGCTCTCAACCTTGTGCTAGATTCCGGCATCAACCACCTCGATACCGCAGCCAGCTATGGGCAAGCAGAAGAACGCATGGGCCCTTGGCTTGCCCAGCACCGACACGAAGTCTTCCTTGCTACCAAAACCGAAAAGCGCACAAAAAAAGAAGCGCTCGCCGAGCTCGAGCGGTCCCTGCGCCTTTTGCACACTGATTATATCGACCTCTGGCAAATGCATGTGCTCATCAAGGATGACGAATGGGATATCGCGATGGGTGAAGGCGGTGCCCTCGAAGCATTTGTCGAAGCGCGCCAGAAAGGCATGGTGCGCTTTTTGGGCGTGACAGGCCATGGGAAAGCGGCGCCTGCGATGCACCTACGGAGCCTTGAGCGCTTCGATTTCGATTCGGTTCTGTTCCCGTGGAACTGGCCGCTTGCGCAGGACACAGCATATGCGGCTGCAGTCCGCACCCTGCTCTATGTGTGCAAAAAACGCAATGTTGCAGTTCAGATCATCAAGGCATTCCTTCGAAGACCATGGTGCGACAGGCCACATATGCGTGCCACATGGTACGAGCCTCTCGAGGCGCCGGCCGATATCTCCTTGGCGCTTGGCTGGGCATGGGGAATCGAAGGCGCCTTTGTCAACAGTGCGGGGGATATTCATCTTCTGCCAACCATCATTCAGGAGGCCGCAAGACAGCCTGCCCGACCAACCGACGAGGCAATGGCACAGATGGCTCTGCGCCTCGGGATGCAGGACTTGTTCGCATGACCGGCCCTGTAGCCCCGGCACCTTCTCTCATATATAATTAGGAATATGTCCCGAACAGATGGCGCTGAAGCCGGCAAACTGAAAATAGGCGACCACTGGAACGTCATCAGCATTATCGCCCTCTCCCAGAATAATCCGCTCAAGGCAGTGGCCGAGTTTGTCGAGAATTCCATCGATGCGAGCGCCCGGAATGTCGCAATTATCCGTGGCAAGCAGAAAAATGAATATTATCTCAGGATTACTGACGATGGCTGTGGCATACAGGACTTCCGTTACGTCGCCACGCACATCGGAGATTCAATCAAGCGCAAGCTCAAGGTACAAGGCTCAGGCGATATCCAGGGCGAATTCGGCATAGGGCTTCTGTCGTTCTGGACAATCGGCGAAACCCTGACACTGACGTCTGCAGGCAAAGACGGCGTAGCCCGGACCATGCAGCTTGTAAAAGGCAACCCTTCGTATGCGATACGCGAGACGGGCATGCTGTTCGCCAGGCCAGGAACCGAGCTTTTAATACATCCCCTCTTGCCCGGAATACGCAGTATCTCGGCAGAAAAAATCCAGAATTTTCTCGCGTCGGAACTTCGCGATCGCATTGCCCGGAGCGGTGTGCACATTGCCATTATTGATCACACGACGCGCCGGGAGCTTGTCGTTGAGCCGCGCAAGTTCCGCGGCAGGCTCATTCACCAACTGCCCGAGGCTCGATGTCCCTTTGGCGAAATCTATGTGGAGCTGTACCTTGCAGAATCGCCGCAGGAAGCCGCGGTCGGCCTCTATAAACACGGCACGCGGGTAATCGCTGATATTTCCCGCCTTGAGCGCTTTGCCCGCTCTCCCTGGGATTCCCGTTGTATTGAAGGCATAATCGATGCGTCATTTTTGCAGCTGACCCCCGGCACACGCGATGGCATTGTGCAGGATGAAGTCTATGACTCGTTCTGCGTGGCACTCGAGCCAGTCGAAGAAGCTCTTGGCGCCCTTCTCGAGGAACAGAAGCGAGCTCTCGAAGAAGAGGCAAGCAGGCAGCTTCTGAACCGTGTCACGCGTGCATTCCGAGAAGCCTTTCTGTACCTGCCGGAAGAAGATTACAGCTGGCTTGCGGCCCGAGTCCGTGAGCCGCGGAGAGCACCTTCAGCGGGAACAAGCAGCCAGTCCGGCGCCGGCGAAGCTTCAGCCAATGGTGAAGGATCAGATTACCGCGAAAGCTCATCCCGCACCGAAGAACAGAATCCAGCAACTCATGCTTCGGAGAGCTCTTCCGATAGCCTGGGTGATTCTGAAAATGCAGCTTTGGGTGAATACATTCCCGAACCAAACCGCCAACAGAGCAAGACCGTACAGAAAAGCTTTTTCGAGTTTGCCGGCCCGCTTCACAAACTCATGATTTCGCCCTCTTCTTCGGTGATTGGCACGAGTGAGCGCAGAAAGTTCAAGGCAATCGCCCGCGACCGCGCAGGGCGCCTCATCGACAGCGGCATCGATTTTGCTTGGCATCTTTCCGAGGGAGGCGGTGCGCTCGATGGCATCAATTCGCCGTATGCAGAATACATCGCACCGGAAGAGCCCTGTGTCGCCACAATCGAGCTTCGCGCAAGCCAGGGCGACATTACCCTCACCGCAACAGCCATTATCACGGTCACTGCCGAGCTCATCAAACGCGCATCCGGCACGGGAAGCGCGCAACGCCGCGGACTACCTGGCTATACCTACAAAAAAGCCCCCGGTGAGCTCTGGAGATCCCGATACGATGCCGAAAACGCAATCATTCTCATCAACAACGCCCATGCTGACTTCATCCATGCATCGCGCCAGCCAATGACAAAGCTGCGCTATATCGCGCGCCTTTTTGCAAAAGAGCTCGTCCTCGCCAACTTTCCGGAAGCTTCCAGAGAAGAAATTCTCGAGCGGCTGGTGGAGCTGACTCTGTACACTGAGGAAAACCTGAAATAAGCGATTTCGCTACCGTTTTTGCAGTTGCAAGCCAGTATGATGTGCCGCCGCTCAGTTTTCATCAAATTGACATTGCGTTCGTTTTGGCGCGCTCCGTGCGCTCATCGCAAAACGACTGAAAGAAGCGCGGTATACGCAATCGCAATCACGAGAAAAATGCCCAGTGGCAACGCGAATTTGCGGATTGTCGCCGGCAGGGTTGTTTTGAAGTGCTGGGCAGTCACTACCATACACACGTGCAAAGGCGAGAGCATCATCCCTGAATAGCCAAAGGCTCCGGCGATGACCACCCCCACTTTGAAAGGAATATCCGAAGACGCGAGCAAACCCAGAACAATCGGCAACGAAAGGCCTACATATCCCATCCCCACCCCCGTCACAATTCCTGAGATGAAAGGTAGGAGTGCAATGACAAAGATCGCTGGTATGCCGGCATTCGCAAGCTCCATAGATGCCGCATGCGCCAGGTCAGCAGCGCTCATCAAGGCCGAAAACAGGCGAATGCCGACAATGACGGCAATCAATTCTATCGTAGAAGCTGTAATACTGTGTTTGAATATCTTTTCGCCCTTAGTGTTTTTTCGCAGATAAAGAGATCCAATCAGCAATCCGCACAGGACAGGCACATAGCGGCCGATAAGGGATTTTGTCGGTGCATCGAGCGCGACTCCTGGCGCGACAAGTTCCCAAATAAGGTCGAGCACGACATAGCTTCCCAGAATCATCCCGAGCGGAGCAATTCCGCGTACAAGCCGACCGAATTTTGCTGTATCCCGGAATGTCGTATTCACTGCCGTCTTTGACGCGGGCATTGTCGCAGCAGTCTTCCCGTTTTTCGGCAAAATAAATATCAGCCCAAGTCCAAACACGGCAAAGGGAGCATACAGATTCAGGAGCACCAACTGCATCACCGACAGATTCGTGAGCCCGACTGTAAGGATAAAAGCCGGGAACAATGGCCAGACCAGTTCGAGCACATGTCTGAACCAATAATTGATCGCCGAAAGCGTTTCGGGACCCCGGCCATCATCATCATTCATCGCTCCGACAAGCGGCGCCGAAATAATTGCGCCGCCCGGCATTGGAAGCGTGCCGATCAGAAGCGGCGCTACTGCAAGCGCAATCCGCCGCGACGGGGCCGATTCGGCAATTGCATTCGAAAAAGCGTCCATCGCTCCGGATTTTTTCATCGCTGCAGAGAACATCATAATTCCTGTAAGAAGAATTACAAGCAGAATAAGATCAGGGTTGGTAAGCTCCTTCGCCACAGCCAGCGCAATCGCGGAAACCGGCATGCCCTGCCATATAGCGAGCGCGATGCCCCCGACTGCTGCTGCAAGACCGAGATGAATGCGCCGAGCAGCGGCAACCACAATCAGCGCAAATATCACCAGGATTTTTGCAAGTGCAGGTATTTCGAGCATGATGTTTTTACATTACGGGAAATCAGGGTTCGATGCAACAAGTGTTCCGAACCTTGTGTAAAACATCCGGAGAAAGTAAGAGTCTAGAAGTTCCCGCTTTTTTAATATATTATTTTCTGTATGTTGCTGCCTTATTCTTTTTATAATTCTGCATGGAAATTTCTTTCAATTGCGCTTGTCGTGGGGCTTGCGGTCGGCGGCTATTTTGTGCCTGAGCTCGGACTCGGAGTAATTGCGCTCATTCTGTTCGCGCTTCTGACGAATGCGCGGAGCTCGCGAAGTTTCTGCGCGGGCTTCTGCCCGAATGGCCGCTCACTGTCTGTCGTTTTTGAAAAAACGAGCAAGCACAGAAAACTCCCGCCATTTTTGGCTTCTCGGGAATTCCGTCGTATGTTGTGTGCGCTTATGATGTTTTGCGTGATCAGCCTGCTCTCCCAGTCCAATGGAAGCCTCGCTGCAATCGGAAAAGTGTTCTGGGCTATCTACCTCGCCTCTATCGGAATCAGCACAATCGCCGGGCTGCTCTGGAAACCGCGGGCTTGGTGCGCTTTCTGCCCGATGGGGACGCTGCAGGATACCATTAAGGGTCATTGAAACGGGAATTTTGTTTCCTTTGTGCACATTCGATCAAAATACAATGCGTATGCTAGGGCTGCTGCAATTTCAATCCGCACAGCCCGGTCAGTCCAGCTCCCAAGGCAAAGGCGCTCGGGCAAGGTCTGCGGCAATCCAGGAAGCTCCCGCTTTTCTGAGCTCTGCTTCCGGAAATGAGGATGTTATGCCCAGTACGCGTGCGCCTGCCCTTACGCCCGCAATGGTTCCGTTGACTGCATCTTCCACCACAAGGCATTCGGAAGGCAAAACGCCGAGCGCCTCTGCTGCTTTCAGATACATCTCGGGGTGGGGTTTTTTGTGAGCTACATCGCCGCCAGTGAGTAGCACGTCGAATTCATCCGGGCCAAGGCCCAGATATTCGAGGTTGATGAGTACCTTCACCCGATCGGCTGCGGAAGCGAGAGCTGTTTTGAGGCCATGGGCTCGACATTGGCGCACATAATCAACCGCTCCAGGAATCGCACGCATCCCTGCTGCATGGGCTTTGGCCAGCTTGCCATAAATCTCGTAAGTCCATGCCTTAGCTTTCTCGATGTCGATTGCGAGCCCGTATTTCTCGGCTACACCGCCGATATAGCGATTTTCGCCAGCGCCAACAAAGGGAACAAAATCTTCGTGGCGCACTGAAAGCCCATACCGCTCCTTGAACATCCGAACCGCGGATTCGGCGATGAGGCGCTCGGAGTCAACAAGCACCCCGTCCATATCGAAGAGGACTGCTTTGAAAATAATATCGCTCATTGCATAACCTTTCAGAGAAGAATCATCAGGCCGCCAGCTTCCTTCCATTTAATGTGGACAGCCTGCCACTAGGCAATTATCGGATTATATCTTCGGGATTTTCGTATTTGAGGTATTCCTCGCGCGTGGGGCTGAAGACTTCAACGACCACTGCATCTTCGAGGACCTCGACCTTGTGGAGCACATCCATAGGTATGCACCAGCTGTCACCGGGATCGAGCTCGCGCGCCTTGCCGTCAATAAACATTCGTATGCGCCCGGAAACCAGATATCCTGTCTGCTCATAGGGGTGCTGGTGCTCCGGAAGCAGCGCATCCTTATTGAGCCGAACTTCGACGAGCAGGGTGTGCGCCCCGTAGCAGAGCGTTTTGATATGATTGCCTGGTATAGGCTGGTGAAAACCGGCATCTGAATGTTTTCCGAACATCTAAAGCCTCCTGCGTCGAAATGCTCAATTCCGAGAACTACTCTAACGCATTTCAGGACGCCGCGCCAGCAATGGTGCTCTCACATTCCATGGCGCTTGGCACTGTACGCCATTGATTTGTCCTATGCTCGGATCGCACTGCCGCACTGGCCGCAGTCGCCACACTCGAATTGAATGGTTGTGTGCTTGATTTCAAAGTGGTCATGCAGCATATCCTTGATATGATCCATAATTTCAGCAGTTGCACTCAGGGGCTGGTCATCCAGCACGACGTGCGCGCTCAACACCCGATAGCCAGGCTCCAGCGCCCAGACATGCGCATCGTGCACGCCTTTCACGCCTTCGATTTCGGCAATCTCGCGGGCTACTTCCGCGCTGTCGGCATTTTCCGGCGACCCTTCATTCAGAATGTGGGTTGCTTCTTTCAGCACGCTGAAGGCACCGCGCAAAATGACAAGCGCAATGAGAATACCCGCAAGCGGATCGAGCCAGTACCAGCCGGTAAACAGGATTATCACGCCTGCTGCGATAACGCCGACCGACGACAGCGCATCCCCAAGCACATGCAGGAATGCGGCGCGCGCATTGAGGTCATCATGCGAATGCCCTTTGAGCACAAACGCAACGATGAGGTTCGCGACAAGCCCGATTATCGCCACAATGAGCATGGGGCCGGCAATAATGGGCTGCGGATGCGCAAATCGCCCAATCGCTTCACGAATGATCTCAAAGGAAACAATAAGCAGCGTTGCTCCATTAATAAACGCTGCCAGCACTTTCATGCGGTAAAATCCGAAACTGTGCTTGCCGGTCGCAGCCCGCTTCGACATGAGCACCGCGATGTAGCCAAGCCCAAGCGCAAAAATATCCAGAAACACATGCGCTGCATCTGAAAGCAGCGCAAGGCTTCCTGTAAGAATGCCGCCGACAACTTCCGCGATCAGCGTCGCAGACGTTATAAGAATAGAAGCGAGCAGCTTGCCGCCCGATTCCTCGACTTCGAGAGCTTCCGAAGAATGATCATGATGATGATCATGTGCATCCATTACCATGATAGAGACTCCTTCCAGAATTCAATTCTGCTTCAATTATGCAATCGCGCCGAATACTAAGCCAGCCAAGGTCGAAAGTGCTACCACAAGGCCAACATAGGTGAGCGTTTTCTTCCAGCCAATCTCGCCCGCGATGACAAGCATCGACGGCAGCGAAAGACTCGGGCCCGCGAGCAGCAACGCAAGCGCTGGCCCCTGGCCCATGCCCGCGCCGAGCAATCCCTGCACTATGGGAATTTCAGTCAGTGTCGCAAAATACATGAGCGCGCCCGCTGCCGATGCAAACAGATTCGCGAAGATCGAATTACCGCCCACAAGCCCTGCCACCCAGGAATTCGGGATGAGCGCTTCATGGCCCGGCCGCCCGAGCAGAAAACCCGCCACCAGCACACCGCCGAACAAAAGCGGCAAAATCTGCAGCGCAAAATCGCGCGTCGCAACGACCCAGGCCATCCGGTCATCCGCGTTGAACCACCGAATCACCGTATACGCCAGCACTACCGCAAAACCGCCCGTAATCCACCATTTTGCATGGTAAATCGCATCCCATACCGGGCTGCCGCCGCGCGAATTCGCCCAATTCGCAAACACGAGGATTCCGATCATGCTGGCCATGTAGATCGAAGTCTGACTGAGCGTTCGTGGTTTTTCGCCAAGCGGAGCTTTGAAAAGACGCGCATCCGCAGCCCGCTTTTCATCATCCTTTTTGAAGATTTGCGCCATGAGCCAGCCAATGACGACCGATAACAGAATCGCTGTCACCGTGCGCGCAATGCCCAGCTTGAGCCCGAACACTTTCGCCGAAAGCACAATAGCGAGGATGTTGATAGCGGGGCCGGAATACAAAAAGGCAATCGCAGGCCCGAGGCCTGCTCCTTTTTTGTAGATTCCCTTGAAAATCGGAAGAACTGTGCAGGAACAAACCGCTAGGATCGCTCCCGAAACCGAGGCAACTCCATATGCCGTAAGACGCTTCGCATCCGGTCCGAGATAGCGCATGACCGCTTGCTGGTTCAGGAAAACCGTAATCGCTCCTGCAATGAACATGGCCGGAATGAGGCAGAGAATGACGTGCTGCTGCGCATACTCCGAAAGCATCAGGAATGCTTCATTGATTGCGCCAGAAACGCGCGGCGCCTGAAATGGAATGAAATATGCTGCGAGAAACACGCCGAACAGCACAAGAAGCTTTTTATTGGGAGACCATTCTTTTACACTCATGACAGCAACGCCTTTATCTGATCTTTGGTGAGGACGCGGCCGACGACTTTGACCTCGTCATCGATTGCAAGCGCCGGGGTCATCAGGACGCCAAAGGCCATAATATCGTCCACTTCTTCGATTTTTTCAAACTCAGCCTGTATACCGAGCTCATTGACTGCCTCGCGGGCATGCTGCTCGAGCAGTCGGCATTTGGGGCACCCGGGCCCAAGAATCTGAATCTTCATGGTATATCCTGCAAAAAAGATCGCGATGCCGTACAGAAGGCTCGCGGGCGCGGGCAAAGTGCCTCTAGCATTTCACTCGCGCCATTGTTGCAATAATATGCAACATTTCATCGATAGTCAATATCTTGACAAAAGTTTTTCAACATTGCAACATTCGTAGTATGAAACAACTTGAACGCAGATATGAACGCAGAGCGGAAATTTTCAAAGCGCTCGCCAATCCTCTCCGGCTTGTCATGCTCGAAAAGCTCGCGGATAAACCATGGTGCGTCTGTGCGCTCGCTGATGAGCTTGGCGTGGACAAGTCCATCGTCTCCAAGTACCTGAGCCAGCTTAAATCGGCGGGACTCATAGAAGACACCCGAAAAGGTACGCTCGTGGAGTACAGGCTCGTCGCACCATGCATTCTGCAAGTCGCCTCCTGCGCCGAAGAGACCATCCAGGAGCAAAAGAAAAAACTGCTCAGCGAGGAATAAGCTGAGCAGTGAGTAATACGCGGCGCACGCCAGCCGGTGAGCATTACGTCCCGCGACAAACTCCCCGATTTTCCGTTATAATTCAGACATATGAGCCCCAACATATCTGCAGTCTATGTGCTCATCATTCTAGCCTTTGTCGGTATCGCATCAGGCAAATTCCCCCGCCTTGCAATGAATCGCGCAAGCATTGCGCTCACGGCAGCGGTTCTGCTTGTCGTTCTGGGCGGGCTGACCACACAAGAAGCCCTCGCCGTAGTGGATACGGAGACGCTTGCCCTCCTTCTGGCCATGATGATTATTGTGGCGAATCTGCGGGTGTCCGGTTTTTTTCTCATAGCAGGCGGGCGCGTGCTTTCGATTGCCCGCTCGCCGCGAATCCTGCTCGCGATTGTCGTCCTGGTTTCCGGAGTGCTTTCGGCACTCTTTTTGAATGATACGATCTGTCTTATGTTCACGCCGCTCGTCGCGGAAATGGCGCGGCGCTCAGGGCGAGATGGCAGGCCGTATCTCATTGCGCTTGCAACAAGCGCAAATGCCGGCTCATGCGCAACGTCGATCGGCAACCCGCAGAATATGCTCATCGCCTCGCAATCGGGCATTCCATTCGGGACATTCGTACTTGCACTCGGCCTGCCCTCTCTCATCGCGATGCTGCTCTCATACTGGATGACGGTGCTCATGTTTCCTTCGGAATTTCGCGCAAACACAATGCTTCGCCAGCCTGTGGACCGCGTAACAGCGGACGCCGAAGCAGGGCACGCCGAAGTAAGCCCATACCTTATGTATAAGAGTCTGGCAGCATCGGCGCTCCTTCTTGTACTGCTCCTTGCGGGCGTGCGCACAAGCCACGCTGCGCTGATTGCTGCGTCAATCTTGCTTATTACAAGGCGAGTCCATCCTGAACGCATATTCGCGGAAGTCGATTTCACGCTCCTCGTGCTCTTTTCGGGGCTTTTCGTGCTCACTGCCGCAGTTGCGCGCACCGATGCATTCGCCATGGCCATGCAATGGCTTACTCCGCACTTGCAGCGCCCTGGCGGGCTTTTTGCTGCTGCCATTGCGCTTGCCTCGAATCTTGTTTCCAATGTGCCAGCGGTCATGCTGCTGTCGCCGGCAGCCCGCGCAATGGCGAATCCTCAGCCTGCCTGGCTCATGCTCGCTATGGCGAGCACCTTTGCGGGGAACCTCACTTTGCTTGGCTCTGTGGCCAATCTTATCGTCGCGGAACAGGGCGAAAAATCGGGCATCCATATCGGGTTTGTGGATTATCTGAAAGTTGGCCTGCCAGTCACTTTGCTTTCGATTGCGGCGGGTACGCTGTGGCTGGGGATAATTCTTTGAGCCGTAGCAATAAAGGCGGCGAACACATTCCCCGCGCGGGCCGGGCTGCCGCGTGGACTCACAATGCCGTCTCGATACTCAGATATGCTGCGCATTCGCTTTTTGCAAAATATAGCAGGAGGGCTTATCATATGGATTTGAACGATACACTGAAAACTATTTTCTCGAGGAAAAGCGTACGGGCCTACGCAGAAGGCGCTGTCTCAAAGGAACAGCTCGAAATGCTTGTGCGTGCAGGGATGGCTGCCCCATCCGCGGTTGACCAGCGCCCATGGGAATTCGTTGTCGTAACCGAGCGCGCTACGCTGAATGCCCTGGCCTCGCGCCTTCCGTACGCAAAGATGGCAGCGCATGCTTCGGCTGCAATTGTCGTCTGCGGGGACCTGCGCAGGCAGTGGGGAGGACCGGATTCGGTGATGTGGGTGATTGACTGTTCGGCAGCTACCGAGAACGTCCTGCTCGCTGCGGAATCGGTCGGGCTTGGCGCGGTGTGGACTTCGGTTTATCCTTATCCGGAGCGTATTCGCCCTGTCAAGGAAATTCTAGGCTTGCACGACTACATCCAGCCGCTCGCTCTCATCCCTGTGGGGATCCCGCGAGGCGGGGAAAAAGCAAAAGACAAGTGGAATCCCGAGCGCCTGCACTGGGAGAAGTGGTGAATCGAGGTTATATGGTCAAAGTACTGTTTCTTTGCGTGCACAATTCAGCGCGCAGCCAGATGGCTGAAGCTTTTTGCAAGAAATATGGCGAGGGGAAGTTCGTCGCGGAAAGCGCCGGGCTCGAGCCGGGTAAGCTCAACCCCTATGTCGTTCGCGCAATGGCTGAAGTTGGCATCGATATTTCGAAGAATGCTACAAAGAGCGTCTTCGATTTTCATAATGAAGGGCGCACCTACAATGTCGTGGTGACGGTCTGCTCGAAAGAGGCGGCCGAGCGCTGCCCAATCTTCCCCGGGGTTCCGATTACCCTGCACTGGCCCTTCGATGACCCTTCTTCCTTCAAAGGCACTGATGAAGAAATCATGCAGAAAGTGCGCAGCGTGCGCGACGCGATCGAACAGAAGGTGAAAGAATTCATACAAGGGGTCTGACCCTTTTTTTTAAAAAGTTAAAAAAGGGGTCAGACCCCTAATTTAAATGTCTAGTAGTGAATCGCGCGCCCGAGCGCGGCTTTCGCCGCTTCCATGATCGCTTCGGAAACAGTCGGGTGGGCATGCACAAGTTCCGCGACATCCTCGACCGTGAGCTCGGCTTTCGAAGCCAGCAAAAGCTCGTGGATCGTGTCCGCCGCACCTTCGCCGACAATCGAAGCTCCAAGAATCGCCTTTGTGTCAGGATCGAACATAATTTTTACCTGCCCCTCTGGCGCCTCGGTGGCTACCGCGCGGCCATTGCCGCGGTACGGGAAACGCGCGACTTCGTGCCGGATGCCCTTTTCTTTCGCGCTGGCTTCTGACAGGCCAAACGAGGCAACTTCGGGCTCGCAGTAGACTGCGCTCGGTACATGGAGCCTGTCGACGGTGCGCTCGCGGGGGTTCGGTGTCCCCTTGAGGAGGTGCGCGACCCGCTCGGCGACGATTTCTCCGGCCTTTGATGCAGTGTGCGCAAGCTGGGGGTAGGTCGTGATATCGCCGACGGCGTAGATGCCGGCGCAGGATGTCTCGTGGTAATCGCCCGTGATAATGTAGCCTCGCTCCATGCGCACGCCGAGATTCTCGAGGCCGAGCCCTTCGGTATTGGTCGCGCGCCCAACTGAAACGAGCACCGCGTCGGCTTCAATATCGAGCGGGGCGCCCTGGGCATCAGTGAGATGGATGACTACGTGATCATCCTTGACCTCGGCGCCGCTTGCCCGCGCGCCGGTATACATCGTTACGCCGCGCGAGCGGAATTCTTTTTCGACAATTTTCGAAGCTTCCTCATCTTCGAGCGGAAGCACACGCGGCAGAAGCTCGGCAACCGTCACCTCGACCCCAAATGCGTTCAGCACATAGGCAAATTCCATGCCGATCGCGCCCGCACCGAGAATGAACATGCGTTTCGGCAGTTTGTCGCTCATAAGCATGCCCGTCGAAGAAAAAATCTTTTTTTCATCAAATGCAAAGCCGGGAATTGGCCTGGGCCTCGAGCCGGTCGCGAGGAGAATCGCTTTGGCCTTGAGCTGGACAGAGCCCCCTGGTGTCTCGACATCGACAGTGCTGGCACCCGAGAGCATCGCTTTCCCTTTTATAAGATCGACTTTGTTTTTCCTCAGGAGAAAATTGACTCCCTTCGAAAGTCTGTCTGCGGCGAGCCGCGAAGCTTTCCACACCAGCGAGTAGTCGAAATTGCTCAAGTCCACTTTCGCGCCAGTCTTTTCGAGCAGCGCTTTCCCCTGTGCGAAAAGCTGAGCATTATGGATCAGCGATTTCGAGGGAATGCAGCCGATATTGAGACACACACCGCCGACAAGATCCTTTTCGACCACCGCGGCCGAGAGGCCGAGCTGGGCAGCGCGGATCGCCGCCACGTAGCCGCCGGGGCCAGCACCGATAACGACAAAATCATATTGCTTCGATTCCACGTTGATACTCCTTTCCCATTATTTCTGGCATTCTAAAATCAAATGCCATTCCTTCAAAGTGGGCATTGAGCTCGTCGGCATACCTAGCCGAGACGCTGTCGCCGGCCTCGAGAGGCACTACCTGCACAATTTTGCCTTCCTGTACGCGCACTACCGCTTTTGCCCGGCCATTCGAAACCACGACTGAAAACGGCGGGCTGCGATCGATAATCCATCCTTTGCTGCCAAATTGCTTTCTATGCGCCTCGAATTCTTCGCACTCAACACAAAAATCGAACTCGCGTTCCAGATCTTCGGGATTCTTGAATACGCGGCGAGCTATTGTCTTTTCTTTATTCCAGAAATCAGCCAGTTCGATTGTTGCCGGCGCACTTCCAGCAAGCGTTCGCGAAAGGTGCAGCATAAGCTCTTCGATGCTCAGCGAAGACAAAAATCTGGAAAGATTGACTGGATGCCCGGGCACAGAAGCTATCGAGGAATCCTCAAATACCTTGATGCCCCCAAGCGAAGCCTTGAGCGCTGCGATATCGGCGGAAACGAGCAAGGTGCCGTGGTGCAGCACATTCCGCGTTCCAAAGCGCCGCGCAGTTCCAGAGATTTTCCCTTGGGTTTCCCCATCGCCCAAAGAAACAAAAATCCCGCCTCGGGCTCCGGGGCGGGCATATACACCAAGCGTGCCAATCGCACTGGCTACAGCTGCAAGCTCATCATCCTGCGAATGTATCGCTCGCGGAACTATAAGCGCCCAATTCAAATTGCCTTCATCATGATATACTGCCCCGCCCCCCGAAACGCGCCTGAAAACCGGTACCTTGCACAAAGGCGAGACCTCGCGCCAATAATTCTGGTTGCGGCCTATGATGACAGAAGGAGCATTTACATAGAAAAGAAGGAGCGCCTCTTCTCCTGCCCATGAATTCACAAGGCATTCTTCAAAGGAAATGATATCAAGGGGACTATCTGAAACAACTTTATATGATTGAGCAACGATTGACATAAAAAGAATATACAAAGAAAAAGTGGCAAAATCAAAAGGGCTGCCTGATCATCCAGGCAGCCCTTTGTTGGCTTGGTACGAGCAGGCTGATGCACGGCCGATTTGTTATCCGTTCGTACGCCCGCCAGCATATTGCTTTACAGTATTACTGCGCGACAAATCCCGCAGCTTCGAGTGATGCTTTGAGCTCGTCGAGAGTGGCCTTTACGGTGTTGAGCTGATCGCGTGCGCCAGCATAATCCTGAGAATCATTGGCGGCTTTGGCATCGCTGATGGACTTGCCGGCAGCCTCAACTCTGGCATTGATGTCTTTTACATTGAGCTTTGCTTTTGCGGCTTTCTTGGCATCCTTGGAAGCAGCCTGCGCAAGCGCCTGCACTGCTGCATACTGAGCATCGATATCGGTGATGAGCTGGGCAACTTCGCCCTTTACCTTGTCCATATTGGTGGCAGCAGCATCCTTCGCCTTCTTGCTTGCATCTGCAAAAGCTTTGATCAGATCATTGGCCTGCTTGTAGGACTTGCCAGAGGTCTTGGCATCCTGAGCAGCAAGCTCCGCATCGAGAGCGGCTTTGGCATCCTGAGCTGCCTTGAATTCATCCGGGGCATACACATCAGCCTTGGCGTTCTGGGCATCGGCAAATGCAGCATTCGCTGCATCGAGGTCCTTCTGAGCAAGCTTGGGCGCGCAAGAAAACAGCGTGAGCGCCACGAGCAATCCACCGATAACCTTTACCAGCTTCATACAATCCTCCAAAAAGAGACACAAAGCGCAGTGCTAGCACTCCATCGAAGCGCTGCATCTGCTCTCTGGTGCAGTATGTTAATACTATATGCGAAATATGTCAAGATATGCACTATATGCGCATATATATCGCAAATAATTACAACATAATATTATATTGCTAGATTTGGCTTATTTTGCGCAATTTGCAAGCTTTTATGCTCCTTGAGGATCAAATGCATCAGGAAAGCGGGATCTGCGATCCTCGATCACTCGTCCCTCGGGATGAAAGAGAGCCTCGATGGCGGCGGGCTCGGGCGCAAAAATGGCCTTGTAGGTTTGCGGCATGCAATATTTGGGCATTCTTTCGCAGCGCGCGTTGAGCAGGCTGCCCACATCCTTCGCGGAAAGTGAGGCGCAATCGGTCGTTCCAGAGGCAAATTTGAACGACCAGAGCGTGCCGTACATGGGAACGTACGTGAATGCGGATTTTACGCAAGAAAAAACTTTACGTAAGGTTTTCTCGATGCACGCATAGGCAGCAGGCCTGGCGATCGGCGATTCGCCGTGCATGGCGAACACCCCTTCAGCACCGCGCAGGATCCGCTTTACCTGCGCAAAGAATTCCCTGGTATAGAGCTTTTCGGACGGGCCGAAGGGGTCGGTCATGTCCATGATCACGACATCGAAGGATGTGTCGGGGCACTGTTCCACATACGCGCGCCCGTCCCCGACCACAATCTCAGCCCGCGGGTCGTCGAACGCGCCGGCACTAATTTCCGGCATATACTGCTTCGAGAATGAGATGACCGCCTCATCGAGCTCAACCATGACGGCGTTCCTGACGGTTCCGAAGGTGAGCACTTCGCGCAGCACTCCTCCGTCACCACCGCCGATGACCAGCACGCGCTGCGGATCGGGGTGCGAGAGCATTGCTGGGATGACCAGCGATTCATGATAGCGCTCCTCTCCCTTGAGTGCGACCTGGGTAATGCCGTCGAGGAGGAGCACCTTGCCGAATTCGGGGCTCTCGGCAAGCTCGATTGTCTGCCATGCGCTCCGCACGCGCACGAGAACCTTAGTGATATCGTAAAAGAAGCCGCAGTGGGGATTGAGGCGCTCGATTATCTTTTTCATGTGGCAGCTCCTGCGCACCAGCGTGGCTCAGAGCCTGCCAGAGCGCATGTTCAGGTTCCTGCACTCGAAGATTTCCTGGATTTCGTGCAAGAGGGCGCGCCTGATCCGTTCCTTTTCCTTGGGATCGAGGCTGGTCACCTCGTCGCCGAACAGAAAATCCTTGAGGCGAATCTCCTTCTTGCGCATTTTGGTATGGAAGTTGTTGTCCGACAGGATATTGATGTCATAGGTGATGTAGCGCTCGAGGATGTCCTGGTCGATGTAGTCCTGTATGGATGAAATGTCATGGTCGATAAAGACCTTGCGCCCCTTGTGGTCCCGTGTGAAGCCTCGCACGCGGTAATCAATGATGACCACCTCGGAATCGAAGCTCTCGATAAGGTAATTGAGGGCGGAAAGCGGGGAGATCATACCGCAGGTCGATATGTCGATGTCGACACGGAAGCTCGCAAGCCCCGTCAGGCGGTGGTATTCAGGATAGGTATGGATGGCGATATGGCTCTTGTCGAGATGGCCGATAACGAAGGGAGCAGGTCCTGTCTGCTCTTTGTCGGACTTGATGTGCTCATCCGCTACAGGTGATCCTTCGTTGATGAGTGCCACGACGCTAGCACCACGCGGATCGTAATCCTGCGTGGAGACGCTTACCAGCTTCGCGTTGATCATGCGCGTGACATTCTCGACGATCTCTTCTAGACGCTTGGAATTGTATTCTTCATCGACATATTCGAGATACTCAATCTGCGATTCCCGCGAGCGGGCATAACAGATGTCATAGATGTTGAAGCTGATCGATTTCGTCAGGTTGTTGAATCCCTCGAGCTTGAGCGTCTTCCCTTTTACCCGTCTGACCAATCCGCAGCTCCTTCCCAAGGATTGCCGCCTCGAGCCGTTGCCGGTACAAGCACAGCAGGCGTACAGTATACACGTTCGAGGCGCCAAGGTAAAGAATTGGGCCTATTCGCTCTCGGGAGGTAGAAGATGCGCTGCACGCGGGCTGTAGCGGAGCACGACGCGGTCGCTGGTCCGCCAGAAGCCGGCATTGACGGGGTCATGCGACACAGCAAGGATGGGGCGTTCATAGCCCGCGTCAATCTCGTATTCGACGGTCGCGCCAAGGTAGACAGTCTTGTCGATGACGCCCTGCGCAAAGGCCATCCGGCCTTCTGCCGCGGGCGCCGCCCCCGCGCTGCTCTCGACCGAGAGTGACTCCGGCCGCACCATCAGCAATGCTTTGCCTCCTTCGGCAACCCCAGACGCGGCGGAAGCCGCTTCGTACCGGCTGCCATCTGTGCCGCGCACGATGTTCTTCTCCTGCTCCAGGCGCTCGACCGTAACAGACAGGAGATTCACGCGCCCGATAAAATCGGCCACGAACCGGTTCGCGGGGCGGGAGTAGATCTCGAAGGGCGAGCCGACCTGCATCATCTGGCCTTTGCTCATGACCACGATGCGGTCCGACACGGTCATCGCCTCGGCCTGGTCGTGCGTCACGTACACGCTCGTGATCTTGAACGTCTGCTGGATGCGCCGGATTTCCACGCGCATCTGCTCGCGCAGCTTGGCATCGAGGTTCGAGAGCGGCTCGTCGAAGAGCAGGACACTCGGCCTGTTCACGATGGCACGCGCAAGGGCGACGCGCTGCTGCTGTCCGCCGGAGAGCTGGTCTGGCCTTCGGTGCGCCAGGTCCGCGATGCCCATCACTTCCATGATCTGCCGCACTTCGCGGGTGATTTCGGCCTTAGGACGCCCTTTGAGCTCGAGCCCGAATCCCACGTTCTGCTCGACCGACATGTGCGGGAAGATGGCGTAGCTCTGGAAGACCATCGACGTGTCGCGCTTGTTGGGCGGATCGTTGCTCACGTTCTTCCCGCCGATCCAGACCTCGCCTATCGTGGGCATCTCAAAGCCGGCGATCATGCGCAGGGTCGTTGTCTTGCCGCAGCCCGACGGGCCAAGCAGGGTGACGAACTCGCCATCCTGTATTTCGAGATTAAAATCCCTGACTGCGACCAGCTTTCCTCCTTCGCGCTCGGGATCAGCAAATTCTTTTGTTATATTGACTAATCGAACACTCATGTAAGCTCCTAGAAATGCAGCATGGCTCCGCCATATTTGCTGTACTGCGATTTCAGCGCCACGCGGATAAGCGAAATCGCCGCGGCGACGATCAGGACCAGAAGGAGACTGTACGCGGCCGCCGCCCCCAAATTCCCCGATTCGACCTGCGCCATGATATGCACTGTCATCAGGTTCCACCTGGACGAAACAAGGAAAATCGCCGCGCTCACCGCCGTCATCGCCCGCACAAAGGCGAACACGAGCCCCGAAAAGAATGCTGGCAATATCATCGGCAGAGTAATTCTGCTGAATGTCTTGCGCGAATCAGCGCCGAGGTTCACTGCAGCCTCTTCGATGGAAGGATCGATAGACGCGAGCAGCGCCTTGCCCGACTCGATGCCCACGGGAATGTACCTAAATACAAAGTTCAGAAGCAGGATCGCGAGCGTACCGGTGAGGGCAAGCGGCTTATGGTTGAACGCGAGGATGTAGCCGATGCCGATGACCGTACCTGGAACCGCAAAACTCAGCATGCTCACGCCCTCGACAAACTTCCGCCCTGGGAACTTCACGCGCACCACCAAAAATGCAATGACCATGCCCAAAAGCCCTGCAAACGGCGTCGCGATGCCTGCGATCATGAGCGTATCCCTGACCGCCTTGAACCCCACCCCGAACACGAACTTGAAGTGGTCGAGCGTGAGGTGGTGATCGAAGCCCCACACCTTCGCGAACGCCCCCACCACGATCGAAAAATAGATCAGCCCCACGACGAGCGCCACAAACAGACAGAAGACAAACAGCGCAATTCGCGCCCCCGGGCTCACGATCTGGGTTGTCGATTGCTGGGGCTTGCCGGTTACCGTCGTGTATTTCCGCCGGTTCACCAGCGCCCTCTGCGCATAGAAGAAAATGAGCGAAGGCACCAGCAGGAGCACCGAAATCGCCGCCCCCTTCGGGAGGTCGTACATCCCGACAATCTGCAGGTAGGCCTGTACCGACAAAATCGGGAACTTGCTCCCCGCCAGAATCAGCGGGTTTCCGAAATCAGCCAGCGTCTCAACAAAGAGCAAAAGCACCGAACTCGCAATCCCGGGAAAGGCGAGCGGCAGAGTCACCTTCGTGAACACCTTCCAGCGCGAGCCGCCCAGGTCCAGCGCCGCGTCCTCGAGCACAGGGTTCATCGATTCAAGAACACCCTTGAGCGTCAGGTACGCAACCGGGAAGAACGTGACTACCTGCGCAAGGAATAGCCCATTGAACCCGTAAATCGGAAAATTTTGAATTTTAAGCAGGTTCCACGTAATGAGCCCGTTGTTCCCGAACAGCATGATTATGGCGAGGGCGCCGATGAACGGTGGCGACACAATAGGTATAATCGCCAAAATATTGAAGAATTTCGAAAGCGGCACCTTCGCCCGCGTCACCGCGAACGCGAACAGAAAGCCGATCAGCGTACCGACAAGCGCGGTCAGCGTACTCATCATGAGACTGTTGTAGAAAGCTTTCCGCAAATATGCCGAGCGGATGACATCCCGGTAGACGCCAAGCCCCGTCTTTCCCCCGCCCACATCGAGGCTTGCCGCGCCCACCGATATCAGAGGATACAAAACAAAAACAATCAAGGATCCGGCGACAAGGAGAATCACTCCCAGGAGCACCGGATCCCGGGCGGCACGCCTGAGCTCGGCGGCCGCCTTCGAGATTCCATGAGCCATCAATATCTCACTTTGCGGTAAGGACTTCGTTCACCCAGCGCTCGACAAGCCTCTTTTTCTGCTCGCCAGCCCAAATCGCATCGACATCGATGGTTTTGAGCGACTCGAATGCCGGCATGCCCGCACCGAGCGGAACACCGGGTAGAACCGGGTAGAAGTAGGTTTTCTTTTCGGTATATACCGATTGTCCCTTCGTTGTGGTCAGCCAGTCGACAAGCGTCTGGGCCGCTTCAAGGTTTTTCGCACCCTTCAGGATGGAAACAGCGGGCGCTTCGAACCAGACTCCTTCCTTCGGGAAGATGACCTCGATGGGGAAGCCCTTATCGATCGCTTCGAAGAATGCAGGCGTGAACTGAATGCCAATTGCGCACTGGCCCAGCTGCACTGCTTTGGATGGCGCGGTTCCGGATGAGGTATAGGTCTGGACATTCGGCGACAGCTTTTTCATGTAATCGAAGGCCTTGTCCTCGCCCATCATCACGACGAGGGATGCAACGATGTTATAGGCGGTGCCGGAGGACTGCGGCGATGGCATCTGGATCTGTCCCTTGTAGGCGGGATTCAGGAGGTCGGCCCAGCTCGTCGGCTTGGGAGCGCCTATACGGGCGAGCACTTCCTTGTTCACCGCGAAGGCCATCGGATTCATGTAGAAACTGCGCCAGTAGCCGTCGGGATCCTTGAATTCCTTGCTGAGCTTGTCGAAATTCGGGCCCTTGTAGGGCACTGTCAGCTTCTCTTCTTTGGCGATGATGTGGTTTTCGCTGGGAGCGCCGAACCAGACATCGGCCTGAGGATTGGAAGCCTCGGCCTTGATTCTTGCATATGCCGGTCCAGAGGAAAGCTGGACGAACTGCACGGTAATGCCGGTATCAGCGGTAAATGCGTCGAAAATTTTCTTGGCGTTCACCTCATCCACGCTGGAATAGACAACAAGCGTCTGCCCAGGCTTTGCGAATGCTGGAACCGCGATCGCAATAATTGCCAGCATGTAGAGAATCATGCGCCTTGCTTTCATGAATGCACCTCCAAAAAAAAAGGATAGTTTACACAGTCATTGTATGCTTAAACTGAAAAATCCGCAACAAAAACAATATTCAAATTGTAATGATTGCAAGCTCCGCAATTGCCTTTCTGAATGGATCGATATCGCGAGGCTCGGGGACATGCAGCCTGTTTGTGAGAATGCTCAGGCTAAGATGCCGGTTACGGCTTACAAAAAGATAGGCGCCGGTAAAGCCGGTGTGTCCACAGCCTTGCGGATAGCGGGGCCCGAACTGAAAACCAAGTCCCCGTCCGTTGCCGTGGTCGGTTACCGCTTCTTCGAGCAAGTCGTCTGCAATGTAATTGGCATTGTCGACCCCGGCGTACAGGTTCCCCAGCCGGCAGAGGTCCCGCGCTGTAGTAAAAATGCCAGCATGACCCGCCACGCCATGAAAGAAATAGTGGCAGTTGCCATCGTTCGGAGCGCTGACAATTGGCTGGTCTATAGACCTCCAGCCGGAAAAATGAAGGCCAAGGTCTGCTACCATTTTCATTTCGATGCGGTTGCCGAATTCTGTTGCAGCATATGTGGAGTCTCCGCCGGCTTCGAAAGCGTTCCGCGCACTGGATGCATCCTTCAAATAGGCACAGCGCTCTAGGCCAAGCGGAACGCATACCAGCTTGGGAATTGCCTCATGCAGCGGCAAACCGCTCACCGTCTCCACAATGAACCCTGCAAGCATGAAATTGATGTCCGAATAGATCGTTGTGTGTTGCAGCGGAAAGCGAGCGAGCACTGTTTCAAAAATAGAGTCGAAGGCGCTGTAGGGCTCCCCTGCTGGACTGGCGGCAGGGTTCTCCACAGGACTCCCCGCAGGGCTCCCTGCAATGCTCCTGGCAGACGCTTTTATAGACTCCCGCGCCGCGTAGAACGGATACCAATAATGAATGCCGCTACTATGGGTAAGCAGGGCGCGTGTCGATACCTTTTCGAGCACATCGGCAACGCGCCGGTTGCTCCCTGACTCTTCCGCTCCAAGCAATACCGCAAGCTTGCCATCTGCAACAGTCACGAGCGGCGCATCCAGATCGAGCCTGCCCTCGCTTACTAGCTTTAAAATGGCGGTCGTTGTAAATAGCTTTGTAAGCGAGGCAATATCGAATTGCGTTGTGGCACTCATCGGCGCCTGCAGCTGAGCAGTTTTTATGGCAGATCCGAAGGCGCCTTCATACAGCACCTCACCTTCCTGCTCGAGGCGAATCACCGCGCCGGCAAACCATTGATGCTCAATTGCGTCGATAGTGAGCCTTTGAATTTCATTCGACATCGAGGAGACTGTACTGCGCATTGCTATGCCTCCTGCCGCTTGTACATGATGAGCTCCGTAATGCCATCCTTTGCAAAATCAGGTAGTGTCCCGACTACGGCATAGCCATGTTTTTTGTAAAAATGAATAGCCCGATCATTGAAATCTGAAACAAGCAAAAACCATGCGCGCCCAGCTCCTCTTGTTCTCTCTTCGAAGGCTGAAAGAAGCAGGGAGCCTGCGCCGGTGCTCCGCCTGCTCGCATCGATAGCGATGAGCTTGAGATAGGGAGCCTGACCGAAGCCGCCCTTTGTGTCGATCCAGGCAAAGCCGATGATGTCGCTGGGTGCGCCATTCGAGCTGGACGCAGATTCTATTGCACCCATATCCCGCGCCACCAAAACCACATCCCCTTCCTGCAGGCGCATCTGTATACGAGCTGCAAGCGTTTCTTCCACGAACCCATAGCGCTGGCCGATTTCGCTGTCGCATGCAATCCGGGCGCATTGCGCAATGTCGCCGGGGACAGCATCTTCAATTTTTATTTGCATGCGAATCGCCCTCTCTTGCATATAAATGACAAGCTACCATATGCCCCGCCCCAGCTTCGCGAAGAAGCGGGCGCTGAGCGTTGCAGATATCCATTGCAGAGGGGCATCGCTCAAAAAATGGACAGCCAACGCGTTCTTCGCTCGGAGAAGGGACATCGCCTTTGAGAAGAATGCGCGATCTTTGCCGTTCCCGAGGAGGATCCGGGATGGGGACTGCCGAGAGGAGGGCCTTTGTGTACGGATGCAATGGCTCATGATAGAGCATTTCGGATGGAGCAATCTCAGCAATGGTGCCGAGGTACATGACCACAATCCGACCGCAGAAATATTCCACTACAGCAAGATTATGTGCTATAAAGAGATAGGTAAGTCCAAGCTCTGCCTGCAGGTCCTTCATGAGATTGAGGATCTGCGACTGGATAGACACATCCAGCGCGCTTACCGGCTCATCGGCGATAACAAGCTTCGGCGAGAGCGCAAGAGCCCGCGCAATGCCTATGCGCTGACGCTGACCTCCGGAAAATTCATGCGGATAGCGGTGAGCAAAGGTCCGGGAGAGGCCTGCTTTGTCCATCAAATCCAACACTTTTTTGCGAATATCCGCTTCGCTCAGATTAAGAGAACCGCGCCGTACCTGAATTCTGAGCGGCTCAGCGATCGAATCGAATGCTGTCATGCGCGGATCGAGCGATGAATACGGGTCCTGGAACACCATCTGGAAATTGCGTCGTTCGGCATACAACTCGCTAGGAGGCAAAGCGCTCAGGTTTCTGCCTTCGAACAGTATCTGTCCGTTTGTAATACGCTGCAGCTGCGCAATTGCAAGCGCAGTTGTTGATTTTCCGCAGCCGGATTCGCCTACAAGACCTACGGCCTCGCCTTTCTGCACCAAAAAACTCACATCATCGACGGCTTTGAGCCAGCCAATGCGCTTTCGTATAACAATTCCTTTTTCTATTGGAAAATAAACCTTGAGGTTCTTTACTTCGAGCAAAGGTTGTATGGTATTCATCGGTGTACTCCGGGAACATTGTCTGCATGGAGCCAGCAGCGTACTGTTCGTTTGTTGCCAGATCCGTCATCCATTTCGATCTGAGGCGGATATGACTGCGAACAGATGGGCATGGCATGTTCGCAGCGCGGAGCAAAGGCACACCCAGGAGGCAAGTCAACGAGGTTGGGAGGTGCTCCAGGTATGGAATACAACCGTTCGCTCCACGCCCTGTCGATGCGCGGCACTGATGCAAGCAGGCCCTGTGTGTAAGGGTGCTTTGGCTCTCGGAAAAGCGGGTCTACCGAAGCCTGTTCGACAATTTTGCCTGCGTACATAACGGCTACGGTATCACACATGCCGGCGACGACCCCCAGATCATGCGTCACAAGAATAACCGACATGGTGCGCGTATCAGAAAGGCGACGTATAAGGTCCAGAATCTGAGCCTGAATCGTCACATCGAGGGCGGTGGTCGGCTCATCCGCGATAAGAAGGTCAGGATTGCAGCCAATTGCCATAGCGATCATGACGCGCTGGCGCATGCCACCTGAGAACTGATGCGGATATTCCTGAGCGCGGCGTTCAGCATCGGGAATGCCGACCGCTTTCAAAAGTTCCACTGCCTTCTTTTCAGCCTCTTTGCGCGAAAGTCCATGATGCAGTTCGAGCGCTTCCGCAATCTGCAATGATACGCGCAAAAGTGGATTGAGCGAGGTCATAGGGTCTTGGAAAATCATGGAAATACTGCCACCCCGCACCATCTGCAGCTCATGCTCGTTTGCGGCAAGGAGGTTCTTTCCATAGAGCATAATTTCCCCCTCGGCGATCTGCCCCGGAGGCATGGGTATAAGGCGCAGTATCGAGAGGTTGGTGACGCTCTTGCCCGAACCCGATTCCCCGACAATGCCAAAAATCTCTCCTTTGCGCACATCGAAGGACACGCCATCCACTGCTTTGACTGTTCCTGAGGAAGTCATAAAGCGGGTGCTGAGATTGCGGACGCTGAGTACTGGTTCTGTTCCGATAATCATGCGCTCCCCCTACTTTATGTTCCGAAGGCGCGGATCGAGGATGTCGCGCAATCCATCGCCGAGCAGATTGAATCCAAGCACGAGGCCCATAATCGCAAGCCCAGGATAGATGGCCGTCCACGGCGCCAGCATCATTACTTTGCGTGCGCTGCTCAGCATATTCCCCCATGATGGATGCGGCGGCTGCACGCCAAGCCCAAGAAAACTGAGCGCTGATTCGAGCAGAATGGCGACGCTCAGCGAAAGCGAACTCTGCACGATGATAGGCATCATGATATTCGGCAAAAGATGACGTGAAAGCACAAAACGTCGGTCTGCGCCGCTCGAAAAAGCAGCCCTTACAAATTCATTGTTTTTGATGGCGAGCACAGCTCCGCGGCTCACCCGCGCGAATTGCGGGATGTATACAATGGAAATCGCAATTATCACGTTATAGGTATTTTCGCCGAGAATCGCCATCACAAAAATAGCAAGCAGCAGTGAAGGGAAAGAAAAGAGGACATCGGCGAGCCTCATGATCCAGTGATCCCACGCGCCGCCGAGAAATCCCGCCCATACACCCATAAACGTGCCGATGGTCGCGCCTATCGCCGTTGCCAATACCGCTATCAGGAGCGATATGCCCGTGCCTTTCATGATTCTACTCAGAATGTCGCGCCCGAATTCGTCTGTACCGAACAGATGCCCCGTCCTGAACGATGGAGATTCGAGAATATGCGCAACATCCATCTGCAAGGGGTCGAAAGGCAGCCAGAACTGAGAAATAATCACTATGAGCGTATACAGAGCGATGATTGCAAGGCCAACAAGTGCAATAGGATTTTTCAAAAGCCGCGCCATATGTCAGCCCTCCCTCGTCTCGAGACGAATCCGGGGATCCACTGCAGCATAGATGAGATCAGTGACCAGATTGACAAGAACAAAAAGCGTGGCAATGACGAGAACAATACCCTGTATCAGCGAATAATCCCTCTGGTAGATCGCATAGAGCGCAAGGCGCCCCATGCCTGGCAAGGCGAACACTTCTTCTATGACGATTGCGCCGCCAAGAAGATAGCCCGTATTGAAGCCGGCTACCGTAATCACCGGGAGAATCGCATTTCTGAGGGCATGCCGAACAATCACAATACGCTTGGCCAGCCCTTTTGCCTGCGCAGTCCTTATATAGTCCATCTGGAGCACTTCGAGCATGCTGTTGCGCGTGTAGCGCATGATAACCGCTGCCAACCCAATACCGATGGCAAGCGACGGGAAAAAGAGCATGCGCAAATTATCGAGCGGCGCCTTGAAAAGGCCGACATAGTTGCCCATAGGAATCCAGCCGCGAAATCCGGAAAACGCGATCACCATGAGCGATGCGAGCCAAAATTGCGGCAAAGAAAGACCCAAAAGACCCGTAATGCGAATCGACACATCGGTAACGGGATCATGCTTCAGCGCGGAGAGAATGCCGAGCGGGATCCCTATAATCAGCGAAAGAAAAAGTGCATAGAATGTCAGTTCTATACTTAAGGGAAGCCTCTGCAGGATATCGGGCAGAACTTCACGTCCAGTGCGAAGAGAATACCCCAAGTCACCCCGCAACAATCGTCCCAGCCATTCGACATAGAGCACAGGGACCGGCCTGTCCTCCCCAAAAATGCGGCGCAATTCTTCCATTTGTTCGGGAGTTGCTTCGACCTGTGTACCCAAATACATCTGCAGTGCCGAGCCTGGTATCAATCGCACAAGAAAAAACACAATTATGGAAACTCCAAGCAGTACAGGTATGAGCGAAAGCAGTCTTCTGAAAATATAGCGACCCATCAGTATTCATCCTTGCAAGATATGAAAGAATCGCCGGCATTGCCGGCGATTCTTATGAGCCGTAATGCTCACGGTCTAATGCAATTAGCCTATTTCTGCGTCTGGATCAGATAATAGAGACTCCCATAGCCTACCTGCTTGAATCCTTTGACTTGCTTGCTCAGAACATGTGTTTCGAATGGGCAATAGAGGAAAATGATAGGTGCTTTTTCAGCAAGGACCACCTGCAGCTCATCATAAACCGGTTTGCGCTCGGCATACGTGGTAAGCACTCGCCCTTTGTCCAGCAGGCGGTCCACATCGGCATCCTTGAAGAGGAAGTTATTGACGCCACCTGTTGAATGGATTGTGCGATACAGGAAGCGGTCGGGCTCACCACTACCGCCGCGCAGCTCGACCATCGAATCAAAGTCGCGCTTGACCCAGCGATCGATATAAATGCCCCATTCAACGACTTCAAGCTCGGCGTTCACACCAATTTTCTTGAGCTGATTCTGGATAACCTGGGCAACCGAAAGACCGCCTTCGAAAGAATTGGCGGTCACAATCTTGAATGTAAAGCCATTCGGGAAACCGGCTTCAGCAAGCAGCGCTTTTGCTTTTGCATAATCCGGAGTGTAATAGGGAAGTTTGCTGAGCGGCAAAGCCCATTGCGTTGCACCGGCAGGAATGGGGCCGGTCGGCTGTGCCATACCAAATTCCGCCACTGTTACAATTTCATTGCGGTCAATTGCGAGCGAAAGAGCCTGGCGCACGCGCGCATCATCGAAAGGCTTACGCGTCGTGTTGAAGCCAAAAGTCCGCACATTGATGCCCGGTTTCTGCATGACGACGATATTGCTGTCTCGCTTTGCAAGCAGAATGGTGCTCGCATCGTTAATCTGCGCCATATCGAGCGTACCAGCCTTGATCCCTGCAAGCAGCGAAGCCTGTTCCGGAATGACACGGAAAATGATCTTGTCGAGATATGGCAATCCTTTTTCGAAGTAATTTGGATTCTTGACAAGCGTCATGGAATTGTCAGGTATCCATTCCTTGAGCATGAAAGCGCCGGTTCCAACGGCTACTTTCTGAAGGTTCCCATATTTTTCGACCGCTGCCTTGGACACAATCGCGCAATTGTTGCTCGCAAGACCTTCAAGGAAGGAAGCGAGCGGCGCGGACAGAGTTACCTTGACCTTGTAAGGCCCGAGCACTTCGATCGATTTGATGCTAGAAATGTAGGATCGCCCCGGAGATGCAGTCTTGGGGTCCAGAATGCGATTGAGCGAAAATTCCACATCCTGAGCGGTCAATTCGGTACCATCGTGGAATTTGACGCCCTTTCGCAGATTGAAGATGTAGGTTTGGTTGTCGGGAATCTCCCACGATTCAGCAAGGTCTGGGACAATCTTGAGATTTTCGTCATGGCGAACCAGCTTGTTGTACAGCAGATCCACACGGCGATGGGAAGAGAATGAGGTGACAATATGCGGATCCAAGCCGATCGCCTCCTGATCCACACCAATCGTGAGCACCTTTTCTTCACCCGCGGCGAATACTGCAGGGACTATGCCCGCCACCATTGCCAGGGCGAGCCCAATGGCCAGTAATCGTTTCATACACGCCTCCCAAAAATGAATAACATTTTCGAAAAAATATTTTAATACAAATGCTGGGAGCGCGCCAGTGGCAATATGCAATAAATATACAATTTTCTTACAGTGTGAGAGAGCCCAGAATGACTTCGTGCGAAGCGCCCGTCACCGCAGGGAGATTCGAGGGGTGCCCCATGAGCGCTTCGTGTCCCAAAACGGCGAATGCAATTGCCTCGCGCGCGAGTACGGGAATGCCATAGTCGGCCGTAGTCCTCAGCGTAGCATGAGCTGGCAGCCGCTCGCGAATCATCGCCATAAGGCTAGGATTGAGAGCGCCGCCGCCGCCGACAATCACATCATCGATTGGCACCAGAGGAAAGACAAAATCCCGGTATGCCCGAACAATGGTCTCTGCAGTGAACGCGGTTGCTGTCGCTATGATGTCGGCATCAGAGAGCCCCAAAGCCCTACCGCGCACTGCAAATCTTGCTGCAAATTCTGCTCCGTACACTTCGCGGCCGGTACTCTTCGGCGGCTTGCGCGAAAAATACGGGTCTTCCAGCAGCGGCTCGAGAAGCTCATGGCTCACACGCCCACGAGCAGCAAGCAGTCCATCCTTGTCATACGCAAGCGCGCCATTGCTGAATCGCTTCGCAAGCTCATCCATCACCATATTTCCGGGACCGGTATCAAAAGCGAACACTGCTTCGTTGCCTGCGCCAGCCGGTATAACCGTCGCATTCCCGATGCCCCCGATATTCTGGACAATACGCCCCCTCTCTAAGCTTCCAAAAAGGAGCGCGTCTACAAAGGGAGCCAGCGGTGCACCCTCCCCTCCTGCTGCCATATCGCGCGACCGAAAATCATAGATGACAGGAATACCAGTGCGCTCATGCAAAAGCGGCGCAGAACCGATCTGCAGTGTCCCGCGAGCAGCAACTGACTGCCCTGATGGTCCCGGAAATGCTCGGGGCACGGGGGCATGCCACACCGTCTGGCCATGAAGACAGATTGCATACACATCCTGAGCCTTTCGGCCAGCCATACCAAGAAGCCCTTCCACCGCGCCTGCATACCATTCGGCGAGCGCGGCGTGAGCATAGACAAGCTCATCAATGCGAGCCGTCTCGGGCGAACAAAGTGCAAGCAGCCGCTTTTGCAGTTCCTGAGAGTATGGCAGAGAATAGTGCCCTTCCATCGCGAGCGACGCGATATGGCCGCGCTCATCAGTTATAATGCGCACAAGCACCGCATCGATGCCGTCAAAGGAGGTGCCGGACATAATGCCTATAAGAGCGCGCTCGTGCCTTGATTGATATGCTGATAGACGAAACAAAGAGCTTGCTGTTTTTTCTGATTCCATAGATAGGCCGCCTTATGGTGCATCATACTGTCCTTGCCGCCTTTCCGCAATAAAGACATCCAAAGTGTAGCAAGGTTCGCTGCCCTATGGACATTGTGCGAAAAAAATAGTACATTTTTGTTCAGAGAGATTGAAGAGACAACGTTACCGCACCTTTTCCGTAGCTGATCGTTCAAGTTCCTGCCGAAAAGTTCCTGCCAGACCGAGTATCCGAAAGCTTTCCAGATCATCAGGCGTTTTGCGTTCTGAATGATCGTCATCCGCTGCAGGCGGGTGCATGTTATTGAAATCCGGAATGTGCCGGGTCCCATCGAGGACACACCGCACAAGATTCCGGAAAAAAGGATGCCACAATGGGCAAGAAACTGTATGTAGGAAATCTTAGCTACAACACCACGGAAGATTCGCTGAAAGAGCGCTTCGAAGCATTTGGCCACGTTGAGTCAGTGCGTATTATCACCGACCGCGATACCGGCAGCTCGAAAGGCTTTGGCTTTATCGAAATGGGCACCGATGCTGAGGCGCAGGCAGCAATCGCCAGCACAAACGGCCAGGAAGTCGATGGCCGCATGCTCAAAGTGAACGAAGCCATGGACAAACCTCGCGATGATCGCAGCCGGGACAATCGCCGCCGCGGCTCCTATTCGTACTGATATTACTCGCGAATAGCCGACGCCAGCCGGACATCGTGCCGGCCAGGCGCTGAACGAAAACCGGTCGCCTGCACCTCCATGCACTGCGGCCGGTTTTTTTATGGCGGCGCAACTGCCGCTGAGGTACAGGCGCTATCGCGGAACGCCTGACACCACCAGATCCGCTCACAAGGGGGCCCGCTGAATGAAACCGAATTACTCCTACGAAAAACGCCAGAAAGAACTTGCCCGTCAACGCAAAAAAGAAGAAAAACTACAAAAGAAGGCCGAAAAAAAGGCCATAAAAGAGGCCGGTTCCGACTCCAGTGTTGAGCCCCCGGCCTAAAACGAATGACGCCTAATCGATAGGCCGATGCCGCCATTCCATTCAAAAAATATTCAATTTGTGTCAGCAATCCTTGCTTTTTTTATCGAATGCCCCTAAAATAAAAATGATATTTTAGATGACGGGTGGCTGTCTGCGTGTTCGTGGTGTTCATGTACGCCGCACCGAGGACTCTGCTGCTCCTGATTCATGAATGCCCGCCAAACACTCTCTTTCGCGCTGTGCTGGCAAAAAAAATTGTGCATCAAGCCCGAATTTTCCTCAAAGCCGCCCGGGAGGAGCATTCTATGGCTATGAACGGTAAGGGCAAGGCGGGAGAAACTGATGATGCAGTGGGCAATGCCTCAATTTCACCAAATACAACAGCGCCTAATACGCAAATAAAATACCGCGACACCCTCCTTTTCAGGCTCCATGAAGTACAAAACCGAACTCGTGGGAAAACATGGATCACCAAAGAGGAACTCGCTGGAATCGCGCAGGACTATGGAATCCCCTTAGCTGAACTGGACGGCATCGTCAGTTTTTACACAATGTTCTCGCGCGAACGCAGAGGCCGGCATGTGATACGGCTTTGCGATTCTCTTAGCTGCCGCATCTGCGGGTCTCTCGATATCTATCAGCATCTTCGCAAAAAACTTGGCATTTCACGCGGGATGACAACGGGCGATGGAGTATTCTCCCTTGAGATTGTCAATTGTCTTGGAGCATGCAGCACATCTCCCAATATTATGATTGACGATCATTTGATCAGCGGCCTCTCTTTAGCAGAAATCGACGCCATGCTCGATCGCCTGGCGAAGGAGGGGGTATGAGCAATATTCAGTATATTACTGGATTTGCGACGCTCGAAAATCCGCTCGATATCGATAGCTTTGTTGCAAAAGGCGGATTTTCCGGTTTGCACAGCGCACTTGCCAAGACACCAGCCGAGGTTATCTCCGAAGTCAAACGTTCAGGCCTGCGCGGGCGAGGTGGAGCAGGATTCCCGACGGGCCTCAAATGGGAGTCTGTTGCAGGCGATGATGAGCGGTATCTTGTGTGCAATGCGGATGAAGGCGAACCAGGTACTTTCAAGGACAGATTTGTGCTGGAGCACGCTCCTTTTCTGGTCCTTGAAGGCATGGCTATCGCTGCATATGCGACGGGTGCGCAGACTGGATATGTCTATGTGCGCGGCGAGTATCCTCATGTGGTTGCCAGTTTATCGTCTGCAATTGCAAGCGCTGTCAAAGCCGGATACCTGGGCGAACATATTCTCGGCAGCAATTTCTCGTTCAATGTTGAGGTGCGTAAAGGCGGCGGCTCCTATGTTGTCGGCGACGAAACAGCCCTTCTCAATTCCCTGATGGGAAACAGGGGTTATCCTTTTTTGAAGCCGCCCTTCCCCACAGAAAAAGGTCTCTGGGGCAAGCCCACTATCGTGAACAACGTGGAAACACTTGCCTATGTCCCATATATCTTTACGCATGGAGCGGAAGCATTTGCTTCGATCGGGAGCTCGGGCTCGCCCGGGCTCAAGCTTTTCAGTATTAGTGGCCATATTGCGCATCCTGGAGTGTATGAATTTCCGATGGGTACAACCGTACGCGAACTGGCTGCCGCAGCGGGAGGCATCCTGGGAAATTTAAAAGCGGTTCAGATCGGCGGTACAGCAGGGCCAATATTTGATACAGCGGCTCTTGACTATCCACTCGACTTTGCTTCGATGCGAAAAGCTGGGGGAGCACTCGGCAGCGGCGCCCTTGTTTTTATGAATACCACGGTCAATATGGCGCACGTGCTCGAGGTTACCATGCGGTTCTTTGCCGAAGAATCGTGTGGCCAATGTTTCCCCTGTCGGTATGGCACACGGCAACTTGCATTCATGGCCAACAAGATCGCATCAGGGCAAGGAAGACTGGAATATCTCGATCTGATGAGAGACACAACCCATGTCATGGTCGGCGCTTCGTTCTGCCCTTTTGGACAATCCATTGCTTTTCCGCTTGAGTCGCTTCTTGACCGGTTTGGCGATGAAATTGTGTCCTTCATAAAACAGCAGGAATTCCTGAAGGAGGCGGCGGTATGAAGAACGTGACACTCACAATCAATGGGAAAAAGATCACCGTCCCCGAACACACCACCGTATTTTCAGCTGCCGAAAAGGCTGGCATATCGATCCCGGCCTTGTGCCGCCACGAAGACCTCGAACCGAAGGGCGCCTGCGGCATGTGCATCGTGAAAATCGAAGGCCAGCCCGGTTACAAACGCTCCTGCGTGACAGCAGTCGAAGAGGGCATGGAAGTTCTTACCAGCACCGCCGAGATCAGGGATATCCGTCGCGGGATTCTTGAGCTTGTTCTCGCCGCTCATCCAGCAGATTGCCTCCAGTGCATCAAGCATGGCAAATGCGAGCTGCAAACCCTTGCCGAACGTTTCGAGATCCGCGATCTGCGCTACGACAGATATACGCGAGGGCTTCCTGTGGATCGCAGCTCCTTTGGCATCGTGCGCGACATGAACAAATGCATTGGATGTGGCCGCTGTGTACAGGTATGCAACGAAGTGCAGACTGTCGCTTCTATTTTCTTCCATGGACGAGGCTCGAACACCATTGTTTCTCCTGCGTACGGAACCACAATGGGCGACAGCGTGTGCGTGAACTGCGGACAGTGCATAGTGTATTGCCCTGTCGGCGCCCTGTACGAAAAAGAAGCCATCGAAGAAGTGTGGAAAGCGATCGATGACCCGGACAAGATTGTGGTGACACAGATCGCCCCTGCAGTTCGCGTTGCAATCGGCGAAGAATTCGGGCTGGAACCGGGCGAGCTCAGCATCGGCAAGCTGTACAGCGCCTTGAAAGCCCTGGGCATCGATGTCGTGTTCGACACCAATTTTTCAGCTGACCTTACTATTGTCGAAGAAGCCACGGAATTCCTCGAGCGACTGAAAGAGTCTGGACCATTCCCGCTCATCACGTCCTGTTCTCCTGGCTGGATAAAGTTCGGCGAAACCTTCTATCCTGAGCTTCTTGAAAATGTATCGAGCTGCAAATCACCCCAGCAGATGCTCGGAGCACTCATCAAAACGCACTATGCCGAAAGCCGGGGGCTTGATCGGAACAAGATAGTCTCGCTTTCGATAATGCCTTGCACAGCAAAGAAATTTGAAGCAGGCAGGCCCGAAATGCGCAGTTCTGGTGCTCGCGATGTCGACTATGTCTTGACGACAAGAGAGATCGCCCGGATGATCCGCCAGGTAGGCATCGATTTCAGAAATCTTCCCGACGGAACGCCAGATCCTCTGCTGTCACGGTACAGCGGCGCCGCTACCATTTTCGGCGCCTCGGGCGGCGTCATGGAGGCTGCCCTTCGGACTGCGTACGAGCTTGCGACTGGTAAGGCCCTCGAGAAGGTCGATTTTGTCGATGTGCGCGGCATGACAGGAGTAAAAGAAGCCGAGATCGATGTCGACGGCACTCCTATCAAGGTCGCGGTAACCAATGGCCTTGCAAATGCCAGAAAGATACTGGATCGCGTTGCCGAAGATAAGCGACGCGGGCGGTCAAGCTATCACTTTATCGAAATCATGGCCTGTGCAGGCGGCTGTGTCGGAGGCGGCGGGCAGCCTATACCAAACACATTAGCTCGCCGGGCTCGGCGCATCGAGGGGTTGTATCGCGAAGATCGCAGTCTGCCACTGCGCAAATCGCACGAAAACCCTGAAATTAGAGCACTGTACGCTGAATTCCTGGGCTCACCCGGAAGCGAAAAGGCACATGCACTGCTCCATACAAAGTATAGCCCACGAGAACAGTATCAATTTTCAGAATAAACATATCGGGCTTGCTGGTCTGCAGAACTTTGCATTGGATAGGCCAAGGAGCGCGCCGCAGAAAAATGCTCTCATGGAGGATACATCAATTCAAATATTCCCAGATACGCACGCCATCTATGTTTTTGAAATGCTCATCATAGGTAATGAGCTTTGAGCCATATTCTATTGCATGCGCTGCAATCCATATATCATTTAAGGGAATCATTCTACCTTTCCTGGCTAGCGCCGATTTCAATTCACCAAATATTTCCGCTGTTTCCATAGTGACATCAATAATCTTGATACTGTCTTTGCTCAGGAATATTTTTAGCTCCTCTTTGTTCTGAAGTACTTTGTCTCCTCCATAAAATCCTGCAAACAGTTCTCCAATTACTATGGTTGAAATGTAGACAACTTCGGAGTCAACCATATACGAAAGAACATGTTGGTCTCCCGCCATGAATGCAGTGTATGCATTTGTATCAAGTAGTATTTTTGTCATTTTGCCCAATCCGAATCATTCAGTTCTTCCAGATCAATTATCCGCTTCTCGAACGCAGCCCTTTCCTCTGGTTTCCATTTCCCGAATAGATCGGAAAACATTTCTTTTCTGGCAGCTTTATTATCAGATTGCAGTGCATTCTGGAGAATTGCCTTGACAGTACGATTTTGGCTTAATCCATATTCTTTTGATTTCTCTGATATTTTTCTATCCAGATCTGGGTCAATGCTGTGGATTGTGATTGATTTCATAAAAGCCTCCTGTTTGAACCATTTTCTGATATAATATAGTTCATTTTATGGTTAATAGCAATAAATGAGTAGATGGGTTTTTATTCTTTTTTCTTGTAAAAGCTGATTCATGCCGGCTTCTCCACAAAAATCGGCTCCTCGCAATTAGCCAAAGCGCACCGGATTGCATTATATTCGATATGGTCAAAGCAAAAAAGACGAAGGAGAAAATTGTGAAACAAAAGTTATTCATCGCAGCGGCGCTGGCGCTGGTCATGGTTGCGCTGGCGCTGGGCGTCGCAGGGGCGCAGACTCGCAAGCCGCTCGTGCCGCAGAAGGCAAGGGGAAAATGATGAAGCCAGCTATTGTGTATGTAACCCGCACAGGGCATTGCAGAACGCTTGCCGAAATGGTGTCGCGCGTTGTGGGCGGCAAGGTGTGGGAAATCGGTGACAAGGAACGCCGCAGCGGGTTCTTCGGATTCATACGAAGCGGCCGACAATCGACATTCAACATGGCTACACCCATCGAGGACCCCAACGCCGACTTGCGCGACATCGATACGCTCATCCTCGTTACGCCGATCTGGGCAGGAAAACTCGCCCCGCCTGTCAGGACATGGATGAGGTCGCATGTTGAAGAAGTCCGCGGCAAGCGCATTTTTCTTATCGCATCGAACAGCGGCGGGAGCACGGTCCGCCTTCAGCAGTCATTCGAAAAGGAATTTCTTCCGATCGATGAGCTGCTTTCGGTTCCCATTCAGCTGAGCGAGGAGCAAAAGCTGAATAAACTGGAAGCGTTTTTGGGCAAAAGCTGATTGAGAGCGCTGCGCGGGGATTATATTGCGCTTTTTCACCAATCAAAGGCGAATTTTTATTCACACCCAAGGCGACTGCAGCATTCATGATGCGCATTTTGTCTTCTTCCTCTTTTTCGCGCATTTCAGAACCCGCTGGACCCCGCCCTTCCACACTTCTATGCTCGCTTCTTTGTTATGAGCGGGTTCCGGAAGACTTCATTCCAGAGGATACCACAGCGTGCGGTTGATTCGAATTGTGCACAATGAGCCTTCGATAGGCCCTTGCACTCGCCTTGGCTTTTGAATCCTGATTTCGGCATTGCCTACGGCTACTTTATAATCGACTATATCCCCGAGATAGGTTCTTCTGGCGACCCTTGCTCTGATAGCTGGTGGTAACTGATTCGCCCCGGTATAGGGCTCCTCGACGAAGTCGACTTCGGAAGGACGGCATGCGAGAAATGCTTTTTTGCCTAATTCTAATGGAGCTTCAAAACTTGCTGTTTCATTGCTGCCGTCGATAACCGCTTTTCCTTCTTCTATATTGACAGGTATGAAATTGGAAAGCCCGATAAACGAAAAGACAAATTTGTTGGCAGGCTTGTTGTAGATTTCCAGCGGGTGACCAACCTGCTGGACTATGCCATGATCCATGACCAGCATGCGGTCGGATAGCGCCATCGCTTCTGCTTGATCATGGGTGACATAAATAATAGTAAAGCCGAATTTTTTCTGAAGGTCTTTGATTTCGAATCTCATCTCTTCACGGAGTTTGGCATCGAGGTTGGAAAGCGGTTCATCCAGCAGCATGACCTTGGGATTGATTGCGATAGCTCGAGCGAGCGCTATGCGCTGTTGTTCACCTCCCGAAAGCTTTCCCGGATAACTTTCTTCCCTGTGGGTGAGCCCGGTGCTCTGCAGGGCCATCTTGACGCGTTTTGCAATTTCATGCCGGGGAATTTTGCGGATTTGCAGGGGGAAGGCGACATTATCGTAGACTGTCAAATGCGGCCACACTGCGAATGCCTGAAACACCATGCCGAAATCGCGATGTTCAGGAGGCAGATAATATTTTTTAAAGCTCGAAGAAAAAACCTTGCCGTCAACAGAGAGCTCGCCCTCATCCAAATCTTCAAAACCTGCGATCATTCTCAATGTGGTGGTTTTGCCGCATCCGGAAGGCCCCAGAAACGAAAAACACTCCCCTTTTTCCACCTCGAGATTGAGCTTGTTCACCGCGATGACATCTCCGAACTTTTTTGTTACATCTACCAGTTTCAATTGTGCCATCGTTTTACTCCTGTACCTTGACTTTTGCCTGATCGAGCCGCGCGAGGAATTTTCTGATGATTGTTTCGCCTGCGAAAATGATCACGAGTGCTATGCTTGCAAGCGCAGCGGCGCGGACTGTTTCGCCATCCTCATTGAGTGCATAAATTGCTACGCCGATTGTCCGGGTAGTCGGGCCATACAGCAGGACAGATGTGGTCAATTCGCGAAGCGCTGGCAGAAAAATAAGGAAGAAAGCGCTTATCATGCCTGGCTTTATAAGCGGTATGACAATATTTTTCAGGCTCTGCCAGTGCGTGGCACCGCATGCCCGCGAAGCTTCCTCAAGTGAATCGGAAACTTGCGATAGTGAAGCTGAATTAGACTTGATCGAGAATGCCATGTATCGCGCAATATAGGCAACAAAAATAATCCATGGCGTGTTGTAGAGATTAATGCCGAACCTGCCGCTCCATGTAAGAATTACGCCCAACGCGATAACCGTTCCCGGCAGGGAAAACGGCAGAACTCCAAGGAATTGCAGAATAAATTTCCCGCGCACTTTCATTTTCACAATAACATAGGAAATCATGGTTCCAGCCAGCATGGTCACAAAAGCAGCCCCGAGCGAAAGATACAAGGAATTCCAGATTGCATCTTTCGTCATTTTCCATTGGAAAATTTTCAAATAGTTATTCCAGGTCATGTTTTTGAGCTCGAAAGAAAGGCCATAGGTCTTGAGCCCGCCAACAAGAAATATAGTGACTGTCGGAAGGATAACGGTAATGCCAATATACAGAATGCTTATGATGAGCAATGGAATTTTCAATCCACGCAATTTCATGACCATAGGGCGCATGCTCTTGCCGGCAATAATCTGATATTGGCCCTTTTTCAAGAGCATGTCCTGCAGTTTGAGTATGAGGGCAGCAGAGATGACAAGAATGGTCGAAAGTATTGTCCCCACTCTGATTGCATTAAAAGAGCCGCCAGATGCATAAATGCGCTCATAAATCTTGGTTGGTATATTGTAGATGCCTTTTTCGGTTCCTAGAATTGCAGGCACACCGAAATGCGCAAGGGAATACAAAGCGACAAGGAGAGCTCCTGCGAGAATGCTCGGCATGACAAGAGGCAGAGTTATTTTTCTCGTTATAGTAAAGAGATTTGCGCCCGATATGCGCGCCGATTCCTCCAATGTCGGATCCATGCGCTCAAGCGAGCCCTCCACCTGCAAAAATACAAAAGGGAACAGATACATGCTTTCGATAGCAATAATTCCACCTATGGTAAGAATATCAATTGGAGCCTTCGACAGGCCGAATATCGCCATCAAAAGCTTGTTGATATAGCCTGCCCGAGGAGACAGCAATACTTTCCAGGCAAGAGCGCCAATAAATGAAGGAAGCATGAACGGGACAAGAAACAGCGCTTTCATGGTCTTTTTCAGCGGCAAATCGGTTCGCGCTACAAGCCAGGCAAAAAATGTCCCCACGGTCGTAGAAACGAGTGTCGTACCAGCAGCGATAATGAGGGAGTTCAGAAGCGCCTGATAGGTGTCCGGATCGGACAAAATCTTGGCGATGCCTGCAATATTGAACTTGCCATTTTCAAAAAATGCGGTGATAAAAATGAGTATGACCGGAACTGCAACTATTACCACCAAAATAAGTATTGAAAACAAGAGCACTATATTGGCTGTACTTAATTTATTGCCTGTATTCATCGTATTGCCTCCCCATCTTCCGAAAACCATTTTGGCTCAGCAAACCTCACTCCGCATTCTTGTCCCTCTTCGATAAGCAGATCCTGAGCCATGGCTGCCTCAGTCTGCATCTGTGCTCGAATTGCTATACCACCGATATCGAGCAGATAATCCACAATCGGCCCAAGCAGGGACAACCTGACTATTTTTGCCTTTACCATTGTTTCAGGATGTATCGACCTGGACAGGATGACATCCATAGGCCGGCAGGCAAGCTTGCCTTTTGGGCCCGGAAATCTCTGGCTTGGGAAATCAGCCAGTGCCTGCAGGGGAAGCTCTGCGGCGCCCTGGACAGCATCAGTATCGATGAATGCTTGCCCAGATTTAATTGCAACAGGAATAAAATTGGGAATACCGAGAAACTGATAGACAAATGCATCGATAGGCCGTTCATATACCTCGTCCGGACTTCCTATCTGCCGTATGATACCTTTATCATCCATGACAGCCATTTTGTCGGAAATCGCGAGAGCCACTTCCTGATCATGCGTCACATAAAAAATTGTAGTACCCGTTTTGCGCTGCAACTCTTTTATTTCAAAACGCATTTCCTCACGGAGATTTGCATCGAGATTGGTCAGGGGCTCATCAAGCAGCATGACATCCGGTTTTGTTACCAAAGCACGAGCCAGAGCGACTCTCTGCTGCTGACCGCCTGACAGCTGATAGGGGTAGCGCTGTGCCAAACCAGCAAGATTTACCTGGTCTATTGCATCGCTCACTGCGGATTTAATTTGTTCGTGTGGCATTTTTGCTATTTCAAGCGGATAGGCTATATTCTCGTATACTGTTTTGTGCGGCCACACTGCATAATCCTGGAACACCACGCCGATGTGGCGTTCCTCCGGCGGCAATGAATGCTTTGCTGTTGCAACAACATGCCCGCCAATCGATACTTCGCCCTCATCAGGGGACTCGAATCCGGCAATCAAGCGCAAAATAACCGTTTTTCCGCATCCTGACGGGCCAAGCAAGGTAAAGCATTCCCCCGAATTGACTTTAAAAGTTATCTTGTCGAGAACCCTGTGGGTCCCATACGATTTGGAAACTGCTGAAAGCTGTAAATCAGCCACCTCGTTTTCTCCTCTTGTTTTGCGAAAATAGATCAGCAATTTGAAGGCTTTTGATACGATAGCGAAATAATCTGCCCGGGGGTGTGCTCCTGGCTCTCCCCTGGGCAGCAATACTCAATTATTTCTTCTGCATGATCTCCGTGAATTTATCGATTACGGCTTGCTTTTCGACCATGAGCTTCAGGTAATCGATTTTCATGGCTCTTTTGACCGCTTCATCAGGTGCTACAAGACCAACACCCTGCACTATCGGAACATCTTTTCTGACGGGCAGGGTGTAGTTATTTGCAATAATGGTCTGGCCTTCTTTCGAAAGAAGGAAATCGACAAATTTCTGGGCAGCGGCAAGATTCGGGGTGCCTTTGAAGATTGCAACTGGACTCGGGATGACCAGCATCTCTTTGGGGTAGGCAAATCCAAGTGGGGCCCCGAGTTTGATCTTGTCAATGGTAATGTAATCGACGCCAATGCATGCAGCAAGATCCCCTGCTGCTGTATCATCGACAACCTGTCCTGAACCTTGGCCCATTTTTGCTCCATTTGCTCTCAGCTTCTGGATGAAATCCCAGCCAAGATTATTTGCTATCATGCCTACAGAAACCATTGAGGTGCCCGACAAGGCAGGGTTGGCAATGGCAAAACCGTCTTTATACGCAGGACCAAGCAGATCGCTCCATTGGGTCGGAGGAGTCTTTATCTTGTTTGTATTATAGGTAATGCCAAGAGTCCCAAGCCGGGCCGGTGTAAATTCATAATCAGGGTCATTCAAGGGGCTGACGACATATTTTGCTTCGGGTGATTCATATCTCTGCAAAACGCCTTCTTTCTTGAGTGAATAAAAATCAGGAATTTCGCTGGTCCACAAAACATCGACCACCAGTTTGCCCGACTGCCGCTCAGCTGCGATCTTTGCCATTATCTTGCCAGCTCCGGCTGAATAATAATCGAACTGGATATTCGGATACTTCTTGGTAAAAGCATCGCGAATTTCTCCAATGAGAACTTCCTTCATGGAAGTATACACCATGAGTTTTTCCTTTGGCTGCGCAATAACGGGAACAATGCCCGTAACGAGGAGCGCCATCAGGACCAGTAGTGCACGTCTCATACCTCTATCCTCCTTGTGAGTGAAATAAAGAATAGAAGAATTTTGGATGCCTTTTTTGCATACACGCAATGAGTACTTTGGTACTAAAAAGCCGTTATTATGCAAGAATGTCGATGGAGACTGAAAATTCGGATGGATTTTTCTCGGCGTAGTCTTTAATAGTTTCTATATTGAGATGTGCATTTTGCATCAAAAGAAGAGCAGAAAACCTGTCCTGGACGCCTAGCTTCTTATAGATGCCGTGGAGATAATTCTTCACGGTTTGTTCACGAATGGCCAAGTGATAGGCAATCTCCTTATTGCTGAGGCCTTTCAAAAGCAAGACCATAACCACTTTTTCGCGGGGCGCAAGGGCTTTGAACCAATCGGGGATAGCTTCAAGATGTTGCGCTGGAGGCTGCGATTGGTCGGGCGTGGCTTCTCCTCCTCTTAGCACAGACAAAATAAGCCATACAGAAGCAGCAAAGCCAGCAATTATGAAAATTCTGAAAAAGAGAGGAAGCGGATCGACCGAGACTGGCAAAATCGAGACGAGAGTCCATAACCTGTCCGGAACCCTTTCATAAATGACCCAGAACAAGCCTTGGGTGGCTTTTGCTCCTGACAGAGCTCTGGCTTTATACTTGCCCGATGGAGATGCAGCTTTATTGAGCGGGAAATGTTCGGAAAATCCGGGAACTTGTGCCTGAGCCTGAAGGCCAATTTGCGAAAGGCTGGCTGAAACCAAAATTTTGCTATTTTCATCTATAAGAAGTGTATAGTCGGTTTTTGGTGCAGCATTGGCATCCTCATCCCAGGAGCTGCCACTCACAGCCCTCGCTATTCGATCAGGGTTGACCAAAAGAACAAGGACACCCAGTGGCACATGAGTATCAATATTGGTGATAAGCCGAGCACAAACAAGCAGCTTGTTCACATTTTGTGCCGCGCTCTTCGAGGCGCCCATACATACATCCCAGACAGATTTTCCTGAAGCGGCTATTGCTTTTTGCATAATTATGCTTCTTACCGGCTGGTACGTCGCCCGCGTAAGCGAGTCGGTCATCATCAGCGGAATTTTATTGGGATCCGGAATGGCAAAAAAAATAGCATCTTCAATTTCAGGGACTGTCTGAGCCAAGCCTTCCATATGCTGCGAAAACACTGTATTCCATTTGGAGATGTCATAACGCTCAGCATCATTTACATATGCTGAAAGTGTGGTATTCAATAATCTGTTCATAAAAAATTGAAATGAAATTGCTTCAATAGATGCTGCAAGCTCTGCTATCCTGCGCGAACGCAAAACCAGAATTTTTGCAGCATACGCAGCGGGATCTTCTTGTTTTATTGAGCGCTGGATGTCCACCACCATTACTGCGAAAGAAATGAGAGCAAGGCTAATGCCTGCTACAATTCTTTTGGAGAAAGGTTTTTTCTCGAGGCCACGCAGTACAGCTATTCCGAGCGCCATCGGCATAGTATAGCAGATTATGCATGCAGAATCAAAATCGGGGGTTTCGCACAATTCAGTTCAAGACAATACAAAGCGGTGCATGCTTCAAAAGCTATGGATTGTCCCGCTATCATGGCAATGGTACAATTTTTCAGGTTCTGCAAATGAAAGATTTTCTGGTAAAGTTTATCCGTTCTCCGCTGGCTGTTGGGCTGGTATCCGCGAATGCGGTGCTGGGGGCGGCGGCTGGGGCAGCGGGATTTCTGCCATGGCTTGTGGTCGTCCCCCTGTTTCTGGTGATTTCCGGGGTAGAGCTTCTGCTCACGCTCCGATCCGAAGCGGGCGCGAAAGCGATTCTTGCCGAAGAAGACAGGGAACGCAAAGAGCGCGATGCCGCGATTCTCGCGGATGTGGCTCAGGCTCGAAAGCGGCTTGCTTTACTCCGTATCGCTGAGCCTGAGGTAAAGGCGGCGGTAGAACGGCTTGTGTATGCCGCGGGGATGTATCTCGAGTCCTGCGCAAAGGGAAATGAGCGGGATCCTTTTGCCGAGGATGCCGTCCTTAGTGTCACGAAGATTGTTGATGAATATCTTCGGCTTGCAGATGCCGAGCGAATGGGCGCGCGCCTCAAGTCTGAGTCGCTGGAGGATTTCGTGAGAGCTAGTGAGTTCAGCAGCGAAATCGGGCCAAGCTCAAGCAGCAATCCAGACAAGCCTGACCGGAGCGCCACAACTGATAACGATAGCGCGGCCCAAGAGCCAGAGCCTTCGCTCGCCCAAAGGATGGTGCGCCTTTTGGACAAAGCCGCCAGCACTATCAGCGAGCGGCTTGCTCTGCCTCTGGGCGGTATGGAAGGGGATCACGCGGTGCTCGATGCAATGAAGGCACGGGAGGAGCTTGAAGAATGAAACGCGCTGGAATAGTGTTTGTGGTTTTGTTCATTTTCGGAATGGTTCTTCAGCCTCTCGGCGCGCTCGAGGCGCGGCTTGTATCTGCCGAGATCTACCTCACGCTCGGAAGCGATGGGAAAGCCGTGGTGCAGCATTCTCTGGTCTGGAATGTGAGTTCGGGCACAATGGGAGGCTTTTATTTCCAGGGCGAAAAGGCTCCTTTTGTGTGGGACATGGAGCGCTGCTGGGCTGACCTGCCCGATGGTACTCGCCAGCCGCTGGAAATCAAACGAGCAGGGGACAAATGGGATATTCTGCTTGCCCGTGGCAAGCGCACGAATGGGCTTTCGACCTGGGTGCTGACCTATGGCACAGACCTTCTTGCAGCGGATATGGCGGGGCTTACACAAAAAGCCGATGGTGAGAAGCTTTTCTTCTTCCATTGGGCGCCTCCGGAATGGGACCAGGCGCTCGATCATCGGACTGTGACGATCATCCTTCCCATCGAAGTGAGCCGTGGAGAGAGCGGCGACAGCAGGTCCGAGCGGCTTGCTGATCTTGGCTTTGCAACGGAAAAACAGGTAAACGAAAAAAACAAAATAGACTGGTATGCCGCCGATGGCTCGGATGGCAAGAGTTACCTCGCGATTCGGTTTCATCAAGAAAAGCCTGCGGCCTATGCGAGCCAGGAATTGCAGTTTTATTTGTCCGCTAGCAAGGTGGAGGCGGCTTTTGGCCCACTATTCGGGGCGTTGGCACAGACGGGGACTGGCGCTGCCAGCGGAGGTGCAGCGCGCTCGACATCCGCGAGCGGTTCTAGCGCCAATGCTGGTAAGGGGCGTAGTGCCAGTCCTGGCGCCTCGACGCAAAACTTCGACTGGCAGCGCTATCCCCTCCTCGCGCTTTTCCTCTGTGGAGGCGTTGCGGTCCTCGGTGTCCTTCTTTACCGGAAAAAGGTCCTCGGATTTCCAAAAGCGGTCGCAAAAGCCGAAGGGATTGCCTGGGCTGGCGATTCCTGGACGCCGCCGCGCATTGTTGAAGGAACCTATGCAGTACCCGGCAAAGTCGCCGAGGACCTCCATCCTGTCGAAGTCGCCCTCCTCTTCGAGCTTCCATTGCCGCGGGTTGCTGTTGTCATGATAAAAATTCTGGAAGATGAGGGTACTGCGCGGATCGTGCAGGAAGCCCCCTTGCGCCTCGAGATTCTGAAAGCATCGAGCGCCGACCCCTACGGCGATATTTTTCTCAAAGCCTTCGATTCGGAAGGCTGGGTGCTTTCGGGCTTTATGGCTGATTTCTTCGAGGAGGCTTTGAAGCGCCTGCAGGAGAAGACCTGGGACTGTGATATCGAGGCAACTAAAGCCTTCTACAGAAAGAAAATTGAGGAAGAAGAGGCCGCCGCTGGCGCTGAGAGTGAAGCCGCAGCCGATGCAAGACGAAGGCGTTCATATTGGTATCCCTTCATGTACGTCTATTCGCATCCTTATTATTGCGCAAATCTTGGACTGCCTAAGGAATTTTCCGGCAGCTATGCCTCTTTTATGGCTTCTTCAGCCTGTTTTTCGGGCTGCTTTTCGCCAAAGAATCTGTCTGGCACAGCGGGCGCCTGCTATTCGGCCTGTCACAATGCCTGCCACAGTGCATGCCATCAAGCATGCCATAGTGCCTGTCATTCAGCCTGCCACTCGGCCTGTCACAGCGCCTGCGTTTCGGGAGGCCCGCATTGAGCCTGCGTATTGGACGGTCTGGGCTGGTTGGGCGAGCTTCAGCATCTTTCCCAATTCCAGGAAGCCCTGAGGGCACTGGGACCGACCTCGCCTGGATTGACGACTTCTGGTCCAAGGCGGGCGAGCACATTTTCTGCCGGGAAGACGATGGCGCCCTCATTCTTCCTCCAAACCGCGTCTATAAAGTGAATGCGACTGCCGCGTCGCTCATCGCATATCTCAAGCGCGGCGGGAAGGTGGCAAAGCTCAAACTACCCTCTGCCGAAGCCCAGCGCGACACCGCCCTCTTTTTTGGCGACCTAGCCTCCCTCTACCGCGGCGATGAGCCTGTAAACGGGACAGTATCCGCAGAAACCTATTCGTTTTCCTTCACGCGCCTGCCAGTGCTCGGCGAAATCGCACTCACCTATCGGTGCAACAATGCCTGCAGGTTCTGCTATGCTGGCTGCGGATTAACAAAGAGCTTGACCCCTTTTTTAACTCGCCGCCCGGCACGCCCAACTGCGGACTACAAACACATCATCGACATCTTCGCCGATGAAGCCCAAATTCCCTTTTTCTCTTTTACTGGCGGCGAGCCCACACTTCGGTCGGACCTCGAGGAGCTCATCGCCTATGCTCAGCAGAAAAAGCTCATCACGAACCTAGTCACCAACGGCACCCTGATCGATGCGGCGCGAGCGCACGCCCTCAAGGAAGCCGGGCTCGGAAGCGCCCAGGTTTCCATCGAAGGCCCGTCTGCCGACATCCACGACAACCTTGCGGGCCGCCCCGGCGCCTTTACCGAAACTCTCGCAGGCATCAAAGCCCTGCAGGAAGCGAAAATTCCCACTCAGACCAACACGACCATCACGAGGGCGAACCTTGCAGTCATTCATCAAATGCCCGCATACCTCGCCTCGATAGGCATCCATCGCTTTGCCATGAATCTTTTCATTCCCACCATTCTCGGCGAGGAAGCCGATCGACTCTTCGTTTCCTACGAAGAAATTGGCCCCTATGTCGACGCAGTCGCCAAAGAAGCCAAAAAACTGGGCATGACCTTCTTTTGGTACAGCCCTACCCCCTTCTGCAACTACAACCCGATAGCCCGAGGCCATGGCAACAAGAGCTGTGCCGCCGCTGACGGCCTTCTGTCGGTCGCTCCTGATGGCTCGGTACTGCCCTGCTCGTCCTGGGACGAGCCTATTGGCAACCTTTTCAGCCAGAGCTTCCGCGATCTGTGGTTCTCCGAGGCTGCGCGCTTCTATAAAGAAAAGCGCTTTGCTCCCGCGCCATGCACATCCTGCGAAAGCTTTGTAGCCTGCCAGGGAGCTTGCCCGCTCTACTGGCGATATACCCATTCCGAGCCTTCCGGCTTCAAGAAAACCTGAGGAGAAGCCTATGAATCCTGTGACGGTACAATACCGAATTCGAGGGCTGAGCACCGAAGCACGCCTCATTCTCTTTGGCGCTGCAAGCCTCTGCGGCATCCTGCTGCAGGTTTTCTGGCCTGTCGCAGGCCCGCTTGTGGGCACCCTGCTGCTCCTCTTACCTCTATTTCTTTTATCCGCACAACCATGGAGCAACAAGCCAAAGGACAAGGGCGAGGAAGACTGGCAGCCTGTCGGAGACGCCGAGCTGGACAGAATCGCCGATGCATTCAAATCAGCGCGAGAGATAAAGATACCGCTATGGTATCGGCCGGGTTTCGGCATTCCCTTTACCGTTGCGCTCGCTATTCTAACCTCCATATTCGGCACCGGGCTCACCCTGCCCGGGCTTCTTGCCATGGACGCTCTCATTCTGTTCTGGCCCGCGCTCAATTTCCTTAAAATCAAAATATGGGTCCCCAAAGAATTCGAAATGGTCATGCAGGCAATTCAGGCCGCCCGTTCTGTTCCCCTTCCCGACGGCATTCTCTGTACGCCCTACCTCCGCCTCGACCGCGACGACCAGGGCTTGCGCATCCCCGAAAATGCCCGCCTCATGCTCGAACCCCGCCGCAAACCCGAAGACCTCGTCGGCGCCCAGCTCCAGGTGGCCATCAACAAAGGACCCAACGGACCCGTGCCCTACCTCTACGCAGTCGTGCTCACACACGGCAAAGGCCAAAGCTGGCAGAAAGCCCGCTCGCTCCGCATCCCCGGCTTCGAAGTCGAACCCGGCGGCGACGCTGACTACGGCACCGTCGTCATTCGCCAGAGCACTGACCGCGGCGGCTACCACACCAAGCCCGAAGATTGCAGAAGGCTCGTGCAGGTGGTGGTTCAGGTTTTGAAGGAATTGTGAAGGGAGAGGATGCGGGCTTGCTGTACCCGAGGAGCTGCGTGCCCAATTATTTGATTGTGCCAAAAATAGTTATGAAAGTGCTAGCGAGCCTTGCAGCTAAAAGCATCGATGCCTTGCGCCTGGCAGCGCTGGGCATAGCTGTGTGCCTCTTCGCCAGTTCTTGCAGCATTTTTATTTCCTATGAAATAGTCCCTGCAAGCGTCGAAATAAGAACCGCGGCAATCCGGTACGCCCAAAAATATGCTGAATTAGGCGCAGTCTATGAATGGGGCGGTCAGGATCCCCTACCCCGCAAAATCGCGGTGGACTGTTCGGGACTCGTCATCAGGTGCTACGAATATGCATGCGGCGATTATGGCGCTTCCTTGCTGTTCAAGGATACCACTGCAAAAGGCCTTCGGCAGTATTCCAGTTTGATAGCCAGCCCGGAAAAAGGCGACCTTATCATGATAGGCGACAATAACGAAATATCCCATGTCGCCCTCTTTACCAGAAAAGAAGATGGCAGGCTTTACTTTATCGACGCCACATCGCTGACAGGCATGGTTTCGATGCGTTCCTATGCTGAGAATGACCCGAAATTCATCGAGTTCCGGCGCATGAATGTAATAAACAAAAAGTGAGCATCAGATTGCGCAGGTATCTGAGTTGACAGCCCATTACCTTGTATAATACTTCGCATTTTCCGTGAATGATGGATTGTCGATATTCCCATCGAACAACTCGACCTTGATTTTATTTTCCTCCACCACCTGCGCCAGCAGGGTATACTTTATGTCCGAAGTCGCTGGAAGTGAACTCAGGCCTTCCATGGCATCGGCGAGTTTGTACCTGACGGGATCGCTGCCTGTCCTAGCTGCCGTATAGTCGGGCCCCTCAACAGGCTGTGTGAGAATGCCGTTTGATTTACCGATCGTTGTGCCAAGCTCGACGCCGATGCTAATGCGCCTGGACTCGGGGTAATACATATCGTATGAAAATGAAAGCCAATAATTCCAGGGATTGGGGCTGGAAATGACATTTGACCCTTCCACAATCCAGTTCCCCGAGAGCGTTCCTGCCACATCGAAATCGATCTTTCCGCCACGTGGTTCCGCGGTTCTTTTTATATACGCAAAGAGCTGAGTTTTTATATCATTTCGGAAATAATCAAATGCAAACACGGCATGCGCGCCGAAAGGCCCGTATTTTTCAGGATTGATGAAGTCCAGAGTCTTTTCCTTGTCATAGGCATACATACCCAGCCCTGTCACTTGCTCCGATGAGGCGGCAGTCTTTCCGAATACATCTCCTGCTTTGACGGGAACATATGCCTTGGTCCAACCTTCCGCGAGCGTACCAGTCTTTGCAAGGATCGTGTCATCAATTGCGGAAAGGTGATCATACCACGTTATGAAGGTATTGGTGTGATATATTCTGACAGCATAATCCGGAAAACTCTTCGTCCCATCAACATTGAACACATGGGTATATCGGATTGCCGTGATGACACCATCAGCCGGTGCTTTTACCGGCTGGGAATATCCATTGCTCAAGAAACTGAAGCCGCCAGCACTAGTTGGAATAGGGTGCTGCGGCAAATTCATATGTCCCATTGGCGTGATTTCATTGAATGTTCCATCCTCGAGAGGCACGACCTTGAATTCCACAGGCCCTGTTCCAAGCTCGGGATAGTTGCCCCAGGTCCAGATGTCGTCCTCATTGTTATTCATTGTACAGGCTGTAAGCAGCATGACCATTGCAAGAATTGCCCAGAAGAGCGATTCGGGTTTCGACGGCAGTCTCATGCAATTCCTCCTTATTGCTGCTGGGCTAAAACTCAAATTGCTGATGTTCTGAAAATACCTTATAATCTATATGAGAAATATAGCATATTCTTAATCGAATTTGAAAGTTTTCTGGCGATTTTTTAGGCACACCCAGGAATAGCCATAAGCCTTTTCGACAGCACAACCACCACAAGCGGCATGCATGCTGACATGTAAAAATCTCGCACAAAATTGACTGCCTAGTCGGCCGCCCAGAAAAGCGGCACATGTACAGCTGATCCTAAAAAGCCAGAAGGACAGAAGAAAATAGTATTTCGAGCAGAATCCGCTTCTTGTGCTGCTTCTGCTTGATCAACAATTTGACTATAGGCGAAGGCTAAAAATTTTCTTTTTATCCTCTTTTGTTTTAAGAGGCCTCATTGTCTTGAGCTGTTTCATTATCTGTTCCTGGGTTTTCCGCTCTTCCTCTTCCCTTCTTGCTTTTGCCTTGCTATATTCCGGTAATTCTTCAGCCCACAGCCCGTCTGCAACAGGAGCCCATTCTTTGGCTGCCTTTTCGCATTTGGCTGTTAGTTCATCAACATCTTCCTTATCGATCGGCTGAGTTGAATGAGCCCCAGATGCCTTCACCATAGCTGAAAGAGCTTCGGGATTGTCCAGCAAGGGACAGGGGCGCAAGTGGTTTTTATTGAACGGCTGGAGCTCTTTATATTGCTTGAAGAGTGGCGACTTGAGAGCTTCGAGCAGGGATACATTCCTTATATTGACATTGGAATAGTGAATAAATGCACAGGGCTCAACATCGCCTGCCGAGTTGATATGCAGGTAGCTCCTGCCGCCAGCGATACATCCATCGACATACTGCCCATCATTCCAAAAGTCGAGAAGGAATATCGGCTTCTTGTCCCGCATTTCCCTTACCCAGTGGAACATATACTCTCTCTGAGAGGGAGAAGCAATCAATGCGGTATCGGCATCTTTTCCTAAAGGAATGTAAGTAAAATACCATCCGAACATGCAGCCTTGTTCGATGAGAAAGTCTAGAAATGCTTCATTGCCGACCTGTTCTGTATTTTTGCCGTGATAGACGGCACTGAAACCGAATGGGGCTCCTATCTGCTTCATGTATTGCATAGCTTCGATTACCTTTGTATACGTGCCGGCGCCGCGCCGGAAATCTGTCGCTTCTTCAAAGCCTTCGATGCTGAATGCAAGTGCAAAATTGCCCACCTCGCCAAGAGCGAGTGCAAAATCCTGGTCAACCAGTGTGCCATTTGTGAAGGCAAGGAACATGCAGTCATTGTGCACCTGCGCAAGCTTGATGAGATCATTTTTGCGGATGGTGGGCTCTCCTCCGGAATAGATATAGAAATAGACACCTAATTCTTTGCCCTCGCGAATGATGCGATCGAGCAGCGCATAATCCATTGAATCTGTTTTGTTGTATTCTGCCGCCCAGCAGCCTTTGCAGTGCAGGTTACATGCGCTCGTCGGATCCATAAGAATCGCCCACGGTATATTGCAGTCGTGCTTGTATTTGAGCATTTGCGCGCGGTCAGGCCCTATCATGCTCGCATTGACAACGAAATTCGTTACAAATCTCCGTCGCACATTCGGCGCAATTTCATGGAACACCCTCAGAATAAGATTCCGATAAGGATTGTCTTTTTCCGCCATAATTTGTTTTGCAGACTCAAGTTGGCGCTTGATTCCATCGCGCTTTGCGAGCGGCATGAGAGCATTGACTGCCTTCGACAGGTTCTCTTGCGGATCCCCTTCCAGATATCTCAGTGTGAGATTTACTGCTCTTTTTGCAAATACCTTCTTTAAGCCGTCCATAGACACCTCCATTATTATCGGGTTTTATGCTGACGTATTGTCAAATTAAAATCAAAATTAACCTATTTTTTCTCCTCTTTCTAACAGTTCGTTATACGAAGCTTTCCAAGTTCAGCAGGGATGCAATGTTGTTCTGTATAAATCCTTTGTCGATAAAAAGAGAATGCGAAATACTGCTTTCGACGAGAGAAAAGAATAGCGTTGCTATAACAGGAACCTGCGGCGCGAGTATTGGATTCCCTTCTCTATAAAGCAGGGATTCGATTTTCTGCCGCAACGCCTTTGCTGCCTCTTGAAGCTTTGCAAGGAATTCGGCGTTTTCGTTTTTGAGCTTCTGCGCAAGTTCTGTAATTATAAAGGAATAGCGTCCAATTGCTGAATTATCCGTAAAAATTTCATAAATACTGGAGAGCTTCCGGACAATCGATACATTCTTCTGGCGAGCTATTCTATCGATTTCAACCGAAATCCGGTTGAAAATATCTTCGACAGCATAGAAAAAAATCTCTTCTTTGCTTTTGAAATAGTTGTACATATTCGTCCGGCTAAGACCGCATGATTCAGCGATTTCCGCAAAACTCGACGCATGAAAGCCGCCCAGAGAAAACAATTCCAATGCCTTTTCGAGAATTTCGCGCTTGCGGTTGTCATGATCGACAATTTTAGGCATACGAGGCTCCCTTTAAAACAAAACCCTATTCAAACAATGCAAGCAAGTTTATCTGACACTGTGTCAACAATAATAGTATATACTTTCTTTTTTGTCAATATTTTTTTTGCATTGCGCCATTCCAATATCGTTCTGCTGCAACTTTTGAATATTCCGCCATACAAGAATATTGGCTTATTGTAATTGATCACCCCTCTTGACTTGTTCAAAATAATGATTAATCTGACATTATGTCAATAATATTTTATGAGGATAGATATGCAAAGGCGAAATTTGTTGTTCGCAGCGGTTTTTGCAATTGCAATGGCATATCTGGAAGCTGCAATAGTGGTGGATCTTCGCAAGCTATATGGAATTACTGATATCATGGCAAGCCTCTCTTCTTTTGACGCACAAATAAGCAGAATAGAAATCGGGCGTGAGGCAGCAACGCTCGTTATGCTTTGGGCGCTTGGATGGATAGCAGGCAAAAAGCTGCAATCCCGAATTGGATTTTTTATCTTTGCATTCGGAGTATGGGATATTTTCTATTATATCTGGCTGCATATTTTCATAGGCTGGCCACATTCCCTGCTCGATTGGGATTTGCTTTTTTTGATCCCCTTGCCATGGTGGGGGCCGATCCTTTCTCCTGTGCTGATTGCTCTTATTATGGCGATAATTGGTGTTCAGCTTGTAGTGTCCGAAGCCCGAGGCATTGCAATACAACCCAAAACCGCAGAATGGTTGCTGCTTGTTTCGGGTATTCTTGCAATGCTCTATGCTTTCATGGCGGACGCCCTCGCAGTGCGGCATTTAAATCTGGAAATGTTAGGCATGCTCCGCCCGTCATCGTTTCAATGGCCCATATTTCTTGTAGGATTTATCCTTTCAGTAGCATCATGCGGGAAGTTCCTGGCCGCTGTAAAAAGCGACGATAAAGCTGGGGGGAGAATCACAACATGATGCTACAAAAAGAAACAAAGACCGATGATACTGAAGCATTTTGCCTGGTTCTCGGCGGCGGTGGAGCAAAAGGAGTATACCACATTGGTGTATGGCGTGCGCTCAAGAAGCTCGGCATACATGTCGATTGCTTTATCGGTACGTCAATCGGCGCGGTAATCGCTGCCTTTCTTGCACAAGGTTCGGATGAGATTCTTGAACAAATCGGGCACATAATTTCGCTCGACAATATTCTTGATTTGCCTGAAGACTTCATCAAGAACGGTGAGCTAAAATTCAACCTTCAGTCTTTGCGCAGCCTTCCTGATTTTTTCATTTCTGTTATTAACAACAGAGGACTCGACACTAAGCCTTTCAGACAGCTTATCGAGTCAAACCTTGATGAAAAAGCACTTCGAAACAGCGGGAAGGACTTCGGTGTCGTCACAATAAATGTCAGTGATTTGAAACATCAGGAAGTCTTTATCGAAGATATGGAACAAGGGAGTGTTGTCGACTATCTTTTGGCGAGTTCTGCCTTCCCCGGATTCAAAAATCCAAAAATTGAGGGTAAGTCATTTATAGATGGAGGAATATATGACAATATCCCCTATGCGATGGCCAGAAAGCGCGGTTATCGTCGCATAATTGTCTCAGACCTTTCCGGAATGGGCAGAACGAGAAAACCGGATATTGCCGGTTGCATTACAGTCTATATAAAAAATTCGATAGATATGGGGTGGGTGCTCGATCTTAACAGGAACTTCCTGGATTCATTCATGCTTTTAGGCTACCTAGACACACTACGCACCTTTGGACATCTCGCAGGATATTCATATTTCATTGAATTCGATACCAATGCCGAGAAAAACTTTGCACCAAAAATCTCCATACCTTTTTCGCAGTCCCCAAAATATATGTGCTATGATAGAAGGAAGCTCTTGATCGCACTTGAATGTGCTGCTTCTGTTCTAAATGTCGAAAGGATACGAACCTATACCTATGCAGAACTTCGTACAGCAATTGCTGAGCACCGATATGAAGTGGAGAACAAAATAGCAGCAGCAACTGCTTCATCCCGCAAAGGAATCATGAACCTCGCAAAAGTAGTTAGCGAAGCAGTTGCAACAAGGCAATTTACTGAATGCCCGTATTATTATTATTGTCTTGTCAACAAATTATTCCCTAAGTCAACAGCGAGGATACTAAAAAATACTCTTGTGAGAATCTTTCCGGAGTTGCCAGTTGGTGCGGCATTTATTGAGGGCATGGAATCAGATTCTTTGAACTTCTGAGCCAAATGATATTGGGGTTTTCCGGAATTTTAGCGGGCAGCGTGACAAAAACGAGCACTCCGCCTTCACTCCCCAATAATCTTCACCAGCACCCTAAAAATGGCGCCTTGTGTAAAGCGGCCCATCGTCTTCTATTGAATCCTCAGCGCAAGTATTTTAAAATAGCCGGCAGGAGCAATACCGATCATGTCCTTCGACGTTGTGCATACCGAAAAGAGAATAGCACAATCGGCTGGCGTATCAGGGCCTCGCAACGCAGAAGATTATGACCCCGAAAAAGAACTGGACGCAAACCGTTATGCCCTCATCGTACAGCAGAGCAAAGTTCCGATTATTGCGCTTTTCAATGCAGCAGTAAAAGAAGATACGAGCTTTCTTCTGCCTCTCATGCTCCTTGCGACAATCCGGACCATGCGCCGAATACCCCGCACTTTTTTTATCAGAAATGGCACGGAATACGAGCGTTATGTTTTTAAGACAATCCATTGGTGGGCGCGTCGCATCTGCAGAATCGGCAGAATCAGGCTCCAAGTATCTGGAGCGGAGAAGATCAGGCCCGATCGGGCATATCTGTTCGTTTCCAATCACAGATCGCCCGCCGACATTCCCGTACTCTTCGACGCTATCCCGCAGAATGCTGCATTCGTCGCCAATGGCATGTTCCGCATGATTCCAGCGTTTTCGTTCTGGATGCGTGCAAGCGGCACGGTATTCATCGAACAAGGCAACCAGAAAGCAGAGCTTGCCGCCTTCAAAACCATGATACGGCGGCTCAAACAGGGCCGCAGTCTCATTCTCTTTCCGGAAGGACACACGCACCAGGGCCCGGGAATCGACACGTTCAGCCGTGGCGGCATTTATGCGGCAGTCCTTGCCGGCGTTCCCATCGTGCCAGTCTGCCTATCCGGAACCGACAAAGTCATACGGCCTGGCAGCCTGCATATCAACCGCCGCTCGCGCGTCATTGTCGAGTTCGGCGCGCCCATCGAGACCAGACATCTCGGGATGGCTGCAAAAAAGAATATCGATACAATCTTGCACGATACCATAGCCGGGATGCTTGATCGTCAGACATCAAAACAAGGTGGCCGGCCAAGGCAGGCATGACTCATGCCCTGAAAATTCGCTTAATGCTTCTTTTCAAAACTGCGCACTTTTTTGAAGACCCATCGCTTCTGCATCTGATAATTAAATGCAAGAGAAATAATTGCGTCAACAGCGAGGCGGCTGATCCGGTAATCCAGTGAGACAGCCTGCACAAGCCAATAGGTGCCCGTCGCTTTCATGGCGATACTCGCCATGCACACCGGAATAAACTTCATTCCCTGAACGGTGACCGGATCGCTGTAGCGCCCCTTGGGCGAGTAGAACGACCAGTATCTGTTTATGGCAAAATTCACCGCAGCACCGACAATGCCGCCCGCAATAATGCCAATTGCATAATGGATATGAAACAACTGAACAAAAAGAATCATCACGGAGTAATCGACGATCCCCCCCAGAAATGCCGAGACCTGTGCTTTGGCAAAACCAGCTATGACACGTGCCGCGTTCATCTTTTTTCTGCACGCTTCAGTTCAACAATATTCTTGGATTCCCGATCTTGGGCGCGCTTTTCTTCCCGATCCTGTGCGTCCGCGGCATCGAGCAGCTTTTTCAGTTCGGAAAAACTCGAAATAATAAGCACAGCAACTGCTACAAGGGCCATATACTGCAGTGTCCCTTTGAAGACAATTTCTATCAGCAAAAACAGCGAAATGGCAATTCTTGCCTCGGTAGGGCCCAGAAGTCCCGCATCGATCGAGTAATTGCCGGTAATTTTGTATCTCATGAGCGCGATAATGATTTCAAGCCCGTAGAATGTGATGAACGCATATCCGACAATTTTGAGATAGCCGTTTGCATACAGTATGAATCCCAGCCCTATCAGGACAATACCCAGCCAATCGACGGCAATATCGAGCGCAAACCCATACCACTTTCTCGGCTTGTTGCGATAATAGGCAATCCGCCCGTCGAGCGAGTCTCCGAACCAGCTGATCGCAAAGCCCGCAATTCCCAGAAACAGCCAATAGCCGCTGATTTTTGCCGCTAGCACAAAGCTCAGGAAAACCAGCACATTCCCCAAAAACCCGACCGCAGTGAGCATATTCGAAGAAACCCACGAAGGAATGAACCTGACCAAAAACGCAATGAATCTCTGCTCATATTTCCTGAGGAGATTCGTCCTTTGTCTGCCCTGCGCGATTGCATCCAGAATCTCTGTGACTGAATGAATTGGTCTTTTCATGGGATCCGCCCTTTTGTTTTCGATTACTCTTGCCAATTTAAGAATAACGATTATGCGGACAAAGCGTCAATAAAATGCAAAAAAGGGTTCCCTCAAGCAGAGATGAAGTGAGCAGCGGAGGATTCTTTGTCAAGGTTGGCTATTAATTTCTGGTTTTAGTCTGAACTAACCTTGATATCACCACCAACCTTGAGTTCTCGAAGTAGGGGTACGATCCACATGGATTACCAGATGGCGGCTACTATCGATCCACTCGCGCACCATGGTCATATTCTCTTGATTGAAGGCGGTAACTATCGCAGGAAACATACGCTGATACAGCAGAAGGACCAGATAAAAGTGCCCATGGTCTGATAAGAATTTTTGCACGATTTTTGGGAGATTCTGGGTTGACGAAATGAGCCTGTAAAAAAATCTGTGTAAACAACTATACTCAAAGAAGGAGAGAGTATGGCTATTACGAAAGAAGTATTGGATGAGCTTCTGAAGGAGTACAAGGGGCCAGAGGATCTGACAGGCCCTGAAGGACTTCTGAAGCAGCTGACAAA
>WESA01000050.1 GCA_009768935.1 Rectinema subterraneum
AGGCTGTCCGAAAGGGCAGCCTCTTTTATGAGATGACAAGATGTCATGGAGCAGTTTTGCTGAGCCGCGCATTGCATTTTCTCCGTAGATGAAATCGTCAAGATGATGTATAATATTTTAGCCTGAGAAATATCTTCTCAGATTTTGAAATTCCGGTCACGCACAAGCATCCCTGTTCTTTTTTCAAGGGGTAGTTTGCGTCCAGGAAAGGAGTGATTCCGAATGGCACGATATTTCATTCGGAGAGCGTTGAGTCTCATTCCGACGCTCTTTATTGTGATCACGCTGAGTTTTTTTCTGATCAGGCTCGCCCCCGGCGGTCCCTTTGCTCGCGAACGTGAAGTGCCCGAAGCGATTCTTCAGAATCTCATGAAGCGGTATCATATGGATGAACCGTTGTTCAAGCAGTATCTGCGCTATATGGGCGATATTGTCCGCTGGGATTTTGGCCCCTCATATCGCTACAGAGATCTCACGGTAAATGAGATTATCGATCGCGGCCTGCCTGTTTCCATGTCGCTTGGTGTGATTTCTTTGGTACTTGCAGCTGTTGGAGGTGTAGCGGTTGGCATAATTTCCGCGCTCAAGCAGAACAAGTGGCAGGATTATGTTGCAGTTTCGATTGCGGTTATCGGCATATCGGTGCCACTTTTTGTTATGGGACCTGTTCTGCAGCTAATATTTGGCATGAAGCTGAAAATCTTGCCAATCGGGCAGTGGATATCCACCCATGGTCTCAAGGCCGTCATTTTGCCTGCATTGACGCTTTCTTTCCCTTATTTTGCCTATATTGCGCGGCTTTCGCGAGCCAGCATTCTGGAAGTACTGCGTTCTGACTACATTCGCACGGCGCGGGCAAAAGGGCTTAAGGAATCGGTAGTGGTCTGGAAGCATGTGCTGAAAGGCGCGCTTCTCCCTGTCGTGACGTACCTGGGGCCTGCATTTTCGGGCATTGTTGTCGGATCGATCGTCATCGAATCAGTGTTCCTTGTACCGGGCATTGGCCGTCCATTCGTGCAGTCGGCGCTCAACCGCGATTATACGCTCATCATGGCGGAAGTAGTTGTCTATTCCATAATCCTCATCATTGCCAACCTCGTGGTCGATTTGATCTATGGCCTCCTCGATCCGAGGATTTCTTACAAATAGGGGGTGGCGCATGGCAAATAAAAAACTGCAACAGGCTGTCAACGAATTCAACCAGGTCATGAAGCCCGTCTCCCTTTGGGCAGATGCATGGAAGCGCTTGCGCAAGAACAAGATGGCACTTATAAGTCTATTTATTGTAAGTATCTATATACTAATAAGCCTTTTTGCGCCGATTTTGACAAGTGCAGGGGTCCTCATCGATTACCGCAAACAGGTCATAACAAATGCAAGTCTCCCGCCATCGCTTAAGCCGGCAGGTGAGCTTGTCGTAAAGAAAATTGAAGCGCGAATCGCAAGTCTTGAGCAGCGCGTAAAGGAAAAAGCGGAAGAGCAGAGTGCTTTTGGATCCTTTTTCAATTTTGGCGCAACCGACCAAACGCAACCAGAGTCTGCAGCGGAGGCGACGCCGAGTGATCAGGGCGATACGAGCGCATTTACCTTTACTTATCAGGGCGAGGGCTTTTCGGGAAACACTACCGACCCTGTTGTGCGCGAGCTCATAAGCCAGAAAGAGACGCTCGAAAAAGTCAAAGCAGAGCTCGATACCAACCCCGATTATAAATTAGTGTACATTTTGGGGACCGACGACCTCGGCCGCGATATGTTTGCGCGCATTATCTATGGCGGACGCATTTCAATCGCTATCGGGATTGTCGGAACGCTGACTGCGGCACTCGTCGGTATCCTTATCGGCGCAATTTCCGGCTATGTCGGAGGCTGGCTCGACAATCTTCTTATGCGCTTTGTCGATATCATGTATGGCCTGCCTTACATGCTCATTGTCATCATTATCATGGCGATGATCGGAGAGAAGGCGCGAGGCAGCTTTGTTGTGCTGTTTGTTGCAATCGCGCTTGTTTCATGGCTCACGATTTCGCGCGTGGTACGCGGGCAGATTATAAGCCTTAAAAATTCCGAATTCGTGGAAGCTGCGCGCTCTATGGGCGCAAGCTCCTGGCGAATTATTTTCCGCCATCTTTTGCCGAACACGCTCGGTGTCATCATTGTATTTTCCACGCTTATGATGCCCAGTTTCATCATGAACGAGTCGTTTTTAAGCTTCCTCGGCCTTGGCGTTTCGGCTCCCGATGCGTCATGGGGGACATTGGTATCTGAAGGTGTCCGTGCGATGGAATCGTACGCATGGCAGCTGCTCGGCCCTGGTATTGCAATGACGATTTTCTTGTTCTGCATGAACTTCCTCGGTGATGGTCTGCGAGATGCCCTCGATCCGCAGAGCAAGAACCGGACCTGATAAGGAGCCGAAATGACTGACGAAGTAATTCTTGAAGTAAAAGACTTGAAAACATATTTTATGGTGGATGAGGGTTTGGTAAAAGCCGTCGATGGGGTGGATTTTCAGCTCCATCGCGGTGAAACATTAGGAATTGTCGGCGAATCGGGCTCCGGCAAGAGTGTTACAAACCTGTCAATTATCAATCTCATCCCAGTACCTCCAGGGAAAATTGCGGGCGGACAGGTTTTGTTCCATGGCAAAGACTTGCTCAAGATGCCGCCGCACGAAATCCGCGACATCCGCGGCAACAAGATATCCATGATTTTCCAGGATCCGATGACCTCGCTCAATCCATTCTTGCGGATTTCGACGCAGATGGTCGAGACAATCGAGCTCCATCAGGGTTTGGACAAAAAAGCAGCCAAGGCAAAGGCCATCGAAATGCTCAAGCTTGCTGGCATCCCTGCACCGGAAAAACGCATTGATCAATACCCGCACCAGTTTTCTGGCGGAATGCGCCAGCGCGTAATGATCGCTATGGCCCTTTCGTGCAACCCGGAAATCCTCATTGCTGACGAGCCGACCAGTGCACTCGATGTCACTATCCAGGCACAGATTCTTGAGCTTATGCAGGAACTAACCCGCAAGCTCGGGACTGCGGTTATCATGATTACGCACTCTCTCGGAGTGGTTGCCGGTATGTGCGATACGATCTGCGTCATGTATGCGGGACGGATCGTTGAGCGAGGCCGCACTGAAGAAATCTTCGAGTCGCCGAAGCATCCCTATACCGTGGGTCTCATTCATTCGGTACCACGCCTCGATCAGGAGACAAAGGGGCGCTTGTATTCGATACCCGGCCAGCCACCCAACGTAATAGATCTGCCGGATTGCTGCCCATTCTTCCCTCGCTGCGAAAAGGCGATGGATATCTGCAAGAAGAAGTACCCGCCCTCGGTATCGTTCGAAAATGGTCAGAGCGCTTCATGCTGGCTGTACGCGAAGGAGGCCCAGAATGCCTGATCATAAAGTTTTGCTCGATGTCCGCGGCCTCAAGATGCATTTCCCTATAAAAGCAAGCTTTTTCTCAAAAGCCAAGAATTTTATCTATGCTGTCGATGGAATAGATTTTCAGGTCCGCAAGGGCGAGACGCTCGGCCTTGTCGGAGAATCCGGCTGCGGCAAGTCGACGACCGCGCGAGCAATTGCCCAGCTCTACAAGCCTACCGCGGGTGAAGTCATCCTAAATGGCAAAGACCTGACCAAGCTGCCTCCCCAGGAAATGATCGAAGCGCGCAAGAACATGCAGATGGTCTTTCAGGATCCCTATGCGTCGCTCAACCCACGCATGACTGCCGGCGATATCATCGCCGAACCGATTCGTATATTCCAGAAACGCGGGCTCATCGACATGAGCACCGAAGAGCGCAACGATCGCGTCGAGCACCTTATGGAAAAAGTTGGGCTTTCGCGCTTTTTCAAAAACCGCTATCCGCATGAGTTTTCGGGCGGGCAGCGCCAGCGTATCGGCATCGCACGCGCGCTGGCGCTCAATCCTGAGCTCATTCTCTGCGACGAGCCGGTTTCTGCGCTCGATGTGTCGATCCAGTCGCAGATTCTCAATCTGTTCAAAGATTTGCAGGACGAGTTCGGACTGACGTATCTCTTTATAGCGCATGATCTTTCGGTTATCAAATACATTTCGAACCGTGTGGCGGTCATGTATTTGGGGCTTATTGTCGAGATTGCGAATGCAGCTGACCTGTACAAGAATCCTCTGCACCCGTACACACAGGCACTCCTGTCAGCGGCGCCGATTCCCGATCCCAAAATCGAGGCGAAGCGCAAGCGCATCATCCTGACGGGCGATGTGCCGTCGCCGGACAAGCAGAGGCCTGGCTGCAATTTCTACGACCGCTGTTCGAAGCACATGGATATTTGCAAACAGGCGCGGCCGATGCTCAAGGAAGCAAGCCCTGGCCACGAGGTTTCATGCTTCCTCTATCACAAGCCGGAGTGAAATAGCCGGAAGCGTACGGCGCACGGGCTTCAGCAGAACGCCGCGTGCAGTATTGTTGAGATGCTGCTGAATATGGGGCTGCCTTCGGGCAGCCCCATTTCATTTCTGCATGTGTTTTGAGCGATTGTCAAAAATATATAAATATCAAATTATTTATATATTTATATATTGTCAATTTTATATAATATGATATAATTTTCGTAGATCATCGGGGAGGTACAGGTATGGTGTCGCTCCAGGTTTCACGGTTTGGTCTGGTTTTCCCGAATCCTGTCATTGCTGGCAGCTCCGGTCTTACTGGAAATATAAAATCAATCAAAGAGCTGGCTCGTAATGGTATAGGCGGCATTGTCCTTAAGTCGCTCTTCGAAGAACAGATCTTGATGGAAGCTCGCCGCGAAGCAAGCAAGGGCGGTGTCATCTACGGTCAGGAAGAAATCGACGACTACATCGGCTATTACGAAAAAAAGCACAGCTTGTCTGAATATCTGGCGCTGATTCGCGATGCAAAGCATGAAGTCAGCGTACCGGTCATTGCCAGCATAAATTGTGTTTCCGGTGGCGAATGGACAGAATTTGCTTCGGAAATCCGGTCTGCGGGCGCTGATGCGCTTCAGCTCAATATATTCGGCTTCCGAAATAGCGACCCCGGTTCAATTGTCCGCGCAGTAAAAGACAAAATTAACATTCCCCTCATTGCCAAGATCGGCTACTACTTCTCCGACGTGTCCGCAGTGGTGAGCGAGATCGAAAGAGCCGGTGCGGATGCACTTGTTCTATTTAACCGACCGTATTCAATCGATTTTGATATTGAAAAGCTGTCGCTCAAGCAGGGAGCGTATTTCAGCAGTCGCGAAGAAATGTCCGTTCCCCTCCGATGGATCAGCATGCTGTTCGGCAAGGTACACGCGCCGATTTTTGCTTCTACAGGCATCCACAATGGCGATGATGTGGTGAAAATGCTGCTCGCCGGCGCTGCAGGGACAGAGGTGGTTTCAAGCCTGTACCGGAATTCGCCAGAGGTCATTGCGCAGATGAAGGCGCGGCTTGAGTCCTGGATGGATGCGCATGGTTTTGAAACAATTGAAGCCTTCAGGGGACTCTTGAGTCAGGAGCTGTCCAGCGCGCCTGAAACCTACGAGCGTGTCCAATACATGAAATACTATGGCGAATTGCAGGAGAGAAGAGATGGCGCCGGCAATTGATTCCTCAATAGGGACCCGAAAATCTTCGGGGCGAGGGCGCCGAAATCGCTCAAGGCGCCAGGATCGCTATAATCGCAACAATCGGGACACTAAAAGTTTAATTATTTTTATTAAAATAACTTGCTTACAAGGAGCTTGAGATGAAGCACGGCAGGGAGGCGGTCATTTTGTTTATTGGCTTGTTTCTGGTGTGGGTGCTGATCACCTGGAGCGTTCAGCCGCAAGAGTTGTTGACAGGGGCTGCACTTGTTCTTGTGCTGACCCTGTTCATGCGGCCGGTGTATCCATTGTTGGAAGGCATCAGGCCGGGTATCACGCCTCTTTTTTCCATGGTGGCATATATATTCATTTTCATCTGGCAATTGATACTCGCCAATATCGATGTTGCAAAGCGCGTGTTGTCACCAAGCCTCCCTATCAATCCTGGTATTGTCAAAGTGAAGACAGGCCTGAAAAGTCCCTTAGCGAAAGTCATGCTCACCAGTTCCATTACGCTCACTCCCGGCACCCTGTCGCTCAATGTGCAAGATGACGAAATCTTCATTCATTGGATTGATGTGAAGGGCAACGATGTTGAAAGCGCCTCAAAGGCGATTGTGGCGGTGTTCGAGCAAGGATTGAAGGGGGTGGTTGAATGATAACCATTTCGTTGATTTTGATTGGCCTTTCCGCGGTGCTCACTGTGTTCAGGCTTATCAAAGGGCCTAGCCTTTTTGACAGGCTTGTCGCATCTGATACGCTTTCAGTTATTGGCATGGCATTTCTTTTGGTGCTCGCGGAGATTGTACAGACCACAAGCTATATGGATGTGGCGCTTGTGTATGGAATTGTGGGATTTCTCGGCACAGTGACCATTGCGCGCTTTTTTATGAGGGTATCGAAATGACGGTTGTCGGCGAAATCCTTATGCTGATTGGGGGCATTTTTCTGTTTCTCGGCTCGCTGGGCCTTGTGCGCATGCCCGATGTCTATAACCGCCTTCAGACTGGAACCAAGGCGAGCACGCTTGGCGCGATGTCCATTGGCTTGAGCGCGATTTTCCTTCTCCCTGGAGCTGCGGGGAAGGCCGTGCTTCTTGTGGTATTCATTGTGCTCGCAAATCCGATCGCATCCAACACGATTGGACGAAGTGCCTATCTGTCCGGGATAAAGCTTTCGGAAAAATCGGTGAGCGATGCGTGGGGCGTTCAGGCGAGTGGCGAGGCCGGGATGGTTGAAGGTGCAGCCGCTGACGCAACCATCACAGGTGCGGCGCCTGAAGCGACAGACAACAAGGGGGCATAAAATGGTCGCAATGGTCATTGTAGTAAGTGTCCTGCTGATCGGCTTGGCGGCCGGATCGATTTTTATGCGCTCGCTCGGCTCGGCGGTCATTTTGCTCGGGACCGTCAGTTTGCTGGTGTCCGCGACGTTTTTGTTGCTTGCAGCGCCTGATGTGGCCATCACTGAAGCGGCTATCGGCTCGGCTTTGACTACGCTGGTGTACGTGCTTGTGCTCAAGCGAACGAATTCGGTCGATTCGCTTGAGGATGGCAGCAACCTGCAGACCGGGAAGCATTCGGAACCGGCAAGTAATGGCGGCTCGCCAACAGGAGGCTCCCATGCGTAAGGTAATCGGCGTTCTGCTTATTGCGAGCTTTGCGTTTTTTGTTTTTTCGCTGGTAATGCGCGATTTATGGGCGGAGGATCCGGCGGCTGTCCGCACACTCGGACAAGCGGCCATTGAACAGACAATACCTCAGAGCGGCGCGGCGAATACCGTAACCGCGATTGTCGTGCAGTTCCGGGGCCTCGATACCCTTGGCGAAGTGACGGTGCTCTTTTTGAGTGCGCTCGGTGTTGCGCTCCTTTCAGGCGAGTTTGCGGGGCGTGGGCTCAAGGAAGTTTTTCGGGATGATGGAGGCTTTATTCTCTATAACGGGGCGCGGCTTGTGTTGCCGATTATTGTGCTTGTGGGCGTCTACATTGTGGCGCACGGCCACCTTTCCCCCGGCGGCGGTTTTCCGGGCGGCGTGCTTGTCGCGACCGCAGTCTATGCGGTGCTCATGACGGGAGTGAAAAATGAGCTTTCGACGCGGCTTATGGCGGTGATTGAAGGGTTTGCGGGTTTGGCCTTTGTCGGCCTCGGGCTTCTGGGGCTTTTGAGCGACCGCTTCTCCTTTCTGGCAAATGTCCTCCCCAAGGGCAGTCCCGGCATGCTGTTCAGTGCTGGCATTATCCCGCTCATCTATGCGGCAGTTGGAACCAAGGTTGCGGCCGAGCTTTCAACCCTGGTGACCAGCCTTACGGGAAGCGACTATGCGAGTGCCGAAAAAGAAGCACAAGGAGGAAAGCGATGATTTCAGTCAGCGCTGTGCTCTATTCCACGAGCATGATTCTTATTCTTCTGGGTTTGTATGGGGTTCTGACGAGAAAAAATCTTGTTCGGGTCGTCATCAGCCTCGATGTCATGGATTTGGGCGTGAATATTTTCCTTGTAACAATCGGCTATATCCGCGATGGCAGAGCGCCGATTTATCTTTCCGACGCTCCATTGAGTCTGGTAGATCAGGCTTCGAACATGGTGGATCCGCTTCCCCAGGCGCTGGTGCTGACCGCCATCGTCATCGGTTTCGGCGTGACTGCGGTCGCGTTGACGCTGATTATGCGGCTGTATGAGCGCAACGGGACGGTTATGGTGTCGGATTTGAGGGGGCTCAAATGGTAAGCCCGATGCTGTTGATTGCCATGCCGCTCGGGGCGGCATTTCTGATTGTGCTGTTGGGGTCAAAAATGGCCGCCAGAATTGTGGCGATTGCGACGGTTGCCTTTCTGGCGGTTCTGGCGCCCATTTGGCTGTCCGCGGCGATTTCCGAGCCTTTTGTCATTGTTCTCGCCGATGTCCTGCCGCCACTCGGGATTGCCTTTGGCCTCGATGCGGTATCAGCCGGATTCGCGTTGCTGATTGCAGTGAGCGGTCTGCTCGTCCTTCTGTACTCATTCCCCTACATCCCTCACGCGGGAGAATTCAAAGGAAAAGAAAAAGCCGAAGTCCGTTATTATGCGATTTTCTTGCTGCTGCTTGCGGGCGCATTCGGCCTCGTCATGACCAAGGATATTTTCAACCTTTTCGTGTTTTTTGAAATCTTATGCATTTCTTCCTATTTATTGGTCGCTTACAGCCAGGAGGAGCGGGCTCTGGAAGCAGGCTTCAAATACATGGTCTTAGGCTCGATTGGTTCGGCCTTCATGCTTGTGGCGATCGGGCTGAGTTACCGACTTTCGGGGAGCCTTGCCATGGCCGATATCGCAAAGGCCCTTGCAGCGGCGCCGAATTCGTATGCGACACTGGTCTCTGTGCTGTTTGTGCTTGGCTTTGGCATCGAGGCGGCGGTTTTCCCCCTGAACACCTGGCTTCCTGATGCTCACTCGAGCGCTCCGAGCTCGATAAGCGCGGTGCTGTCGGGGTTTGTCATTGAAGTGGCGCTGGTGGTGCTGGTTCGGCTTTCGCTGAATGTGTTCTCAGGCGCCATGCTGTCGGTGCTTGCCGTTCTGGCTTTGGCCGGTATCCTGGTGGGTGAAATGGCGGCGCTTGGGCAGAAAGAACTCAAGCGTGCCTTGGCGTTTTCCAGTATCGGACAGGTGAGCATGATGCTGTTTGCGTTTACCCTCGGCTCGGAAATCGGGAAATGGGCGGGGCTGGGACAACTTCTCATGCATGCAGGCGCAAAAAGCGCGCTCTTCCTGGTTTCAGGCTATTTCATTGTGAGAACCGGCAGTCACGAAATCGAAGCATACCGGGGCTTGGGCAGGAAAATGCCGGCGGCAGGGGCATTCTTTGCGATCGCGGCGCTTTCGCTTGTGGGCATGCCGCCCCTGTTTGGATTCTTTACAAAACTTAGGATTGTCGAGGCGGCGGCCGCCGCGCATTCGGCGATCGGGTATGCGGGCATTGTAGTCATTCTTTTTGCCACGGTGATTGAATCGATCTATCTGTTCCGCATTGTCAGGACGCTGTATGGGGCGAATGCAGAAGTGGCTGCCAGCGGCGCCGCCAGCGGAGACTTGCCGGCCTTCGCGTGGATTGCGGTTGCTGGTTTTGTGTTGCTGGTGCTCGTGGGAGGCTTCATGATTCCGTCGTTTGACAGACTACTTCAGCCGATGGCCGCCGTGCTGGCAACAATCTAGGGAGGAGCCAGAATGTTAACTTCAATGCTTTTGATACTACCCCTTGCCGGGTTTTTGACAAGCCTTGCGGCCGCCTGGATTGTACCTGCATCAAGCAAGGCCCGTGCGTCCGGCGCGGTGCAGAAAATTATCGCGGGGATAGGATTTGCTGCTCTCTTTGTTTTTGCCTTTTTGGCGAAGAGCGAAATTGGGACGGGCTATCTCGGCATTCCCCTCTTTGGCCTGTGGCTGAATTTCGGTCTTACCCAGCTTTCCTGGTATTTTGTCGCGATGGTCGCGGGCATCAGCCTGGTGACAGTGCTGTTTAGTCTTCAGGGGCTTCGCGATGACGGCCGCTATCCTTTTTATTATATCTGGCTTTTCTCTAAAACATTTGGAATGCTGGGAGTCTTGCTTTCGGCTGACATGCTCACCTTCTTCATAATGTGGGAAGTGATGTCGTGGTGCACCTATTTCCTATTACAGCAAGGGCATGAAAAGGCAAAACGCGCCGGGGCAGGGTATCTGGTCTATGCAGTTACTGCGGGCATGATTCTGTTGGCTGGGCTCCTGTATGTGTACTTCAATGTGGGGAGCTTCGATTTCAGGACAATACAGAAGGCGTTTTCCGGCTTTGGCGCCGGGCGCATCATCGTCGCCATGCTTCTTGTTCTGGTCCCGATGCTGATTGAAGCGGCGGCCTATCCGGTCCACTGGTGGTTACCTTCCGCATACGCGAATGCCGAAACAGGCATTTCCGCATATCTAGCCGCAATTTCGACACGAATTGGCATCTATGGCATGACCATGTTTCTGTTTGCAGGGTTCGGATTGACCGCACTGAATCTTGTCACTGCAAACAAATATGTGAGTGCGAACGAAGTGCTCATGATTATCGGCGCGTTTACCATGGTGGTGCCGACCTTTACCGCGCTTTTCCAGCATGACGCAAAGGAACTGATGACCTGGCACTCGATAGGCCAGGGCGGCTACATGATTGTAGGCATCGCAAGCTCCACGACCCTGGGAATTGCAGGCGGCTTGTTCCATGTATTCAACCACATGACCTATGTCAGCCTGATTCTGTTCAGCATTGCGGCGGTTGAATACCGGACGGGAACAACGAATCTGAACAAGCTGGGGGGGCTTATCAAGAAACAGCCTGTCGCCTATCTCGGCTTGTTGTTCGGCATTATCGGGCTTGCGGGCATTCCGCCCATGAACGGTTTTGTATCGAAGTGGCTTATCTACCGCGCCCTCATCCTGAGCGGCCATCCCTTTATCGCGCTGGCGGCTTTTATCGCGACGCTGGGAACCATTCTTTCGGTGTACAAGCTGATTCACAACATGTTCCTGGGCCAGCTTCCGGAGCGCTATAACGATATCAAGGAAGTGGGCTGGGGCATGCGCCTCCCAATCATTTTCATGATGGCGGTGGTCTGGTTGACGGGGGCTTTCCCGGGAACCGTCTTGGCGGTCGTTGCTGATATTCAGCAAAGCTTGGGGCTTGAGCGCGTAGCATATTCGGTCCATGGTGTCGCGGCGGAGATGGGCCAGCTGAACATGCTGGTTATCAACATTGTCTTCATTGGGGGGCTGTTTGTTTCCTGGCTTATCTATCTTGCAGGCGGCAAGCGCAAACATATTGGCCAGTACGACAACTATGCGGCCGGGCATTTCCTGGACAAGTCGATTCCCTACAATTACAACTACAACTTTTATGCGGGCATGGAGCATATTTTCGAACGGCTACTGCACAAGCCGCCTGTCAAGCGTGCAGAGCAGGCGTTAGCCACCTTTGTTTCCGGCACAAGTGAATATGTGTGCAGAATCTTTACCGGCAATATCACTACCTACTCAGCATACGTTGTAGCGGCAGTCGTGGTCATTTTGTTGGTGCTGGGAGGCGGGCGATGAGCGTACTCAGTATTGTGGTGTGGATAATTGCTTATCCTCTAATTATATTTTGCATCGGTGTCCTGTTGGGTGGCTATGAAAGGAAATTCTCGGCCCGTGTCGAACGCAGAATCGGGCCAAGCTGGATTCAGCCTTTCTATGATGTCATCAAACTGATGAGCAAGAAAACGAATGTCAGCCATGGCTATATGCACGATGTCGCAATTCTCATGCTGCTCGGCGGCACCATGCTCACCTTGTATTTTGTGCCGGTGCCAGGTTTCAGCTATTTCAGCCAGTTCGGGGATTTTCTTGTCATTTCTTACCTGCTGCTGATCCCTTCGCTCGGCATGGCGCTCGGCGTCGGAGAAACCGCGAACCCAAATGGCAGTATCGGCATAAGCAGGGCTCTGCAAATGCTCGCCGGCTATGAAGTGCCATTTATTCTCACCTTTATCGGCGTGGCAATGAAGGAACAGACAACTTCCATGCTCGATATCATTCGCGTCCAGCAAGCGGGCGGCTTTTGGGCCTGGGGCTTGATTGCGCATCCTCTACTTGGAGTTGCCGCGCTTATCGCGCTCCAGGGGATGCTGAACGAAAAGCCCTTTGAGGTGATTGTGGCGCCGCACGAAATCGCGACAGGTCCCATGACCGAAATGGGCGGCAAATATCTCGGCATCATGTTCATTCAGCACCTTATCGCGGTTCCGCTCGAACTGACACTCTATATCAATCTGTTTCTGGGAGGAGCCTCGAACTGGCTTGAATATCTTGTCAAGCTCTTTGTTCTGTGGACCGCACTCATCAGCGTCAATATGGTGTTCGGGCGGTTCCGCGTCGACTCCGCGGTGAAATTCATGTGGAAAATTTCCTTGCCGCTCGCCGCATTGGGCGTAATCGGCATCATGCTCAATATAGCGTGAGAAGGGGCTCAAATATGGCAAAAGAACTAACGCAAAAAGCGGCTTGGGACAGGGTGCTCGCCAAGCTCAAAAAGAACAGCCTGTGGATGCTTCATTATTGCACTGGCTGTGGAGCCATTGAACTTCCGCCTACCATGACCGCGCGTTATGACATGGAGCGTTTTGGCATCATGCCAATGGTGACGCCGCGCCAGGCGGATATTCTGCTCATCACAGGCTATTTGAGCGTCAAAACGCTGAAGCGGGTCATTCTCGTATACGAACAGATGCAGGCGCCTAAATATGTGGTCGGCTTCGGAAGTTGCACAATAAACGGCGGGATGTACTGGGATTCGTATTCCACCATCAAAAGCCTGGATCAGTATCTGCCGGTTGAAATGTACCTGGCCGGTTGCATGCCCCGTCCCGAAGCCATCATCAAGGGCTTTAGCTGGTTGATCGACCGTGTTGGCAAAGGCGAAGCGAACAGCTGGCGCGATTATTACGAAAACTACGAATTTTATCGCAAAAATCAGGAAGAGCTTTTTGGCGGGCCAATCCAGAGCTATCAGGATATACCTGCCGATGCCCAGAAGTTCGGCATACTGGAGGCTCGCCAATGAAGCGCAGAGTAATTGATGTTACAGCAAGGCTTTACAAGGCAACAAGCTCGGCGGAACATGCGCGCTCCGAATCTGAAGGCGCCGCGCAATTTGTCGAAGACGATGTCAGCAACAAAATGTCCTTGGAAGAAATGCGGGCGCGCATCGAAAAGACTGCCGGTTTTCCGGGCTTTGTTGTTCTTCAGCAAAAACAGAAGCGGATCCAGGGCGAAATCCCTGCCGATAAATTGTACGGGTTCGCGGTGACGCTCAAGAATACCCTTGGTTTCGAACATTTGTCGGCAATCAGCTGTGTTGACTGGATCGATGAAGGCCGCTTTGAGCTTGTCTACCATTTCTGGAATTATGAGCAAGGGATTCTGGTGCAGGCTAAAATTTCGATTGACCGAGAGAACCCTTCACAGCCAACCATTACTGACCTGTGGCAACCTGCAAAATTCTTTGAGCGCGACATCCATGAAATGTTCGGTGTTGATTTTCCGGGGAATGAAGATCTTTCGAAATATATCTTGAGCGATTGGCAGGGGCCGCCGCCCATGCGCAAGGATTTTCATACCAGAGAGTTTGCACATTCACAGTATCACTTCAAGGATTATGAGCCTGAATGGGATGACAAAGTCCAGGGCGGCTACCATTCCAACCATGCTGTGCCGGATGCTGAGGCCCAGGAAGTAATAATGCCTGGTCGCAAAGCACACGCATCGAGCGATCGTTGGTGGAAGGAGGCTCAGCATGAGTGAAAAAATGAATATTGTCACTGTCAATGATGGGCGTACGCTGTATCCGGGGGCAAGCGCGCCCGAAAACAGAGAATACAATATGTTTATCGGGCCGAACCATCCTGGCATCGAAGGCAATTTTGCGCTCAAGCTGACACTCGAAGGCGACACGATTGTCCAGGCTCGCACTGATGCCGGCTATCTCCATCGAGGTTTTGAAAAGCTCATGGAACAGCGCCTCTATATGCAGAATATCGCGATTGTCCCGCGGATCTGCGTCCCTGATCCCGATCCCAATGAAGAAAATTACGCCCGCGCAATCGAGGCCATCGCGCATATCGAAGTGCCGCGCCGAGCGCAGTTTATCCGGGTCATGATGCTGGAGCTTTCGAGAATCGCAAGTCACCTCTTCGCATTCGGCGGCTTTGCGGGAACGCTGGGGCTTTATACGATGCCGAACTGGTCAATTTCCGACCGCGACAGGATTTTGGAGCTGTTCGAAGCGTTGACCGGGGCACGGATTTATCACATCTATATCATCCCGGGTGGAGTTCGTCGCGATTTGCCCGAGGGTTTTGCCCAGCGAGTAAAAGACACGCTTTTCTATATCGAATCAAAATTGCCAGAGTACGACAATCTTTTGTTTGAAAACAGCATAATTCGAAAGCGTTCCAGGGGTATCGGAGTGATTCCACCCGAAAAAGCCATGGAATGGGGCGTCACCGGCCCGAATTTGCGCGCGGCCGGTTTTGCGCATGATGTGCGCATTGATGACCCCTATGAAGTTTACAACGAACTTGAATTCGACATTCCTATTGCGCATGAAAGTGATGCGCTCGCGCGCATGCTCGTCCGCCGGAAGGAAGTCGAAGAGAGCATCCGCATCATCCGCCAGGTTCTTGACAAAATGCCCTCTGGCCCTGTGTGGAACAAACAGCCGAATCCGCTCAAATGGAAAGTGCCCGCAGGAGATGCGTACGTTCGTACCGAGAGCAGTAAGGGCGAGTATGCCTACTACATGGTTTCCAATGGCGATGTGCGACCCTATAGAGTGCATGTCCGGGGCGCGAGCGTGACCCATGGCGTCCATGTGCTCGAAAAACTGCTCATTGGCACCAGAATAGAAGATGCATCGCAAGTGATGTTCAGCCTCGATGCCTGCCCGCCCGAAGTCGATAGGTGAGGAGAAAACAGTATGTTCAATCCTGGCAGTATTTTAAAGCCACTAACTGCGCTTCGTTACCTGGGCGAAAAGCCCGATACCATAAAAGTTCCTTTTGTCGAGAGGCCTGCCGCCGACCGATACCGCGGTTTCCACATCAATGATCTCGACAAGTGTATTGGCTGTGGGACCTGCGCCGAAATCTGCGACAACGATGCCATCCGCATGGTACCGGTGGAAGGCAAGGAAGCAGGAGTGGGCCGCACACAATACCGGCCGGCCATCGACTACGGACGTTGTTGCTGGTGTGCGCTCTGCGTCGATGTGTGTACAACCGGTAGTCTCAAGATGACGCGCGAATACATTCACATTTCGCCGGATGCAAACTCCTTCTTTATCCTTCCGAACGAAAAGAGCATTCATGGCGAATCCGCGCCGAAAGAAGGCTGGACAGCGGATAAGCAGGTCAATTTCCTGGACCTGGATCGCGTCCCGATGAAAGAGCTTTCGGCAGAAGAACGCGGCGATTCCTTCATCGAGATTGTAAAAGGCTTCAGCAAAGAAGAAGCGATTAAAGAGGCAAGCCGCTGTGTTTCCTGCGGACTTTGCACTGCCGTATGCCCGGCAAACATGAATATTCCCGAATACATCGAGGCTATCTGGAACGATGACATCCATGAAGCCGGTCGGCAGATGTACAAAACGAATCCGCTGTCCGATGTCTGCGGCCGCATCTGCACGCACAAGTGCGAAACCGCCTGCAGTATCGGCAACCGCGGCAAGCCCTTAAGTATTCGCTGGCTCAAGCGGTATGCAATGGATGCTATCCCGCAGGAGCAGTATTTGAGTCTTGTCGACCAGAATATTGTCAAAAAGGGCGGCAAGAAGGTGGCAATTGTCGGTTCTGGCCCATCTGGCTTGAGCGCTTCGTATTATCTTGCGCTCATGGGGTATGAAGTGACGGTGTTCGAAGCATATCCCAAAGCAGGCGGCATGATGCGCTATGGCATTCCGTCGTATCGCTTGCCAGATGCAGTGCTCGATAAGGATATCGGTTTGATTGAGTCATTGGGCGTTACTATCAAAACCGGTACACGCGTTGGCAAAGATGTGCAATTTGAGGATCTGCACCAGCAGTTCGATGCAGTACTGATCGCAACAGGTTTTCATGAGGGAAGAAGCACTAAAGTACCCGGCACTGATCACCCAATGGTGTTCCAGGCGATCGATTTGCTCTCGCGGATTCGGCGGGGAATCGAGTTCCCGGTTGAAAAAGAGATCGTAGTCATCGGTGGCGGCAATGTCGCGATGGATATTGCTCGGAGTCTTGCCCGCCTGCAAAAGCAGAAATATGGCGAAGTGCACCTCATTGTGACAAGCCTCGAAACCCGAGACATCATGCCCGCGGACAAGGAGGAAATCGAAGAAGCCGAGGAAGAGGGCATCGTGTTTCACCCAGGGCGAGGGCCAGAAGAAGTTCTCATCGAAGACAGTAATATTGTCGGCCTCAAGACGAGCCGATGCACGCGCGTCTTTGATGAACAGAAACGCTTCAACCCGGCATTCGACAAGAACGATATCGAAATCTACAAAGGAAACATGGTGGTTGAGGCTATCGGGCAGGGCCCGAATATGAGCTATCTCGGCGACTATGCAACGAAGCTTGAGTATGACGGGCGGCGCATCAAGGTGACCCCGTATTACCAGAGTAGCCTGGGCTGGCTCTTTGTCGCGGGCGATATTATCAAGGGCCCGGATGTCATCAACGGGGTTGCGGTAGGGCACAAGGCCGCAATCGGGATCGATGAATATCTGGCGCAGACACCGGATGACCATGTCACCACGATCGATGACTGCATCAAAATTGCACGCGAATACGAGAAGCAGGAAATTCGCCAGCTCGATGCGCTTTTGAAGAACAAAGACCTGCAAGAAGCGGAGTTTGGCGAGGGTGCGGCCGCGCTCGGCCTGGTGCTTCAGGAACTTTTGGACCAGCACAACCGGAATCTGGCGCAACTGCTGATGTTGCTCGGCAACGAAAACTTCAGGATCCATTTGCGCCAGGAGCTCAAACGGGAGCTGCGGGCGCGCGATTTCTCAAGGTACGCGAACTTGGCTCCACTTCCAGGGACACCGGGAGGCGCACCCTTCTCTGAAGGAGATCTAGTGGCGTTCCTCGCCCTGCGTGAACAGAAGGGTTTTGAGCTGTATAACGACATCTTCTATCTGTCGGGGCACAAAGAATTCGAATTTATTATTGAATCGCTCCGAGAAGCTCAACGAAAAGCGGTTGAAAAGGTGGAAGCGCTGTAATTTATTCAGCAATGTTGTCCAGGAAGGAACACCCGATGAGCGCGGCGAGCGCCTTGCCGGCTTGCGCGAGGCGAATAGCGCGGCGTGCGGGGGTCATGTCGAGCAGATAATGCTCCTCATTTTTTGTGATGAGGAGCAGTGCGATATAGAGTTTTTTGCGGCGGGCAAAATCAAAACTGCTCTTGAAGCCCTCACGGGAGTCTTTACCCCGCATGGATTCGAAAGCATCGCGGTTCGAGCTCTCTTCTTCCTTGCTGCCGGGCACTGTTCCTTTCGAGAATGCGGCGAGCTGAATATAGCCGATTTCCTCAAAGGTAAGCTGGGTTTTCTTGAGCATGGGATAAAAGCCGACAAGCCCGCTGACGGTTTTGGTATTCACGTCGAAAAGCCAGTCTTCTTTGTAAATGACGCCTAAAAGAAGCAGGAATATTGCGATCCAGCCGATAGGGCCCGCGCGGAATTCCTCGAGCACAATCGCTGCTCCCAGAAGAATGAGCATGCCTCCCATTACAAGCCGGAATGAAAGCGAAATTCCGTAGAAGAGCGATCCATCTTTGCGTGCAACAAGTCTGAGCGGAATTTCCATTGCTATTCCTTGGGGGGGCTGGGGTCGGGCTGTGCGTTTTGATCGGCCGCGGTAGCAGTAAGAGATGCGAGCCTGTCGAGCAATTGCCGGAATGGAGAGCCGGGTTTTTTGAGCTCGCGCGAGCCACGCGTTATTTTGCAGAGAGAAAGTCCGAGGTTTTCAGCGATTTTGCGCTGGGGGGTGCCCTTTGCAAGCTCTTTGACGAGCGCCCACCGTTTGGCGATTTCATCTGCTTCTGCAACAGTGAATAAAGAGTAGAAAAATTGCTCTATGAGGGCGGAGTCAGCGCCTTCGAGCGCACTCGCCATCTCGGCGATGGACTCGCGCATAAGTTCAGGATTTCTAGACATATATGTTCATTATATCATGAAAAGCCAGGCAGGTCAAAAAATGAAAAAGCGGCCCGGGAGCGCCCGGAAGCGCCCACAGGCGCGGATCCCCGGGCTCACAATTCTGCTCGCAACCTACCTTCGGAGCGGAGCTTGCAGATTGCGCTCGAAGGCGCGCTCCATCGC
>WESA01000051.1 GCA_009768935.1 Rectinema subterraneum
TGACGAGAACGGAAGAGACGAACCCCGAAACGACAAAGTTGATTGAGCGTCTGGTCGAACGCGGTACCATGCGTGAGATAGCATGGGACTCGTTTCGATGATTGATAGACTATGTTTAAGTAGGTAGTATTCTGGAAACCGCCGTATACGGAACCGTACGTACGGTGGTGTGAGAGGTCGGGGGCCGTGAGGCCCCCTCCTACTCGATTGTGCTATAATTCTTGGAACCATATGGCGCCAGCGTGCGACAATTATATGAAGAGTGGAGGAGTGTATGAAATCGAACCGGGCGAAACTGCTCGTTATGCTGTTTCTGATCGCGGCTGTTGCGCTGGTGAGTGCGCAGGGCGGGCCGGGTATGGGCATGCAAGGTGTGATGGGCCCATCTGCAGTGCGTGAATGGTTCAAGAGCCTCAATTTGACCAACGATGACCTGGACAAGCTCGAAAAGACCCTCGCGGCGCGCGAGCTCGAGCTTGTGAAAGCGCAGAATGAAATAAAGATCTTGCAGACAAAGGTCGCCAACATGCTGCTCGAACCGAACCCTGATATGGCGCAGATCGAAGATGCAGTTGCCAAAAGTCTCGAATGGGAAAAAACGGTGAGGATGATCCAGATTGAGCGCCAGGTGGAAATTCGCAAGATTCTCGGCGAGCAGCGCTGGCAGTCGGTACTGCTTCTTGTGCGAGAGGCGAGAATGTCGGAAAAGGCCGGCAAGTTTGCTAATTCATTCAGCGCGAAGGGATTGAGCCCTGATGAAGCTGATCGCTATACCAGGCTTCTGAAAGTGCTGCGGAGGATTATGTGAGTGCGACGGTGCGATTGCGCATGGCAGCCGCGCTGCGCGTATCAAAAAGCATTATATTATGAACAGCAATGAATTATTGGTGCGTGCAATGAGCGCAGAAAAAAAAGAATTCGGCCGTCTCAAGCCGGACGATAGCGCCGCTACGGCACAGGTTTCTCTGCCCGCAGGCGATGATCCTGTCGACCTTTCGCTCGCGGAACACGCGGCAAAAGGTGACAAAGGCGCATTCGAGCGCCTCATGTGGCGCTGGTGGGATCGGATTCGTGGATATTGTGCAACTTTTGTGGCATTCGATCCGGAGCTAGCTGAGGAAGCAGCGCAGGAGTCGCTGATCCGGATTTACAAAGCGCTTCCCCGCTGGCGAAAAGAAAGCTCTCTTGGGGGCTATCTCTACGGCATCTGCAGGACTGCGAGCCTTGATGTGATCCGTTCCCGCGCGCGGCATAGTGCGCGTTCGATGTCGGTAGAAGATTTTGATTCGCTCTCTCTTGAGAGCCCGCATTCTACTGGAGAAGCGAATGTCCTTCAGGAAGAAGCAAACCAGATGCTTGCAAAGGCGATGCAACGCCTCGATCCGGAAGATCGCTCGATGCTCTACCTCCACGAAGTAGAAGGAAAAGGGCTTGCAGAGCTGGGCGCAATGTACAATTTGCCGGTTGGAACAGTAAAATCGCGCCTGTTCCGCGTGCGGGACAAGCTGAGCGTGATGCTCAAGGAGATGGGGTATGAGCTCCGCTGAAAAGAAAGAAATCTATCTCAAAGACGCGCTGAAAGACGCAGCGATGTCGTCTGCTCCCTCTTTCCCGGACTTTGCTGATGTGTATCGCAAGGCTGAGCAACGCCCACGAAAAGTTCGGCGTATCGCCTTTTCTGCGGCTATCACCGCAGTTGCAGCAGCGGCGAGTTTCTGGATCGGCATCGCGTGGAACAGCCAGACTTCGCGCGATATCGCGCTGATCGATTCGTGGACTGTAAGCGCTGCTCCCGTTGCAGTGAGCGTGAGCACAACGCAGGGCGCTCAGAATGAAATAGTGCTCACCGCGTATCAAACCAGCCCGGTTAACCTTTTTGTGCAAGACCTCTGGGAAAGCTCGGCTGGAACAGGGCTGTAATCAAGGCTGGACGACTCAGTAGTTCCGTGCGAAAATCGCGCGGTGCTTTGCGGGCGCGCCGCAAATCGCACATTTTCCTTCGATATGGTCTTGTTTGCCAAGCGGGATACACCGCAGCGTCGCTTTGGTTTTTTCTTTGAGCGATGCTTCGCATTCAGCAGAACCGCACCACAGCGCTTCGGCAAAGCCGCCCTTTGCGCCGGATGTCCCTGCGGTTTCCACACCGAAGAACTCGATGAGTTCGCCGAGCGTGCTCACCGGCACCGTATTGGCGTCGTGGAATGCCTTTGCGCGCTCATAGAGCGAAGCCTGAATCTGCGTCTGCAGTTCCCTGAGCCTTGCGCCCGCTTCTCCGACCGGCACAAATAGTTTTTCGCCCGTGTCCCTGCGAACCATAACGACCTGCCCGGCCTGCATGTCGCGTGGGCCAATTTCGATGCGCACCGGCGTGCCGCGCATTTCCCACTCCGCGAATTTCCAGCCCGGGCTCGAGGAATCATCGATATCTAGCACGATTTTGAAGCCCGCTGCGCGCAGCTCGGCCTGCAGCTTTTCCGCGAAGGCGGTCACCGCAGCTTTCGTGTCGTTGCGGTAAATAGGAATGATCACCGCATCCTCCGGCGAGAGGGTAGGCGGCAGCACAAGGCCTTTATCGTCTGAATGCGTCATGATGACCGCGCCGACGAGCCGGGTCGACACGCCCCAACTGGTTGCCCAGACGTACTCGAGCTCACCCTGCCTGCTCTGGAACTTCACGTCGAAAGCTTTGGCGAAATTCTGACCGAGGAAATGGCTTGTGCCAGCTTGCAGCGCCTTCTTGTCCTGCATCATTGCTTCGATTGAATAGGTGTCGACTGCGCCTGCGAATTTTTCGCTCTCACTCTTGAGCCCGGGGACTACAGGGACCGCCAGATAGCGTTCGACGACATCGCGGTACACTTCGAGCATGCGCAGGGTTTCCTCTCGGGCTTCCTTCTCGGTTTCGTGAGCCGTATGCCCTTCCTGCCATAGGAATTCCGATGTGCGCAAAAAGAGCCTGGTTCGCTTTTCCCAGCGCACGACATTCGCCCACTGGTTGATGAGAAGCGGCAGATCGCGCCAGGACTGGATCCAGTTGCGATACATGGCCCAGATGATGGTCTCGCTGGTGGGACGAATGCAGTATGGCTCCTCGAGCTTCTCGCCACCGCCATGCGTCACGACTGCAAGCTCCGGCGCGAAGCCATCAACATGTTCAGCTTCCTTTTCCAGGAAGCTCATCGGTATGAGCAAGGGGAAATATGCATTTTCATGGCCGGTTTCCTTGAAACGCCGGTCGAATTCGTCGCGAATTTTTTCCCAGATCGCATAGCCACGCGGCCGGATCACCATGCTGCCTTTCACCGGCGAATAGTCTGCCAGTTTCGCATTCAGGATGATGTCGATGTACCATTGGGAATAATCGACTTCGCGCGGTGTAATCTTTTCTGCCATACTGCACCTCAAGTAGTGGGAATTCGCCATACTATAGTGAAAAGCGATGCTTCAATCAATCGCCGGAATAAAGTAGGATAAGGATGTGACAACGCGGAATTTTCGTTTTACATACTGGATTTTCTCGATCGTCAGTGTTCTGGCGCTCGCTGGCTCGATCCTGCTCGCGATTCGCACAGGAACCGATAAACGGCTTCCGTTCTTTCTGGCTGATGCAAGGCTGTATACCGAATACTTTTTCTTCGGAGCGCCGGTGGGCATCCAGCTGGCGGCAGCTCTGCAAATTTGCTTTTTGCTGCTCTGCTCAAGTGCGGTGCTCATCATCGTTCTTTTTACGTTTCAAAAAACGGTGTCGGCAGAGGTATATTTAATCGCACTCTGGGCATTTCTGGTCGATGCAGAGGCGCTCAGGCTTGTCATGCTCATCATTTCCCAGCGAAGCACATCGATTGGACCACTTGTTTCGCTGACGCGGGTGGTGTACGGTGCCCGATTTACCGGCTTGATATCGCTTTTCATCTCGGGGCTGTACGCTGTCGGCATCGGACATGAGCGACCTCAGACCGGATACCTCCTTGCAATTCTGTTCGGTGCGATGATAGCCATGCTCATACCCATCAGTATCGATCGTTTTCAGTCGTCTTTCATGCTCGCGGCGGGATATCGCGACATTACCATGATTGTTACCATCTCGCTCATTGTGATCAACTTTATAGACTATGTCGTGGCAGCGCGGCTCAAAGAAGATTCTTCGTATGTGTTTGCGGGAATCGGTTTGACCATTGCTGCGGGCTCCTGGGTGTGGCTGTGGAATACGCGTCCGCTCATGGGGGGAATTGGAATTGCATTGCTTTTTGCAGCGGGCTTGTTCGGGGTGATCAAGAGGCTTCACAAAATCTATATCTGGAAATGAGGGCGAGAGCGCACAGGCGGCATGGAAGACCGAGCTCGATTTTTTGGGCTGGAGCGCGCTAGAGCACAATAGAAGCGATGATTCCCGCTGCAAGCGGAATCAATATATTGTCCCAATCCTTTGTCGGCCAGAACTCCACAGACGCAGTTGCGGCAGCAATGATAAGCGCGGGAATGAATTTGCCCGTAAAAACAAAGACAGCGACAAGCACAGTCAGAAAACAGAAAACAGATCCTTCGAAAGATTTTCCGCCGGAGAGAGGCATCGGGATGCGTCCGAACGATTTCCCTATCAAACTGGAGAAGCTGTCGCCGATTGCAAGCGCAAGAATAGCCACTTTTGCCTGCAGCGGATCGAAGATAATGATTGCGAGCAACGCGCCAAGCGCAAGGGTAATGGGCCCTATGACAAATCGATTGCCATCGCGGCGCCGTGCTGCGTGTTCGGTAATTGGCGCGATGATTGGAACGATGATTCCCCTGTGCCGGAGCCATTCACTCGTGGAATACACAAGCATTCCAATCAGCAAGGCTACAATCGGAACAGCCGGAGAAATGTCGAGGAGGGGAATGCAGATGATGATAAGGAGATGAAGCGACTTCCGCGTCAGTTCGATTTTTATTTCTTCAGCTGGAGATTGAAAATGTATCCGCCTGTTTTGTTCATGATCTATGCGATCAGCACGGGTCACTACATGATCAATTCTCACATCCAGCCTCTTTCAGGTCTATCCTTGACATAGCAAGGCATCGTTTGCTAGGATGCCGCTCGAGAGTGCTGAGTGGGCGATTAACTCAGTGGGAGAGTGCCACCTTCACACGGTGGAAGTCATTGGTTCAAATCCAATATCGCCCATCCAGCGCTCTTCTTGTATACATCGGCAAAAAAGATACCTGAAAAAAGAACATATCGCATTGAAAGCGCCGAATATTCTATAGCATACGACTATTCGCGGAGAAATACAACATATTGTATCAATTGATGAATCGGTTGGGCGCCTGAGACCGGCACAAGGCCACTAAAAGGCTGGCGAAATGCCGCTTACATAGCGCGCGCCTTGCCCAATTTTCTTCCCGGCCTGTTTTCGATAATCCCAAGATACCAGATGCCGATGCATGCCAGCGCAGCGATAAGGCCCAAGTATGGCCATGCAGTCTTTAGCCCGAAGCGATCCGTAAACCAGCCTACAACCGGAGGGCTCACGCTCCAGCCCAATCCTCCAATCAGAGGAAGAACAGCCTGGAATCGGCCCCTGTGCGAAATCGGAGTGTGGTTCGCGACGTACGTGCCTTCATTTGTCGCGTTCACAATCTCGCCAAGCGTCCAGATAGCCGTCGTCAGATACATGAGCAAAACTGAGGGAGCGAGGCCGATGAGCCCGAAGCCAAGCGCGAACAAGATGCCCGCAAGCGCAACTGCGTTGATTGGCTTCCATCGCTGCGTAAGAGCCATTATTGGGGTCGACAGCACAATCACCATCGTCGCATTGAGCGTCATGAGGGTTCCATAGATCACCGATCCCCGGGCACCGAAAAATTCTTTTGTCTGCAGAGGCAGCGCAAAACGGTGCTGGGCATAGACAAAGCCATACAGCCCGGTAAGAATAGTGAACATAACAAGATACGGCCTCGAAAGGAGCGCTTGGATGATGTTGCCTCGATGCGCCTCGTCTGTCGCGCCCGAACCGAAGCTCGCTTCCACCTGTTCGCGGGAGGGCTTTGTCTCGGGCACTTTCAGGGCAACAAGGCTGACTGCGGCAAGAATCGCGATTGCATTCCCCCAGAAGAGCCAGGAAGTCGATTTTTCGAACAGAAAGCCCGCGATCATCATGCCGACCGCAAACCCCAAATTATGCCCCAAATACGTCAAGGAAAACGCCCTGCGCCGGGTTTCAGGGGTGGTGAGGTCCGTCATCATGGCGGAGCGAGCGGGGTCGGTGAGCCCGTCGAAGAACACGCTTGCGAGCAAAAACCACCGCACATTGCCGCCGATGCCAGCAAACCCGCAAGGAATATAGCAGAGCCCCGACAGGACCTGCGCGGCGACCATCAGCTTCTTGCGCCCGAATGTATCCGCGATTTTTCCGCCTATGAAATTTGCCGGGATGTAGGCAAAATTCACAATCATGATGAAAAAGCCTGCCTCTTGCTGGGTCATTCCGACCCGCCCGGTGAGGTACAGCGTAAGGAAGGGGAACACGAACATTCCGACCGAATTGATGACCGTCGCGGCGAACAGCACGTACAGCGATGAAGGGAGGCCGCTGTAAACATTCAGGAATTTGCGTATGGGGCGCATAATCAAGGCTCTACGTTATACGGCTTCGGGCTTTTGGGTCAAGGTGCGAGGTTGGATCGAAGGTCAGAGTGCGGCGGCTGGAGCAGCTTCTGGTGCAGCGCGGCCCGGCTTGGTACGGCTCGGAATTGCGCGAAATGTCCGAATCGCAGGTGCGCGGCCCGGTTTTCGCTTTTTCAGCACAAAATTGCACGAAACGCCCCCGCAAGTCCATTCTGGCCGCCCCGAATTGCAAAGAGCTGCCCCGCCCGTTACAATAATTGCCATGAAAGGCATAATCGTTGCGGCGGGCTATGGTACCCGCTTCCTTCCTGTCACTAAGACTATCCCCAAGGAAATGCTCCCCATCGGCGTCACGCCGAGCATTGCGTACATTGCAAAAGAATTCGTCGATTCGGGGATTACCGACATCATCGTGATTTCGAGCCGGCGCAAAAAAGCTCTTGAAGATTATTTCGACCGCGAGATCGAGCTCGAGGAGCTCTTCATGCGCGAAGGCAGGGAAGACAGGCTCGAGAAAATCCGCCCGTTCCCGGCGCGCATCTCTTTTGTCCGCCAGGCCGAGATGAAGGGCACGGGGCATGCGCTCATGCAGGTGAGCCACCTCCTTGGCGGTGAGCCCTGCATCGTTGCGTATCCCGATGATATCGTGATTGGTACGGTGCCGCTTGCGCGCCAGCTCATGTCAGTCTACGAGCAGACCGGAAAATGCGTGCTTGCCACGATTTATGAGCCTGGTGATGTCTCGCGCTATGGTGTAATCGATCCTGCGCCGGACGGCGTGAGTGTGCGCGGATTTGTCGAAAAGCCGGCGGCAGGCTCGGAGCCGAGCCACGAAGTTTCCATAGGCCGCTTTTTGTATACTCCTGAGTTTTTTGGATGGCTGGCACAAGGTTGGGAGCACCATGGGTCGGGCGAGTACTACCATGTCTACGCACTCAACAAGATGATAGAAAAAGGCAAGGTCGCTTACGCGCGCGTCGATGGCACGAGGCTCGATACTGGCGAGCTTGGAGGGTTTTTTGAAGCGCAGCTCTATAATGCGATGCAGGAGCCGGCGCTGAAGTTGGTATTGGCTCGTTTTGTTGCAGAGCATGGGGCTGAGCTCGGGCTTGGCGGCTCGAGGCCGGACAGGAAATAGCAGGGGCGAGGCAAGTGCTGCAGCTGCGGCAATGCCTCTCGCAATACCCCGCGGCGCCCTCAGCGTTAGCGCCCCTCAGTCCACCGTAATCGATTTCGAGACATTCTTCGGCGCATCGGGATGTACGCCGTGGTTTTGTATTCCGAGCGAATCAAGCCACTCCATTTTGCGCACCGACATGCGGTACGCCAGATACTGCAGCACAATTGTTGCCGAGAACACAAAGAGGCAGGGGTCGCCCGAGGGCGGCAAAGGAATGTACTTTGACCAGTACGATTCAGCCCCCATCGGCTTGCCTTCCACGGCAAGAGCCAGCTCCTGCTGAGGCTCAGCGATGAGTACGATGTCAGCGCCGCGAATCTTGTGGGTGTGGATCTGGCTTATTGTGATGCGCCGATCGCGTTCTTCAGGCGGGCAGATGAAGACAAGCGGATAATTGTTGGTGAGTTTTTCGAACAGCTCATTGCCTATGCCGCGTATCGGCTCTGTTCCTACGAGCTTTTCGATGTCAGCAAGCGAGAGAATTGTGTTCCGGCCCAGAATCGTGTTCGGTCCATGTTTGAATTCCGCAGCGTCGTAGCCCTCGGTGTGGTTCAGGACGACTTCGCGTATTTTGAGCGCCCCTTCGCGCGCAAGCCCTATAAGCCCGGTTCCGAGAATGTGAATCGATGGCGCAGCAAAGAGATGTGCGGCGACCGTTTCGATATCGCCCATGCGGGTCTCGATCGTTTCGGTCATCAGGTCTTTCGCCTTGAGCAGATTATCGCGAATCCGCTGCTCGGGCATCGAGAAACTCGCAGCGATAAGATAGAGAATGGCGATCTGGCTTGTGAAGGATTTGGTGGCTGCGACCGCTATTTCCGGCCCGCAAAGCAGGGGCAGGTAGAAATCTGAAAGTTCCTGCGGGATGCGGCTGTTTTCGTTGTTCACAATGCTCACGAGGCGAACCGAAGGGCTCGCCTTTTTCACATCCTGGAAAATATCGACGAGGTCTTTTGTTTCGCCTGATTGCGAGATGCCGATGATGAGGTCATTCGAGCTCAGGCAATTGAAATACATCGAGCGGAAAATACCGGGGTTGCAAGGATATACCGGAATGTGTGCCATTTCGTTGAAGAAAAACGCAGCAGTCAGCGCAGCATGGTAGGAGGTGCCCGAGGCGACAAGGTAAATCCTTCCGCCAGAATGCGATGCCTCGTGAATCGCGTTTTTCAGTTCGCCTGTGTAGCGAAGCACCGCACGCCGCTTTCGCCATACGATTACTTTGTCCATGAGGAGCAGCCGGTCCCTTGACAACGGGTCGAGGGCAGCAAGTTCCTTAAGAAGCTCAGCCTCGTCCGAGATAAAGTCGAGCCCGACAAAATGCGCTGCCCCCGCATTCTGGACACGCGCTTCTACTTCATTCCAGGCAGAAGAATCAAACACTTCGCGCATGCCGGAGATCAGCGCCTCGCTTCCAAATCGCTCCGAGAGCGAAGCGATTTTGTCCGCAGTCTCTTTGCAGTCATCTTTGCGTTCTTCGAACAGCTCGGCAAGCGGCTCGATCGAAGGATCCCGGAAATAGTAGCGCAGCACCTGGTTGATGTTGTTCGGGCTCGAAGAAATTTCCTGCTCCATGTAATGCTGGTATTCAGGCGAGAGCTGGGTATCTTTGATTGAGAGTTTCGAGCGTTTGAGGCGCGGATGCGAGAAAAATGGCTGGCCCTGCAGGCTGAAAATGAGGTACTGCTTGTCGGTGAACCAAATGCCTTCGCCTTCGGAAAGAGGAATGAGGGCACGCGTTTTGGACAGCACACTGGTGAGGTCGGAAGAAAGCACAATAAAGTCCCCGTGCGAATCGCTTCCCATGCCTGCATAGAGGGATGAGCCCGATTTTATCGCAAAAACGCCGGGGAGCTGAGGGTCAGCGACAGCAGCGGCATATGAGCCTTCCGCAAGAGATTCGGCTTTGCGGATTGCTTCGATCATGCGCAGGACACCGTCGGGCACTCCTTCGATTATGCCAGCATTCGCGTAGGCTTTACGCAAGTGGGCGAGTTCGGAGCTCGCGAGCGATTGCGCGGCGGCATACTGCTCTTCGATGAGATGAACGATTATTTCTCCGTCGTTATCGGAGACAACCGCATGGCCACGAGCAGTAAGCCATGCCTTGAGCGTGTCGGTATTGGAGATGTTGCCGTTGTGCGCGCCGACAAGCTCGACTTTGCAGCGCACATGGTGCGGCTGGCTGTTGACATCGGTCACTGCGCCGTAGGTCGCCCATCTTACCTGCCCGATAAAGCGCTGGCCGCTGAACGAAGGGATATTCAGCAGCGGGCAGACTTTTGAAGGGGCGCCGACCTGTTTTCGCAGTGTGATGCGCTTGTCTTTTCCGATGAATGACGCGCCTGTAGAATCATAGCCGCGATACTCGAGGCGCTTGAGCAGAGCCTCGGCCTCTTTTCCCATCGAGGGGTTTTCGTCTTTGTAGACGAGTGAGACGATTCCACACATGCAGCTAGTATACCATGGAAAATTTAAAAATGGGGGTCAGACCCCTTTTTTAAATTTGGAGAAAGGATAAGATGAAAAGCCTGAAGGGATGGCAGTATGATACAACCAATGGAACTTCAATATGTGGTGAGAGGCTATGACTGTGGCTATGGCGGCCCGCTCAAGCCTTTTGCGCTCGCCAATTTCTTTCAGGAAGCAGCGGGCGCTCACGCTTTGGCGCTGGGTATCGGCATGGAGGATATGTGGGCGAAAGGGCTGACCTGGATGCTCGCGCGTATCGATATTCGGATTGAACGGCTGCCTCCGGAAGGGCAGACTGTCGTGGTGAGAACCTGGCCTGTGGGCACAAAAAGGCTTTTCGCCCAGAGGTGCATCGAGCTTGTCGACAGCTCAGGGGTGAAATGCGCAGGTGCGATGTATGAATATATTGTTGTTGATATAAAAACTCGCCGCGCCGTGCGGCCGGAACGGACACTGCCAATCGACCTGCGCACCGATATTCCATGGCCCTTTCCTGATCTTGAACCTGGCATTGATGGCGCAGCATTTGCCGCGCTCGCACAAGCGCTTCAATCCGCAAACTTCGGGCAGCATGAAGAGGCAGATATTCCAAGCGCCGATTTCATTGCGGCACAAGGTTTTATGCCTGCCTTTTCCATCGAGGCACGCGCACGCCATATCGACCACAACGGGCATGTCAACAATGCGCACTTTATCAATTGGCTGTGCGATGCTGTTCCGATGCCGCCCGGGGCGCACCTAAGCCGAATCAAAATCGATTTTGTACACGAGATTCTAAAGGGTGAGCATGTGCACGCCTGGGCCAAAGCCAACGATCTCGCGACCTTCGAGTCTTCGCTCTCGAGTGCTCCCGATGGTTCGCTGCACAACCCAGCGCCGCAGTCCGAAAATACTCATGCGCAAACTTGGCTGACAGCTCTGTCGGTGGGCAAAGAGCTGGTTGCGCGAGGCATGCTTTCGATCACGACAGCCGAGTAAGCGGGGGTTTTATCTTTCTTGCGCAGCGCAATTTTGCATGGATAGCAAAACAGGCCGCTGCGAATTTATTTTTGCACGCTATTTTGCACTATTTCGCGCGCTGGGCTTTTTTTACAGAGCTTTCTTCGCCGCTAATAGCGCGCTTTCGTAATCGGGTTCCTGCGCAATCTCCGGCACTTGCTGAGTATAGACAACCGTATTGTCTTTGTTGAGCACCACGACTGCACGGGACAAAAGCCCGGCGAGCGGGCCAGTGATCATTTCGACACCATAGGTCTTGCCAAATTCCCTGTCGCGCAACTCGGAGAGGGTCACGACCTTGTCGATACCTTCGGCTTCGCAGAAGCGCTTCTGGGCGAAGGGCAGGTCCCTGCTAATTGTCAGAATGACCACGTTCCCGAGCGAGGCTGCAGCCTTGTTGAATGCGCGGGCGCTTGCGGCGCACACACCGGTATCGAGGCTAGGGACAATGTTCAGAATTTTCACGAGGCCCGCGAAATCAGCGAGGCCGACATCTTTGAGATCGCTTCCAGTCAGGCGGAAATCCGGCGCTTTTGTTCCTTTTGCGGGCAAAGTTCCACTGGTCTGAACGGGATTACCTTTGAATGTGATTGTTGCCATTTCTATTCTCCTGTGCCGGCTATTAAGCCAGCAATATCAAAACGTTATATGCTTCTAAAATATGGAATATGGCGCGCAACGGCAAGGGCGGCAGCGCTGCAAGTGCAACGCCAGCTTATTCATGGAGCGGGACAAGCAGTATCGGTGCACTGCTCAGCGAAACGATTTTTGCGGCGACACTCCCTTTCCAGAACGCTTTCATTCCCGATCGTCCGTGTGTGCCAAGCACTATAAGCGGCTGATCCAGCTTTTTCGCGACACCAGTAATTTCGTGGGCAGGATCGCCGCGCAGTACGGATATCGAACATGCTATCCCTGCCTCCGCAAGGCTTTTCTGGTGGGCAGAAAGATGTTCGCGCAGTTTCTGCTCTTCAATATCGAGAATGGCTGATGAGGTAGCAGGCGACATGAGTCCCCAGCCCCCATCCTTACCTTTCAGCGAGCTGAATGTAGGGACTACCGAAAGAAGCACGAGGCGGGCATGGACAGCTTCGGAGATTTCTTTACCATAATCTATTGCTTTATCATGAATTGATGCATTATCGAGCGCGACGACCACATGCGCAATCCCTGGCGCGCCGCTTTTGGTTGCGCTACGCTCTGCCGCGTCCGATTTCAGCAATAAAACCGGCGCACTCCCCAGCCCTATCACCCGCGTTGCCAAAGACCCGATAAGGACTTGCGTAAAATTGCTTCTACCATGGGAACACATGACCACAAGGTCAGGCCCAAGCTCGGTCATGTGGTCTGCAATGCTGGTTGCGACATCGGCGCTCTCTTCGAGGTGGACATGGCTCAGGATGCGCCCTTTGAACGCGTACTTCCCCTGGAATCTGCGCGCGATTTCCTCGAGATAGCGCCTTGCCTCTTCGGCATGTTCCAAGTGGCGCTCACCATGAATCTGCTCGGGCGGATTTTTTTCGATTGCATGGAAAAGGGTAATATCGGCTTCGAATGCCTGTGCGAGATACATCGCCATGGGCAGTGCGGTTTCCGCAGTAGATGAACCATCGAGCGGCACCATGATATTCTTGTACACTGTTCAGCCTCCAGCAAATGTCACATAAAGAAGATAGACATTCAGAAGAAGAATCACTCCGGTGACGAAAATGGCGAGCGCTTTCGTGGTCTTTCTGTTCACCAGAACACCCATCAGCTTCTCATTGCTGGTAAACGAAATAAGAGGGATAATCGCGAACGGCAGACCAAAACTGAGCAACACCTGGCTTATAACCAGCGCCTTTGTCGGATCGACACCAAGCGCGATGATGACAATAGAAGGAACCATGGTGATGATGCGCCTCAGCCAGACCGGAATTTCGAAATTCATGAATCCTTGCATGATGATCTGCCCCGCCATTGTTCCCACCGATGCTGATGAAAGGCCGGAAAACAAGAGCGAAATCGCGAAGACCCAGCTCGCCGCCTTGCCAAGCAGCGGCTCCAGCGTACGATAGGCTTCTTCAAGCGAGCCTACTTCGGTGAGCCCCTGCGCGTGAAATGTTGAGGCCGACATTATCAGCATGGCACCATTGACGAGGCTCGCCACGCCCATCGCGACAACAACATCGATGATTTCGTAGCGGAAGAGCTTTTTCAGAAGCGCCGGCTCGCGGACGACGACTCTGTTCTGCATGAGCGAAGAATGCAAATAAATCGCATGCGGCATGACGGTGGCGCCGAGAATGCCCGCCGCGAGGAGAATGCTCGATGGCCCTTTGAATTCCGGCACGAATGCATGGTGCGCGACCTGTCCCCAATCGGGCTTGCCGAGGAAAATCTCAATAACATAACTAATTGCGATGACCGAAACAAATCCGGTGATGACAGCTTCAAGCGATCTGAAGCCATAGCGCTCAAGCGCGAGAATAATGAATGCCGTGATGCCGGTCAGAATGGCTGCGGCCCACAGGGGAATGCCAAAGAGCAGATTGAAGCCGACCGCCGCTCCGAGAAATTCAGCAAGATCGGTCGCCATCGCGACCAGCTCCATGAGCAACCAGAGCGCAACAACAAACCAGCGCGGATAGCGCATTCTACATTGCTCCGCGAGATTTTTGCCTGTTGCAATACCCAGTTTTGCCGAAAGCGCCTGAATGAGCATGGCCATGAGGTTGCTGGCCACAATGACCCACAAAAGAAGATAGCCGAATTGCGCGCCGCCCGAAATGTTCGTCGCAAAATTGCCTGGGTCGACATAGGCCACGCTCGCAATAAACGCCGGGCCCATAAAAGGCAGAATCCGCGCAAAGAAGCCTTTTTTGCTTTTGCCTTCGAGAACATCGGTAGCCGACTTGATGAGCTTTGCGTCGGATTTGGAGTGCCCGTTAGGGTGAGACGAGGCTGGATTGGCTTCATCATGCGTGCCGGGATGCGCGCCAGCTTGAGTTTTCCGGTCTGTCAGAGCCATTACTGGAGATTCCTAATTCTGACCTCGATTTCAGGATTCGCCGCAAGGAGCTTCTGAAGCGCGGCCGTGTCAGTGGAGCCGAAATGATAAGGGTAGAGAATTTTCGGTTTGATGACCCGCGCAGAAGCGGCCGCCTGCTCCGGGGTCATGGTATAGGGCTGATTCATGGGCAAGAAGGTTATGTCGATCGGGTCAAGATTGGCCATTTCGGGAATGGGCTCGGTATCGCCCGCGATATAGATTCGAAGTGAACCAGCGGTAATTACATAGCCATTATCTTTTCTGTCTTTGGGATGATAGCCAGTCCGGTTCGGGGTTACATTATACGCGGGTACCGCCATTACACGCACGCCTGCCGCTTCGACAGTATGGTTGTGTCCGAGTGCTTCTCCTTTGCCCAGTTTTTGGCGCGAAGCTTCCGGCAAAATGATGCGAGTGCCATTTTTGCTGAGCACTGCAATCGCCCCTGCATCGAGATGGTCGCCGTGCTCATGGGTGACAAGAATGAGGTCAGCTTTGGGATATTTTGAGAAATTCGCGTATTGACTCACCGGATCCACATAGATGTACGAACCTTTATAAAGGAGAACAAGCGACCCATGCCCCAGAAAAGCAATCTCCAGGTCTCCTTGCCCTGCATCGAAGCGATCGGAATCTTTGCCTTCCGGCCAGCTCTGCGCAAAGCCAGGAGCTGTTGAAAGCGCACATACAACGGCTAATGAAAGCGCCAGTTTTGCCATAGTGCACCTCCCTCTCTTTAGAGTAATGCCGGCACATGGTACAAGTCAACAAAACCCGGCAGGCGCATGGAGCTGGGTTTTCATTGACTTTTATTGTGCCTACCGATACTTTTATGCCTTATGGACACAATTGTGACTGGGCTTTTCAACGACGGATACGTACCCATTATGGATGGCGTCACTGTCACTGTTCGCAATTATGCGCTTTGGCTGCGAAAAAAACTGGGCCCCACCTATGTGATTACTCCTTTCGTGCCTAACTATAAAGATACTGACCCATTTCCTGTCATTCGATTTCTTTCCATCCCAACCATTGTCCGCCCGCCATATCGCATTGGCCTGCCTGATCTGGATATTCGTCTTCAATTTATACTGAAAAACCGCGATTTTGATATCGTGCATGCGCATTCGCCATTTGCTGCGGGGAACCTTGCGCTCCGCGTCGCTCGTGAAAAACATATTCCGGTAATCGCTACCTTTCATTCAAAATACAGGGATGACCTCATGCGCGCGATTGCTTTCAAGCCCATCGTCGATGAACAAATGAAGCGCATTGTAGACTTTTTTTACAGTGTGGATCATGTATGGGTGCCCCAGGAATCGGTCGCGCTCACGCTTCGCGAATACGGCTACAAAGGTCCCTATGATGTCGTCGAAAACGGCATCGATTTCGAGCCGCCGGCGGATATCACGCAATGCTGGGCTCGAGGCGCGGAATATCTCAAGCTGCCAGAAGAATATTCTGTCGGGCTGTACGTCGGCCAGCATATCCTGGAAAAAAATCTTGAATTTTTAGTGCGTTCGTTGCCGGCTGTCATGGATGCGCTGCCCAACTTCCGAATGGTGTTTGTTGGTAAAGGGTATGCAAAAGAAACGCTTGTCGACCTAGCGCGGCAGCTCGGGATTTCCGATCGGGTCATCTTTCATGATGTGATTTATGATCGAGAATTGCTCAAGGATATTTATGCGAGGGCAGATATATTTCTATTTCCTTCATTGTATGACACTTCAGGTCTGGTTGTGCGCGAAGCCGCGGCGATGAAAACTCCTTCAGTCCTTATCCGCGGATCCGATGCTGCAGAATTTATCAGAGATCAAGAAAATGGCTTCCTCTGTTCCGAAGATAAAGTTGACTTTGCACAGACCGTAGTGCGCGCGCTTTCCGATAAAGATTCATTGAAAAAAGTTGCCGACCAGGCTCAAAAAACCCTGTGCCGGACATGGGAAAACATCGCAGAAGAAGTGGCACAACGGTACAGTTCAATTTTGGAGCGGTGGGCTCGATAGAAAAAGCAGCAGGCCAGAGTGCGGCTGTCGCGAAGATAATTGATGCGAATGTGATTTGCGCGAAGGCGCCAGGCGCTTGCTCGTTACATCTCGAACGGAAACAAATACGGCTGATTGTCCTCGAGCCGCTTGCGGACTGTCCTTAGAATTACCTGCAAATCCCTCGACTCTGCAACGAAATCGAGGCTGTCTCCCGGAATCGTGAGAATCGGCGCCAGGGTAAACGAAGAAATCCATTCTTCATAGAGTCTGTTTAGTCCTTCGAGGTAGGAATCGGGAATCGCTGCCTCGAAGTCGCGGCCGCGCCTCGCAATCCGCGCTTGCAAGGTGGGCACCGAAGCCCTGATGTAAATCACAAGGCTCGGGTGAGGCAGAATCTCCGCGAGCGTTTCGTACAGATTCTGGTAGACCCGCCATTCCCGTTCTCCCATAATTCCTTGCTGGTAAAGATTTTTTGCAAAAACTTGCGCATCTTCATACAGAGAGCGATCCTGCACCACTGAATGCGGATCGGCAGAGAGTCGCCGGTGCATGTCAGCCCGGTTCGCAAGGAAGAAAAGCTGACTCTGGAATGCCCATCGCGGCATGTCAGCATAAAAATCCTTAAGGAAAGGGTTTTCAGAAACAGGCTCGAAATAGGCAATAAAGCCGAGATGCTCGGCGAGCAGGTTGACGAGGGTGGATTTTCCAGCGCCGATATTCCCGGCAACGACAACATATTTGCGGCTCATTACAACGCAAAGACTAACCATGTGCGGCGCAGCACGCAAGTCGGGCGATAGGCAAGCCGGGCTGACCGGCCTGGCGCGGCAAGCACTACCATCACGCGGCATTCGGTTCCGGGCAGTACTGCAGCGTCGTGCCAATCCTCGCCAGAGCGGGACGAATAGCCTCAATAAGAGGTTTTCGCTCGGCAGCTTGCGAGGGATCTAGCGAGAGCACTTCCATCGCAAAATCGGTCATGAGCGGGGGCAGGGCGCCAACCTTGCTGATAATAGTGTCTTGGTCCAATATTCGCGCATCGAGCCCTTGCGGAGCTGGCATGTAACGGCAGAGGCGGTACGAAAGGCGATTATTTTTGTCTTTGATTGCGGAATATCCGAAAAGCCTGCACACAAGAGGACGAGCCGGATAGATGCGGCAGTTTTCGCCAGGCCGGTCGGGATCGTGAAAAGGGCATGGTGAAGGATTTTCAGCTGAAGACGCGATTTGCAAAGAAGGCGCTTCAGCGGCAGAAAAGACTTTGCTATTACTGAGAAGATAATAGGCAATGTAATCTGCCTCGATCGGAAGCACATCGGGCATAAATCCATGACAGCACTTTCCGCAACCGGAAGGGCAGGCTAGCTCGATGCCATGCTGCGAAGCGCTGTCGATAAATGTGCGCTGAGCATCCGAAATCTTACGATAAATTAAATCTAACGTAAGAATTT
>WESA01000052.1 GCA_009768935.1 Rectinema subterraneum
CAATCAGCTTCGCGCCAGTCAGCAATCAGCCCCGCGCAGGGCTTCAGTGCACTGGCTCGTCGCGCTGGTGTTCGCGCTATTCTCCGCCTTGCCGCCTACTGGCTGAAATGATAGTATTATTGCAATGATACGCGTTTTTTCATCCTACATCACCCGCAAAGACATGGATCTTGTGCTCAGCAGAATGGTTGAGGATGCAGTTGGCCCGGGCGACTTTAACAGCCGGTTTGCAAAAGCCATTAAAGACCAGTTCGGGTTTGAATATGCCGTTGCTCTGAGAAGCCCGTACACAGCCATGCAAAGAGCTTTCAAAATATGCGGGCTTGGTCAGGGAAGCAAAGTTGCAATTTCAGCGCTCGCGCCTTCCTGGCACCTCGCTGCAGTAGAAGATGCAGGATATGTGCCTATTGTCCTCGATGTTGAAGAAGAAACCCTCCATCCTTCAAAAGAAGCCATTGAATCAGCAAACCCTTCTACAGTGCTTCTATTTGACGCGCTCGGAAAGATGCCGCCATCAAGTCTGCTGCAAAGCCTAGGGTTCCCTGTCATAGAAGATATTTCTCAAGTTTCAGGCAATATCGCAGAAAGCACGTCCTCAAATACATTTGCCTATTTTGCGGTATGGGGGCTTGAAAATGACTCCCCTATAGCAACCGGCGGCGGAGCGCTGCTATGTGCAAGAGGCAAAAGAGATGGCCAGATACTCCGTTCGATGGAAGAATCGCTCCCTTCCGAATTGAGAATGACTGACTATAATGCAGCCCTCGGCGTATCTCAGCTGAAAAGCGTTTCCCAGATGGTAGAGCGCCGCAAAGCAATACAAGAAATATTGAGCAGGCAGCTCGCAAGAACACGCCATGCAGGCCTGAAAATTGCTGAAAGCGAAGCCACACCAATATATGCCTTTGCTGTGTTTGCCGAAGGAAGCTCAAAAGAAATTATCGAGTATGCAAAGAAACACGGTGTGCAGGCAGAACTTGCTTTTTCATCAAGCCCTGCGATTATGGGCGACGATGCCGCCGCATGCTTTCCTGTCGCCCGCTCGATCGCGCTGAGATGTGTCCTCTTCCCTATGCATCATAAACTTTCCAACCAGCAAGTTGATCAGATTGGCAAGATTGTCGCGACGTTGCCATAGGAGAACTTCATGCAAGAAAGCAAATCTGCGCTCATTTTTGCAAATCTCAACAAAGACGACGCGAGCAATGCCGCTCTGGTTATAAAGAAAGGCTTGCTTGAACGAGGCTGGCAAGCCGATATTTTGGGTTTCCGCAGCTCGATTGGCGAACGACCGGATTTCTCGCGGTATGCCCTACTTGTGAGCCTTGGAGGCGATGGCACCTTGCTCTATGCAGCGAGTTTTGCGGCCCCGCTCGGTCTTCCTATACTTCCCATTAACCTGGGAACGCTTGGATTTATTGCAGCAAACAAAATCGACACTTGGGCCGCAACCTTCGATGGCTGGTGCAGCGGCTCTATTGAAGTATCGAAGCGCCTTATGCTGCGCGTCCGTGCGTATCGAGAAAACGAGCTGCTCTACAATGGCATTGCGCTCAATGATATTGTCGTATCATCGGAAGGCAATGCCCGCATGATCAGGATGTGCCTCTATGTCAACAACGATCGCTTCGGACATTACCGCGCAGACGGGCTCATTGTTTCCACACCGACTGGCTCGACTGCTTACAACCTGGCTGCTGGCGGCCCGGCAGTCCATCCTGAAATTAGCGCCATCATTATCAATCCGATCTGTCCATTTACTCTTGCTTCGAGGCCCCTTGTCATTCCAGGAAAGCTCCCGGTCGAAATTGTGATCGATGAGACAAGGAAATCTGGCGCTCTTCTAACCGTCGATGGCCATGATATGACTCCTTTGAAAAAAGGCGACGTTGCAAAAATCGAAAAGTACGAAAAGCATGCATTGTTGGTGGTTCCTCCCGGGAATGCATTTTTCTCTGCATTACGGACAAAACTGGGCTGGTCTGGAGATAACGATGCTTGAGCAGCTTTCGGTGCAGAATTTTGCGATTATCGAACAGGTCGATATCGATCTTTCTCACGGAATGACAGTTTTTTCGGGAGAGACGGGCGCGGGGAAATCGCTCATTGTCGATGCGCTCGGCTTTCTTCTCGGAGCAAAAGCAGACAATTCGATTATTCGAGAAGGCGCTGCTGACTGCACAGTGTCAGGGCTTTTCTCTATACGGGACAACCCGGAAGTGCAGCGCTGGCTTGAAGAGAGAGGCATCAGCGACGAATCCGAGAGCTCCATTCTCATCAGAAGAACCTTGAAGCAGAATGGCAGAAGCCTCGCATGGATTCAGAACCGGCAAGTTTCGCGGGCAGAATTGGTTGAATTCACGCAGTTTCTAGTTGATATCCATGGTCAGCATGAGCATCAGCGGCTCATCGACCCCGCGACTCATATCGAGATGCTGGATGCCTACGCAAGCCTCGACCAGGATCTCAAAGCCTATCAGAAAATCTACCAAGAATGGCGGGATTCAGTAAAAACATATCAGTCGCTTCTCGAGGAAAAAGCAAAGCGCGCCCAGGAGATGGACTATCTCGAGTTTGTTATCAAAGACATCGCCTCGGCGAAACCACGAGCAGGCGAAGATATCGAGCTCGCTGCAGAGGAGAAAATCCTCTCTCAGCACGAAAAGCTCTTTGCAGCAATATCGGAAGCATCATCTTCAATGGCTGCAGGGGACAGCACCGATGCGTTGCATCTTTTGAAAAGAGCACGAGCCGATCTCGAAACAGCGAGGGCAATCGATGCCCGGCTTGGACCATTCGCGGACAGGCTTGCGGCCGCATATTACGAGCTAGAAGATATATCCGAATCAATTGCTGAATACCGCTCAGGCCTGCGATTTGATCCAGCGAGACTTGAAGCGATCCAGAACAGGCTCGCCGAGCTACAGAGGCTCAAGCGCAAATATGGACCCGAACTTGCAGATGTGCTCCAGCGCTTCGATCGTGCCCGTTCGACGCTCGATACCCTTGCCCATGCGGACGAAAATGCGCTCGAGCTTGAAAAGCGGACGAAAGCTCTCAAGGAAAAAGTGTTGTCGGCAGCAGCCGAGATCTCGGAAAAACGCATGGCTGCAGCTGCCACTTTGTCATCTTCAATGGAAGCAATTGTCAGAAGGCTTGGCATGCCGGATGCGCGCTGCATAGTGCGCGTTGCAAGGATTGTGGATGATCGCGGCTCCTATCGACCAGGCCCCTTTGGCTTTGACGAAGTAGAATTCTATATAGCTCCAAACCCCGGAGAACCGGATCGACCTCTTTCACGAATTGCATCAGGCGGCGAATTGTCGCGTTTTGCGCTTGCTCTCAAAGCTGTGCTGGCAGCCCATGACGTCGTCGACACGCTTGTATTCGATGAAATCGACACAGGAATTGGCGGCCAGGTCGGCGTGGCAGTCGGCGAATACCTCAAACAGCTGAGTGAATATCGACAAGTGCTTTGCGTAACGCATCTTGCTACGATCGCTGCGCGGGCTGACCAGCAGTGCAAAGTCATGAAGTACATCTCGGAAGGGCGCACAAGTACGGAGATCCGATATCTTTCGAGAGATGAGCGCGAGGCGGAAATTGCGCGCATGCTTTCCGGTTCTGCGGAAAGCGATGTATCCCGCTCGCATGCTGCGGAGCTGCTCAGCAAAGCGCAGATTCAGCAATAAGACCTGCACACATCTTTTTTATAACTATGCAGGCGCGCAAAGCCAGCGAAAGAGCAATAGATTAATCACCGAGCTCGCCAGAAAGCTCGTGCAATGCATCGTGTGGCAATAATTCACCGACACTGGAAGTCATATACGAATTCTGGCTGTTTCCGAATACCACAGGAGCGGATGGCGGCATGAATTCTGAAATGACCTGTCGGCACGCGCCACAAGGGCTCACCGGGTAATCCGCATCCGGCGTAGCGATCACAAGGGCCTTGAACTTTTTCTTGCCAGCGGTAATCGCTGCTGCGATGGCATTGCGTTCAGCGCAGATTGTCAAACCGTAGCTGCGGTTTTCGACATTTACGCCGGTAATGACGCTTCCATCTTCGCAGAGGAGGGCTGCGCCCACGCGGAATTTTGAGTAGGGGGCGTAACTATGTTCGCAAGCTTCAAGAGCGAGGTCGAAAAGCGATGAATATTCCGGTTGCATGCAATATGTACCTCTTTTTTAATATATCGGAAATTTGGCTTTTAGAAAAGCGCGGCTCTGTATTGACTGATCGCGCCAGCTCATGCACCATCGAAATGAAATGAAGAAGAGGCGATTCCACATCTTTGCATTTATCGTCGCAGCGGTTTTGTTTGTGCTTCTATCTGTGCGGGGGACAAAAAAGCAGGAGCAAATTTCCGAAGCAATCTTCCTGCCATTTTCAAGTGCGCTTGATCCTGCAAGCATTTCGCGCCAGAATCCAAGTCCATCGCTTATTTCTTTTCTTGGGGATGGGTACCTCGGCTATATCGATAGTGCAAACAACCAGCTCTATGCAGCGCAATTTTCTGATCGCGCTGCGATAGACTCTAGTGGCTGGATTTCCTATGACCGGCTTGCGACAGCCCTTCAAGCCTTCTCTTTGGGTTCAAAGCCATCGACTATCGCAGGATATGGGTATCCGTGGTTCAAGTCGTCAAGGCGTTTTTTGATACGGGCTGATCAGATGGGAATTGCCGAGATGCATGCAGACGGCTCCATTGTATGGGAGATAGAATTCCCAATGCCAATAACGGCCATCGATGCGACACCCACCACTCTAGGAATCGGTTTTCTTGATGGATCAATCCGCTTTTTGGGAAAAAAGGCGGAGAATCTGTATTCTGAGCCGCACGATTCCCAGCAAGATTCCCAGCACATACGAACCGTGTACGGAATCGCGCTATCCGGCGATGGAAGGTCCGCTGCAGTGCTTCGTGGCATGTCTCCTCAGAAAATTGAGTCATATCGGCGCGCAGGAACAGGGTTTGTCAAATCTTCCGAGCGTGAGCTGCCTAGTGGGGCGCCTCTGCAGGCTACAATGTGCTACGCTGAAGACGGTTCCCATGTAGTAATCGCACAGGGTGAACAGCTTATATATTATAATACCAAAAAGAATTATGTTCGGAAATTGGCAAATGGCGCAGCTTTAGGTAATGTAGCTTCAGGGGCATTCGTACAGCATTTTGTGCTGGGGCCTACGGGTGGAAATACCATTGCAGTGCTTCAAGTGCAAAGCCAGAACCCGCCAACAACGAAAGTGTTGATACTGAAGCATGGGATTATTGAAAGAGAGGAACCCGGAGCTGTTTCTGCATCCGCGGGGAAAGGGGCGCTTATAATTGTATTCAGGGATGGTGTTGAAATTGTGAAAGGCTGGCAGCAATGAAATCCACGAAACTGATTGCCATATGCTTTCTCTTTTCTGTTGCTTTCCTGGGCCCCCTGGGCGCGATCGACTTTCAAGTTCCCGCTGCGACAGATATCGCTGGTTTCGGGACGATCCTTGCCACTCAGGGCTCATCCAATGCGAAAGAGCTTCAAAAAACAAAGCCGGGATTTGTACCGCGAAGCGATATAGCACTGAAAACTGAATATCCGGAAATCAAAGCGCCATCGAGCGGTACTGTCATATATTCGCAGCGAGAATCTCCGGTTGCCTCAGTTTTTTCCTTTCCCCTCGGAGGAGCCGTTGCGATTCTGCATCCGGAAAGCTACATCAGCCTTGTTTCAGGCCTCGCTCTCGATACTGTAATTTTCAATCAGGCAGGAAGGGGGCAGGAGAATAGTGTGAAAAAGGGTACAAGCATGGGGCAGGCAATAGGATCAGGCATCTATCCGGAACGATATTTTGGATTGCGTCTTTTTGATTTAAAGAATTCGCTGTGGATCAATCCGCTGTTTCTCGCTTCATGGCTTCAGGATCGCACTGCGCCTGTCATTCAGAATGTCTGGCTCAATAATGAAAATATGCGAGGGAATACGCCGATAGAGCTCAAAACAACCGCACCAAAAGGAAAATACATTGAGTGTCAGCAAGCCACATATGAGGTTTCGGTCGCAGCCATCGATTCGATTATCCCTGGCTCGAGGTCATTTTCCGCACCCTACAAGATCGTCATCATGCTGGACGGGAAAACGAGTATCGACACCTCATTCATCGCTGCAACATGCAAAAGTGAAGGGCTTTCTTTCCTGGGTAATCCCGCGCCATCGAGCAAAGCGATACTGGAAAATGGAGCCTACCGTGTTGGCAGGATTCCTTTGCAGCGGGGCCAGCACGAAATCGAAGTCCAGGTAAGTGATTATGCAGGGAACCAGAGTATCTTGAAAGCGAGCCTCATGGTCAATTGAAGCTTGGCGGGCTGAAGCTTGCCCTTGACCTGTTTCGCTGGTAGATTGTGCATATGCCGATGAATGATTCACAGATTGCTGACAATATCGCCCGAATACAGGAGCGAATCCTTCGCGCCGCTGAGCGGGCAGGCAGAGCCCCCCAATCTATTGCGTTGATGGCTGTCACGAAATTTCATCCCGCAGAAGCAATTCTCGATGCCTACCATGCAGGAATCCGTCTTTTCGGGGAAAACAGGGTACAGGAAGCGCAGACAAAATACCCGCCCTTGCGGGACTCCCTTGTAGGTTCGCGCCTGCATATGATCGGCACGCTCCAGAAAAACAAAATTAACAAAGCGCTCGGCATTTTTGATGCGCTGGAGGGAATCGACAGCGTCGAAGTGCTCGAAGCCATCCTTGCAAGGCTTAGCAGCCGCACAGAGCCCATCGAACTCTTTTTCGAGCTCCATACTGGAGAGGAATCGAAAGCAGGCTTTCCTTCATTGGATGAGCTTTTGCGAGCTTGCGATCTGCTTGCCAGCTTTGCAGCGGAAAACCGAGAAGAGGGCAGGCTGGTTGTGCTGCGAGGGCTTATGACCATGGCGCCATTCACCACTGACGAGCGCGCGATACGCCATTCGTTCAGCATGCTAGCAGCAGCGAAAGCAGAAGTTGCCCAGCGCTTCGATTTTGTGCACTTTACAGAGCTCTCCATGGGGATGAGCAACGATTTCGAGATAGCGATCGAAGAAGGCTCAACCCTTGTGAGAATCGGCACTGCGCTGTTTGGCGAAAGGGCATAGCATGCGATGGCCTTTGCTGCGGTGTATCGCCTTCCTCGTTATTGTATTTTTTGTGGGCTCCGCTTTCTCCTTCGCGCAGGATATGCAGGAAGTCCTCCCTGAGGACCAGACTAACCCGACTCAGGAAACAATTCCACAGACTGAAGATACCACCGGCGCTTTCCCCCAAACCGAGGGCGGGCAGGCGGAGGGTACTCAAGCCAAACCCCCAGCCGTGACCTTGCCGAGCTTTTCCTACAAGACCACGAAGGAAAGCATGGCCGGACGCGCCCTCATCCTTTCAATTGGGGTTTTCCCATTCAGTTATTTCTATACAGGCTTTGTGCTCGATGTAACGCGCTTTGTCTCGAACAACTTTGACACCGCCTATGCCCCCTGGCCTTTCAAGACTCAGAACTCGGTTGCGCTTACCAACAGCGAAATGTGGCTCAAGCTCGGCATCTCCGCAGGTCTCAGTATTGGCTTTGGCATTTTGAGCGCGATCCTCAAGTGATATACATTTGAGGCCTTTTTCGGTATACTATGCCGCAACCTTTCTGAAAAGGTAGCGCGATTCCCTTCAGCAGAAGAGGCGAAGCGTATGGCGAATGACAGCGCAATCCATGAAGAGGATGAAGGATTCAACCTCGACGACGCAATCCGAAAGGTGTCGGATTTCCCTAAGCCTGGCATACTGTTCTACGATATTACCAGCATCCTCGCGAATCCCGATGCATTCCAGTACTGCGTCGATTCCATGCTCAAGCTGTATAAAGATATGGAGATAGATGCGGTCGCCGCCATCGAATCGCGCGGCTTTGTGTTTGCAGCTCCCTTCTGCTACAAACGCGGCATCCCGCTGCTTCTTGTGCGCAAGAAAGGCAAATTGCCGGGCAAGACCATTTCTTGTTCCTATGAGCTCGAATATGGCTCAGCCATACTGGAAATGCATGTAGAAGACATACAGCCAGGTGCGCGCTTTCTTATCGTCGATGACCTCATTGCAACCGGCGGCACCATCAACGCGACCTGCGACATGATCACGCGAAGCGGGGCGGTGCCTGTTCGTGCGTTTTCCGTCGTTGGTCTGCCGTTTCTCAACTATGGAGAAAAGATAAAAGACATTGGCGTCGATACGCTCATAGAGTACTTTGGTGAATAGCGGCGCGCGGGAAGTTGGCTGTGCCTGGCGCTCCGGAAGCTGATTGCACGTAGTGCGCCTCAGGCTCGTCGCTCAGGGCGCTAAGCATAATTTAAGTTATTATATGAACTGGAGATATCAATGGTTGCAGCTCTGAAAAAGAATCCTCAGTGGAAGGGCAGGCGAGGGCCTCTCGTCCTCGTTATCATGGACGGCGTCGGATATGGCGAATATAAAGAGGGTGATGCGGTGCAGGCTGCTGACATGCTGCACTTCAGAAAGCTCGAGGCAAGCTGCCCCGTCACCAAGCTGAAAGCGCACGGCACAGCGGTAGGCCTGCCTTCCGACGACGACATGGGCAACTCGGAAGTCGGCCACAACGCAATCGGCTGCGGCCGCGTGTTCGCCCAGGGAGCCCGCCTTGTCAACCTGTCGATCGAAACAGGCGCCATGTTCCAGGGCAGAGTCTGGCGCGAGCTTGTCGCCAATGTTAAAAATAGCAGAGGCGCTCTCCACTTTATCGGGCTATTTTCCGATGGCAACGTGCATTCCCATATCGAGCACCTAAAGGCTATGCTCATCCAAGCCCAAAAGGAAGGCGTACAGCGCGCCAGAATCCATATCCTCCTCGATGGCCGCGATGTCGGCTCACAGAGCGCCCTCGACTATGTCATACCTTTCGAAGCATTTCTTGCTGAGCTGCGCACAAAAGGCGTCGATTACCGCATCGCGTCGGGCGGCGGGCGCCAGTACATCACCATGGACCGCTATGGCGCAAACTGGAAGCAGGTCAAGCGCGGATGGGACTGCCATGTGCTCGGCTTAGGAAGGCGCTTTTCGAGCGCAGAAGAAGCCATCACCACCTATCGCAAGGAAATCCCCGGCGTCATCGACCAGGACGTGCCCGAATTTGTCATTGCGGATGAAAAAGGCCCAGTCGGCACCATCGAAGACGGCGACAGCGTCATATTCTTCAATTTCCGCGGCGACAGGGCAATCGAAATCACCGCTGCCTTCGAGCAGGACAATTTCGACAAGTTCGACAGGGTACGGCGCCCCAAGGTCTACTATGCCGGCATGATGCAGTATGACGGCGACCTCATGGTTCCCAAGAATTACCTCGTCTCGCCGCCTGCCATCGACAGGACCGTCGGCGAATATATCGCTGCCACAGGCCTCAAAACCCTCGCAATTTCCGAAACCCAGAAATTCGGCCACGTCACTTATTTTTTCAACGGCAACCGCTCCGGAAAATTCTCCGATGAGCTCGAAGACTATGTCGAAATCAAGAGCGACCGCGTTCCCTTCGAACAGCGCCCCTGGATGAAATGCGCCGAAATCGCTGACTATGTGCTCGATGCAATCGGAAGCGGCAAATACTCATTCATCAGGCTCAACTTCCCGAACGGCGACATGGTCGGACATACAGGTGTGTTCCAGGCGGTCGTCTGCGGCCTCGAAGGCATGGATTTGCAGATCGGGCGCATCAAGGAAGCAGTCGAAAAGGCAGGAGGCATCCTCATCCTGACCGCAGACCACGGCAACTCGGATGACATGTTTGAGCACGACAAGAAAACCGGCAAAGTAACCCTCGATGCAAATGGCGAGCCAAAGGTCAAAACAAGCCACTCGCTCAATCCCGTTCCCTGTGTCATCTACGACCCCGAATACAAGGGCGAATATAAAGCAGCGCTGCGGAGTGGGCTCGGCATTTCAAGCTTGGCTGCGACCTGCATCGAGCTTTTGGGCTACGAGCCGCCAGCGGATTACGATCCCTCGGTGCTGGAGATGTAACAAGAAAGCGCACCATGGAGGCGAGAACGCGCCGCAAGATAATCGGAGAAGCATGCTGATGGACCAGCCTGACAGAGCGCACATGGTTGAAATCGAGCTCAAGGCGCGCATTGCTGACAGAAAAGCTGTCGAAGCGCAGCTTGCCAGCTTTATGCGCTTTGCAGGCGATATCGACAAGCGCGACGAATACTGGGAAGTGTCAGGCTGGAACCCTCTGGCCCCTGCCGCGTTCAGATTCCGCGTCCGCGCCGAACCCGCCCGCACAACCATCACATTCAAAGAAAAAACCTTCGATGGCGACATCGAGATAAACCGCGAATCAGAATTCTCAGTCGATAACGAAGCAGTCTTCAGAAAATTCATGGAAAAACTCGAAGCCCGCTTTGTCTATACCAAACGAAAAATTGGCACCCGCTGGGAGTCCGCCGAAGGCCTCGTCGCCGAAGTCGTCGAAGTCGAGCCTCTCGGTCTGTTCCTCGAAGTCGAATGCGTCTGCGAACAGCTCGATAGCGAAGCGCTGGACGAGGCCAAATGCCGCCTCTACGAGGTAATCGACCGCTGTGGCATCCCGCGCGTAAACCTGGAGCCGCGCCCCTATTCGCAGATGCTGGGGTATTAGGGGGCGGGGAAAAATGGGCAAGGGGGAAAATAGCGCCGCAAGCAAGCATTCTTATTACGCTGATCAAAATCATTTACGCTGCTTTTTGCGACTTGCTAAGAAATGCTCGGCGGCTATACTGCCCATAGCTGCCTCATCCTGGTAACAAAAATGAGGCAAAAGCAGCAGCCTTTGCGCTTTGCTATTATGTGATTGATTATGGGCGCTGACGGATTTGAACCGCCGACCTACTGAGTGCTCCTCGCCGAATATTCGGCATCTCATCTTCCTTCACGTGTGCTTCGCGCGCAAATTGCAAAGCCAGATCAGTGACTCGTTTTGAATGTCCGCTTGTTTCATTGTCGCGAATATCCAATATGCGCACCCATCCTTCAAGGGTAGCTTCATATGAATCCAGCAATTGCTGCTGGCTTTTCTGCATCGAATCTGCCATCGTGTTGAATGCGCGTACCAATTGCTGCAACTCAATGGAAGAATATTTGAAATGGCGAGCTCGAGCAGTCAGATCCCCTTTTTGCATCTTTTTTGCCGCAGCGATCAATTCTTGTACGTCGTGCATGAGGAATGGATCAAGAGAGAGCATCGTCAGTAACGAAATGAGAATCATGCCAATGCCCAAAATGAGCAGCTCACGATAGAATCTTTGATTGATGCCGGCAAATGCACTATGCTCCGGAATGCTTACAATAACGTATATATCCGATGCATAGATTTTGCTTGGCATGCGCGAAAAGGCGAAAACGCTCTTTTGGCCTTGCGTATCAGTCTGGAGCAAGACTCCATCTTGTTGTGTCCCTATCTGCATCAATACTGCCTGCTCCTGATACTTCTTGCCGATATATGCTTCAGGATCAGGCTCGCGGATAAGGACAATCCCTTCTCTGTCTATTTTGGTCAATACCGCTTCAGGCTGCAGCTTGCTGCGAATCGCTTGCTCAAAGACATTTAGATAGCTCAGATCGATGACTGCAGCCAGCGCACCGCTCACATACCCGGAACGATCGATGAGCGGATAGCCGAAATAGACCGATGGGCTATGATCATCCGGGTCGATATGAAAACCGCTCATCACAGGGCTTTTTGATGCTGCGATTTCTGCCAGAGCTGGAATTTTATCATCTGTTTTTGCATCGTCGGCCGGAAACGCATTCGCAAGGATAGTACCCTTCGCATCGAGAAGAAAGAAATTCCTGTATCGATGAAATGCCGAAGCAAGTTTTCTGAGATATATCGCGATTTCTTTGTATGCCGCATTCCTTATTTCCGGCATAGCGGCGACCGCTTCAAGGAGCTGCCTCGTACCATCGAATACATCGGATTCCTGCTGCGCAATGAGCTCAACAATTTGGTGCGTTGTATACCGCATTTCGCTCAATTCCCGGTTGCGCTCGTAGTGCAGCTGGAGGAAGCTTAGCAGAAAAGCTGGCATAATAGCTGCCAATACAAAAAGGAATATACGGAACTTGAAGCTTGAAATGAGCTTCTTTGCAAAAGGTATCATTGTATCGCGTGCCTCTGAGCCTGATTATACTATATGCGAATCGAATTATAAGGAGAGTCTTGTTTCTGATTATCAGATCAAGCCCAAGGGCGCCTTGAACGACTCCCGCAGAAAAAAAACTGAGGTGCTGCAGATGTATGACCCATATTATAAGGAAGGGTTAGGCACGCCCATCGATGCGCCGGCGTTCCCGCGCAAATGCGTAAGGGTCAGCTCCTGCGGCACCTTGCAGGTAAAGCGGAAGGCGGGCGGCACCTGCGCAAGGTAGTCGGCGACTTCCTCTGGGCCGGAAATCTTGTAGAACCAGCTGTCGATCTCGACCGTGTCGTACTTCCGCGAGTATTCTCTCAGGTACGCGGCCGCTCGCCGCTGCGGCTCAGAATAGACAAGGCCCACCCAGGAAAGGACATTCTCAATGAACCCGACTATGAAAACCCGCAAGGCGCCAGCTACCGCAATGATGGAATTAAGGGAGCTGCTTTTAGCCGCCGCAGCTCCCTTATATTTATTCTGTTCTTATATACAATAGATCAATTCAGATGCCCAAGATCCCTATCAAGTAGCTGGGGTGAAAGCTGCCACAAATGCTTCTATGCTTGTGTATGTTTTGTTGAATGTTACATTGCCGCTATCATCATATACTTTGACAGTTATGGTAATGCTGGGAACGAGCGTATTGAGCACTTCTTCGGGATCTGTTGCTGATTGAATGTTGCTATAGTCAATTGTGCCAGAATATTTCGAATCTATTTTGAAAGAAAACTTCCCTCCATTCGTATCGACTCTTGCAGAGAACGCAATTGCCATGCTTTCTGCATAGTCAAGCGTAATCTTATCCGGTATTCGTTCCATCCCAGCACCGGCTTTAGTACTTATGCTTGCGCTTCCTCCTGCATTCAACCTGAACTTGAAGTCTTTGATTGCTGAAGCATCTGCTTGCAAACTTGACAAGGCAGAAGTTGGATTGATTGCGATTTTCAGCGTCCCCTCGCCAGCTAGCGAACTCAAATTGCTTGCACCTTGCATATCTATCGGGTTCCCATCAGTAGTCACAGCATTGAGTGAAAAAGCCGCTTCTCCAGTGGTCAGCGCAAAATACGTACCGATATTTTCCCCGGACAAACTTATAGTTTCATCTATTTTTTTTGTTGTTGGGAAGTTATCAAAGTCTTGCTGAATTTTATCAATCTGCTGCTGAAAGCTTGAACTTAGCGATTTGGCTGCTTTCAAAATCTTGGCAGCACTTAGTTTTTTTTCTGCAAAAGAATTGCCCAAGTCTTGTATCACTTGATCAGATGATGCATTGGATCCGATGCCAGATATTATTGCAACAATCTCGCTTTCAGTCGTCGGAACATTTGTTGCACCACTACTTTGTATATCGCTTGAATTTATTTCTGCCACAGTATCAATGTCAGAGGGCTTTTTTACAGGATTTATCAGATTGCAACTCGAAAAGATTAGCAACACTGCGAGAATCAAAAAGAAAGCTTTTCTCATAACTTTTCCTCCTTGTACGATATTTAATTTCCTTATAATTATTTTCCTATAAATTATTATATTCTGTCAAACAAAAAATGCAAAAATCATGGGCTTTTTTTTAAAAAGTCTGGTTTGAAATATCAAATAAAAATCTTTGCTTTTTAGGCTTTTTTGAGAGGCTCAATTAAATAATATTTTTATTACTTTGGAGAGATTCGCGCTATAAGAGAAAATAAATTTTCTATTTGACTCTTTGCGAAAATGTTAATAATACTATTATCAAAGTGTAGTGGCTGGATCCGTTGCAGGACGCCACAGCAAAACTCAAAATGTATCTGCGGGGCCACGACCCTGCAGACGCGGAGGTTTCAAATGAAAAAGTATGCATTGGTAGCTCTGTTTGCGGTAGCAGTGTTCGGGATGGCGTTTGCGGCGACAACGCAGAGTGGTCCTGCGTCGATTTCTGGCTTGGCAGCTGAAGTGTTCTCGCTGACAGTGCCCGGGACCTATATGGGCACTATAGCGAATGGTTCGACTGCAGAGACTTGGAATCTCGGCATTATCACAGTGAACAGCAATGTAAGAAACTGGCAGCTAAGCGTTTCGAGCGCGAATAGCGGGTATTTGGTCAATACAGCTGACAATACCGAGAAAATCGCTTACACGATTACTGTTGCTTACTTGGATATTACAGACTGGAGCCTTTCTAGGGTGGCCGTAAGCCCTCCTCAGCCGCGAACTTCAAAGACCGGTAACATCTATCCGGTTCAGCTGAAGTTCGGCCCGTCTGCTGATTATTATCAGGCTGGAACCTACGGCGATACCCTCACCGTGACAATCAGCCACAATTGATCCGCAATAGAGCGACGACGAAAGGCCGCCCGGGCTTGCCCGGGCGGCCTTGTTTTTTTCTCAATATTTTTTAAATTTATGAGCTTTTTTCAAAAGTCTGGCAGGTAATATCAATGCTGAGAAGAACATGCGCATTCCCCCGCATTCTTGCGTCGAAAAGATCCGATTTCCCTTTGCTTTGGGAATTTGTCAGCATATCTCGCCATAAGAAAAATGCTGCATGCACATTGCTATACATTTCCGACGATTGTGTCATGGTGGCATGTGCAATGCAAGCTGAAACTCCCTAGAAAGATCAATCTGGAATGGCCAGAAAAATCGTCAGATTTCCCCATAAAAATCGTGCGAGCATTTGATGCGTAGAGCCCTGCATCATAGGCTCAGGCCGAGCGAAATTGCATCGAGATTACGCCATTCGATTTTTGCACGAGGCTCAGCTACTTTACAATCATGCGTCATATGTGTATATTACTAGAGTAATATACACATTATGGAGGTGCCGCCATGCGCACAAATATTGTAATTGATGATAGTTTAATGAATAAAGCTAAGAGTATCTCTGGATATAAAACAAAGAAGCAAACCATTGAAGAAGCTTTGAAGCTTCTGATTGCTCAAAAAGAGCAATCAGAAATAAGAAAGTTGCGTGGAAAGCTTAATTGGGAAGGTAATCTCGAAGAAATGAGATTGGACAGATGATAATAGTAGATACTTCCGTTTGGATTGATTATGTACGAGGAATAGATACACCTCAGACAGATCTGCTTGATTATGAACTGCTCCATGACAGAGTAGCAACTGGAGATTTGATTATTGTAGAATTCTTGCAAGGATTTAGAGAAGAAAAGGATATAAAAATAGCGAAACAAATAATGGATCGACTTGAATATTATGATTTTCTGGGAAAAGAAATGGCAATAATCTCAGCAGAAAATTATAGAAAATTAAGGAAACATGGCGTAACGGTAAGAAAAACAATCGATGTAATAATTGGGACATTTTGTTTAGAGAAAGGATTTGAGTTGCTGCATAATGATAGAGACTTTGATCCAATGGAACAGTACTTGGGATTAAAGGTGAAAAGATGAAATTGGCTGACAATCCCTTTAAGCCGCCTCGGCGGCTGTCAGGTGGATCAAGCTCCCACGATGGTATGCTCATTCTATGAAGTTTCGAAAAACTGCGTGAGGAGGTTTATTTTGAAGGATGAGAAAGCTCCTGAACAAGCACCATCAAACAGAATGAATCCGAAGGTTGATGCATTTTTACGGAACGCCAAAAACTGGCAGGAAGAATTGGCAAAATTGAGAACGATTGTCCTTGACTGCGGGCTGACCGAAGGCTCCATTGTGATCACCTCAAACAGGCCACCGGAAGACTGGTTCTCCATCTTCCCCGACCAGATTGTGGGAGGAGCTATCATGGATAGGCTCGTGTCCGGAGCGGTCAAGCTGATCGTCACCTCTGGTCGTTCGTTCCGGAAGGAAGGAACATTGAGAAATCAAATCTCGGAGCCAGCTGCTTGACAACTGCTTTTGAGCGTGTTGTAACTATGCAAGTACCCCTGGGGGAATTACCATGACCCTGCCGGGGGAATAAGATGACCTTTGACAGCTACATCTAAGATTTTTATGCTATAATAATAGAAAGGAATATTATGATTACTTATAAAACTAAAAGAATAGTTTCGCTGCTAATATTAACAGCAATATTTTTAATTACATTTGGATGTTCAGAGCCAATAGTTTATCGCACAATACTATTATACCTTACAAGCAATTACGGTTTATTTAGTACTGGAGAAAAAACAGATGCAAAAATTTATAGTATTAGTGATGGCTATATTACTACCTTAAAACCTGGAGATATGGCTAATTATACAACATATGTAGGAGATAGGATAATAGCAATATATTCAAAGAAAGTAAATAATACTTGGGTAGATGTAAGCAAGACGATGATAGTAGGAGAAGATAGCTCAGTTTTCTATTTGGATTAAAAAAAACTGCTAATTTTAAAGCAAACGCAAATTTCCCCCGTCCGCCAGGGCTTGAAAACTTGAGTATCCTTGATCTGATAGGAGCAAAGGATTTTTTTCAGGGAAGATCGCGCGATTCACCTTGTTGCAGGGATTACCGATATGCGGAATTAGATTAATGGTAAACGTAAATTTCTCCCCGTCCGCCAGGGCTTAAGAAAGTGAGTATCCTCGCTCCCTGAAAGGAGCGAAGGATGTATTTCAAGAAAGATCGAGCGATTCACCTTGTGGCTGGCATGACCGACATGCGCAAGCAGATCAATGGCTTAGCCCAGATCGCCAATGAGAAAAAAGCGGACAGGATGTTCTCGGGCGACTATTTTGTCTTCCTCGGCAAGACCCGGAAAGTGATGAAGGTGCTCTACTGGGACCGCACTGGCTTCTGCTTGTGGCACAAGCGCCTTGAGGAAGAAACTTATGCTGCGCCTGTCAAGGTCGGTTTGAATTTTCCGGTTTTAGTCTGAACTAACCCCCTATCAGTGGACACGAAGGGGGTGTAGCATGAAGTACCGAAAAGCAGAGAGGGGGAGTATGAAA
>WESA01000053.1 GCA_009768935.1 Rectinema subterraneum
ACATCCTTCGCTCCTTTCAGGGAGCAAGGATACTCACTTTCTTAAGCCCTGGCGGACGGGGAGAAATTTGCGGTTACGATGCTGCACGAGTGGATGGCCTCGGAGAATTGCGCATATTTATTACGGTGGTATTGCCGCTTGTCGCACCAGCGCTGGCCACGCTTGCAATATTCAATTTCATAGGGAACTGGAATGCATTTCTGTGGCCGCTCATTGCTGCGTCCAAGCCGAGAATGTTCACGCTGCCAGTTGGTTTGGCAAACTTCTCTGGGGAAGCAGGTAGCGATTGGCACTATATTATGACTGGAGCTGCAGTAGCTATGGCGCCCCTGATTTTCGTATTTCTTATCTTCCAGAAGCAGATAGTCAAAGGAATCGCGATGACAGGCCTCAAAGGATAGGCAGTTCCAAGGAGAGAAAATGCGCGTTATTGATTCTCATGTTCATTTTCCTGAAAATTGGATTATCGATAATGGCGATCCCTTTGAGGTGAGCGCACCGGGGAAAGGAACAGGCTATACCTCGGGAAGGACAAAATCGAGCCCGAGTGACGCTGCGAAGCCCGCTGCAAATAAGCATGCGCAATGGATGGAGAACGAAAAAGCGCGCTGGGAATCCGCCTGGCAGTTTCCGGCGCCCGAAGAGATTTCTCTCGAAGAAGGAGAGAAGCGTTGGTCAAATGAGTGTTCCCGATATGATTTTCTCAAGGCGGTTGTATTCGTTACTGCGGGATCAAACCAATTTGCCTCCGAGCTGGTTGCGAGGCACCCGAATCAATTTCGCGCTTACGCACACCATGATCCGATGCTGTCAGATGCAGCTGAACGTCTTGAAAAGGCTTTGACTGAGCAACATTTGTGTGGATACAAAATTCTCGGTCCAAAAGTGGACACTCCCCTCTCAGATAAGCGCTTCGATCCGATTTGGGAAGTAGCGCAATCTCATGAAATTCCGGTGCTTATTCATTTTGGCATCATGGGTGCAGCGGGGGGAATCGCATCGCATGTGAATATCAATCCTCTGGCGATTCATGATGTTGCAAAGCGCTTTCCGGATATGCCAATTATTGTGCCGCATTTCGGCACAGGCTATCTTTTTGAAACGCTGAATTTGTGCTGGGCTTGCCCGAATGTCTATATCGATACTTCAGGTTCGAACCAATGGATGCGCTGGATGCCATTTGATGTAACGCTGGAATCTCTTTTTCGGAAATTCCATGAGACAATCGGTGCTTCGCGCATAATTTTCGGAACGGATTCTTCGTGGTTTCCCCGAGGTTTTACGATCGACTATCTGAAAGCACAGAATAGGGCCATGTCCGATGTAGGTTACAGCGAAGACGAGAAAGATATGGTTTTATATCGCAATATTGTGTATTTATTGAAAATGGAACACTTATAAAGGCACCCTTGTATGGCAGATAAGAAATTTTCACAGGTCTATGTCGAAAATGTTCTCGATCCTGCGTATAGAAACTGGAAGGCCAATTTTTATGCCGCATCCTTGAAAGTCCATAAAGCGCATCTTTGCATGCTCTATGAAACAGGCATCATTTCCAAAGATAAAGCAAAAGAAATTGCAGGAGGGATTGCATATCTCGAGCATGAATTCTCTGCCCCCGGACATATACCAGAAGGTGTCGAAGATTTGTATTTCCTTTTTGAAAAAGCACTTGGCCAGCAAATTGGCGATGAAAATGCCGCATGGCTCCATACAGCACGCAGTCGCAATGATATGGATACAACTATTTTTCGACTGGTGCTTCGTGAAGAACTTGCAGTTCTTATAGAGAGACTCCAGGTATTTTCCAAGGCCTTGCTCGCGCGCTGCTTGCAAGGCGAAAATGAATTGACAGTTCTCTTTACTCATGGCCAACCAGCCAATCCTTCGACAACTGCGCACTATCTTTCGTCTTTCCTGATGGAAACGATAGGGGATATGAAATGGATTGTCCAAGCTCTTGCAGATGTCAATCAGTCGACCATGGGCGCATGCGCGATTACGGGATCCGGGTTCCCTGTCGATAGGCAGTATGTGTCGGATTTGCTTGGTTTTGAAAATTATATTCCAAATACGTACCAGGCAGTTTCAACGTCTCACTGGCTAGTGAATGCTGCATCCACAATAAGAAACTTGATGATCGATATAGGCAGGTTTGCAGCTGATCTGCTGCATAAGGCTTCATCTGAAGTCGGGCTCTATCGATTCCCGGATGACCTAGTTCAGGTTTCCTCGATAATGCCGCAAAAAAGAAATCCTGTAATCCTTGAGCATATCCGGATCCAGGCAGAAATGGTTGCTGGAGCATGCGATGCTGTTGCTCATTCCTTTCTCAATGTTCCATATCAGGATGTCAATGAAAATGCGGACATGATCATCAGCAAGTTGATCGAAACAATACATGAAAGCACATCGGTTATCGATCTCTTGCAAGAATCCGTGCTCAAAATGAAGAGCGATCCTGCAAGGGCAAGGGAGATATGCCGGCAATTCGGCGTTACGACAACTGAGCTTGCTGATTCATTAGTGAGAATCTATGGCATAGGATTCAGAAAAGCGCATCATATTTGTGCGGAATATGTCGCAAGCGGATATGACATCCAGACGCTCAGAGATAGTTTCTTCAAAGAGACAATGCAGGCGCTGGATCTTTCGAATAGTCGCATTGAGGAAATACTGGATCTGGGGACGTTCATACAAGTCCGCAAAACACCAGGCGGGCCCTCACACGAAGGGATAAAAGCAGTCTATGCCAGAGCTGAAGAAATGCTGGGGGATATGGAGAAAAATATAATTTCAGTAAAAAGCAAATGGCATCGTGCGGATGATGCATTGGAGGAAGCCTTTAAAGCATTGATTGCCGGGTGAAGCAAATATCTTGCCGGGGACCGGTCTCGAACCGGCACGCCGCGTGAGCAGCAAGGGATTTTAAGTCCCTGGTGTCTACCAATTCCACCACCCCGGCATTTCGAAACATGATTTTAGCTGCCGAGCGCACAGGCGTCAAGGATACGCAATATTCTAAAAGATGAGCAAAATGCGGCGCGCCCGGAGCAGCTCAATTCCGCGCGGGACTGATCATGCCCACCATCAGGCGCCGTGCACAGAACAGCCCAATTCCGCGCGGGGCTGCATTGCATCACAATGGATCAAGTTGCATCAAATCCCGAAAAGCCGCTCGAGAAAGCGCGCAACGCCATCTTCATCGACTGATTCAGTCACATGCGGCACTTCAGCCTGAATCGAAGCATGCGCGTTGCCCATTGCGACGCCGACTCCCACAGCTTTGAGCATTTCAAGATCATTCTCCGCATCGCCAAAGGCAATCGTCTCTTCCATGGTGCCGCCGAAATACTCAAGGCATTCTTCGAGTCCCCGGCGCTTGCTGACCCCGCCAGCCATGATTTCCAGCATGGTGCTGTGCGAAAATACTGTCTCGAGCAGGCGGCTTGCTTTTTGCGCAATTTTTTCCCGAATGGCGAGGAGTTCCTCATGCGGACCTATGGCCAGAAACTTCAGTATATCCTCTCCTGAAAGCGAATCGAAGCTTCTCTGGATTCCCTTCATTCCGGAACGCTGTTCATAGAATGCAACCATATCCGAATACCGCTCATAGATCCAATTATCACCGATATAGCAACATACAAGCGCAGAATGCCGCCTGCTCGCATCGATCAGCGCGGGCATGGCCTCCGCAGGAATATGGTGAGAAGCGATACGCACGCCGTTTGGCCCATAGATGTCAGCACCATTCGTGCAGACGAATCCATCGGGTTCGAATGCTCCTTGAAGGAACTCATGGGCGGATGCGTAGATCCTGCCTGTTGCGATGATGAGCTTTTTGCCCTTATTCTGCAGGGCCCGCAGCGTCTGGGCGACATGCGCGGAAAGCTGATACCCGTCGTCGAGGATGGTCCCATCCATGTCCATCGCAATAAACCGGAGTCGGGAAGGGTCTGGTGTGTCATGTTCAATCATGCTTCGATAGTAAACGAAAACAGCGTTTTGGTCATTATGAAAATTGCAAATTCTTTCTTGACAGAGTGCGCTCCTCATGATTTACTTTCATTGGGAAAATAAAACCCAAGGAGGCCTCGATGAAAAAGGCATTGATAGTTTTGGTATTCGCTCTTGCATTTGCGAGTATGGTTTCAGCCCAGACCATTAACGTGCTGTTCTGGGATGATGCCTATCCCCGCACTCTAATGGAAAGGATTCCCGAGTTCGAGAAAGCGACGGGCATCAAGGTGAACATTGAAATACTGCAACCGCCGCAGGTGTTCACCAAGACTTCGGTTAGCGTCAGCAAGGATCGCACGGATTATGACCTTGTGTGCGTTGACGAAGGCAATATTCCTCTGTTTGCCTCGCTCATGCTGCCATACGATCAGTGGGCGCCTGGCAAGGTATTCAAGAAAGTCGATCCGAACACCGTAACACCGGCTATGCTCGATGTCGCGCAATGGGATGGCAAGCTCATCGGCCTTCCCATTAACGGCAACCTGTATGTATGGATGACCCGCAAGGATCTCATCGAAAACCCGAAATACAAAGCCGATTTCAAAGCGAAATATGGCTATGACCTTGGCGTGCCGCAGACCTTCCAGCAGATGCTCGACGAGGGCACGTATTTCTACGAAAACGGCATTGTATCCGGCGGATTCGGACCATTCAACGGCGGCCCAGCTGGAGTATTCGGCGAAGCGATTTTCATGTGGGAATCCTATGGCACGCACTTCATCGAATGGGTCAAGGGCAAACCAACGCTCGTCGTCGACAAGGCAAAAGCGGTCCAGGGCATGGAGTTCTACAAGAAACTCATGAAGATTTCCCCCAAGGGCGCTGAAACCATGGCACACGTTGAGCGGCAGGCAGCATTCGCCGCGGACCCCAAAGGTGTGTTTACGCAGTTTATATGGCCGGCCCAGATCGCAAGCTATGAGGACCCGGACAAATCCCTCGTAGCCGGGAAAATCGTCTACAGCGCGCCGCCTGCCGGCCCAGCCGGAAGATTTGCAATCCGCGGCACATGGGCGGTCAATATTCCTCTAGCCTCGAAAAATAAAGATGCAGCAGCCGAGTTCGTATACTGGTGGGCTTCGAAAGATATTGCAACCTGGCTTGTCGAGAAAAACACGGTTCCAGCACGCACCGATGCACTGACCGATCCGCGTTTTGCGAAGACAAAACCATGGCTCGCCGCAATTGCAGACTCGATGAAATATGCTGCGGCCCGTCCCCGCTTCAATGAAGTGGCTCAAGTTCAGGATATTGTAAAGAAATACTGGATCATGGGAATCACCGGGCAGATGCCCTGTGATGATGCAATGCAGAAAATTATCGATGAGACAAAAGATGTTCTCAAGAAAGCCGGCTACTGAGCTTCCCCGGGCTCAAGGGCAGGCAGGAAAGGCGCGCGGGCGCGCGCCTTTCCTGTTTCTGGCTCCCGCAATTATTGTCGTTTTTGCAGTACTCATCTTTCCGATCATTTTTTCGCTCTTTGTTTCGACCTATAATTGGCCGCTCTCGCAAGGGGCGGGCGTGCGGCACTTCGTCGGTTTGGGCAATTATGCTGCGCTCACGCAGGACCCTGAATTCTGGAACAGCCTCAAGCTGCAGCTCGGCTTTATTTTTATCGCAATACCAATTGAGCTCTTGTTCGGGTTCGCTGCGGCACTCCTTTTGAACAGGGAATTCTTTGGCGCGAGGGTGGTGCGCAGTCTGCTGCTTCTGCCTGTCTTTTTTTTGCCGATTCTGTCGGGCATGACATGGCGATTCATGTTGCAGCCGCGCTATGGGCCGCTTAACGCGCTGCTGCTCAAGTTGGGCGCTCCTGAAATCACGTGGCTTGGCAATCCCGCGACAGCATATGCGGCCATCATTGTGCAGGATATCTGGCGCATGTGGCCATTCATGTTCATGCTTCTCTACGCAGCTCTCACCTCGATTCCCCAGGAGCTTATGGAAGCTGCCGAAATCGACGGAGCTGGCTTCTGGCTCAAGTTGCGTTCCCTGACAATTCCTCTCTTGACTCCGACAATTCTCACCGCGGTGCTCCTGCGCATTATTGATGCGCTCCGCGTTTTCAGCGAAGTGTATGTGATGACCGAGGGCGGCCCCGGTTCCGCGACCATGCTGTTCTCGCTCTATACCCAAAGGCAGGCTTTCGGCTACCAGAAGGTCGGTATGGCGAGCGCTATGGCCATATTCCTTCTTGTCATTTCGATCGTGTTCGCTCTGACATTGGTGCGCAAGAACATGTCGCTCGATGTCCTCGAAGAAAAGGCGGGTGCATGATGAAAAGTTTGCTGAAAAAACGAACACGAAAAATTATCTTGAACACAATTATTGCGATTGTGGCTTTTCTGGTGCTCGCAATTGAGCTCTACCCGATCGTAATTACGGTAATAAATGGCTTCAGGCGTGATATCAATATCCTTTCGGGGCAGCCTTTCCAGCTCAAGCAGCTTACGCTGCGCAGCTATGAGCTTGTGCTCAAGAATGCCGGATTCCGGCTTGGCATGCAAAACTCGATTATCGTAGGCCTTTTGTCGACAGCCATTTCGGTGCTGATCGGCGCGATGGCCTCGTATGGTATTGCTCGATTCCATTTCAAAGGGCGCAACGGGCTTGCTTACAGCTTTCTTGTCTTCCGAATGCTGCCGCAGATTTCGCTTGTCATATCGCTGTATCTCATGTTTTCGGCTGTGGGTTTGAGGGATACAATCAGTGGTATCACACTGGCGCATACGAGTTTCAATGTGCCATATGTCATCTGGCTCTTGCTGCCATTTTTTACCGCAGTGGACAAGGCATACGAGGAAGCGGCGATGGTGGATGGCTGCACGCGGCAAGGAGTATTCTTCAAGATTTTTCTGCCGATTGTGGCGCCTGGGCTTGTGGTCGCAGCTGTTTTTGCGTTTCTGAATTCGTGGAACGAGTTCATGTATGCGCTCATTTTGACAGGTGTCAAAGCAAAGACAGCGCCAATAGCGATAAACGGGCTGTTGGGCGGCGAAACGTTGACCTGGGGGCAGGCGTGTGCGGCGGGAACAATTATGCTGGTGCCCGTGTTCATCTTTACACTCGGCATGCAGAAATTCCTCATCAGGGGAATAACTACTGGCGGCGTGAAGGGTTGAAATCGGGCTGGCACAAGGTTCGCAGCACTAAGTAAGGAATGATGCATGCCGATAGAAAGAATTTCATTTGTGAAGCGCAGCGATGGATTTTCGCTCTATGCGGATGAGCGCCTCGTACTTTCTCATTCCGAATCAGCCCCTTTTTTGTTCATGGGGAGGGGTGAAGCGCGGATTGCGATGCACCACGGCAATTTCGATATCGAGGATGAGATTCGCGAACTCTATCCGCTTGCTCAGTGGGATCTCGATGCAGATGGCGAGCTGGTCCGTCTCTGGTCCGAAGGCGGACGATGGGCGGTTACCATACGCCCGGAAATTGTCGAAGGCAGGCTTGTGGTTCATATTTCGCGGGCAGGAATTGTGGCGCGCGATTCCCTTTTCGAAGGCGAAGTTCGCGTACGCCTTTCCTTGCCAGCCCGGCCGGCAGAACACGTGTACGGCTGCGGCGAACAATTCTCGTATTTCGACCTGCGCGGACGCAAATTTCCAATCTGGACAAGCGAGCAGGGTGTGGGGCGCAACAAGTCCACGCGCGTAACCCTCGAGGCGGATCTGGCCGACCATGCGGGCGGCGATTACTGGTGGACGTTTTTCCCGCAACCGACTTTCGTGTCGTCGGATCGCTACTGGGTGCACATGGACAGCTCGGCATATTCAGTTTTCGATTTCAGGCGCGGAACAGCCCATGAGGTTCTTTGCTGGGAGCTGCCGGCGGCGCTTGTGTTCGGGCAAGCGGAAAGCATGCCGGCGGTGCTCGAGGATCTTACCGAGTATTTCGGGCGCCAGCTGCTTCTGCCAGAATGGGTTTATAAAGGAGTGATTCTCGGTATCCAAGGCGGCACCGAGGTGTGTCAGAAAAAGCTTGATAAAGCTCGGGCTGCCGGCGTCCCTGTAGCAGGCATATGGGCCCAGGACTGGGAGGGGATCAACATCACGAGTTTTGGCCAGCGGCTTCGGTGGAACTGGGTCTGGAACCCCGAGCGTTATCCGAGCCTCGATGCAGCTATTAAAGCGTGGCGAACCGAAGGCGTACGCTTTCTCGTCTACGCCAACTGCTATGTCGGTAAAGGCTGGTCGCTCTGCGAAGAAGCTGCCGCCAAGGGATATCTTGTTAAAAATGCCCAGGGTGAAGATTATTATGTCGATTTCGGTGAATTCGATGCCGGCATCGTCGACCTGACCAATCCCGAAGCCTTCTATTGGTATGCCCAGGCGCTGGCGCGTCATATTATCGAGTTTGGTGCAAGCGGATGGATGGCTGATTTCGGCGAATATTTGCCTACCGATGCAGTGCTCTTTGACGGCACGCCCGCGCTGCTTGCACATAACCTCTGGCCAGCGCTATGGGCACGCTGCAACAACGAAGCAGTGCGCCTTGCGGGAGCTGAGGGCGAAGTGCTCTATTTCATGCGAGCAGGATTTACTGGCAGTCAGCGATGGTGCCCTATGATGTGGGCTGGGGATCAGAATGTCGACTGGTCGAACGATGACGGGCTGCCAAGCGCGGTTCGCGCTGCCCTCGGCCTGGCCATGTCCGGCCATGGATTGCATCACAGCGATATCGGCGGCTACACCACGCTCTTCGGCATGCGGCGAACAAAAGAGCTTTTTATGCGTTGGGCGGAACAAGCTGCATTCAGCCCATTAATGCGCACGCACGAAGGCAACCGGCCTGCGGAAAACTGGCAATTCGATTCCGACGAGGAGACGCTCGCCCATCTAGCTAGAATGGGGCGTGTTCATGTGCTTCTTGCCGATTATCTGAAAGCGTGCGTGGCCGAAAATGCTGCTCGCGGCATGCCAGTGATGCGGCCGCTGTTCCTTCATTATCCCGAAGATGAGCAAGCCTGGACTATCGATAATGAATACCTTTTTGGTGCTGATCTTCTTGTTGCGCCGGTCATAGTCGAAGGAGCGCGAGAGCGTACTGTCCATTTCCCTGGGGATGTGTGGCTTGATTTCTGGACGGGCGAGCCAATATGGGAATCCCGGCTCGCCGGCGATCTCATTGTCAAAGCGCCTATGGGGAAGCCTCCGGTATTTGTGCGCGCAGATTCCCCGTGGAAGGATCTCCTTCGTAGTGTTTCCAACCTTGTGCCATGATACAACTCCGATAATTCGAAGAGCCATGCTTTACATTCACACCACATCCCGCCACAATACTGCATAATGGCAGATTCCCATACACACGAGACCTACATCATCGAAGGTGCAGACCTGGTATTGCCCGATTGCATTTTGCCACATGCTGCCCTTGCGGTGCGGGAAGGAAAAATCGCTCATATTCAAGCCAGCGGGCGGTCAGCCGATATCGCTAAAAAGGATTCGGCCTTTTCAGGGGCTCCTGTTCTTCATATGCCCGATTCGTACGTTATGCCCGCCCTTGTCGAGATGCACATCCATGGCTGCGGCGAGTGGGGCTTCGAGAAGCTCGCAGGCCCGACCGACCTTGTCAGCGCTGCCGCATTTCTTGAACAAAAAGGCGTAGGCTGTTTTGTCCCTACGCTGCTGTGGGATGAAGAGACTGTTGCAAACCTTGCGCTCGCTATTGAAAGATGTGGCCTTCCTGAATATACGCTTCCCGGCCTCTACCTCGAAGGACCTTTTGTCAACAAAGCGCGGCGCGGCGGTATCCATCCCGAGCGCATCCATGCTCCTGAACCTGATTTTGTGCGCAAGATTGTTGAAGCTGCCGGCGGACACCTGAAAATCGTCACGCTTGCCCCGGAACTCGATGGCATCGAAGCAGTATATCGAATATTCCAAGAAGCAGGTGCGCTCGTCTCGCTCGGCCATTCCGATGCCAGGCTGCCCGCCGCCAAGCTTCCAGCCCATCCCTATTCCATCACGCACCTTTTCAATGCGATGAGCGGAGTCGACCACAAGGAAGGCGGCCTTGCGAACCTGGCATTTTCAGGAGATCCTGATTTTGTTGAACTGAATGGCGATGGGATACACGTGAATGCGACCTGCCTCAGGCTTGCTGCCCGCGCAGTTTCTGCAGATTCGCTTGTGCTCATTTCCGATGCAGTGATCAGCGCCGGGATGGTACATGGGAGCTATCGCTATTATGGACATGAGGTAATCTCTTCCGAGCGCGGCGTGCGATATGCCGACACCGATGTGCTTATGGGCTCGAACAGGCTTGGCATAGATATTGTGCGGAATTTTGTCGAGCAAGCGCAGGTGCCGCTCTGGCAGGCTGTTCGCGCGATGTCCCTGACGCCGAGAAAAGCCCTTGGGCAGGCGGAGGAATATGGCTCTCTGGAAGTCGGCAAATTCGCCGATATCTTTTTATGGGACAAGGATCTTGAGATACCAGTCCGCCCCGAAACCCTTCTTGCCCGGACAGACTTACGCGCCGAGTGATCGCATGATAGAAATAGAGAAAGGATAACGACGAATGGATCATCGTGGCACGACCGCGTGGATAGACCTTGCAGCGATTCGCTCGAATTACCGCCAGCTTGTCAAGCTTGCAGGTGGAAGCGCTGTCTGTCCAGTCATAAAGGCCGATGCGTATGGGCATGGAGCGCTCGCTGTTGCCCATGCGCTCGAACGCGAGGGGGCTCCCTATCTTGCGGTTGCGCTCGCCAAAGAAGCGCTGGAACTGAGAGAGTCGGGCATTCAGACACCTCTCCTTATATTTGGCGTGCCCGAACACTCATGGTCATCAATCGCCATTAGACTGGGGTGCGCCCAGACTGCCTATACCGAAGAACACGTGCGAATTCTGGCATCTGCCGCAAAAAGCCTCGGAAAGCGAGCAAAAGCCCACATAAAAATCGATACCGGCATGAACCGCCAGGGCCTTTCTTGGACCAAAGCGCGCGCTTTTGCAGGACTCCTTTCCGATTATCCAGAAATTGCGGTGGAAGGCATCTATTCCCACTTTGCCGATGCGGACAATCCGGATCCTTCCTTTACTCGGCTGCAGCTCGGCCGCTTCAACGAGGCGCTCGCGGCCTTTGCCGAGGCCGGCATAGTCCCCAAATACAGGCATATCGCGAACAGCGCCGCGCTTCTCTTTCATCCTGAAACAAGGCTCGACATGGTTCGCCCGGGTATTCTCCTTTACGGCCTCAGCCCTGCGCCGGGAATCGCATTGCCGGAAGGCTTTGCTCCCGCTATGACGCTCACCACGAGCATTGTGCATGTGCGCGAAGTTCCGGCAGGGGAGAGTATAAGCTATGGACGCACCTTCAGCACCGAGCGGCGAAGCCGCATCGGTGTTTTGCCCATTGGGTATGCGGATGGCTATCCAAGAGCGCTTTCGAACCGAGCTTCTGTGCTGGTACGGGGCATGTGCTCGCCGGTTGTGGGGCGCGTATGCATGGATATGACAATGATCGATCTTACGGGCATTCCAGGCGCCCGCGCAGGCGATGAAGTAATCGTATTTGGCGGACGGGATCTGCCTGTTTCTGAAATATCGGGCTTGCTGGGTACTATCGACTACGAAGTCGCATGTATGGTATCAAAGCGCGTGCCCCGCGTGCATTTCGACGAGCCTGCGCAGGATTCGTGAACCACACGGGCGGAGAAAGCGGCGAGCCGAGATCGAGCAGCGCCGGAATTATTTGCCGCATATGATGTTAGCAGAGGAGAGCATGAATGGTGGATCGCAGTATTCCTGAAGGCTTCCATACGCACAAATATAATGCACTTGGGAATGATTATCTCGTGATTGACCCCGCGGAATTCGATGTTTCGCTGAACGAAGAGGCAATTCGCGCGCTCTGTGATCGAAATCGCGGCGTCGGCTCCGACGGTATTCTCTATGGTCCTCTCGCATCGTTCGAAGGCGGCATATGGCGAGTTGATGGAGAAACACTAGCCGAAGCCGACAACGAATCGAGAGTGGCGCGCACAAGCCCCCCATTTTTTCTGCGCATTTTCAACCCCGACGGCTCAGAGGCTGAAAAATCGGGCAATGGCTTGAGAATATTCTCGCTCTACCTGCATGAGAGCGGCCGCGTGGGCTTCGCCCCGTTCGAAGTGCAGACAAAAGGCGGAAAAGTGGCATGCACCGTCCTTCCTGGTGAGGGGCCCGAGCGCCGCATAACCGTCGCAATGGGCGCTCCCGAAATTCTTTCTAACAGACTCACCTTTTTGATCGATGGTATCGAGTTTCGCGCTGTCAGCGTCTCCATGGGAAACCCGCATTGTGTGCTGTTGGGCTCGCGCCCCTCTCCTGAGCTTGCCCGCCGCATCGGCCCGATTATCGAGCACCATCCCGATTTCCCGAATCGTACCAATGTGCAATTTCTCGAAGTTCTCGACAGAGAAAACATACGCATCGAAATCTGGGAGAGAGGCGCAGGCTACACGCTCGCCAGCGGCTCCTCTTCATGCGCAGCAGCGGCGGCGGCGAAGCATCTCGGGCTCGTCGACGACCAAGTCGCTGTCCATATGCCCGGCGGCGTACTCGAAATCGATATGCGAGAAGAAAATATCAGAATGACGGGCCCGGCTGTCCGCACTTTTGACGCACTGCTTGCCCCGGCTCTGTATTCAGCTGCGTATGCCCGACACTGAAAAGGAATTCACTATGGAAAACCTGTTAAAAGAAGCACTTGCCATGCAGGATTGGCTCATCGATACCCGTCGGACTCTGCACCGCATCCCCGAACCTGGCAACGAAGAAATCAAAACCTCCCAGGCAATCTGCGCACAGCTCGATGCACTTGGTATTCCCTATACGCGCATTGGCACAGGCGTCGTCGGCCTTTTGGAAGGTGCACGTTCTGGCCGCTGTATTGCCCTCCGCGCTGACATGGATGCGCTCCCCATTGAAGAACCTCAGGATCGTCCCTATGCATCGCAGCACCCAGGCTATATGCACGCATGCGGGCATGATGCACATATGACCATAGCTCTTGGTGCGGCAAAACTGCTTGCCAGGCGCCGGCACGAATTTTCAGGGTCGGTCAAGTTTCTTTTTCAGCCGGCAGAGGAAACAACCGGCGGCGCCAAGCCCATGATCGAAGCCGGCTGCCTTGAAAACCCCCATGTGGATTTTGTGCTCGGCCTCCATGTCATTCCTGAACTTCCTGCTGGCCAGATCGAAGTCAAGCCCGGTCCGTTCTACGGTGCATCCGACAATCTCGAAATCAGGATAAAAGGCAAAAGTTCCCATGCAGCGTACCCCGAGCAGGGAATCGATGCGATTGTTGCGGCTTCGGCGGTTGTGCAGATGCTGCAGACCATCGTGTCGCGCTCTATTTCCGCGCTCGACAGTGCAGTCATCACAATAGGCAAAATCCAGGGCGGCACTCGCAGCAATATTATTGCCAGTGAGGTTGTGCTTACCGGCACCATCCGCACCCTTTCCGAGCAAGTGCGCAAGTTCATCGGAGCCAGCGTTGAAGAAGTCTGCGCCCACACCGCCGCGGCCTATGGCGCCTCCAGCGAAGTGCATATCAGCCCGAGCTATCCGGTGCTCGTCAACGATGAAGCTGCGACTGAGTTTGTCCGCCAGACAGCAATTCAAGTTTTGGGTGCACCGAATGTGCATCTTCGCCAGAAGCCCACCTTGGGTGTTGAGGACTTTGCCTACTATCTCAGGGAACGCCCCGGTGCATTCTGGCATCTTGGATGCGGAAAACACCCGCCTCTCGCTGCAGACTCTGTTGGCTCAATTTCTGCTGGCGCAACTGCTGCGCTCCACTCGCCCGATTTCGATATCGACGAAAGCTGTCTACCAATTGGCGTTGCGCTGCAAGCTTCAACTGCAATGAGGTGGCTTCTCGATATTTGATTATATTTTCAGCGATTATTTTTTTTAAGGCCGCAAAAATTTTCAAAAAAATCCCTTCAATGCAGGGAATATTGTCGTCAGCAGTTCGACAAGCTGGTCGATAATAATCGAGTCGAAGAATTCCGGTTTTCTAGTCAATTCCTATAACCCTGAAGAGAAAATATTATACGAGTTTGCATTGGGGTCACTCAGCACGAATTTCGAAACCCTGCAAGACATCTGGATCAGCAATGCCCAATCTGCGACGCTAAAATCCGGGCTGGAACTGCCCCTTATCATTATCCTCAGATCGAAAGATCCCAATCTGACGCAAGGCGTCTACAGCGATTTGCTTACTATCTGTATCAATCAGTTCTAGCGAATAATTCTTGGCTTTCTGTCAGCGACCACCAACTGGCTCGAAGGCGGGTCACCTATACCGATACTATCACCATTACGATCGCAAAGAGCTGAGCCTTGCTGCTGCAGCGCGTGTGAGCGCTTCGAATGGCGCCAAGAAATCGGGATACCGCATAAAAAGCCCTTCCGGGTGAAACTGCAGCGCGAGCGCAAAACGCCCGTCCTTCGCTTCCATCGCCTCGACGATTCCGTCAGAGCTTCGCGCGGTTACTGCAAAATCGCAGGCGGCCCTTTCCACAGCTTGATGATGAAAACTGTTCACCCGCAGGCGCCCTGTTCCGAAGAGCTTCGCGAGCGCGCTCTCTTTTTCGATAGCGATGTCATGGCATAACTCGTCGTGCGGAACTGCCGGATTATGCTGCAGTGCATCTGGTTTCGTCCTCTCTATATCCTGAATGAGCGTTCCGCCCCGGGCCACATTCATAAGCTGGCAGCCTCGGCAGATGCCGAGCATCGGTAGCTTTGCATCCCATGCAGCATTGCAGAGCTCGATTTCCCACTCGTCGCGGTGTGTGTCATAGCTGCCAAGTCCAGGTAATGGTTCCTGTCCGAAGTACCAGGGCGCGATATCGCCGCCGCCGGAAAAAAGAATCCCGTCGAGGCGGGGTATAATCGCGCAAGCCTGCACAGCATCCGCAACTGGCAAAATCACTGGAACGCCGCCCGCAGCTTCAATAGCGCGCACATACGATTCTTTCAGCGAAATATAGGGCGCGGGCTGGCGCGCGCGGTCCGCAAAACTGGTTATGCCGATTAAGGGTTGAGCCATGCGGGTATTGTAGCCAGAAGGCGCCGCAGGGTATAGTGGCAGCTATCCGCAGAGTTCGCAAATGCAGCGCATTTTGCACGCGAAGGGGCAGAGAATGGTAACGACACATTTCCCTGAAGGCATTGTCGCCGATGACGCACGCTGGCTGTTCGATGGCGCGGACCTGGCTGCTCTTGCAAAGGAATTCGACACGCCCCTCTATGTCATGTCCGAAGCGCTTATCCGCCAGCGCTGCGCAGAATTACGAAGTGCATTCCTTGCGCGATATCCCGGAACGCGAGCCTACTATGCGAGCAAAGCCTTCCAGACTCTCGATATGCTGCGCATTATCAAGGATGAAGGGCTTGGCGTGGATGTCGTCTCCGGCGGCGAGTTGTATGCGGCGCTCAAGGCGGGCATCCCCGCTAGCGAGATTATTTTTCATGGAAACGCAAAGACAGACGAAGAAATCAGCTATGCAGTCCAATCTGGAGTCGGGCGGCTGGTAGTCGATAACCTCGAAGAAATCTATCGTATCGAGCGCGAGGCTGCGCACGCAGGCATCGCACAGACAATTCTTTTTCGAGTCACGCCGGGCGTGGACAGCCATACGCATCGATTTATTTCTACAGGAAGCCTCGACTCGAAGTTCGGTATTCCGCTTGAGGCGTCAGAGACCGCGAGGTATGTAGCAGCGCTTCGGGAATGTCCCCATGTCGAGTTTGCGGGTCTTCATTTCCATGTGGGCTCGCAACTTATGGAGAATTCCTCGCATCTGGCTGCTTTGCGCATTGTGCTCGATTTTGCGGCGCGTCTTGTCCGCGAGTTTGGGCTTGCGGTGAAGGAACTGGACATGGGCGGCGGATTCGGAATCCGGTACTTGCCGGAAGACAATGCGCCTGCGCTCTCCGATTTCGTCGATCCGATGATTGCCCTGGTGCGGGAATGGAGCGAGCGCGAAAAGTTGCCTCTGCCTGCGTGCGCCATCGAGCCGGGGCGCTGGATTGTCGGCGAGGCGGGGCTCACCCTGTATCGAATCGTCGCGGTTAAGGAGATTCCCGGCGTGCGGGCTTATGTCGCAGTGGACGGCGGTATGGGCGACAATATCCGGCCAGCACTCTACGAGGCAAAGTACCATGCGGCAATTGTCGGCAGGGCAGACGCAGGGCTGGGAGCGGCTTCGAACCAACTGCGGCGCGTTACTATTGCGGGGCGCTACTGCGAATCGGGCGATATTCTGATTCGGGACATCGATCTGCCGGACCCGCGGCCAGGCGACATTCTTGCGGTATTCTCGACAGGCGCCTACTGCTATGCGATGGCGAGCAATTACAACCGCGCCCCGCGCCCCGCGCTCGTGATGGTCAAAAAAGGAAAGGCGCGGCTCTCGGTGCGCCGCGAGACGTACGATGATGTAATCCATCGGGAGAAATGAGAGAGGCCAGGCAGGCTTTTTCAGGCAAAAAGGTGCGCAACAGCTGGAGATAATAGAAAAATTGGCCAAAATAGAGAAACCTCTTGACATTCTTTACAAATATCCCTTCTTCCGCAGTTGAAACGCCAAAAATGAACGCAAGTTATTGCTATGGAATTAATTATGCTGTTTGGTCGGAAA
>WESA01000054.1 GCA_009768935.1 Rectinema subterraneum
CGCGCATTCTCGACCCCTCTCAAAACCTCTGCGGAGTATCTGCCTCGCTATGCGCTTGCGTGAGTTTTCTCCTACCTACCTTCTGCAAGGTTCGTAACACTATGGAAACATTGAGCGAAAGCCCCGAAACAGCCCCTCGCTCAGAAACGATACACAAAGCGGCCCTGGATAGTGTCTCCGCTCTTGTTCCAGAACGAAGCACGCTTGAATCCATAAAGCACCGCGGCGTCGATATCAGGATCGCCCGATGATTGCAAAAGCTCCACACCGCGCAGCTGGCGGTCTTTTGTAATGGAAAAACCGATGACCACAGGGCTCAGGCTGCGCCCAGCCTTGTAATCTGCCAGCTCCGCATTGTACCCAGCGTCCTCAAGCATCTCCCAGAGTTTTTCGCGCACATCGAGGGGTGCGGGATTTTTAAGCACATATTCATTGCCGTTTTTAACATAGTAATTCAAGAAGGCACGCTTGCGAGCATCAGCAGATGTAATCACTGTGTGCGGCGGAATGATCTCATCGGGAATCGCGTTGAACAGATCGGCGGATACGCTTGAAGGTAAGGGCATACCCAGATAGATCGGTACATAGAGGCTCTGCCCTACTGTTTCCGAGGACCCTCCAAGTGTCGTTTCGACAGTATTCCCCTTTTCGGCTTTCATAATTTTTATCGCCTGGCCCGTTCCCCAGGGCACCTGCCCTTCGCCAGGTGAAAGCACAGAGGATTCGCTGGAACTCACGCGCGAGCCGGGGCCTCGCTCACCAGGCGTCCATGGCTCAACCGGCTGCTGGACAGCAGGAGTAACAGGCACAGGGACGGCTTCAGCCTGCGGCGCAGGAGAGGGAGTTGCAGGCGCTGTCTTTGCTGCTGTTTGCGCCTGTGGTTTCGGGGCCGGAGATGGCGGAGGCGCGGGACGCTCCGTGGCGACCGTATCTTTTTTCTCTACAGGAGAACCTTTGCCTGTATCGTTCACAACCGGACCCTGGATATTCACGATCAATGTTTTATTGCTGAGGTCCATTATTGGCGGGCGCAAAAAATCGAACAGCAGGCCTGCACCGAATAAAAGCGCATACAGTCCGATGGCAACGGCGTATGAAATAATAGTCCGCTTGCGCTGCTCACGCTCGGCAAAGGAAAGCGCTTCGGTCATTGCACCACCTTTTCTTTTCGCGTGATGAGACCGACATTCTCGATGCCATTCATTCGCAGCGCATCGAGCACTGAAATGATGAGCTGATATTCAGCGCCGGATTGGCCTTCGAGCACTGCTCTGATCTGGCTCGCGCTGGAACCGCTGACGCGCTTACGCAGAAGCAGCTCAAGGCCGGCAAGATTGGTCTTTGTTTTGTCCAGATAGATTTCATTGGCCGAGACAACAATGACACGCAGTTCCGGAGTCGCAATCGACTGGGCTGTTTTTGAACCAGGCAGCTGCAGGCTGATGCCCGGTGCGGTCCTGAATGTTGTCGTAATCATGAAGAAAATCACAAGCTGCAAGACGATATCGATGAGGGGCGTAAGATCAAAATTGATCTTCGGCTGGATCCTGTGATCACGTGCCATCATCCCTCCTTCGCCGGCTTTTCCGCAGTATTGGCCGAGCTTTCGCCCGCGTACGTGGAAATCAGGTCGACGAGGCTGTTTACCTGTGTTTCCAGCCGCGTAATGATATAGTTCACTTTGGAAGCGAAATAGTTATAGAACATAATAACCGGTATCGCGACGACTAGACCTCCAACCGTCGTGATCAAGGCTTCCGCAACGCCGCTTGCCAGAGCAGACGGATCGCTCACCGCACCGAATTTGCCCAGCACTCCGAATGCTTTCATTGTGCCGGTTACCGTTCCCAACAAGCCCAGCAATGTGGAAATATTCGAAATCGTGCCCAGAGCGGGCAGCCCCCGCTCGAGATTGATCGATTCCATTGCCGCGGCATCCTTGAGAAGTTCGCGCTGGAGATATTCGGGCTGGTTTCTATTCTCGATACCAACCTTGAGCAAGGCAGAAAATGGCGATACATTCTGGTCGCAGATGGCGAGCGCCTCGGAATAATGTTCTTCCATCAAGCTCGTTTTTATGCGAAGAAAGAGCTTTTCTTCATCAATGGAAATGCGGCGCAGATAGAGCAAGCGTTCTATAATGATTGCAAGCGCTACCACGGAAAGAGCCATGATCACCCAAAGGATCGGTCCACCTTTGCTGATGAAATCTAACATGTCAACTCCTTGGAAAAGGTATCAGCAACTATCAGCAACTAAAAAGTATATCGCTCTTCTTAGCGATTATCTAAAGAGCGAGCGGATTCGTGCTGCAACTATGCGAGCACGCTTCTCGGCTGCTCCTATATAAGTATCGACATCAAAGAGCGATTCAATAGCATCAGAAGAAAGGCGCGAGGCAAAAAATTCATCGGATTGTATCAGCTGCCGCAGGGGGTTTGGCTCGCCTTCGCGAACCGCGTTCCAGGCAATCATCGCAAGGTCTCTGAGGCGCTCGTGCGCTTCCTGTCTGTCGGCACCTTTTTTGCCAAGAGCCATGAGGACGCGCTCTGTCGCTGCAAAAGGCGCATATGCTTGTGCAGTGCGCTGTATTGCTGTTTCATCGACGGACTGGCCTTCGATGAGCTTTTTCATCGATTGCAGAAGCTCGTCGCAAGCAAGGAATGCTTCAGGAAGAATCACCCGTCGGTTTGCTGAATCATCCAGAGTTCTCTCGAGCCCCGAGAGCGCGGCATCCCCCCAGGCCACACCAGGATAGGAAGCGACCAGCCGAGCAAGCGAATCGATTTTTTCGGCTTCGATCGGGTTGCGCTTAAAGGGCATGGCCGAGGAACCGACCTGGCGCGAACCGAAAGGCTCGGAGAGTTCGCCTATAAGTGGCATCTGCAGAATGCGGAAATCGAACGCCATTTTGTGCAAGACTGCTGCCAGCTCTGCAAGAAGCGAAAGCACACGATAATCCTGTATGCGCGGGTAGGTCTGTGTCGCCACATCAAAAAACCGGATTCCGAGTTCTTCGGATAGCGCGGTCTCGAATTCATCCAGATGCTCGACTCCGATGAGCTCGGCATAAGAAGCAGAAGTGCCGACTGCGCCTTTGAATCCTTTTCCTTTAATGTTGCGCAGTGCATCGTTAAAGCGCTCGTACGTGTCAGCAAGATCCTGCGCGTAGAATGCATAGCGATAGCCGAGCGTGGTCGGCTCTGCAGGCTGCAAGTGGGTAAAGGCCATAGCCGGCACCGCTGCGTATCGCTCGATTTTATCCACGAGCACGGAGAGCAAGTCCGCCAGCTTGTCCTTGAGCAGGTTCAGGCTGTCTCGAATTCTGAGCGCATCCGCATTGTCCTCGATGTCCATGGATGTCGCACCGAGATGAAGGATGCCGCCAGCTATTGGACACTGGGATGCATAGGTGCGGAGCTCGGCCATGAGGTCGTGCCGAAGCGATTGCTCAATTTCCTGCGCCTTTTCAATGTCGATATCGGCAGCATGCGCTTCGAGCTCGGCAATCTGCGAAGAAGTGACCAGCCCATAACGCGACTGTGCTTTTGCAAGCCCGACCCACACACGGCGCCAGAGCCTGCGCTTGTAGGTTTCGCTCCAGATTATGCGCATTGCTTGGGATCCGTAGCGCCATGAAAAGGGAGACTGAAACTGATCGAAGTTTTGCATGCGTACATAATAGCAGTTGTGCCCCAAGAATTGAATCAGGAACACCATTTTTGTGCGAATTATTAGTGCAGGCGCTGGAGTGCGCGGCCGCGATATCAGCGCAAAGCAAATACACAAGGAGGACGTATGAATCATTTGAACAGCATTCTGGTGGAAGGAAATCTGGTTCGCGATCCGAACTTGCGGGGCACCCCATCTGGCAACCAGGTCTGTGATTTTACCGTGGCGACAAACCGCAGCTACAAAGTCGCTGACCAGAAATACGAAAATGAAGTTTCATATTTCGATGTCGAAGCGTGGTCGAGGCTTGGCGCCGCATGCGCCCAGAATCTGAAAAAAGGAAGAGGTGTCCGGGTTGTCGGCAGGCTCAAACAAGACCGCTGGACCGATACCGAAGGCAAGCCGCATGCGCGCGTGAAAATCGTCGCTGAACATATCGAATTCAAGCCGATGACAAAGGCCAACAAAGAAGAAACTTCAAAATCCGACGAAACATTCATAGAGGAGGCAAAACGCAGCGAGGCAAGCATGGCGGTGTTTTAAAGGAAACATGGCGCGTAAAGCGAGGGCTGCGGTTATATCCTCGGCCCTCGCCCATGCCAGGCGGCACGGGCTTTCGATGCAATCAGGCAAGGGCGACTACCAAAACTTGCCCATGACAGGCAGCACGGGCCCTTCATCAATCTCCGCGATTCTCGGGAAGATTCTCGAAATAATGATACGGAGAAAGCATGTCAGTCGCATCCTGAACCGCCTGCCTGAGAATAGCGAGGAAACGCTCGCGTATTTCGGGATTTTTCATGCGCGCAGTGGGACCGGATATGCTGATTGCTCCGACAAAATCGGAGCCGGGGAGGCGAAGCGGCATCGCATAGCAGGTAAGGCCGATTTCGAATTCTTCTCTGTCGACACCGTACCCGAGCTCACGAGCGCGCATTGCTTCGTGGATAATATCTTCTGGATCGGTAAGGGTAGAATCGGTAATTTTCGGCAGCGGCCCAGGTCCCAGGATTGCGCGGATTCTTTCTTCTGTAAGCTGGGAAAGAATGGCTTTGCCTACGCCAGTGCAATACAGGGGCAAGCGGTCGCCTGGCATGGAGCGCATACGAAGGCTGCGATTCGCTTCGGCACGATCGAGATATATGGCGGTATCACCGGCGAGATAGGCCAGATTGGAGGATTCCCCTGTTTCGCGGGCGAGCCGCTCGATAATAGGGCGCACTTTTTCCGCAACAAGCTGGCGAACAGGGACCTTGCTTCCCAACTCGAAGAGTGAAAGCCCCAGCGTCCATCCCGCCAGGCAGCGTTCCACTACCCCCTTCGATTCGAGCACCGTGAGATACCGCAGCGCAGTTGCCTTGTTCATTCCGGTCTCTTTGGAAAGCCGCGCAAGAGAGACGCCTTCTCCAACTTTTGCGAGATAGAACAGAATATCCAGAGCCTTGCCAGCTGACTCACTCATGATCTTTTACTCCAGAAGAATGCCATCGGAAAATGGTTTTGCGTACATACACGATAATATGCCTTATCATGCATTATTATGCAATGTGTATCATTATACGAAACGCCATTTTGTTTTCAAACAATATACGCGGGGCAGGCAATCGTCAAGCGCTTTATCGGCCGAGGGCTCACAGTGGAAAAGCCCGCTCATGGCTGTCTGGGAGGCTTTTTAGACGGCGAAGGAAAGCGGCCTCTTGCGGCCTTTTTCGCTGACCTCGGCGGCTTCGATTTCTCATTGTCTTTCTTGCCCGATCGTGCGGGAGCACTGGCTTTTGTGGCGCTGCGCCGCGCTAGTTGGCCAGGCTGGCTGGATCTGCTTGCAGGGGCTTTGGGGGCCTCATCCGCGCTGTGCATTTTCTCTTCGCTCCAGAATCCGTCCTTCCAGTTGAAGCGCGAAGTGTTGGGCAAAGGCTTGAATTGTTCTGCTGCGCGGGCAATGTCACGGTACAGCCCTCGCGCGGGTTCCGCGTTCGATAGGTCGAGAATGAAGCGCGAAAAGCCTTGCTTTTTGAGGTTAGGAACTAAATCGACAAGCGAAAATGGCTGCTCGGGAATGACCACAGAATAATCGCGCCTGCCCACAAGCTCAAAATTGTTACCATCGCGGTCCGCAAAATGCGTCTGTCCATAGGTGCGCGAAAGGTCAGCGCGAATCCTGAACAGATCGGGATACGCAAATAACACTGGCATAAAGATTTGCGCCGGCAGGTACTCAGCAAGTCGGTACAGATCCTGGCGCGATATTTCATATGGCGGAACAATGGCCTGCGCGCCCTGCTCGAGATAATAGGCGAGCGCCCATTGGTTGAACGTATAGAGCCATGGGCCGGCGATTATACATACATCCTTGCCGCGGAGCAAACTAAAATGTGCTTGATTATTGGCCACAATCACGGAAACACCCTTCTCGATCCAATGCTCGAGCTCGAGCTGCAGCCATGCTAGGTCTGTTTCGGTGCAGTAGGGGTCGAGCCACAGAATGAGCCTCTCACGCTTGAACGGCAGCGTAGCTTCCTCGCGGCGCATGACTTCGGCATTGAGTTTGTCGAACAGAATCATTGCTCGTTTGGGCCGGAAGGTGAGCGCTGCATGGAGGTCGGCCACTTTCCCCGCGAGCACATAGGTGCCCAGCGGAAGGGCTGCATCGAGCTTTTTCAAGTCCACGCGCGGCAGCACAGGCTGGGGAGCAGCATGTGTGCTGGGGAATTTGCGGAATCTGTCGAGGTTTTTCGGGAGAATCGACTTGTAGCGCCGCGCCATGCCCGCAGTCTGAATAAGATACACATCGTCATTCTGCCGCCAGTCTCCATCGAGCTGGAGGAGCATGCCATCGACCCCATATTTGATCGCCTGGATTTTGGCGGTAATGCGGCCGGAATCATCCGCGCGATGGATGCGCACAGAGTCGCGCTCGGCAAGACCTTCGTAGGTATTCATGAGTGCCCAGCGCTTGTCATCGATCGTACGTGCATCGCGGATTCTGCCCAGATGGATGCCCGTGCCGCCAGCCTGATCGGGATGGATGTAGATATCCGGAGCTCCAGTAATAAAAAAATTCGTTTTGCTGCGGGCAAAATCGGCCTGGAGCATCGCCTTGGCCTTGAGTACCGCGCGTTCGGTGTCGATTTCGTAATTATCTATTAAATAACGATATGCGGAAACAACCGTGCCCACATATTCCGCGGATTTCATTCTGCCTTCAATTTTGAAGGCATTGACGCCCGCGTCGATAAGCGCCGGCAGATATTCAATGAGCTGAAGGTCATCTGGCGAGAAAAAATAGCCCGTGCTGTTTTCGCCTTCATAGAGGCGCCTGCATGCCTGCGTGCACATGCCACGGTTCGCACTCTTGCCGCCCAGATAGCTCGAAAAAAGACAGAGTCCCGATGCACTCACGCAGAGCGCTCCATGGACAAAGACTTCAAGTTCAAGGCTCGTATACTGCCGGATATGGCGGATTTCTTCCAGAGACAGCTCGCGGGCGAGGACTGCTCTCTTGAATCCCGAACGCGAAAGCTGATTGCACCCTGCCGATGAAGCCACATTCATCTGTGTCGAACCATGCAGATGCAATGAAGGAAAGTACTCGCTCGCCATCTTCGCGACACCGACATCCTGCACAATAATGCCGTCGGGGCCGACAGAGACGAGATATTCGAGCAGCTGATACAGCCGATCCGCTTCACGCTCTTCGAAAACCGTGTTCACTGTGACATATACTTTTCGAAGCCGATCGTGGCAGGCGTAGACCGCTGCCTCGAACTGGTTGAATGCAAAGTTTGCGGAACGCATGCGCGCGTTGAACGAGCGCAATCCAAGATATACCGCGTCGGCACCTTCGCTGATCGCGGCGTCCAGCGCCTCGGGAGACCCCGCCGGCGCGAGTAATTCAATTCTTTTCACAGTATCCTTATAGTCGTGAATGGCTCTTTGATGCAAGCACTTGGTAGTGTTCTCAACCTTGTGTAAAGGAAAAATCCTGCCAGAAGGGCCCGGGCGAGGCTGCGGCCCTGCGCCGCCTCCCCATGATCTCGTGTTGTAATTCATGCCCTTTTCCTGTATATTTTTATCGTTCGCTTTCCGGGCAAGCCTTCCGGCGTCCCTGAAGCATGCAGAATCCTTATCCCAGCATACAATCCGGAGCAATCGATGAGTCTGGAAAAAATACGCAATATTGGCATCATGGCGCATATCGATGCCGGCAAGACCACTACGACCGAACGAATCCTCTTTTATTCAGGGAAAACATACAAAATCGGCGAAGTCGACGATGGCGAAGCGACTATGGACTGGATGGACCAGGAACAGGAGCGCGGCATTACGATCCAGAGCGCTGCGACTACGACATTCTGGCGCGATCATCAGATCAACATTATCGACACGCCGGGTCACGTTGATTTTACAGCCGAAGTCGAGCGCTCTCTGCGCGTGCTCGATGGTGCGATTGCGGTGTTCTGCGCAGTGGGCGGAGTCGAACCTCAGTCCGAAACCGTCTGGCACCAGGCAGATCGATACCATGTCCCCCGCATTGCATTTGTCAATAAAATGGACAGGCTCGGCGCGGATTTCGAAGCAGTGCTCCAGGACATGAAAGCGAAGCTTGGCGCTCATCCCGTCCCGCTGAACATCCCCATTGGCAAGGAAGGTGGATTCGAAGGTGTCATCGACCTCATCGAGATGCAGGAAATCCGCTGGAATGAAGATGGAACAGAAATGACGCGCACTCCCATCGCACCGGAAAGGGAAGCCATGGCGCACCGTTGGCGGGAAAATCTGCTCGACGCGGTATCATCCCATTCCGATATTGTGACCAGCCTCTACCTTGAGGGCGCTTCTATCCCCGCAGACATTATTCGCCCCGAGATACGAAAAGCCTGTATCGCCCAGCGTTTCGTGCCAGTATTTGCAGGTGCTTCGCGAAGGAATATCGGTGTGCAGCCCCTCATCGATGCAATCGTGGATTACCTCCCCGCTCCGGATGAAGTCGGCGCAATCAAAGCATTCCATACAAAAAAGGAAGAAGAAGTCGATATCCCCTGCCAGACGAGCGGCTATCCGCTTGGCCTTGTCTTCAAAGTCCAGTACGACAGGGAAGCAGGCTCCCTTTGCTATGTGCGTATGTACTCCGGCACCCTGCACAACTCTTCAACCGTCTACAACACATCGAAGAAAAAAAGAGAGCGCATTACGCGGCTTTTGCGCATGCACGCGAATAAAAGCGAGCCAATCGATTCCGTCAGCGCGGGAGATATCGCTGTATTTGTCGGGCTCAAACTCGCGCAGACAGGCGATACGCTTGGCACGGAAGGATATCCGGTTCTGCTTGAAAAGATGCACTTCCCTGAACCTGTCATATCGGTAGCAATTGAACCCAAAACTCTCTCCGACCGCGATAAACTCAAAGAAGCCCTGGAAATTCTCGCCCGCGAAGACCCGACATTTGCCGTGCACGAAGATGAGGAAACCGGACAAATCATCATTCGGGGCATGGGAGAACTCCATCTCGATGTGCTCGTCACACGCGTCGTTCGCGAATTCAAAGTCCAGGCAAAAATCGGCAATCCACAGGTCACCTATCGCGAATCGATTTCTACAAAAGTGCAGCATACCGAGCGCTTCCATAAAGTCATCGCCGGCAAAGAAAATACTGCAGGCATTACCATCGAAGTCGAGCCGCTTCCCCGCGGCAGCGGCAATCAGTATAAAAAAGCCATTCGCGCACATGAGGTGCCAGAAGAAATTTTCGATGCGATCGAGCGCGGAATCACTTCAGCCTTTTCGTCCGGTATCCAGTATGGGTACCCGGCGGTCGATATCGGCGTGTCTCTCGTGAGCATCGAATACAGCGAGCTGACATCGACGCCGTTCGCCTTCGAGGCATGCGCGAATATGGCATATGATGCCGCATGCAGGGCAGCCAGCCCTGTCCTGCTCGAGCCTATCATGAAAGTCGATATTCTTACGCCGAAAGAATTTGTTGGCGAAGTAATGAGCCTCGTTTCCCAGCGCGGTGGCTTTATCCATGGCTCGGAGTCGAAAGCAGTTGCCGAGGTCATTCACGCCCAAGCACCCCTCGCGACCATGTTCGGATTTACAACCAGCCTCCGCTCGGTGAGCCAGGGCCGCGCGTCCTTCAGCATGGAATTCAGCCATTTCGAGCCGAAACGCTAGGCCTCAAAAATCTGAAGCTGTCAGCTCCTTTTGCGCGTCTCCTTATTGGGAGGCGCCAATGCATATCTATACCATAGGATTCGCTGCAGTACTGCTCATGCTTTCCGGGCCAGGGGCCCAAATAAAAGAGAACATTATTGACGCGATACTTCCTCGTCAGAGCGATCCGCAAGGCTGCGGGTATGCGGTCGCGGCAGCACTGATCAATTTCGTGAAAACCGCAATATGCCTTGCTGACATCCAGAAAGGCAGCGCAAGCCCCACATTCTCGCTCGAGAAGATTCAAATCGCTGCATCGCTCATGCATTCATACGGAAAAACACCGCCGCTTTCGCTCGCTGACCTTGAGAAACTGCTATCCATGGAAGGAATTTCCAGCACTCCCTTCCGCGTGCCGAAAGATGAATCGTTGAAACTGATTGCGAGCGCGGCCTTGCCTGTTGTGGTGCACATCGGAGGGCCGTATCCACACTTTCTGCTGGGGCTTGGGGGCGATGAAGAGCATATTCTGTTTTTCGACCCAGGTTCAGGTCTTGTCGCGCTCACGCATGAAGAATCAATAGCTTTAATATCTGGATATTTCCTTATACCTGAAAAAACTATAGCGGCCCGACCGCTTGAGGATTATGAAAAGGCTTTCAGGAAATTAAAACAGTTGATCTGGAATGTGTATTGGGATTGCGCGCAGAATTAAGTCTTTGATTGAGCAATATTTAAAAGCAGGAAATTACGAAAGTACCTATGAGCACCTCGAGCTCGAACAGCTCACGGTGTTCCGGAATGCTCTCGATGTTGCGAAGTTGAAGATCTATTTCACCAATATACCAGAAGAAAAGACCGAACTTTGGATCGATGCGGAAAGCGTATTCGAGAAAATCATTCGCCTTACCGAGCGAGCCGAACAGCAGGGATGGAATCTGACGGGAAATTCCCACAAATGATCGAAATGCCGAAACAATTCGGCCATCCCGAAATTCCTGGATAAACCGCGCCAAGTCGCCGAGCAGCTGATCCTGCTGCAGATTTTCCGATCCGTCTACCCATGTCTTGTGGATGAGCAATGTCATATTCTCGCGGAACACGCGAAGAAGATGGAACACACGGATAATGCGCTGATCTTCGGTACAATCGATATAGAAACTGAATTCACCAGGATTCCCAAGCAGATTGGCGAGCGCTATGGCAGATTGCACACGTTCCTGGCCGGTTGTTCGTACCATCGTTTCGAACAGCTCGAATACTTTTTTCTCGGATTCGGTCACAAGAGTATCTACTCTGGGAGAATTGACAAAATCCATGGGCATACCATGGCGAAAAGGAGAAAAATGGTCAAGGGGTATATACTGCCACGAACCTTGTGTAAAGATTCCTGCGCGTTGACTCATGATCGTCAGTTGCTCAATGCACGTAAATATTCCATACTTAGAACATGGCAAAAGAAATCAGAATACTTCCTGAAACGAAAGTTGGAGAGGGTTTCATTCCCCCACAGTATCTCGGCCCCGACGAGACCGAGTATCGGATCAGAGATGAACAGCTCCGCCTGCTGGGCAAAGACCCTTCCGATTACCGCTCCCTCACCACCCACGAGCTCGAAATTCTTGTCAGAAATAACAATACCTGCAACGACTGGTCGCATTTCCTCGTAAAAGACCCTTTTTGCCCCGAACTTGTGCGCAACAACCTTTTTTCGGGCCTTATCCGCATTTCGAAACTCGAGCATGTTTCCCTCGAGCACCACGACATCGCGATGGCTGCCGGAATATTCAACTCCCAGATAATCGCCTGCGATATCGGAGACAACTGCATTATTTCGAATTGCGCATATCTCTCGCACTATATCATCGACGACCATTGCATTCTCATCAACAATGCTGAAATTCAGGTATCGAACCATGCCAAATTCGGCAATGGCATTGTCATGGAGAGTGAAAACGAATCTGTCCGCATCACGCTCGATGTGATGAACGAAAATGGCGGACGCTGGATTTACCCGTTTAATGGCATGTTGAGCGGCGATGCGTGGCTTTGGGCAAAATTCCGAGACCGTACACGCCTGCAGGAACGCTTCCGTCAGATGACCGATGCGCGCTTCGATAAGCGGCTTGGTCGCTATGGCATCATTGGCCGAAACAGCGTACTGAAGCATAACCGGATCATCAAAGACACCTATATCGGCGAAAGCGCCTATATCAAGGGCTCAAACAAGCTGAAAAACCTGACTATCAATTCGAGCGAAGATGCTCCGACTCAAATCGGCGAAGGCGTGGAAATGGTCAACGGGATCCTCGGCTTTGGCTGCCGCGTTTTTTATGGCTGCAAAGCCGTGCGGTTCGTCATGTGCGACAGTTCGGCGCTGAAATACGGCGCGCGCCTTATACACTCAGTGCTTGGCGAAAACAGCACCGTATCATGCTGTGAAATACTCAACAACCTCATTTTCCCGGCGCACGAACAGCACCATAACACAAGCTTTCTCATCGCAAGCCTCATCAAAGGCCAATCCAATCTTGCAGCGGGCGCGACCATTGGCTCGAACCACAACTCCCGCGCTCCCGACGGAGAAATCGAAGCAGGACGCGGTTTCTGGCCTGGGCTTTGCACTTCCGTCAAACATTCATCGCGCTTTGCCTCTTTCTGCCTCCTTGCAAAGAGTGACTACAAGCACGAACTCAATATCAAATTTCCGTTCTGTCTGGTCGACAGCGATGAAACGCATGGCAGACTCATGCTCTCGCCGGGCTGGTGGTGGCATTCAAATTCGTATGCGCTCATGCGCAATGAAAAGAAATTCAAAGAGCGCGACAAAAGAGTCGATACGAGCATTCGATTTGTCTATTCACCATTTGCCCCTGACACCATGTCCGAGATTTTTGAAGGCTTGGCTATTCTCGAGCATGCTGCAGGCGAAGCTGCGATGCGTGCGATAAGCAGCAATGACAGCGATGGAAGCATGTTTGGAGATCGCATTTTCGCCCTGTTGGCAAAAATCAGCGATGCAGCTGTGGAACCAAAGGCTGGAACGGAAGAAGAACTCAAGCTCGTCCGTCAGCTTGGCGCACTCATTCTTTCTTCTTCCAAAGATCCGCTCCCCTTCGAAGTGACTGTTCGAGGATTCGAAAATTCAAATCGCCCTCAAGTGATTATAAAGCCATGTGCTGGCTGGCGTTCTTACCGCGAAATGCTGCTTTGGTTCGCGATTCAGACAGTGATCCCCGCACTCGAAGCCGCACCCTTGAGTAGTGATCCTTATGAATACCTGAGCTCACTCCTATCCGCTTCCGCATGCAAAAACATAGAAACTGAATGGGAGAATCTGGGGGGATTTCTTGTCCGGAGATCAAAGCTTGAAGACCTTATTGAGCGCATCGAGTCTGGCAACATCCAGAGCTGGGATGCGCTGCATGAAGAGTACCGCAGACTCTCAGCCGAGTATGAGCATGATGCCCTTGCCTTCGCCTGGTGCATTCTCGGCTATCTGAGTCTTGCGATCGAAGAATCTGCGATATGGGATCATAATGAGGCACATTTGCCTGAACCAAGCAGGGAAACCTTTATCCAGATGCTCAGAGATGCGCACGTGCTCGCATCGGAAATCGCCCAGCGCGTATTTGCAACCCGCGCAAAGGATTGGGCAAATCCTTTCCGGAAAGCGACATTCCGCAGCGAAGCAGAGCAAATCGCGGTGCATGGCAAAGTCGAAGAAAACAGCGCAATTCAAGCCGTCAAAAAAGATATGCATGAGGTCCAGAGGGCCATAGATCGCGCGCTTGAACGACTCGGTACTGCTCTCAACCTTGGGTAAAGAATTGAAGCAAAGATAGTCAGTTTGTGCGAATACCTCTATGACCGCCCCTGCGGTCAAGGAGGGTATTCGTGCACTGGTTTGCCTTTTGTCCCAATCCGAACTGTTCCTACCATCACGAGGCCCCCGCCTCGCCCTGGGCTTATGCGATTGGCTGGTATGCTACCAAGGCCTTCGGGAAGGTGCGCCGGTTCCGTTGTACGCG
>WESA01000055.1 GCA_009768935.1 Rectinema subterraneum
TTTTTCTGGGGAATTTTGACGATTTTTCTGGCCATTCCAGTTTGATCTTTCTGGGGAGTTTTAGCTTACATTACACAAAAAAGGAGTGTATTGTTGGTGATGCGAAGTTTTTCTAGCAATTCCATAATACGGCCTAAGTCCGTATCTATTTTGCGAACCATCGAAGCATAGGCCTTTTCCTCGTCCTTCCACGTAGCCTTAGCCTCATTCCAAGCATACTGCGCCGGTATTTCATATGGTTCATGCGGTAAGCACCATGGGAGATATAGAAAGAATTTTTTATCTGCATTGCGTGTGATAAAATCAATGGCATAGTTCACGATTAAGTCGTGAGAATAGGGCCCCTGCTGCCCATCTTTTGCAGGAGAGAAGTCAATGCGTTTCTGGTTCTTCCATAGATAAGTTGGGAAATAAGAATGGGCGTGGCGTTGATTTAAATAGCCAAACCATTCGTCAAAGCCTTTGAGATTTGGTATTCCTTCTGTTCCTTCTTCTCCTATGCCCCATTTGCCGAATATTCCAGTCGTATAGCCCACATGTTTTAGGTCCTCTGCTATTATGCTATCATCACGGCGGAGCGAAACCCTGCCCTCCGGTGGCAGGCCTCCTTTCCACGCGAAGTTGTCTCGGACGGTACAATGACCAGTGTGCAACCCAGTCATCAGCACGCAGCGAGATGGGGCGCAGACTGGAGCTCCAGCATAGCATTGAGTGAATCTCATTGACTGCTCCGCCAGCTTATCGATGTTGGGCGTTGGAATCGAGGTTCCCCCATAACAACCAGCATCTCCATATCCAAAATCATCGCATAAAATAAAAATCACATTGGGATACTTTATCTCTTTCTTCATGTTGTATTCCTCCTAAATTAGTAATTGAACAAATAATAATTCTAATATGAATCATCGAAATATGAATCATATTGGGTAGCTTGTCCGTATCATGCATTTAGTTTCTGTAAAAAGCTGCCATATTCATTATGTGCTCGCCTGCGTACTGAAAGAACTCTTTAAATGCTGTACAATAGCGGTTAATCTTAAGTTTCCCATCAAAAAAAGGCTCTCTATATCGCCTGCAACCACCGCGACAAAGGAAGAAAGCGAAGCATATTCTGCAAGAAGGATCGATATAACTTGATCTTTCGATAAAGTGATGGGCGATGATTCCCTCTTTCATGCTCTGAAAGGATAAATCATGGATATTGCCTAGACACCATTCATCAGATACATAGAAATCACACGGGAAAACCGATCCATTCGCTTCCACTGTGAAATTTACAGGGCAGCAACCTAGCATTCCACAACTTTCCGGCGGCATTCCTGCTGCAATCGCAACAAGGTTGTCAAACCATTGCACATGCACGACTGAGCCATGCAGCCAATCTTGATAGTAGAGGTCGAAAATTGCTTTGAGAAAATGTGCGTATGCACCGGGAGTAAGTAGCTCGGATGAAAGAACACTTTCTTCTTTCAGAGGAGGCAACCATGGAATAAACTGTATCCATTCAAATCCCAAGTTACGAAGGCGATTGTAGATGAGCTCTGCATTGTCAGCTGCAAAATCGGTCACGACACAGAGAGCGTTGAGAAGAACACCTTCCTTGCGGAGTAGCTCGATTCCATGCATTACTTCGGCCCATGTTCCTGATCCATCGTAATGTGTCCGATATGTATCATGAATTATTCTTGCTCCATCAATGGAGATGCCGACAAGAAAGCTCTCTCGCTTAAAAAAACGTGCCCATTCGGTGTTTAGGGCTATGGCATTTGTCTGAATGGAAAAATTGATTTGTGGATGTTGATGACGCAAATTGCTCTTAGTGCAAGTTTGAGTTTTTTTCACAAAATGCTCAAAATATGGAAGGCCTGCGAGCGTTGGTTCTCCTCCTTGGAAAACAAAGGTTAGAATATCTGCATCAAGCTCAAAGGCTCTTTCTATTAAAATATCAACAGTGCTAGAATCCATGAAACCAAAGTTATGAATGATTTGATGCTCTAATAGATCACGGTAAAAACAATAGTGGCAAGCGAGATTGCAATTGCCAGAAACAGGCTTGATAAGAAAGAAAGCTTTTTTCATCTGTCTGTACATATCCTAAAAATCATAACGATTCATTACTTTTTTCTCTTAAAAAATCATACCCTATCCTGTATTTAGCCGAAATTTATCATCATCTTAGGTGTTTTATTACTCATAGAAGATTCTCTAATAATGAGATGGGTTGGGAGCGATATCGTCTCGAAATTTTCAATTAATCTATCTATTCTTGCGATTAGTCGCTCGGCGGCAATATAACCCAAGTCATACTTAGGTTGTGCGACAGTACTAAGAGAAGGTCGAAATATTGAAGCGAGGGGAATATCATCGAATCCAACCACAATCATTTCCGAAGGAATTGCTATTCCTGCTTCCTGAAGAGCAATCATTGCTCCAATCGCAACCATGTCGTTTACTGCAAAGATCGCGGTCGGTCTATTAGTGATATCGAGCAGCTTCTTGCAGATATTGTAACCATCCTCGAGAGTCAGATTGGTTTGAAAGATTAGATTCTCATCAATTATAAGCCCATGGGCCGATAAGCTCGATCTGAAAGTAGCCAATCTGGTTTTTGCAACGGAAGGGTTAGGTCCACCAAGATAAGCAATCCGAGAATGCCCTCCATCAAGAATATGTTGCATTGCCTCACGAGTCCCAATTGCGGTATTGGTGGTCACGATATCGCAGTTTACGTAGTCGGAATCGAAGCGCTTTCCTATCATCACTATTGGATAATTACTGTCTATAAGATTCCGTATTCTTACATCCGATTTTGGATTAGTATGAGTTCCGGGAGGGGCAATGATGATACCGTCAACTTGTTTATTTGAGAGCAGGTTTAAATAGCTAATTTCTATAGACTCGTCTCCGCCTGTATTGCAGAGAATCAACTGGTAATTTGATTTTCGGCACATGTCCTGTACACCGCTGGCTACAGCGGCGAAATATGGATTAATAATTTCTGGGGTGATTAGAGCCAATAAGCCGGTCCTATTATTTCGCAGAGTCCTCGCGGAAGGATTCGGTATATAGCCAAGCCGCTTCATAGCCGCTCTTACTTTTGCCCGTGTAGCATCGGTTACAGATCCGCTCGAATTGAGAACACGCGATACGGTTGCGGCCGAGACCCCTGCCAATCGTGCGACATCATGTATTGAAGCCATTTTTTACTCCAATCTTGACTGTACCTTCTGTTTCCACTCCACAGAGATTCAGATTCGGAGCGAAATGGCAAGACACTTTATGCGTATCCGAATATATAGAAGTGGGAGTTGGGATATCGCTCACGCACTCAGGCCATTTGTTCTGTTGATAGTATCGACACCGTGGATGGAAAGGGCATCCTGATGGCACGTTGATTGGACTCGGAACATCGCCTTCCAATTGTAACCTTTCCTTTGAAGAATCTGGATCCGTGGAGAGCATGGAGGAGAGCAGGGCTTCTGTATAGGGATGAGCCGGATTATGAAATATTTCTTCAGTCGAACCAATCTCCACGATCCTCCCTAGATACATCACGGCGACCCTTCTGCTAATGTATCGTACGACTCCTAAATCATGGGCGATGAATATGTATGACAAGTGCAAACGCTCTTGGAGATCCACGAGTAGGTTTATCACTTGTGCTTGCACCGACACATCGAGGGATGATACTGGCTCATCGCATACAACGAGGGTGGGATTGAGGGCAAGCGCTCTGGCGATGCCGATTCTCTGACGCTGGCCCCCGCTGAATTCATGGGGATAGCGCATCGCGTAAGAAGCATCAAGTCCTACCATCTCCAGTAATGAATGGACTTTATTGGTAAGCTCTTTACCAACCATGATTTTATGTATCAAAAGTGGTTCTGCGATGATCTCTCCAATCTTCATCCATGGATTAAGACTGGAGTAAGGATCCTGAAAAATAATTTGCATTCGTGTGCGTAAATACTTAAGTTCTTGAGGAGTCGCTTTTGCTATATCAATGACTTTGTCATTATCATGAAAAAATATTTGGCTGTTTGGTTCAGGTTTGATCAGTCTTAAAATGATTCTGCCTGTAGTGCTTTTTCCACATCCGGATTCACCTACAAGACCGAGCGTTTCTCCTCTAAAAAGCTCAAAGCTAACACCATCAACGGCTTTTAGCCATCCCTTTTTTCTCCTTAAGACTCCATGTTTTACTGCAAAATATTTTCTCAGATTCTCAACTTCAAGCAATATTTGATCTTCTTTATCGTTCATCGAGTGTTCCACCTATTTACATAAAATTTTCATATAGCCAACAAGCTGCTGCATGCCCCTCTTCCCAGAGGGCAAAGGGGGGAAAGGCGCTGCATTTATCTAGAACCTTTGGACAGCGTGTGGAAAAAGGACAACCTGCGGGCGGATCTATCGCGCTGGGTACTACCCCCCTGATCGGGTTAAGTCGGACTTTCCCAGCCGTGCCGCTTGGGCGGGATTGCAGGAGACCCTGCGTGTAAGGGTGCTTGGGTTCACGGAGGATCTTTCTAACAGGACCCTTTTCAACGACTTTGCCAAGATACATTACAATGACATAGTCGGCTATTTCGGCGATTACCCCCAAATCGTGGGTTATCATCATCAATCCCATGGAGAGGCGCTCTTGGAGTTCTTTCAGTAAACGAAGAATTTGTAGTTGAATAGTGACATCAAGAGCTGTCGTTGGCTCGTCGGCGATCAAAAGTCTTGGCTCGCACGAGAGAGCCATTGCTATCATGGCGCGCTGGCACATTCCTCCGGAAAGCTGATGGGGGTAATCATGTATCCTTTCTTCGGCCGCGGGGATGCCGACTGTTTTCAAAAGCTCTACTGCGCGATGAGTAGCTTCTTTTTTTGAAAGTGTGGTATGTTCTATCAGCGCTTCCACAATTTGGTCTCCGATAGTGTACACGGGACTGAGAGAGCTTATGGGTTCTTGGAAAATCATAGCAATCTCTTTGCCTCGAATCGAGCGATATTCGTATCCATTGGGGGAGAGAGTTGCTAAGTCAGTAATATGGCCTTTTTTATCGCGGTAAAGAATTTTACCACTAACTATTCTTCCTTGTGGTTTGGAAACAAGTCCCATGATTGATAAAGCCGTTTGGCTTTTTCCACAGCCGGATTCTCCGACTATTCCGAGGCACTGCCCTTTTTCGACCGAAAAAGAGACGCCATCGACAGCTTTCACGATGCCACAGTCGGTAAAATAGTATGTTTTTAGCTGATCAATTTCTAGAAGATGCTCCATGATTACTTCCTAATATCGATTACAAAACACAGAGACTCACGCTCAAGCCATTTTCGACGCCATAACCGATTGCCAAAAAATGCACGAATAACCTTTATGAACAATACAAATTCTCTCTTTCTGAGAAAGTTTATCAGTTCCGAATAAGGACATCTGATACCTTTTGACTTGATGTATTATATATTGGAAAATGAAAAATGCAATAGATAATATTAAGAAATTTGTAATCGATATCATATTTTCTTCTTTCAATTCCAGTTCTGTCTTTTGAACCATGACCTTGCAATATCGACATCTTTGAAAAACTATATAAGAAAAGCTAAATTATTACAATATAGTAAATAATATTCTATATATCGTGATTATTGACAATTACTCCGCATGATCAGAAAAAACGAACCTGAAAAATAAAACTTGACAGATCTGAATAAGCATTGTACCATAGTGAAGAAAATTGTAATCGATACCATGAAATTTATAGCAATTGTTCCTATCTAGTTTAGGAGGTAGAGAGATGAAAAGCAGTAGAGTGGTTATTGCATTTCTAGCTATGTCAGCCTTTGCTGTCGTAACAACTGCTGCAGCTCCTTCTGGCACTTATAAAGAAGCTCCACAGCTGGCGGCTATGGTGCAGTCTGGCAAATTGCCTCCAGTGGAGTTGCGTCTCCCGCCCAATCCAGTGATCGTCAAACCCTTAGATTCGGTTGGAAAGTATGGAGGCACGATCCGCAAGGTTTATACCGGCGTGAACGATTGGTGGAATCTCGCTCTTTTTGGTGTGAGGGCGGAACCTCTTCTTGCAGCCGATCTGGAAGGCAACATCGTCCCCAACCTGCTTGAAAGTTATGAATATATCTCAGGCGGGAATATCCTGCGCCTTTATATAAGGAAAGGAATAAAATGGTCAGATGGTGTGCCTTTTACTGTCGACGATATAATCTATGATCTGCAGACAAGGGGAAATAAGAATATGCCTCTCGAGTCTGCCGGTCTAGCGAGCAAGGTTGTAGCCGATAAGATCGTGAAGATTGATGACTATACGGTGGATCTGCCGTTGAAAGAGAAATACCCCCTCGAATTCACAATAGCGTATGATCCAACGGTCAGCCCCAAGCATTACTTGATAAAGTTTGACCCACGCTATGATTCTACCAAAACGTGGCAAGATCTCGCCACTGCTTGGTCCCCGAGTAGAAACAGCGCAGCGCTCGTCAACCTGCCCGTTCTGAGTGCATGGAAAGTTGTTGAATACGTTGAGAATGTGAGAATCGTCGCGGAGCGAAATCCATACTACTGGAAGGTTGATACGAATGGTCAGCAGTTGCCATACATCGATCGCGTGGTGTTCAATTATGTCGCCAGCACCGACACCATTCCTGCAATGATCATGGCGGGACAGGTAGATTTCCAGGCTCGTCATCTTTCACTTGCGGATTTCCCGTTCTATAAGCAGAATGAATCTATGGGCGGCTACCGGACTGCGGTGCTCCCGAATACCAATTTAGGGCCGGCAATTCATCTCAATTATGCTGACAAGGATCCCGATCTTCGCAAGCTGTTTAGAACGAAGGAATTTAGGATAGCGCTTTCATATGGTATTGACAGACTGGCTATAAGTAACACGCTTTTTTTCGGTCAGGCGAAGCCTTGGGGATTTAGCCCATTGGAGGGATCACCGGCGAATCCCGGCAATCCATATTCAACTATGTATACCCAGTATGATCCATCTGCGGCGAACAAACTTCTCGACGAGCTGGGACTCAAGGATACAAATGGCGATGGTTTCAGAGAGCTCAACGGCAAACCACTTTCTATAATTATCGATATGGATAAAGGTGGGGGAGCTGGTCCTGTGCAGGTCGTGGAACTTATCGCTTCGCAGTGGCAGAAGATTGGCATCAGAGCGATCGCCAATACGATCGACAGGTCCCTAATACTGGCACGATGGAAGGAAAACAGCCATGACGCTTTTGCGTGGAACGTAAATGGTGGGGTCGATCCTCTCCAATTCACTTTTGCGTGGTCCACCACAGCAGCGCCCGATTTCATGTGGGGCAATGTAGGTGTACCGCTCAATGAGTGGCAGACCAGCGGTGGAAAGACTGGCGTTGAGCCACCCGCTTTTGTCAAAGAGATGAACGGGCTCGTGTTGGAGGCCCAACAGGAACTCAATGCGAAGAAGAGGAACGAACTTGCTAGGCATATCACCAAGATCGCATCGGAGAATCTCTACAAGATACCGACCACAACCCTTGTGAGTGTCGGAGTAGTGAGCACAAAATTAGCTAATGTGCCTAATAGCTGGACTGATGGCATATCAGTGCTAAGCCCCCGCAACATCCAGCCTTGGCAATTCTTCTATAAGTAATGAGTCGATTGTGATGAATTTCGTTCTGGAGACCGGGATAAGATCTCCAGAACGATGTTCATGCATCAGATTGAAACGAGACGGTATGACTGGATATATACTTAGAAGAATAGGCATAGCGTTTGTAACCCTGTTCTTTTCGACAATTCTCATCTTTGCAATCATCAAGCTGCCTCCTGGTGACTTTGTGAGTTATGCGATCAGCCAGTCCGGAGGAGAAGGGGGGCTTAGCTCTATAGCTGATAGAATGCGCCAATTTTATGGTCTCGATAAACCGGCCATTGAGCAGTACAGTAGGTGGATAGGTGGTCTCGTGCGAGGTGATCTTGGTTATTCATTCCTCTATCGGCAGCCAGTGCTGAAAATCGTGTGGAATCAGATGGGCTGGACAGTTCTCATCACCGGGCTCTCCATGATTTTTTCTTGGAGCATCGGTTCGGCGATTGGAATTTTCTCGGCGCTAAAGAAGTACTCTTTCTGGGATTATCTCTTTACGGCTTTTGGCTTTCTGGGACTTTCAATCCCGTCCTTCTTCCTAGCATTGATCATAATTTATATGTGTATCTCTGCAGGCTCGGTGGTGACAGGGGGCCTTTTCTCTCCCGAGTATGCGGTGGCTCCTTGGAGCTGGGCGCGGTTTTTGGATCTTCTCAAACATATTTGGATACCGATTGTCGCGATAGGAACCGCACAAATGGCTCAAGTTATCCGGATTATGCGCGGGAATCTTCTGGATGTAATGAATCAGCCCTTTATTAAAACAGCACGGGCTAAAGGACTTTCTGAGAGAAAGGTGATCTTCAAACATGCCGTGAGGATAGCAATGAATCCTCTCATTAGTTTGGCGGGCCTCAGCGCACCGGCGTTGGTGTCGGGCATCGTGGTCACTGCGGTTGTGCTGAATCTCCCCGTAATTGGGCCGACATTCATTGTAGCTCTCAAATCACAAGACATGTACCTTGCGGGAGGCTATCTCCTTCTCATGGTTGTCTTGCTGCTAATTGGCAATATTCTTGCTGATATACTGCTCGCGTGGTCAGACCCTCGTATCCGTTTTGATTAAAAGCTAAACCTATGTGGAAAAGATTCAAGAAACATAAGATTGCCTTAACAGGTCTTGTTTTGTTATTTCTGCTCATTATCCCCGTTGTATTTGCGGAGTTCTTTGCCCCTTATGGGCTCAATGAGACGAGTTCCAACTCGTATGCCGCGCCGACACGCATTAGATTTACCGATGAAAAGGGGAAATTTAGCTTAAAACCATTTGTTTACGATGCTCAACCATCCTTCGATCTCAATACGGGGCAGACATTTTGGAAAGAAGATACCACATCTCCTCATTACCTACGGCTGTTCATCCATGGCTCGGCTTACAGCATCCTTGGGCTGAAACTTGATATACATTTGTTTGGTGCCGAGGGAGGACATGTCTTCATAATGGGGACAGATGCTCTTGGTCGGGATGTATTCAGTAGGCTGCTCTACGGCGGGCGCGTTTCCCTCGCGATTGCCTTCATTACGGCCTTATTTGCGCTCATCGCCGGATCCCTTGCCGGGATTGTGTCGGGATTTTTTGGTGGAGTCGCAGACATGATAATTCAAAGGGTCATCGAGCTATTCATTACCATTCCCAACATACCGCTAGGACTAGCTCTAGCGGCTTTTTTGCCGCCTAATTTAAACCCTATTCTGCTTATAGCTGCGATATCTTTAGTGATTGCTCTCGTGATGTGGGCAAATATAGCCCGACAGGTGCGCGGGAAAACACTCCCGCTTCGTGACGCTGTCCATGTTCAGGCTGCAGTCGCTTTAGGCGCTTCGACACCGCGCGTTCTTTTGAAACATATATTCCCAGCAATATATTCCCATCTCATCGTCGTGGTAACGCTCGCAATCCCACAAGCGATGCTCGCGGAAGCGGGACTCAGCTTTCTTGGATTCGGCGTGCGCCCTCCTCTGACAAGTTGGGGAGCCTTGCTCCAAGACGCGCAAAATTTTCGAACAATTTCTCTCTACCCTTGGGTGGCAGTTCCCGGACTGGCTATCGCCGTCACCGTTTTGCTCCTCAATTTTGTAGGTGACGGGCTTAGAGATGCTACCGATCCTTATTTGAACTGATAAATGAAGGCAATAATACGTTTTAGGGGAGGAAATACATGAATAATTATAGTATCCGTGGACTTGAAGTCCATGATTGGAGTCACATCTGGAATTTTAAGACGATGCGCAGGTACATGAAATTTATGGTGGAGAATGACATGAACACTCTTGTCCTTCACCATGTAGGAGTCCTTGATCTTATTACCTTTCCCGCGAAATTTCTCGGGGGTGGCACACCGACCAACAGCATATTCGAAGTCTACAATCAGATAGACCAGAATATTTACCGCTACGCCCTCCGAGAAAATCTGAACCTCTACAGAAGAGACTTTCTCAAACAGCTTATCAAAGAGGCGCGACAATGCAACATAGATGTGTACATCGAGGATAAAGAACTCTGGTTCTCAGATTTCATCCTAAACTATAAACCTGATCTCATAAAAAACGGTGTGCTCTGCCCTAGTGAGCCTTTCTGGTGGGAAGAATTCCTCCCGGCGAAGTACGAAGAGCTTTTTGTCGCGCTGCCCGACCTTGCGGGTGTCGTCATTTCCTTTGGAACTGGAGAGAGTCGCCTTGCTATCGCTAACATGCACTCCTGCAACTGTGATCTCTGTAAGAAAATGACTCCAGCACAGTGGCACACAAACATGATTCTTGGTACCTATGGCCCCTTCAAGAATCGCGGGAAACGACTCGTAGTAAGGGATTTCATCTATACGAAGGAAGAGCAGGAACAGTTCGCAGAGGCTCTAAAGGTGATTCCTCAGGAGGTTGTCCTGTCACTCAAGAACACACCACACGATTTCTACCCTACATTCCCGGATAATCCGCTCATAGGAAGAGTAGGGGAGCGGCCGCAGTGGATAGAATACGATGTAAACGGTCAGTACTTTGGCTGGGGAGTGGTCCCTTCAATCATGTTCGACGACATCGAGCACCGATTGGCATATGGGCTTGATCATAAAGTCTCGGGTTTTTTCATGCGCACCGATTGGGAAGGGGTTCAGGACCTCTCCTGCTTCGATGGTCCCAACCTTTTGAATCTGTACGCCGCGGCAATACTAGGGAAAAACCCTGCCGCGGATCGGCGCGAGATTGTACTCCGCTGGTTGGAAGGTGAATCCATGCTCGACACTGCGTGTACGCCGATGCAGATAAACGAGACGCTGGATTGGCTCCTCAAGATCCTAGAACCAACGTGGTCGATCATGCGTGGCGCGGTCTATGTAAATGGTACTGTCTTTTCCGACAACAGCCTCTTTCATGTTTCCTTCGGCCAGCCGCAGTGGGTGGCAGAGACTCACCACAGCCTCAAGAATTGGTTTGCAGAAGCGAGGGACGCCCTTGGACTCACGACTAAGAATGTCAAGTTTATTCTGGAGGAAAAAGATCGCGCATCGAAGATCATGGATGAAGTTTTAGATGTTCTTGCGTTAGGTCGCCATGCCTTAACTGAGACTGCATACAAGGATCTTCTGGACCGGTTTGAATTAATGAAAGCCTACGTCCAAGGGTTCTGTCTAGAAACAAGGCTTTGGGTATTCGGGAGGCTGTGGGTTGAAAATCGACTGGATATGCTCCCTGGGTTTGATCGTCCCGTTAAGAGCTTCCTTGAGGAGGCGTTTGTCAAGATTAAAGAGTATATTGCGTCAGTGAAGGGCATGCCCCAGCTTACTTCGTATCCTGCCTGCGTGCTGTTGAATATCGAGCGCATGGAATGCTTCATACGGGATGCCGAAAAGAAAATAATGGCCATGCGACCACTGGAATAGGCGCGCAGAGGCATCAAGGAGTCTTGCATGCAGAATTACAAGGAGAGGAACTCTTCCCGGAAACGGCTAAGCGAGTTAGTATTCAGAGACAAGGTTTTAGGTTGCTGGTTAGGTAAAAACGCCGGAGGCACTTTGGGAGAACCTTGGGAAAGAAAATTTGGCGTTGATGAGATGTTCGATGTTCACTGGTACTCTCATATCCCCGAGGGAGGAATCCCCAACGATGACTTGGAGCTGCAACTCATTTGGTTCCAAGCCTTGAAAGAGCGCGGTCCTGGTATCACAGCATGGGATCTGGCTGAATATTGGCTCGACTGTGTTATGTATAATTTTGATGAGTATGGACTGAGCAAAGCCAATCTCAAACGCGGGTTAGTACCTCCTATTTCTGGATGGCATAACAATTGGTTTAAAAACTGCATGGGGAGCCCTATTCGCTCGGAAATATGGGCATGTATTGCACCTGGAGAGCCGCGCATTGCGGCAAAGTATGCCTTCGAGGATGCGCTCTGCGACCATGCAGGTGGTGAATCGGTATTTGGGGAAGTGTTCAATGCTGTTCTTGAGTCTTGCGCATTTTTCGAGAGTGACAAATACCGTCTCATCGAATTGGGACTGGCGTCGATACCGGAAAGCTGCCTAACGAGTAGGTCAATCAGAGACGCATGGGATATGCATAAGAAAGGCATTGATTGGAGAGAGGCTAGAAATATCCTCAAGGATAGATATAGCATCCCCCTTGCTCAATATTCCCCTGTAAACATGGGCTTTCAGATTATTGGCTTACTTTATGGTGAGGATTTCGGAGACGCAATTTGCAAGGCTGTGGATTGCGGCTGGGACACTGATTGTACCGCTGCGACTGTTGGCGCTATTCTGGGAATAATCGAAGGTGCCTCTCGCCTTCCTGAGAAGTGGATAAAGCCTCTTGGCTATAATATCAGCACAAATCTCCGGACGGGAGGGATACGAAATCTGAGAGCCCCTACTGACATCAATGAGCTAACTGATCAGGTATGCGCTGAGGCTAAGAGGGTTCTCAAGTTCTGGGATGCTGAAGTTGCGATCGAGGACGCCTCTGAAGAGACAAGAGACGAATCTAGTTGTTTCTTTAGAAAGTACGAATTCAAAATTGATCGCATAGCGCCATACGAACCCAACGTTGCGACATGGAATCTGGGGACCGTTTCTGTCTCTCTCAGGTATCTAGATTCCGCCTCTATTTTTAGCGACCGTTCCACTCCTTTGGAGCTTGAGATACATAACCCCCATCCAGAAGCTATCTTGATTGAAATAAGTGTATTATTGCCTGAAAAGTGGAGTGTAGAGCCTATAAGACAGCAAACGTTCACTATTGAAGCTTATGATACAGCCAAGGTGGCATACAATATCAGCGTATCTGATGGAATTATAGAAGATTCGAACCGTGGTTATTTTATTATTTCAGCCAAAAACAGAATGGCCTTATGCGCAGTACCTTTGGTACTACTAGGAGGATCAAAATGGCTCGTCTCTCCCCTTTTTGAAGGAAAGACTCTTGAAGATGATTGCGGTATAGATGAATCCTTAGTACCCTCAACTATGCTTGAAGAATGGTCGATATATTGGAGGTCAGGAAACGATCTTTCACCAGAATCATTTTATAGGGGCAAGCCCGGGTCAGTATTTTTCTTTAACTCAATTTGGTCACCTGAAGAGACCGAAGTTATACTAGGCGTGTCCAATACAGGTAGAATGAAAATTTGGTTGAATGGCCAACTATGCCATACGACTGTACAACCGACATGTCTTAGACCGAATCTAGGAAATGGTGGAGGGGATGGTTCTAACTACTGCAACATCATTCTTCATTCCGGCTGGAATGATATGCTTATTAAGCTTGAACGAGGAGAGAAGTT
>WESA01000056.1 GCA_009768935.1 Rectinema subterraneum
CAATGCGCTTGTACCCACCACGGACCTCAACAACGCTCTCCTAGCCTTCATTCTTACGGGTTATGCAGGCTTTACCACAGCGGCAGGGCATATCGGTCACAAATACAAAATGGATCACGATATCTCCCTCATGATGCCCGAGTTGTGGGCGCGTATGGGGCCCGAAGAACGCGATCCGGAATTCCTGAAGAGCCACGGCTACCTCGAAAAAGTCGAAGACTTCAAGTACAAAGGCCGGCTCATTCCTGCATCCCGGCTTGGATGGCGCATCACACCGCTCTTTGCTGCGACGTACCTTGGAAGGCTGTTCGATACGCCTTCGGTCGTGTTCCCTGAAGACATGCTGAGGCCAGAACTCCAATCGCTCGAGGAATTTGTCGATGGCATCGAGAATATCGCCGCAGCGATGGAAAAATCGGCAAAGGCATATTTCGAGGACGGCTCGGTCGAAGCAGCTATACCGCCGCTCAAAGCAGTACTTTCCGTCATGGCGTATGGCAATTACGAAGGCAAGAGCATCCAGGATCCCGAAGTGCGCAAGCTGTTCGATAGGGAATATGTCTTGTCCTCGGACTGGTACCGCGAGCGCCTTGAGCGCTATCGGGAACATGAAATCGCCTATATCGAATCGTCGATCTCCTATCTGAGAAAGTTCCTCGCTGAGCGCGCCGAGCCGAAGAGCCTGACCGAGCGCCGAGTACAGGCTGAACTCTCGAGCGCCCATGGCCGGCTTGAGCAGCTTATGGCTCCGAACTACCTGAAACGCATCTGGGGATCGATCGGCCTGGATCCGCTGTATCAAGGGCAGCAGAAAGCCTGATGGACAGCAGGCGCGCATATGGCCGAGAACCGACAAAAGGCGCTTTTTGTTCATAATATTGGAGAGCTGTGGACGGCCGAGGGACTGCGCGCAGCCGCGGGCCCGGCCATGGGGCGCGTGAAAAAATTCCGCGACACTTGCTTATATATTGAAGACGGGCGCATTTCTGCAATCGGCGAAGAGGCGCGGCTGCGCGCCGCGGCCACGGCAGCTCCAACTTTCGACGCAGAAGGGCGCGCCTGCGTTCCTGGCTTTATCGACAGCCATACGCATTTTATTTTTGCCGGCTGGCGCGAGGATGAATTCTACTGGCGCGCCCAGGGTATTCCCTATATGGAAATGCACCAACGAGGAGGCGGCATCCAGAAGAGTGTCGATGCAACACGCCGCGCATCATTGGAAGAATTGGTTCGCCTTGGCAAGGCTCGCCTCGAGACAATGCTCTCATTGGGCATCACCACAGTAGAAGGCAAATCCGGCTACGGCCTCGACAAGGAAACAGAACTTCGCCAGCTGCAAGCGATGGACGAGCTGTCAACAGTCATGCCCCTCACTATTATCCCCACATTCTTGGGAGCCCACTCGATTCCTCCTGAATATAAAGACCGCCCCCGCGAATTCCTTGCCTTTTTGGTCCGCGAAGTTTTCCCTTTATTTAAGAAAAGGGGTCAGACCCCTTTTGTTGACATTTTCTGCGAAGAAGGCGTATTTGGCATTGAAGATTCGCGCTGGTACCTCGAACAAGCCCGCGCAGCCGGCTTCGCGCTCAAACTTCATGCCGACGAAGTCAAACCTCTAGGCGGCGCCGGCCTAGCTGCCGAGCTCGGCGCCACAAGCGCCGACCACCTCCTCAAGGCCTCCGATCAGGACATCCAGGCCCTCGCCGCCGCCGGCACAATTGCCTGCCTCTTGCCGCTCACCGCCTTCAATCTCCGCGAGCCGTACGCCAGCGGCCGCCGCTTTATCGATGCCGGCTGCGCGGTTGCCTTGGCAAGCGATCTCAACCCCGGCTCCTGCTATAGTCAATCTATTCCGCTTATTTTCGCCCTCGCTGTGCTCTATCTGGGCATGTCCATCGAAGAAGCGCTTACCGCTCTCACGCTCAATGGCGCTGCTGCACTCGGGCTCGCTGCGCAGACAGGCTCGCTCGAACCAGGAAAGGACGCTGATTTTCTGCTCCTAAATGCGCCTTCGCCGGGGCACCTTGCCTACCATGCGGGCATGAATCTTGTTCATTCTGTGTTCAAGCGCGGAATTCTTGTCTGGCAAAACGGCAATGTTCTTGGGCCGGCCCGAATTTAAAGGTCTTCATAACGGCAGAGTGCGGCACAAGGTTGGAAGCACTAGCAAAAGCGCCGCCCGCGCCCGCGAATGCCTTCTATGCACCCGGCACAAGGTTCGAAGCACTAAGATTAGGGCGGCACAAGCTTGGGAGCACTAAGCTGGTTCCCCCTTTTTGAATCGAGTGACCGCAAAAATAACCACTGCCACCAGAACCGCCACAAAAGCCGCTACAACCGCGGCATTCGGTTTCTCCTTATACAGGAATAATCCAAGCAAAAGCTGTGAGGTCGGCGTCAGATACTGGATAAAGCCGATCAGCTGCAGACTAATGCTTGTCGCCGCCACCCCGAACAGCAGCAAAGGGACTGCAGTCACTACCCCGCTCAAAGCCAAAAGGGCCGTCACCCTCAAACCCGCATTGCCAAACGAACCCGCCCCTTGTGCATGCATGACCGCCAAAAAGGCAAACGCAAGCGGCGCTACAGAGAATGTCTCCAGTGCCAGACTCGTAATCGGCGCAAGCCCCAGCCCCTTTTTAACGGCGCCGTACAGCGCAAAGGTAATCGCAAGTATGAGCGAAATCCAAGGCACCCGCCCATACAGGATACCAGCAGCGACAATTCCCACCAAAGCAATTCCAACCGCAATGCGAGTCCACCTGTCGATATGCTCGCGGAACAGCATTGCCCCAAGCGCAACTGACAGAAGAGGATTAATGTAATATCCTAGCGCGGTTTCAAGCACATGGCCAGAGTTGACTGCATAAATATACATTCCCCAATTCACAGTTACGAGCAATCCAGCCGCGCCGACCAGCACGCGCTTTCGCGGATCCTTCAAGGCAACACCCAGGCTGGACATTTCTTTTCTGGCCAATAGCAGCATAAGACAAAACACTGCTGCCCACAGGATTCGGTGAGCGAGTATCTGCAGCGGCAACACAGATGAAAGCAATTTCCAATACAGAGGAAAAATACCCCAAAGCCCGTAAGCACCTATCGCAGCAAAGAGGCCTTGTTTTTGGCTGAAACGTCCCGTCCGTGTTTCATGTTCCATCGATGTTTGCGCTTTTTCTTGCGCCATTCCTTTCAGTCTCCTTTTCTTCCTGAAGCTTGTGAAATGCTTTACACAGGAACCCAAATTTCAAATTTTGAAACGCCAGGCATAAAATTCGATATGCTCTCGTAATAAAATTGCAAAAATTCACAAAAATCTACAGGCAAATATATTGACATGGCGCAATTCGCTGTTTCTATATGTAAATACAATTCTCTTGGTGCATATATTACACCAAGAGAGCAACTGCAAGTAAGGAGGCAGTATGAAGAAAGTATTGTTTGTAATGGCGCTCGTCGTGTTGGTCGCCGCATCCTACGCACAGGATATAAAAATCGGCGGCATCGGTCCTGTTACCGGCGAAGCAGCAACCTTCGGCATTTCCACCAAAAACGGCATGACAATGGCTGTTGATGAATGGAATGCAAAAGGCGGTATTTTCGGCGGCCGCAAGGCAAAACTGATCTTCGAGGACGACAAAGGCGATCCTTCAGAAGGCGCAATTGTATGGAACAAACTGATTCAGCAGGACAATGTCGTCGCGATTGTCGGCACGGTCATGTCCAAAGTGTCGCTGGTTGGCGCTCCTATTAGCCAGGCTGCGGGCATTCCTATGATCAGCCCAACTTCGACAAACGAAAAGGTAACACTTGTCGGCGATTACATTTTCCGCGCTTGTTTCATCGACCCGTTCCAGGGGACAGTAGGTGCAAACTTCGCCTTCAACGATCTCAAAGCCCGTTCCGCAGCAGCGATTTTCGACCTGGGCAACGATTACACCAAAGGCCTCGCCGAGAACTTCAAAAAGCAATTCGAAAAACTTGGCGGAAAAGTTGTAGCCTTCGAGGGGCACCCAACTGGTACAACTGATTTCAAAGCGCAGCTGACAAAAATTCTGCAGGGCAAGCCTGATGTGATCTACATCCCCGACTACTACAACGATGTCGGACTCATTGCAAAGCAGGCCCGTGAACTCGGCTTCAAGGGTCCACTCGTCGGTGGTGATGGATGGGACTCGCCCGAACTGGTCAAAATCGGCGGTACCGCAGTCGAAAACGGTTTCTTCACCAATCACTATTCATCTGAAGACAAGCGGGCCATTGTCCAGGATTTTGTAAAGAAATACAAAGCCAAATTCGGTGCGGAACCTGATGCGCTCGCAGCACTCGGCTACGACGCCATGTATATCATGCTCGATGCCATCAAGCGTGCTGGTTCTACAAAGGGAGCAGCCATTCGCGATGCGCTCAAAGCAACCGATATCAATGTCGTTTCCGGCCGGATCAAATTCGACGAAAACCGCAATCCGATCAAGTCTGCGGTTATTATCGAGATCAAGAACGGCAAACAGGTGTATCGGACTACTGTCAATCCATGACATGAATCCTGAAGGGCTGTCCTTTCCGGACAGCCCTTCTCTCTATTAATATAGCTCTCCACCTTTCCGGAGCGTGGCGAGCCTTTCTGATTTTCCGCACTGGCGGGAAAATGCTCTCTGTTTCGCCCTGTAAATACAAAGGCGAAGAAGGGTTCAAACCATGGGATCGATTTTCAGTCTCCAGCAGATTCTCAATGGTCTTCAGCTTGGTTCTATCTACGCGCTCATTGCGCTCGGCTACACGATGGTGTACGGAATTGTGCGGCTTATCAATTTTGCACATGGCGATTTTTTCATGATCGGCGCATATGCCGCATACGGCTCATTCTACATGTTCAATGCCCTCGTTGCCGGGAGATCAGGTACCCTCGCGTTTTTAGTGCTGTTGGCCGCAATGATCGGTGGCGCTAGTATTGCCTACCTGACCAATAAATTCGCTTATAAACCGCTCAGATATAAGCCAAAGCTCAGTTCGCTCATCACTGCAATCGGTGTTTCGATGTTTATTGAATATTTCTTTTCTGCATTACCGGCAATCGGTCCTTCTTATCGGTCGTTCCCGGATATTATTGTGCGAAAGGAAATCCGCCTTGGAAATGCGGTCATTTCGAATCTTGTGATTATTGACCTGGCGGTTGCAGCAATTCTCATGGTGGGACTGACGCTTCTTGTAAGAAAAACAACGCTTGGCAAGGCAATGCGCGCAGTCTCGCAGGACAAGGATGCAGCCCGTCTTATGGGAATCGACATTGAAAAAGTCATCTCTTTCACCTTTATGGTCGGCGGGGCTTTTGCAGGTGCTGCGGGTCTTCTGGCGGGCATGACGTACCCGCGCATTTTCCCGTACATGGGTATTCTGCCTGGTCTCAAGGCATTTATCGCTGCAGTGCTTGGGGGCATTGGCAACATTCCTGGTGCAATGCTCGGCGCCTATATCATGGGCATCGCCGAAACTTTTGCTTCTGCGTATAACTCGCTCATTGGAGAAGGAATAGCATTTGCAATTCTCATTCTCGTCCTCTTAATCCGCCCAAGAGGCCTTCTGGGCGAAAAAATTGCTGACAAGATCTAGGAGGAACCCGCATGAATGTACGCAAATTGCCGCGCTTTTTGATTGCAGTGGTTCTATTTTACATAGTTGTAGAGGTCCTCTATAGAACAGAAATCCTGAATGGCTATCTGCTGCATATTATCAATTTATCGCTCATATATGTCATACTTGCGACAAGCCTGAATCTCATCAACGGCATCACGGGGCAGTTTTCTCTGGGGCATATGGGCTTTGCCGGGGTGGGAGCCTATGTTTCGGGTTCTCTTACTACGTTGATCCTTAAGCTCTCGGTGACTAATCCAGCCAGCATGCTGCCATTTCTTCTCTCCATTATAGCAGGGGGTGTCGTCGCCGCATTTGTGGGATTCCTCATCGGGTTTCCTTCGTTGCGTCTAAAGGGAGACTATCTTGCGATCGTAACGCTGGGTTTCGGCGAGATCATTCGAACGATTTTCAATAATATCGATGCAGTCGGCGGTCCTCGCGGGCTGCTCGGCATTCCTAAATTTTCAAATTTTACGGTGATACTTGTCGCTGCGTTTCTTACAGTCGTCATTATCCGCAATTTGATTGAATCGTCGCATGGGCGAGCCATGCTTTCGATAAGGGAAAATGAGCTTGCTGCCGAGCTCGTCGGTGTCAATACAACACGGTATAAAGTGATGGCCTTCACTTTTGGCGCTTTTTTTGCGGGTATTGCAGGCGGGCTGCTCGCTCACCTCATTCAGCTCGCGCACCCTACGCAGTTTGGTTTTATCAAATCTGTCGAAGTATTGATTATGATCTACGCAGGCGGCGTAGGTTCTCTCACAGGATCCATCCTGGCAGCTTTCGGACTCACCTTCCTCTCGGAGGGTTTGAGGCTCGGTATACGAGCGCTTGCTGACGCGACGGGCCTCCCGATTGGAGGGGAATGGCGCATGGTCGTCTATGCGCTCCTTCTTATCTTTATCATGCTATTCAGGAATGAGGGATTAATGGGAATGAGAGAATCAAGAATCATCAAGAATGTGGAGGTTGATTGATGACCCCCCTGCTAAAAATCGAACATCTGACCCATTTTTTCGGCGGCTTGCGGGCGGTCTACGATTTCAATTTCGAGATACCCGAAGGCTCCATCTATGGTCTTATCGGTCCGAACGGTTCCGGGAAAACCACCATCTTCAATCTGATTACCGGCATTTATGACCCTACTGAAGGGGCAATCAATTTCCAGGGCGAAAATATCAAGGGCATGAAGTCATTCAGAATTGTGCATAAAGGAATTGCCCGGACTTTCCAGAATCTTCGAATCTTCGGAAACCTCTCCGCGATCGACAATATCCGCATTGCACGCCACTATACCACTACTTCCAGCCTGTTTGCTTCCATTCTGCGCCTGCCCTCTTTCAAAAGCGAAGAGCGAGCGGTCAAAAGGGAAGCTCTCGAACTGCTCGATCTCATGCATCTTTCCAATCGCGCAATGGAAACCGCTAAAAATCTCCCGTACGGAGAGCTGCGGCGGCTCGAGATCGCGAGAGCGCTTGCCACCAAGCCCAAGCTCATTCTTCTTGACGAACCGGCGGCGGGCATGAACCCCAAAGAAGTTGATGACCTCATGCGGCTTATCAGCCGTATTCGTGACGAATTCAAGGTCACCGTGTTCCTCATTGAGCACCATATGCAGGTCATCATGGGCATCTGCGAATGGATCAAAGTGATAGATTTTGGCGAGACAATTGCAGAAGGCCTACCGGACAAGGTCAAGAATGACCCGCGGGTTCTCGAAGCCTACTTGGGAAAGCGAGGTACATAATGCTGAAAGTAACAAATCTCAAGGTCAATTACGGCAAGATCGAAGCGATCAAAGATGTAAGTTTCGAGGTTCCCGACGGAAAGATTGTCACGCTTATAGGCGCGAACGGCGCAGGCAAAACAACAACACTCCGCGCAATTTCAGGGCTCGAGCGCGCTGCCGGCGGTTCAATCGTGTTTGAAGGCAAGGATATTACAAATCTCGAAGCCCACAAGATCGTGCCATTGGGTATTTCGCATGTTCCCGAAGGGCGCAAGATATTTCCTACGCTGACTGTAAAGGAGAACCTTGAGCTTGCGGGCTGGACCATAAAGGATAAAACCGAGGTGAACCGCCGAATCGATCAGGTCTGCGAAATATTCCCGCGCATCAAGGAACGATTGAGCCAGCTTGGTGGCACGCTCTCTGGCGGGGAACAGCAGATGCTGGCAGTGGGGCGCGCGCTTGTCACTGGAGGAAAACTGCTTCTTCTCGACGAGCCTTCGATGGGGCTGGCCCCTGTGCTGGTCGATGAAATATTCGATCGCATTGCTGCAATCAACAAGCAAGGAACGACGGTTCTGCTGGTAGAGCAGAATGCAATGGAGGCTCTTGAAATAGCCGATTTTGCGTATATTCTCGAGGTCGGCTATACCACTATTTCCGGCGAGGCAAAAGCTATCGAACACGATCAGCGCGTACGCGAGGCATATCTGGGCGTGTAAAACAAAGGCCGCCCTGGCGCATTGCCGGGCGGCCTTTTCATAGCTGAATGTTGCACGTGCTCTGTGCGCGCCTTATTTTGCATTTGCCATGTGCGCCTTGCACACTTTGCAAATTTTCGTCTTTTTGCCTTCGATTTCCTGTTCGTAGATCACTTTGACGCCAGTGCGTCCGCATACCGGACAGGTCCCGCGGCCACTCGATACCACTTCCCGCAATCCTTTGCCCCTGTGAGCTTTGGACATATCAGTTTCCTCCCTGCGACCTTCAGGCCTGTTTCTTTGTCTTCCGCTCTGCTTTGCGCTTTTCGCGCTCGGCTTTCTTCTCATCGGCTTTCTGGCCGACAAGCTCGAGTACCACAAGGCTCGCATTGTCATTCGCGCGATTGCCGAGTTTGAGAATCCTAGTGTAGCCGCCATTGCGCTCTTTGAAGCGCGGTCCGATATCGGTGAACAGTTTTGCAACTGCATCTTCACCATAGAGCCTGGCAGACGCAATCCTTCGATTGTGGACGGAATCTTCTTTCGCCCTCGTAATGAGCTTTTCTGCTGCGCGTCTCGCTTCGAGCGCCTTGGCCTTGGTGGTTACGATTTTTTCCTGCTTGAACAGCACGGTAACCATATTCCGGATAAGGGCCTTGCGGTGAGCGGCGACTCGGTTGAGTTTGTTATAGCCGATCTTATGCTTCATCGCTCTCTTCCTTCTTCATGTTGAGTTTTATGTGATTTCTCAGCGCGGAATAGTCCGCCATGCCGAGGCTGAGGTTCCACTCGGCGAGTTTGGTCTTGATCTCCTGAAGGGATTTCTTGCCGAAATTCCTTGTCTTGGTGATCTCTTCCTCGGTTTTCTTCGTAAGATCGCCGATAGTCCTGATGTTCGCATTCTTGAGGCAGTTGAACGAGCGCACGGACAGCTCGAGCTCTTCGACCGGCATGTTGAGAATCTGGCGCACGCGCTCCTCGATCTCGTCGCTAGTCTCTTCGCCGCCTGCTTCATTCTCGTCGAAGTTGATGAAAATCGAAAAATGATCCTTGGCGATTTTGCCTGCTTCACCGAGCGCATCTTCCGGCTTTATTGTCCCATCTGTCCAGATTTCGAGCACGAGCTTGTCGTAGTCGGAACGCTGGCCAACGCGAGTCGGCTCAATCGAGTATTTTACCTTTTTTACAGGCGTAAAAATAGCATCCATCGGAATCGTGCCGACCACATCGATGAATTTTTCATTGACTTCGCTCGGCACATAGCCGCGGCCAAGATTCACCTGCAATTCAAGGCCAAGGTGCACGGACGGATCCAGCGAAGCAATCTTGAGTTCGGGATTGAGCACGATGAGCGAGCTTTGGTCGGCAAAGAAGCTCCCGCGTAGTTCTTCCATTCCCTTGATCTCGTATTCGAGGGTGAGTTCTTCCTTGTCGTTCGGGAGTTTGACGCGCAGCTTCTTGAGGTTGTTCAGTACCTCAATCGTGTCCTCTACCACCCCGGGGATGGTTTCGAACTCGCTCGTAATGACATGCGGTACACCTTCGTCATCATATCGAGTTATGCGCACCGCGGTAATCGCATACCCCTGAATGGAGGACAACAGGATGCGGCGCAGGGTATTCCCGACAGTAGTTCCATAGCCTGGCTCAAAAGGATACGCAACGAACTTTCCGTATGTGTCGGTAGATTCGCTCTGTTCGTAGGTGATGCCCTTCGGCTTTTTGAAACCTTTAAGTAGGTTTTTGCGCGCCATTTCCGCTCCTTATTTCGAGTACAACTCGACGACCAGCTGTTCCTTGATATCCGCAATATCTGTAACATCCTGGCGCTGCGGATTGGTAACAAAGCGGCCGGTCATTTCATCTGCATTGACCTCAAGCCAAGGCATTACACCAGATTTCTGCACTTCTTCGAGGGCTTGGCGGATGGATTCCATCTTTTTTGCTGCACCGATCACGGAAATGACATCGCCCGCTCTTACCAGGTAAGAAGCAATGTTTACACGCTTGCCGTTCACGGCGATATGTCCATGGTTCACAAGCTGGCGCGCCTGAGCGCGAGAGCTCGCAAAACGCAGTCGGTATACGACATTGTCAAGCCTGCGCTCGAGAAGAATGATAAGGTTATCACCAGTTTTCCCAGGCAAACCGAGCGCCTTTTCGAACGTATTGCGGAACTGCTGCTCCATGAGGCCATAATTTCTCTTGAGCGCCTGCTTCTCGCGAAGCTGAACCGCATATTCGGATTTTTTGCCAAGGCGTGTCTTGGGCGCTTTCCCTGGGGGAAGCCGCTTCTTGTTGATTGGGCACTTGTCGCTGCGGCAGCGGTCGCCCTTGAGGAAAAGCTTTCTTCCTTCAGCACGGCAAAGCCTGCATACAGGTCCGATATATCTAGCCATTCTTGTAACCCCCTCTTAAATGCGGCGCGCCTTCCGAGGCCTGCAGCCATTATGGGGAATCGGTGTCACGTCATTGATCGACTTGACTTTGAGTCCCATTACGCCGAGCTGTCGGATTGCGGACTCTCGGCCAATGCCGGGCCCTTTCACAAACACATGCACTTCGCGCAAACCCGCCTGAATCGCCTTCTGAGCCGCAGCTTCGGTTACAGTCTGAGCGGCAAATGGCGTCGATTTTTTGGCACCGCGGAATTCATGGCTTCCGGAACTCGACCATGAAATAGCATTTCCATTGAGGTCGGTCACGGTCACAATCGTATTGTTGAAGGTTGCCTGAATATAGACATTCCCTTCATATACGCTCTTTTTCTCTTTTCTCTTCTTCGTCTTTGTCGTAGTCGCAGCCACGTTCATGCCCCTCCGTTAGACGGCTTTCTTCTTGTTTGCAACGGTCTTTCTCTTACCTTTGCGCGTGCGCGCGTTCGTTCTCGTCCGCTGGCCGCGAACGGGAAGACCTTTGCGGTGGCGTAGGCCGCGATAGCAGCCAATATCCATCAGACGCTTGATATTCAGCGCAATTTCAGTTCTCAAGCGGCCTTCAACTTTGTATTCGTTTTCGATTACTTTGCGCAGCTCGTTGATCTCTTCATTCGAGAGATCATTTATCCTTTTGGCGGGATCGATTCCCGTCGCTTCGCAAATTTTGATTGCACTCGTCCGCCCGATCCCATAGATATAGGTGAGGGCGATATCAACATGCTTGTTAGGGAGGTCAACTCCCGCAATACGCGCCATGAGCTTCCTCCTGCTCTCAGCCTTGTTTCTGCTTGTGCTTAGGATTCTCACAGACAATCCTAACCACACCATTGCGCCGCACTATCTTGCATTTATCGCAAATTTTCTTGACGCTTGTTCTAACCTTCATGGGTTCCCCCTGTTCGCAAACACGCAATTAAATACCATTCTGTCAAAAGTTTCTATAGGTTCCTCGACCTGATATGCCCTTTTCGCACCAGGCCGTCATGGTGATGCATTTTCAAAAGCGCTTCTACCTGCGCCATGGTATCGAGATCGACACCGACAAGGATAAGCAGCGATGTACCGCCCAGCAGATATGCCATCTGGCTCGGAAAATTGAACAGCCGCTGCACCAGCGTCGGAATCAAGGCGATAAGGCCGAGGTAGAGCGAGCCTGGCAGAATGATCCGATTGAGCACTCGTGTCAGGTATTCTTCCATCTTTTCGCTGCGGATACCTGGTATCGAGCCGCCATTTTCGCGGATATTCTTCGAAATCTCCTGCGGGTTGAGCGTCACCTGCGTATAGAAGTACGCAAAGAAAATAATGAACACGACATAGAAGAAGTTGTACCAGAATCCGCTCGGCCTGAGCCAGTATGAAAAATCTCTCAGCCATTTTGCCTGCACGCCAAAACTCTGCGCAATCTGTAGAGGGAACGTCAGAAGGCTCGAGGCAAAGATGACAGGGATAACGCCCGACGGGTTGATTTTGAACGGGATATAGGTGTTCTGCGCGCCGTACATCCTGCGGCCCACGATACGCTTTGCATAGTTGACAGGGATTTTTCGCTGCCCCTGCTGTTCAAGCACGACCAGCGCGACAACCGCAACAAACATGATGAGCACGACAATGGCGTACACCGCATTGATTTCGCCGAGCTGAATCTTCTTGATGAGCTCGTAGGTCGCATTCGGCAGACGGGCAACAATACCTGCAAAAATGAGTAGCGATATGCCATTGCCAATGCCGCGCTTGGTTATCTGCTCGCCGATCCACACGAGGAACATGGTGCCTGTCGTTACTGTGATCACAGCTACAATCGTATACATCGTCCTATTGGACATCGCGATGGCATTGGGAATCCGGTCAGCCCATACCGTAACCGAAAAACTCTGAATGATAGCAATACCGATGGTCCCAATCCTTGTCCAGCGGGAAATTTTGCGACGCCCGCCTTCTTCTTCCGCAATATTCTTGAGCTTGGGAAAGATGACGAGCAAGAGCTGCATAATGATCTGCGCGCTGATATAGGGCATGACACCCATCATGAACAGGGAGAAATTCTTGAATGCGCCGCCTGCGAAGAAGTCAAGATAATCGGTGATTCCGCCGCCGGTGTTGGCCTGGTTTGCGAAATATGACTGCAAGGCGCTCGCATTGATTCCAGGTATGGGCAAGAATGCTCCCAGACGGAAAATTGCGAGCCAGAACAGAGTAAAGAAAATCCTATCCTTCAGTTCCTTGACTCTGAAAATATCTACGAGTGTACCAGCCATTCGCTCCTGCCTTTATTCTTTACGCATCTGCTGAAGAACCGGTTGCTGCAGGCACTTCCACTTTGCCGCCCGCTGCTTCGATCTTCGTCTTCGCACTGGATGAGACCGCATCAACGCTTATTGTGAGCGCAATTTCGATCTGACCTTCGCCGAGTAGCTTGACGGGCAGTTCAGGCTTTCTTACAAGCCCTTTCATGAAGAGACTCACGGTGTCGACCGTGTCGCCTGCCTGGAACTTGCCTTCGAGATCCCGGATGTTCACAATCTGGTATTCCTTGCGGAATGGGTAATTGGAAAAACCGCGATGAGGCAGACGCCTGTAC
>WESA01000057.1 GCA_009768935.1 Rectinema subterraneum
AGGGTCATAGGTGGTACTCGCCTCAAGATTGTCATTGGCTCGCCCCGCGTACGCAAGAAACGCAATGGCAAGAAAAAGTATTCGGACGCACTCTATCAGTCGCTCAAACGTATATGGGCAACCTTTGACTGCATGTGCGGCAAACGCCTGAAAGTCTCTATCCGCGAAAACCTTGCCTTCCTTGCGCTCCACGAGGAGTATGCGATTACCGATGCAGTCCGCGCAGAACTTGCTGCCATTAGCCCCGCAACCATCGATCGCCTGCTTGCCAAAGAAAAACAAACGCCATGGTTCCTGAAGCGCCACTCTACTACGAGTGAAGCTGCCAACCACTACAAGACCAAAATCCCCATCAGAACCTACTATGGCTCCGAGGAACAGCGCCCGGGATACCTGGAAATCGATACGGTGTTCCACAGCGGTGTGACGGTCCATGATGAGTTCTGCTGCACCCTCGACGCCACCGATACCATGACCGGCTGGGTCGAGCTGCGGGCATTACCCAATCGTGGTCAGCGCTGGGTCAAAGAGGCACTCGTCGACGTCCGCAGCACGCTGCCGTTCCGCCTCATCGCCATCGATTCTGACAATGGCTCGGAGTTTCTGAACAGGCAGGTCTATGACTGGTGCACACGCGAACAGATTTCCTTCACCCGCTCACGCAGCTACCACAAGAATGACAACCCCTTCGTGGAGCAGAAGAACAGCCAATATGTCCGGCAATTCGTCGGGTACGCACGCTACGACACCACCGAGGAATTCGAAGCCCTCAGGGAAGTCTATCAAGTCCTCTGTCCCTTACTGAACCTCTTCTACCCCTCGACAAAACTCATCGCAAAGCATCGTGAGAACGCAACCATTCACAAGACCTATGACACACCCCAAACCCCTTTCTCCCGCGTGCTTGCCTCACCTTTTGTATCACTGAGAGCAAAAGAGCAACTAGCAGTTCGCAAAACAGGCTATGATCCTGTGGTGCTGCGCTATAGGCTGGATACCGCTCGACAAACTACACCATGCGCATAGCAATAAAACGCTGGTAGAGATACTCTATGAGAAAGAATGAATACTTAGAAAATATGATGAGGCATCCATAGCATTTCGCTTAGATTTTAAGATGAGGCATTACGGGGGGCAGGGGGGATTGGTGCCAGATTCAGGACGGTACAGTATCGTTTTGAATTGAATGCATCCCTAACCTTCCAGACTTGCAGTATGCTTTCTAGAAAGAGAACGCTATGGATGCAGAAACCAAAGCTGCCAGATAACAGTTGATCGTGCTGGAACTTACCGAAAAGCTTGGCAATGTCAGCTAGGCCTGCAAATAGCGGGGCATGGACAAGATCTCATTCTTCAAAGTCTGCGCACGTTGCTTTCAACTGAAAATATTAACGTTATCATATCATATTTTGCATTTTTGACCTTTTTTGGACCAATTTCTCTTGCAAATTCGTGAAAAATCGTGATTGACGCCCCGCTGAACAGCATTAAAATATTAACGATAATATTATGCGAACTTCATTGAAAGAGCTGGCGAAGAAGAGTGGTTACTCAGTCAATACCGTTTCGCGTGCACTTCGCGATGCGGACGATGTGAAAGCATCTACTAAATCGCTCATCAAGCAGCTGGCCGAGGAGATGGGGTATATCCCAAATGTTGTCGCGAAGAACCTCAGGCTTGGCAAAACGAATACTATTGGTGTTGTCTCCGCGGATTCATCGAACCCGTATTTTGCCGAAGTGATTCTCGCGATTGAAGATGCGGCCAGATCGCATGACTACCATATACTGCTCGTCAATACCGAAGAATCCCCGGAAGGAGAACGGGAGGCGATCGACACTCTCATCGAACGCCAGGTTGACGGCCTGCTCATCATCCCTGTTTTCGGCGAGGATGCGAATCTCGAACGGCTCAAGAACTTGTCAGTGCCTTTCCTTCTTGTCGGGCGATGGCTTCCCGGCCTTGAAGATCATTCCATCCTAACTGACGAGTATGACAAAGCGAAACAAGTGACATCCCTGTTTCTGGCAAATGGCCATACGCATGTGCTGCATCTTGCGGGGCCTTCATTCGTGAGCAGTTCTTTCGATCGCATTAAGGGATACAGGGATGCACACAGTGAAGCTGGCATTCCGGTGAATGAAGACCTGATCGTGGAGACCGATGGGCATATCGAGGATGGGCATCGCCATATCAATGCGCTTATCCGCAAGGAACTGCCTTTTACCGCGCTCTTCGCTTTCAATGATCTTGTCGCGATCGGTGCGATGCGGGCACTGAAGGAAGCGGGGTATCTCATTCCGCAGGATGTCGAGGTCGTGGGTTTCGATGATCTCGATCTTTCCCGGTATCTATACAACAGCTTGAGCTCTGTCCGGATACCCAAACAGGAACTGGGCAGAATCGCATTTGAATCTCTCTTCGAGCATATGACTGACCCTAAAAAGCTATACAGGAGACAAACGATCGAGTCCCGCCTGATGCTGCGCGAGACGACGACGTTTGAAAATATTGGTGACTCACAGATACAAGGAGGTATCAAATGAAAAAAAACAGGCTGGTTCTGGCATTGGGGCTGATCTTGATAGCCTTGATGACTGTTGGCGCACAGAAACCGATCGAAATCAGTTTCTGGTCACTTTTTACGGGCGGCGATGGCGAGTTTTTCGATGCAATGGTAAAGGCTTTCAATGAATCGCAGAACGAAATCGTGATGAAGACCGATACGGTCAAGTTCACAAACTATTACACGAAGCTCACCGCAGCCCTCTCCGCCAAGAACGCTCCCGATGTCGTGGTTATGCATCAGGATCGGTTGGTGAACTATGTTCCTAACGGGGTGTTAATGCAATTGGACGAATATGTCCAGAAAGCAAACATCGATCTTTCCACATTCTCCCCAGCACCACTCAACAGCTGCAAGTTCAATGGAAAGCTCTATGCAATCCCGCTCGATGTTCATCCGCTTGTCATGTACTACAATAAGGATCTCATGGCAAAGGCTGGAGTCACGAAAGTGCCCGAAACCCTGGCCGAGCTGATCTCTGCAGCAAAAGCGATTCAGGACAAAACAGGAGCAATCGGTATCGCAGCTGACAATACTACCGCAACCTACAAAGCATACACACTCACCCGCCTGTTTATGTCGCTGCTCATGGAACAGAATGTAACCATACTTGATGCTTCCAATAAAAGAGCCAACTTCAATAATGCAGCAGGTGTGAAAGCCTACCAGGCACTCAGTGACATGGTAAACAAGGACAAACTCACTCCAAAACAGCTTGACTATGATTCCTCTGTTTCCAGCTTCAAGCTGGGCAAGGCTGGGTTCCATTTCAACGGTGTCTGGATGGTAGGCGGTTTCGAGTCTCAGAGCGGCCTGAATTTCGGGGTCGTACAGTTCCCCGCTCTCCTTGGGAAGAACGCAGGATGGACTGGCTCGCATACGCTCGCAGTCCCTGTGCAGAAAACAACCGATCCCGACAGGATCATGGCAGTTATGAAGTTCATCGACTGGATGACCCAGCATGGCGAGATGTGGGCAAAAGCAGGCCATATTCCGACCCGTACCACCGTATATTCCAAGCCTGAATTCAAGAATCTTCCGCATCGTGCCGAATATGCCGATGCGGTCAAAAACACCTTTGCCCCTCCTGCAACACACAAATGGCCCGAGCTGTATGATGCCATCTCCGATTCGCTCGAGGAAAGCATAGCGCTCAACAAAGACGCGAAGGCTGCTCTTGACCAGCTGGAAAAGAAAGTCAACGATATACTGAAGTAATATTGCAACGATAATGCAATAGCGGAAACCCGGGCTGTATTCCTGCGGCACAGGTTTCCGCTTTTGCGAATGGAGAAAACATTACATGCATCTTGCCGGTCATACAAAACGAGACATCATACTGTTTTCAGCACCATACCTCTTGGTGTACCTGGTATTTCTGGCATTTCCGGTCGTGTATGGAATCTACCTCAGTTTTTTTGATTGGAACATTCTTTCCGGCAAAGCGTTCGTGGGCCTCAGAAATTTTGTGCAAGCCTTTTCTGATGAAAAGTTCAAGTCTTCATTCTTTCATACCCTGCAGTTTGTTGGGCTTTCAACTCCGATTCTCATAGTGACCGGTTTTCTCATGGCGCTGATATCTGTGCGCCCCACAAAGCTGGGGAAGGCTGCAGAAAGCATCTTTTTTCTTCCCTATATGTTTTCTACGACAGTTGTGGGAACGCTGTGGGCATGGCTCTTGCAGAAAAATTTCGGTTTGGTTAATCAACTGCTGCAGGCAATCGGGCTCAAGGGAGTCGGCTGGCTTACTGATCCAAATGTAGCAATGCTATCTATTGTGTGGGCAACGCTTTGGTGGACAGCTGGCTTTAACATGATATTGTTTTCAGCTGGGATGAAACAAATTCCGGACGAAATATATGAGTCTGCCCGCCTCGATGGAGCAGGAAAGTTTGTCACGCTCACCCGGATTACCATTCCTTTACTGAAGGATACCACATTGCTCGTGGTCATCTTGCAGATCATTGCTTCTTTTAAGGTATTCGGACAGGTATATGTGATGACCGGAGGCGGTCCTTACGGCACAACCCGTGTACTAGTCCAGTATGTTTATGAAACGGGGTTCAATTATTTCAAGCTCGGATATGCATCGGCGATGTCAATGGTCCTGTTCGTTGTCATTCTTGTGATCTCCGCCGTACAGCTTCTTGCCAGCAAGGATGATGTGCAATGAAAAAAATACTTCTCAATATGGTTGTGGCTGTTCTCATTGCGCTTTGGCTGGTGCCTCTGCTGTGGCTCATTATTACTTCGCTTAAGATGGAGAACGACGTTGTCACCGATCACCTGACTCTGTTTTCAGCAGCCCCTACATTCAAGAACTACATTAAAGCCCTGACCACTACGCCGATAAAGCAATGGCTTCTGAACTCGTTCTTTGTTGCATCGGTGACTACTGTATTGACGCTCTTTCTCGATTCGACAATGGCATTCGTGCTGTCCAGGATGCGATTCAGGGGGAGAAAAGCCCTGTATCTTTTCGTGCTTGCGGGCATGATGGCGCCTTTCGAATCGATGATCATCCAGCTGTATCTGGAGTTCAACGCATTCAAGTTGCTCAACACGCTCGCCGCGGTCATAATCCCGAGGCTCGCATTGCCAGTAGGTGTATTCATCCTGACCCAATTCTTCAACGGCATTCCCACGGCCCTCGAGGAAGCTGCCTATATCGATGGCGCGAGCAGGTTCAAGGTGTTCACCTCGATCATATTGCCATTGGGGAAATCGGCAATGTTCGCCGTAGCAATCCTGTCATTTATTGGTTCATGGAATGATTTCCTCTGGCCGCTTATCGCCATCTCGAATTCAGCAAAATATACTGTCACGGTGGGCATCGCCAATTTCCAGGGGACCCATGGGACCGAATATGCCCTGATAATGGCAGGCGCGGTGATCGCATCAATACCCCAAATCCTGATATTCTTGTTTTTCAGGAAAAATATAGTTCAGGGAATCGCCATGACGGGCATCAAAGGTTGAACTCCAATGATGAAAGAGGCATCTGGCAATCGATTTGTTGAGGATAGCCATATCTTTGCCGGGCATCCTAACCCTTCCTGGGCAAGGCGCACATGGATGAGCCTGGATGGCATCTGGACAATTACGCATCGCGCTACGAAGAAAGAAATCCGCGTGCCGTTTCCCATTGGAAGCAAGGAGTCCGGGGTCGATTTCAAGGATAGCGGGCTCTTTGTCTATGAACGCGAATTCATACTGGAACCGTTTTTATTGGCGAAGCGGTACCTTCTTCATATCGGGGCATGCGATTACATGACGACTGTGTTCGTCAACGGCCACCTGGTGGGGAGCCATGTTGGCGGCTATGCCTCCTTTTCCTTCGATATCACATCCGTTGTAAAGCCTGGGAAGAATCGTATCGAAATCAGGGTGCTCGATTCGCACAGCCCGTTCCAGGTGCGCGGCAAGCAGACATTCATGCGCAATGCTTTCTTTGTCTGGTATGAAGGAATAGCAGGGATATGGCAGTCTGTCTGGCTTGAGGAAGTCGGTCTGAGATATCTTGAGCGGGCGGAAACAAGTTTCGATTTTTTCGGGCAGAAGCTTGCTGTTTCGGTATTTCTGAAGCCCCTGGATAATAAGAGTGAACACATTCCTGATAGCAGTCTGCGCCTACGAATTGATGTGAAATCTTCCGATGGAAGAGGAAAGGAAGCTACCAGGCTTCTGGAAGCGGATAATGGAGTGTTCAAGGCGACTTTCGGATTCGATGAATTTAATGCCGCCTTGTGGTCTATCGAAACACCGAATCTGCACCCCATGGCCCTGACCCTGCTTTGCGGGAACACAGTCTTCGATACTGTCGAGACTTATTTCGGATTGCGCGAAATTTCAGCCGGGAAAGATGGTTTCAAGATCAACGGGAAGCCGGTCTTTCTCAAAATGGTATTGAACCAGGGGTACTACCCTGGCGGCGTATATACCCCGCTCGATTACAGCCGGATGGCGGAAGATATCCGCACCATCAAGGCGCTCGGCTATAACGGGGCCAGAATCCACGAAAAGGTGGAAGCCCCCTATTTCCACTATCTGTGTGACCGCCTGGGCCTACTTACCAGCTTCGAAATGCCGTCGTTCTATCTTCCCTCGAAAAAGGGATTCAGGCGTTACGAGTCCGAGCTAAAAGAGCTTATCCTCCGCGACTCCATGCATCCATCCTGCATAATGAGGATGCTGTTCAACGAAACCTGGGGGATCTGGGGGGTGTGCCGGAAATCATCTTCTACGCGTTCATTCGTCGAAAAAATGTACAGACTTGCAAAACACATGGATCCGACGAGGCCAGTAATCGAGAATAGCGGATGGGAGCACTTTATGACAGATATAGTGGATTTTCATCATTATCTTCGGAATGCCTCGCTCGCAAGGAATTTATATAGTAAGATCAGAAATGGGGATGAATATACGCTCGAAGGATTCTCGCTCAGGCGCGTACTTGAATTCTATATCAAAAACCAGGTGCCTTTCGCGACGCGCTCCGTTTTCCTTGAGAAACCCTCTAATGCAGATGTATTGCCGCTTTTCCTTAGCGAATACGGCGGCTTCGGCTGGTACGACACGGAAAAGAAGAACGCCGTTGAAGAGAGCATTGAGGAGTACACCCGCGACATAGTGCATTCGGGATTGTTCTGCGGGTACTGCTATACACAGCTTTATGATGTCGGAAGTGAAGTCAACGGACTCATGACCTTTGAGCGCAATCCGAAAGTCGATATCGAGTGCGTGCGGAAAGCGAACAATTGGGAGAAGCAATAATAGGGCAGCAGAATAGCATCCCCATGCTTGGCAACAAATCAGGCTATACTCTAACTATTCAGAGAACAAGATTTTTCCTGGGGAATTTGACTGGATATCTTGCCAGTTTAGAATGCTTGATTATGCAGATGTCGCAGTTGGTGATTATTTCCCGTTTTTATTTTAGACTGAACTGACCCCTTCTAGGTGGACACGAAATGATACTCTATCTTGGAGGGGGTATGATAAAATGGACATGAAGTTAAGAGAAAAAAGGAAAGGACATGTCCAGAAGAAAGTTCGACAAGGAGTTCAAAGTTGCGGCAGTCAGACTGGTCGTGGATGAAGAGCTGCCCGTATGTCAGGTTGCAAGGGAACTTGCCGTGCATCAAAACAGCCTCTACCGCTGGGTGAGCGAGTACGAGAAATACGGTGAGAGTGCGTTTCCTGGGAATGGGAGCAAGATATATAACTACCAAGCCGAGATCAACCGTCTTGAGAAGCGGAATAGGGAACTTGAAGAGGAAGTAGAACTGCTAAAAAAATTCCGGGTCTTCTTGCAGAAAAAAAAGCACGTGAGGTTCAGGTATCTGGCAGAATGTGTAATGTAAGCTAAAACTCCCCAGAAAGATCAAACTGGAATGGCCAGAAAAATCGTCAGAATTCCCCAGAAAAATCGTGGGGAGATTTGACGGAGAAAGCCCTGTACCATAGGCACGGTACAGGGAGGAGGACATGCTTAAGATGAACCAGATTGATCAGATCAAGGAGTTGCAGCGGCAAGGGCTTGGGCCGGGTGATATTGCCTCGAGGCTGGGCCTGGATCGGAAGACTATACGCAAATACCTGCACAAGGAGGATTTCAACCAGCCACAGCGCGTGCCGGTGGTGCATCCCTCGAAGCTGGACCGCTGGAAGCCGCTCATCGATGCGTGGCTCGCTGAAGACCAGCGCATGCGCTTCAAGCAGCGCCACACGGCGAAGCGCATTCACCAGCGCCTGTGCGAAGAACATGCCGGGGAGTATGACTGCTCCTATCCATTGGTACAGCGCTATGTGAAGGCGAGGAAGGCCGCCCAGCGACAGCCAGGGGGCTTTCTTGAGCTCGTGTGGGCACCTGGTGAAGCCCAGGCTGACTTCGGTGAAGCGGAAGTAGTGGAAGCGGGTGTCCGCAAGACCGTCAAGTATCTGACCCTGACCTTTCCCTACAGCAATGCGGGCTTTACGCAGGTGTTCGGCGGGGAGACTGCCGAATGCGTCGCGCAGGGCTTACAGGATATCTTCCGGTACATCGGTGGCGTACCGAGCCGCATCGTGTTCGACAATGCCACCGGTGTCGGCCGCAGAATCCAGCAGCATATCGCCCTGAACCAGCTCTTTCTGCGCTTCAAGTGCCACTATGGGTTTTCCGTCACCTTCTGCAATCCCAATGCTGGCCATGAGAAAGGCAATGTGGAGAACAAGATCGGCTATACCCGGCGGAATTTCTTTGTGCCGCTGCCGGTAGTCGACCGGCTCGCCGATTGGAATGACGGACTCGGACAAACCGCGCGCTCCTGCGGAACGAAATCTCGCAGCTTTTGAAGAAAATGGCGTTCAGCCAGACGGCGGTCCAGCTCTGCGAGGAAGAAGGCACTGCTCCCATGGAGCAATTCCTCCTGAAAGTCCTGCGCAACGAGATGGCGAGCCGGGAACAAGCTCGCCGGGCGCGCTTTCTGCGGGAAGCCGTCTTCTCGGTCTACAAGACACTCGAGGGATTTGATTTTGCGAGCGTCAGTCTGCCACCTGCATTAACGAGGCAGGAACTGACCAGCCTGCAGTTTGTCGCCGCGAAAACGAATCTTGTCATGTACGGACCGGTGGGGACTGGTAAGACGCATCTGGCCACGGCACTCGGCGTCGAAGCCTGCAACCGATCGATGCGCACGAAGTTCTTCACCGCGGCAGAACTGGTCGTGCGGCTTTCGGAAGCCCTCAAGGAGGGGATGCTCGACAAACTGCTTGCGAGCGTGCTGAGAGCAGACCTCCTGATCATCGATGAGTGGGGCTATGTGCCCGTCGACCGGCAGGGCGCGCAGCTGCTGTTCCGCGTCATCGCTGATTCGTATGAACAACGGAGCCTCATTCTCACCACGAATCTTGAGTTTTCAAAGTGGGGGACTATTTTCACGGATGACCAGATGGCGGCGGCGATGATCGACCGGCTTGCGCACCATGGACACATTCTCTTGTTCGAAGGTGAGAGTTACCGCATGAAACATGCACTCATGCGGCAAAAGGACCAGGTAAAATCCCCATGGCCTGATGGGGAAATTTGCACGATTTTTTTGGGGATTTTGGCTTGACGAAATACACGATATTGCCGGCTTTCTCGTAGTCGCCGCGCCTGCCTTCAAGGTCTGCATCCGCTCGAGATCGACGAGCCAGTCGGTGAAAGCATCGGGGAATGCTTCGGATTCGAAGTAGGTCCAGGGACGTTCTCCCCATGACGGAATGAGATAATTCTCGAGCCTGGACCTGTGTCCCTTGCGTGTCGCCTCGGAGATCTGTGCTCCATCGGTAAGGGCGGCTCTTTTGAGGTGATTGGCTCCCGGGAGGTAGAGGCTTTGTGCAAATTCACCAAAGGTCCGAGGTCCAGTAAATGGCTGTGGATCCGGCTCATCTGGTTCTGGTTGTTTCCGTCGCGCGAGTCTGTCCTGACGCTCGAGGTCTTCGATGAATAACTGAGCTTCACGCTTCAAGCGTTGAGATGATCCCGCCGGTTTGCGAATTCTCTTGCCATCATCCCAATACCAATACCACCAGACTTTGTATTCCTTGCCCTCCGAACTGATGAATTTCCGAGAAAAGAGATGATATTTCCCACCCATAATTCCTCCCGTGAAACAGAGGAAAATAAAAAAACTCATGTACACAAAATGTGCACAAAATCCTGTTTTTAGGGGTATTATAAGCTTCCAAAGAGCCCTTGCAAGCGTCATTTTCCGAGCATGAAAGCGTGTTTGTAAGTTATTATAATAAAATAAAATAGCCGCCCATTAAGAGCGGCTATTCAGTTTGTCGGGCTGAGAGGATTTGAACCTCCGACATCTTGGTCCCGAATCTAATTCCTAGTTTTTATGATACCCATAGGTTTTATGGCTTATCATAACTTATTATAAGAGCAATACTACATTTGTCAAGGATTGCATCGGGAGCACTGGTTCTCAAGAATTTGGGTAACATTTGGGTAACATGTTGAATAACGTTATGTATTTTCCAAGAAAAAACCAAGCTGTGCCGCTTCAATCGATCAACTGCCCGATGATTTCTTTTCTGCTCCCAGTTTTTGCTGTATCTTCTGCATCACTTCGATCGTCAGGGGCGCCGAGCCTTCGTAGTGGTTGTTCACATTGATGGTTACCTTGTGTCCTTGGGACGCGATGTCCATGGCCATCTGGAGGATAAGCTGCTTATCGGGCTTGGCCTCGTGGATGGTGTTCCACTGTTCGTTCGTCTTCTTTTCGATCTCTGCTCTGTCGCATCCAAGAAGGCGGATCACTATGTCCGTGTCCACAAGATTCCTGTATTGCCAATATACCTCATAAACATGCGGCAGGTAGCGCTTTTCGCTGAAGACGGGGATGAGGCGCCGATCGCGCAAGAAACTGAAGTATGCGGTGCTAAGGTAATTTCTATTGCGGCTCTCTATTGCGAGCGGCAGCCCGCGAGCCCGTTCGCGTACAGCCGTAAGAAAATCATCGAGCTTCTCAAGGAAGGCTTCGAGCGAGGGCATCTTGTCCTTGCCCAGGTATTCGAATTCGAACATGATGGCGTCGAGCCGGGGGATCATGGGCTCGACAGCCTCAAGGAATCGGGCGAAAAGGTCGGGCGACAGGAAGGAGGGGTTAGGCACGCCCGTCGATGCGCCGGCATTCCCGCGCAGATGCGTAAGGGTTAGCTCCTGCGGCACTTTGCAGGTAAATCGAAAAGAGGGCAGCACCTGCGCAAGGTAGTCGGCGACTTCCTCACGGTCAGGGATCTTGTAGAACCAGCTGTCGACCTCGACCGTGTCGTACTTCTGCGAGTATTCCCGAAGGTACGCGGCCGCACGGCGCTGTGTCTCAGCATAGACCAGCCCCACCCAGGAAGGGTAGTTCCAGGAGCAGGTGCCGAAGCGGATTGAGGAGTTCATATGCGTATTTAACAATGAGGATCGTAGCAGACAAACCCTTGCTTCGGAACCAGTGCGGCTCTGGGTTTGTTAAGGTCGATATTCTGCGTTCAAATGACATTATCAAAGCTATATCTTCTCTAGCCTAGTGCCGAAGCATCTTACCGGCATATATGATGAGGCGTATTGTTTCACATAGATTTTCAATGAGGCAATGCGAGCTCTTGACGAAACGCCAAAGTTCAAGTTATTCTCATTAACGTAAAAATGATCAATGAATTCTTTAAAGAAGCGGCATATATTATCATGCGCAACTTGAAACTTGATATTATCAACTGCTATGGAGCATTTTTATCAATCAGATTTATAATTTTTGATATGAGATAATAATAAATTTATTGGAGGCTTCTATGAAAAGACATTTAGCTTTATTCATTTTATTATTGATTATCATCTTTTCAGTTGCAGCAGACCAGGTTGAACTGTATTATAATGGCAACTACATAAAAAATTTTTATTTAAAGGATGCGACAGGCTATTCTGTGCTAAACCTATCTACTAAATCTGCTAATGCTGCTTTAACCATTACTATTGACGAAACTTATGGGAAACATAATCAATATTTTTTAAATAGACTTTATCGAATAACAAGCATTTCTAAGATGAAAGATGGTACGATTTTTACATATGAAAGTCTGCTTAGTTTGTCTCAAGAATCGACATCCTTTGTTTCCTACGCCTGGATAATGCCAAGCGCGCAATATGATGGATATTTTTCTCTTAGAAATAGCGATGGCGAAATTTTAGCAGTATATTTTGATTTTAATCTCAACATAACAAGAATAGAATAGATTTTATTGCTCGCGGCTTAGGGCAGTTCCATATAATCTGTTCTAATCCAACTTCGATAAGAATATTTATTTGTTTATAACTTTTATTGTCACCCAAATTATCACCATCATGCCAACCCCCACAACTAATCCATAGAATCTCGCCCTACGGGCTTTTTCCGCCGCTTCTTCTTTGCAGCTCTGCAATGAGGCCTGCAAACTCGTCAAAGCATTCGCCAGCTCCTGCCGCACTCTCTCCGATTCGGTCCAGTCCGCCTGCAATTTCCCGAGCGCTGCCTGCAAGCGCTCTATATCCTTCAACTGGACTTGAACAGTTTGTAGGACCAATTTCAGATTGTTATAGTTCGTAACTAATTTCTATGGAATAAGTTAAAT
>WESA01000058.1 GCA_009768935.1 Rectinema subterraneum
GATGAAATAAACCAGCTATTTCACCTGATGTAAAGACTTATTGAGTTGGGCAATGTCAGGCTACTGCGGAATCATGGTGCGCCGCGAGACGTACGATGATGTAATCCATCGGGAGAAATGAGAGAGGCCAGGCAGGCTTTTTCAGGCAAAAAGGTGCGCAACAGCTGGAGATAATAGAAAAATTGGCCAAAATAGAGAAACCTCTTGACATTCTTTACAAATATTCTTAAAATTTAAAATGAATAAAAGTATATCCAGAACCATATATGGAGGTCTGGTATGAAAAAGTTTGTGGTATTCCTTGTCATTGGTTTGGTGGCAGGCAGCCTGGCATGGTCGGCAACGATCGGAATCACAGTAAATGCTGCGCAAAAGCTGGAAGTGACTGTAGATGCTGCGACGTGGACCATTGCCCTGGACAACACCGGTACAGCAATTGATGTTCCTAACCAAGGCCAGCTCACGGTCAAATCAAGCAAAGCATCGTATACAGTTACATTTACATCGACAAATGGCGGTACTTTGAATAATGGTTCCTACACGATGCCATATAAAGTCAAAGTAGATACATCATCATGGGTTGCTGGCGTTGCAACTAACAACTTGAGTTCCTACACCCAATTGACTTCCGCCAAGCCTATTATATTCCAGCTGAAGACGCCAACTGCAGGCAAGACATTTCCGATCGGTTTCAATATCGAAGCGTATACTGATTATTACGTCGACGGAGCATATACAGACACAATCACGATTTCAATAGCGCAAAGCTGATTTTTGCAAGGTTAACAATTAACGCATAAGCCGTCTGCAAAATGCAGGCAAAAAATACGGCTGAATGTAATATGAAAAAGTATTTAACCTTGCTATTGCTTCTTCTTCTTGCAAGTATAGCTGTGTATTCGCAGAGCATCGGAGTGACAGTTATCGCCGCTCCTGTAGGCGCCAATGTCACGATGAACTCGTATGTGTGGAACATTACGCTTGCGAATGACGGAGTTACATCCTACCTGAACGACTATCAAGGTATAATGACCGTAAAGTCAGGTTCTTCAGTTAATTACCGTGTAGATTTCAGTTCACAGAATCTTGGATACGTGAAGCAGGGTTCTTCCTATCAAATTCCCTACTATGTCTATGTGACACAGCTGACCACTGGGCATATCGGTATTATTGGCACACCTGCCATAACGCTGGGCTATGTCCAGCTTACCAGCACCCAGAGCATCCAGTTCAACAAGAAAACGCCTACAGGCGGTATCCAGTTCTACGTTGGATTCAAGATCACTGCGACAGCAGGGGAATTCTTCGAGTCGGGAGCATATACCGACAATATGAGCATCACATTTACCGCGCTTTAGCCACCATACCAAACCAACCATAAGAAATAAAAAGACCGCCCTCGCTCGAAGGCGGTCTTCTGCATTGTCGGGCTGAGAGGATTTGAACCTCCGACATCTTGGTCCCGAACCAAGCGCGCTAGCCCCTGCGCTACAGCCCGAAATGGATCGACAGCGACACAGCGAATCGCGAAATTCGCCCGCGCAAAAGCATTAGCACCGCGCACTAGCAGTCCAGCAGCCTAAGCGGCCCGACAGCTCCTGCTATAAAACAGCATAAATGCCATCCACGCTCTTGCACTAAAAAAAAGCCCGTCGCGCGGCGGACGGGTTTTGATCCGCTCGTAAGCGGAACCCCACAGATACGCGCCTGCGCGCATGCCCTGCGGGCTGGATCGGGAGCGACGGGGCTTGAACCCGCGATCTCCGGCTTGACAGGCCAGCGCGATAACCAGCTTCGCTACGCCCCCGTGTCATCGTTGACGAGAAGCTAATATACCGGCAGCCTTCTTTTGTGTCAATAGGACACGATAATCGCGCCCGATTTCCTGTCGATTTCGGGGGTGCCAGGACGCTCGATTTTTCCCTTGTGCATTCGCACAAGCGAGCCGGAAGCCGGCAATTCCATTCCGCTTGCTGCGGTAACCAGCGTATAGCCCGCTGCGGAGCATGCATATTTCCCTGCCCGATCGCGAGGCAGCAATATCGGGTCTGATACGATGCGGCAGAGCGATTCGCGGGCTTGTTCGACCCTACCCCTCGAGGTATTTCCTTCAGCTTTGCGAATATACAGAAAACTGAACGAGAGTTTTTCCTTTGTAAGCCCCGATTCATCCGAGAGCTTTCTCAGCCAGCGCGGGGCAAATTCTGCAGGAACCGAAAAATGGCACCACGGATATTTGGTGCGCGGCGATGGCATCTGAACGGGCTCGAGCAGCCGATTATCTTTGATGGCGCGCTCTTTTTGCCCTTCATCCTTAGCTTCCTTGTGAGCGAATTGGCTCGCGCGGCCAGTCAGGTATTCCTGCCCGCTTTTGAAAATGCCAGGCATGGGGCAGGCGTTGGCATGAGGGCAGGGCGCTTCGACCACGTTTCCGCTCAAAATCGCCGCTGCTCGAATCGCGCTCATAAGCCCTCCGGAACGCGGCTCCCCGGGCTCGACAATGAGCATGCTTCCGCCCGCAGTGCAATAATGTTCAATCTTGCGGAGTACTTCTGCTGCATCATCTGCCAGCATGCCTTCGTGGTGCCAGAAAAATTCATTCAGGACATTCACCGCGCAAAAAAGATCAGCTTTTTCTCTGATTGGCTCGCCGAATCGCAGATGCCGCAGCTCGATGTTCCATGGCGGCAGCTCCCCGCCATGTTTTGCAGCCAAAAGCTCGAGAATGAGCTTGCCTGCTTCCATGATGCGTGGTGCCCTGTCTGCGCAGATAATTGTGAGCGGCACCTTTCTCAGCTCGGGTTTTGCGCAATAGAGCGCGAGCGGAAAGGTCAAGGGGCCTGATCCCATATCGACAATCGTTGCACCATTTTTCAGCTCGAGCGGAAGCTCAGTGAGCAGAGCAATGAGCCGAACCAGATTCCACGGCAAAAAATATCGAAGATATGCAGAGAAAAACGCGGGATTATTGAGATAATCGATGTTTCGCAGAGCTCGTTCCATCGTGAGCGAACGCCACAAATCGCGAATGCTGTATCGCAGCGAAGCACGCTTGCGCTCAGGAACCGGGTTCGCTTCGTCGATGCATGCGGGAAGTTTTTCCAGGGCTGAAGCGGCGTCCGCGCTTATGCGAAAACTGTATAAAAGAGAATGTTCGCTCATGAGGCGACTATAGCATATTTTGAGGCTTTTTTCGCAGGGGGCGCAAAGCAAAGGCAGCACATTCGGCCGCGCGTGCAGCTGCTCATTGTTCTGCGCATGCAGCGCCCGACCGCTTTCCTTACTCGAAACTCAGGACAACCTTCCCGGCCTCGCCGGACAACATCGCCGCAAACCCTTTCTCGAAGTCATCAAACGAGAATCGATGCGTAATGACCGGGCTTATATCGAGGCCCGACAGCAGCATGGTCTGCATTTTGTACCATGTCTCGAAAATTTCTCGCCCATACACGCCTTTTATAAAAAGCCCCTTGAAAATAACGCGAGACCAGTCTATGCCCGCTCCATCCGGCAAAAGGCCCAGAAGCGCCATGCGGCCGCCATTGTACATATTCTCAATCATCTGCTCCAAAGCTTGCGGACTTCCCGACATCTCCATACCAATATCGAATCCGCCCACCATTTCAAGCTCTTTTTGTACTTCCTTGAGATCTTCTTTGGAAACATTGACTATGCGCGTCGCTCCGAGTTTCTTGGCAAGCTCAAGCCGCCATGGATTTACATCGGTCACAACGACATTTCGCGCGCCCACATGTCTCGAGATTGCCGCAGCCATGCAGCCGATTGGCCCGGCGCCAGTGATGAGCACATCCTCGCCAACAAGGTCGAACGAGAGGGCTGTGTGCGTCGCATTTCCGAGGGGATCGAAAATAGCAGCGATTTCGTCGGGAATTGCATCATGCACATGCCATGCATTCTGCGCAGGCACCGAAATGTACTCTGCAAAGCATCCATCGCGGTTGACGCCGATGCCCACCGTGTTCGGACAAAGATGACGCCTACCTGCGCGGCATGCGCGGCACACGCCGCACCAGATATGCCCTTCCGCAGACACGCGCTCGCCAATTTTGTACCCCTGCACCGAGCGCCCCATTTCCACAATTTCGCCCACAAATTCGTGCCCGACGATCTGCCCGAGGCGGATGGTGCGCTGCGCCCAGGTATCCCATTTCCAGATATGCACATCAGTGCCGCAAATAGCTGTTTTTTTTACTTTTATGAGAAGATCGTTATCGCCGATTTTGGGAACGGGAGCTTCTTCCATCCAGAGCCCAGGCTCGTTTTTCCGCTTGACAAGCGCTTTCATATCGCTCCTTTCTGATCGCGCGGATGCGCCGGAGTATCAGATAGCCAGAATGACTGATCACAGAATTTTTCGGGCGGCGCGGACCGCTGCGAATCAATCTTCAAATCTCAGTATACAACTGAAATCTGAAATGCGGAATGCAAAAAATGAAATAATGTGTTTAGCATAGAGCGCGAACATGGTCTTGCTGCTGCGCAAGCAGCCTCTGCTGCAATTCCTGGCGCATATACATCTATGGCGCCCCACCCCGGCATTCATTCAATTAACTATTTATAGCAAAAAGAACAGCGCAGCTCCAGCCACCGCAACCGCAGCCCCGACAACCTCGAGTGCATGAATTTTCTGCTTCAAGATAAAAACCGATGGCAGAATGATGACAACCGGCGTAAGCGCCATGAGGGTGCTCGTTGCTCCTGCCTGCGTATTCTGGAGAGAGAATAGCGAAAGCGCCACCCCTAGGAAGGGCCCGAACACCGAGCCTTTTATTGTAGAAGAAAAAGCTTCACGAATTTTGGGAACTTTGAGAAACACATGTGCGCCCTGGCCGATAAGCAACGCATTGATCGCAAATCCGAAAATCGCTATGAATGCGCGTATCTGCGTTCCGGAAATGGGGCTGTAATCGCCAAGTCCAGCTTTGGTGAGCACCATGCCCCCAGCTTGAAACACCGAAGAAAGAAACGCAAAGAGAAGGCCTTTTGCGGAGAGTGCGCCTTCGTTGTTCTGACGGCTTTGTTTTGACCGCGTAAGCACGACGATCAGAATTCCTGCGATGGTCACAGCCATTCCGACAAACCTGTGCGCTTGCATCCGCTCGGCGATAAAAATGTACGCGAACAGCGCAGTGAATACAGGCGTCAGCGATTGGAAAATGACAGTAATTCTTGAACCAATAAGCACATACGCATTAAATAGAAAATAATCTGAAATCACGAAGCCGACGAGGCCGGACAGCCCGAGAAATATCCAGGTTCTGAGCGGCGCATCATACGGAAACGGCACGCCGCGCACGACAGTACCCGAAATTGCGAGAAAAACGAAGGCAAAGGTCACCTTCCAGAAATTGACTGCGAGCGCGCCGACTTTTTTGGACGCGTCTTCGAAAAATATCGCGGAGAAAGCCCAAAACACCGCGGTGCCAAATGCAGCCAGAAGCGCAAGTTTTTCCATGATTGGCTATTCTATTGAAAGACAATGCATTGCGGAAGGGGCTGCGCTGTCCATTTTTATGCATCATGCTATTTTGTATTTGACCCGCCCCTTCTCTTGGGTTATTTTTAGTATAGGAGGCTCAATATGGCAGTAATCTGTATTTCCCGTGAACTTGCGTCCTATGGCGAGGAAACAGCCCAGGAGCTTGCAAAACTGAACGGGTATAGGATTGTCGATAAAGAGCATATTGAGGCAGCACTTACCGCTATTGGCATCGATGCAAACAAGCAAGCGCGGTATGATGAGAAGAATCCTGGTTTCTGGGCATCGCTTTCCCAGCAGCGTGACGAATATCTTCATTTTCTGACGCAGGCAATTTATGAGACCGCTCTCGAGAACAACTGCATTATCCTCGGTCGAGGTGCGCATGCGATTCTCAAGGGTATCCCGAACCTTATTGGCATCCGGATCGGCGCATCGAAAGCGGTCAGGGTCGAGCGAGTCCGCAAGGCGCAAAATATCGACTCGCGGCATGCGCTCCAGATAATCGAGAGCAGCGACCACGATCGGGCAGGCTTTCACAAGTATTTCTTCTCGGTCGATTGGTACAACCCTTCCGAGTATGACATGACGTTGACTACCGATCGGTGCAACCCTGTGCATGCAGCAGCAGCTATCGACGCATTCCGCAAAGCATTTGTAGGCGAGGCGCAAGAAAAAGAAGCTGTCGCAAAACTTCAGGACCTTTTGCTTGGCTCGAAAATCGTCACCGAAATCACTTACAACCGCAAGATTCCTATTCATTTCCTTGAAGCGGCTGTTGAGCGCGGCGTTGTGGTTCTACACGGCGTGGCCAACACGCATGCGGCGGTCGACAGCGCGGTTGCTGCAGCAAACCTCGTGCCGGGAGTCAAGCAGGTCGAAAGCGCCATTCAGCTGGTGCAGGAATTCACAGTTGTTCCTTGATCGCTAAGCGGATCTAGGAGCTATTTGCTGGATGCAGGCAGCTCTGAACCTGCAGAAAGTGGTGTTGGTGAATTATATTTCTTCTTTTCATTCCATAATCGAAACACTCAGAGCTTCGCCGCAGGGTTGCATGCTCTATGTAGCCGAAGGCGGGCGCCATGCCGGCCCGAGAATTCGCCAGATAATCGAAGAAGCCGAAAAAAGAGGCATAGCTGTTCGCCATTTGCCCGAAATGGACTTGTCCCGTATGTGCCCCGAGCATCGGGGTCTAGTGCTAGCAGCTCCTTTAGAAGCCCGTGGAATGCTTAGCATAGAAGCTCTGTGCGAACACAGTTCGAGCAAGGATGCTGGTCTTGTGCTTGTCCTCGATCATATCGAAGATCCGCATAATCTCGGGGCAATAGTGCGCTCAGCTGATGCCTTCGGTGTCGATGCTGTCGTCATTCCCACGCGGCGGGCATCGCCTTTGACCGATGCGGCCGAACGCAGCGCAGCGGGCGCCACAGCCTGGCTTCCTGTAATTCAGGTGAAAAACCTGCGCGCAGCGGTCGACCAACTGAAGGATGCAGGATTCTGGATATATGCCGCCGATATGAGCGGCAGCGCGCTTGGCGCAAAGCCTCTGGGGAAAAAAGTGGCCATTCTACTCGGCAACGAGGGCAAGGGCGTCTCCAGAATTCTCAAAGATGCTGCCGACGAGTGCATTTCCATCCCGATGTTTGGCCATGTCGAGTCGCTCAATGTGTCGGTATCCGCAGCGATTTTAATGTACGAGTACCGGCGCGCACACGCATTGCTCTAGCGCACGCATCGCTCTAGTAGCCGCACGCACCCTGCTCCTCTCACACATCCCAGATATCCCTGAACTTGTGCTCCCTCTCGCAGTATTTGCAGACAAATGTCGTTTCGCCCTTGCGAATGAACTCGGTAAGCACGCCTTCGTTGTTTGCCGGGAATGAAATGCAGTTTTCGTTCTTGCAGGAAATTTCATCGAAGCCGTAGATGCGCGGCGGCATCGAAAGCCGGTATTTTTTGGCGACATGGGCATGGCGGATAAGGTTGAGCGTACAGCCCGGCGCAATAGCCGCAAGCTTTTTGAGGTCCTTTTCTCCGAAGCTGATAATGTCGGGCAGTGAAATAATGCCTTTGAAAATGTCCGGTCCGCGGTTCGAATGGTATACTCCGTGGCTTGAGCGCACATCGAGCTTGAGGATTTTGCGTACCGCATCGATAGTGTCCCAGATTTCGCCTACAGGTTTGCCAGTCGCGATATGATCGATGACAATGCCTTCTTCGACCGGCTTTATGCCTACTTTGTATTCTGGCTTGCGCTTTTCCTGAGCTTGGGCTTCATGAACAAAATCATCGACGAATTTTGGCCTGCGAGCATGTTCGCCTTCGAAATCTTCTCCGATGCGGCCCGCGAGCATGGCAATTTCGGTAATGCGAGTCCAGTAGCCGTTGATGGACTGGCCGTCCCAGCCGTTGAGAGGCAGTTCGTCGAGGAAAAATGGAATGGTCGGGAAATTCCGGTCGCGCGGAAGGGGGTGGTAGAAACGGCAGCCGTCCGGCAGCTTCCCTAAAAAATCTTTTCTGAAGGTGACGGCCTGGCGCAGGTAGGGGGTGCGCTCGAGGACCGCCTCTCCCATGCGCTCGAGCTGGAGACGCGTGAAGTACCATATGGGGGCGACCCTGGCCTGCGCGAGGTATTCTTCTATCGAATCGAAAATTCGCACCTGGAAGCCATTCGCCTTCATCTTTTCAACATAATATGAGGGCATAGACAGAAGCTCCGGCGCAATGAGATCGACTTCGACATTGCGGAAGATGCGCAGTCCGTCTGCTTTGGAGTGAACGGTGCGGCCATGGTACAGATCGCCGACCATCGCGATGTGAATATGATCCTCGTTCCAGCCCAGTTGCTCAAGAAAAGAGAATTCATCGAGAAATTCCTGGGTAGGGTGTTCGTGCTTGCCGTCTCCGGCGTTGATGAATGAGGGTTTAGGCTTTCCGGTTATCTGCGCGTATTCGGTGAATGCTTCATCGAGCCATGTGCAGACGCCTTCGAGCTTTGTCCTTAGCACAAAGCAGGATTCGCCTGAATAGCCGAAGAGCATTTTGACCGCGTCGGTGATGGATTCGTTCTTGTTGAATGAACTTGTGGCAGCATCGAAAACATTTACCCGCGCTCCGAGGAATTTGCCAGCATTGCGGAAAGACTCGCGCGTGCGGGTCGAGTTTTCCATGAAAATCAGATAGACCTGATAATCAAGGTCATTAATCCGAAATTTCGATACATCGCTTCCAGAGAGCGCAGCTTCTTTCAGTTCCCGTGTCTTGCGATAGAGATAGCGCTGCTCATCGAGCGAAAAATCGTTCACTACTGAAATCGTTCTGCCTTTGAATGGACCAGTGCGGGTCATCGTTCCCTCCTTAATCAAGAATGGATATCCCGCATTGCGGGATCGATCAAACGCCCCTCGAAAGGCGGGCAACCGCCTCAAGCCGCCCTGTTTGGGGATAAAAATCGAATAATGTGAGCGAAAGAGTCTGCCAGCTGGCACTGTGCAGGTCCCTGAGGTCGCGCGCAAGGCTGGCATGATCACAGCTTACATACGTCAATATCCGGGCATCGGTACCAGCAAGCCATGCTCGAACTTCAGCTGTAAGCCCCGCGCGCGGTGGGTCAACCACAATACACTCAAAAGACTGCCGGGCATGTGGTGTTTTGATCCATCGCTCGGCAGGGATGTCGGAAAACCTCACCGCACTCCGCGCGTTCGAAAGGTTGCCACGAGCCGCTTCAACAGCCACAGAATCGCTCTCCACGCACTCAGTCGACTCAAAACGATCTGCAAGAAAGAGCGAGAAAAGCCCTGCGCCGCTATAGAGATCGAGCGCGCTGGCTCCCTCTAGAGGCTCGATATAGCGCGCAATCAGCTTTTCGAGTACCGAAATATTGCTCTGGAAGAAATGCGCTACCGGAAAGCGGAATTCCTTTCCAAGGACAGTGGCATGTGCATAAGCGTCCCGGCCTTCAATATAGATGCGCTCGTCCTGGGCAAAAGCCGTAAACCGTGGCCTGTCGCCAATAAGGGCAGAAAGCTCATGGAATGGTCGCGCCTTGCGATTTTCGGAGGCGAACCAGCGGTCCAGAACCGGAACGAGGGTAGGGCAGTGCGGCGTTCGCACAGTCTCGCGCGAGCCTGCTTTTGTAAAACCGAGCCCACTATCCTTGCAGGCGTGCACCTGCGTTCTGTTGCGGTAGTGATACGGCTCTCCGGTGACAATTTCCAGCTCGCCCGGATCGAAGCCGCCAATTCTCCGGAATGTTTCTTGCGCGGTTTCTTGCTTGAGGCGAATTTGATGCGTGTAATCGATGTGCTGCAGGGCACACCCGCCGCATATTCCAAAAAGCGGGCAGGGCGGATCGACCCGATGAGGCGATGCTGTTTTTATTTCCAGAAGTTGCGCCCGCAGAAAACTCGCATGGCTTTCGGTTATTTCGCAAAGGACAGTTTCGCCGGGAATCGTGTAGGGAATAAAAACCGCCTTGCCTTCGGAGAAAGCAATACCCTCACCATGAGAGGAGAGTTTTTCAACCCTGAGGGTAAGCATTTCAGCGGTCATGAGCCGGCTGTATCCTAACCGATTGGGCTATTTTTCGCAAGCGGCGTTGCTGCGGCTCTCTTAAAAGGGTATATTTCAAATATGAGTATAACAATCCGTTCGCTTGGTGCTGCGGAAGAAGTGACAGGTTCCAAACACCTTCTAGACGTCGACAGCACAAAGATTCTTATTGATTGCGGCGCATTCCAGGGCAAGCGCGCAAAAGCTGATGCAAAAAACCGTGCACTCCTCGGCGACGATGTTGATCCAGCTTCCATCGATGCGCTCCTCCTTACCCACGCTCACTATGACCACTGCGGGCTCGTGCCCTATCTCGTGAAGAAGGGCTTCAAAGGCTCGATTTATTCGACTTCCGCAACGCGGGACCTCGCGAATCTCATAATGACTGACTCGGCGCATATCCAGGAGCGCGATGCCGACTACCTCTCGCGCCAGGCAGAAAAAAAGAACGAAACATTCGACTGGAAGCCGCTGTACGACGAATTCGATGTCATCCAAGCGATGGATCAATTTGTCACGGTTGGCTACCACAGGCCTATACTGATCGCAGATGGCATCCAAGCCGAGTTTCTCGACGCAGGGCACATTCTGGGGTCGGCATTCATTCGCGTCATTGCAAAAGACAAAGAAGGCCACACCGCCGTCATCGGGTTTTCCGGCGATCTGGGACGCAAGAACAAGCCGATCATCAAAGACCCCGAATGCTTGGATGGCATCGATTTTCTTCTTCTTGAAAGTACATACGGCGACCGCCTTCACGAATCGACCGACGATGCAGTTGCACGCCTCGAAAAACTTGTCAACCGCACTGCTGAAACACGCGGCAAGCTCATAATCCCCGCTTTTGCCGTCGAGCGCACGCAAGAACTCGTGTTTTATCTTCATCTGCTGCATGATAAGGGCAGAATCCCCGAAATGCCGATATGGGTCGATTCGCCAATGGCGCTCAACGCGACGAGTATCTTTGCAATTCACCCCGAGTGCTACGACAAAGAGACCTATGACCTCTTCACAACCCACGCGAAAAACCCCTTCGGCTTTGCTTCGCTGAATTTTTCGCGCTCGGTAGAAGAGTCAAAAATGCTGAACCAGGCCAAAGGTCCGATGATTATTATCTCGGCGGACGGCATGTGCGAGTTCGGGCGCATCCAGCACCACTTGATGCATGGACTCGGCGACCCCGCAAACACTGTGCTGATTGTAGGCTACATGGCTGAAGGAACCCTCGGCCGCCGCCTCAAGGATGGTGCAAAGGAAGTGCGCATCCATGGCGACTGGTACCAAGTTCGCGCCGATATCCAGGAAATCGACGCATTTTCAGCTCACGCAGATTGGCAGGAAGCAGTTGACTGGCTCGGTTGCATCGATAAAAAGCGCCTCAGAAAAACCTATCTTGTGCATGGCGAAGGCGAAGCACTTACAGCCATGCAGAAACATGTGCTGGACGCAGGCGTTCAAGCAGCAGAAATTATGAAGCCTGGCGAGATATATACGATCGCGTAACTGGATAGCCTGACTGGCGGCCAGCTACATCAGCAGAGCGCGTCCAATTTGGCGACACGCTGCGTGTGCCGGCCCCCTTCAAACTGCGCATTCATATATATCGAAAGCATTTGCTCAACGGGCTCAGCATATTCTACGCGCCCGCCGAACGCGACAAAATTCGCGTTGTTGTGCTCTTTGGCCATTCGCGCGGTGTAGCTGTCGTGGATAAGCGCACAGCGAATACCCTTGTGCTTGTTCGCGGCAATCGAAATGCCGATACCTGTGCCGCAGCAGACAATGCCGAAATCATAGCTGCCTTTCTGATATTCTTGCACCGCTAGCTCTGCTTGATCAGGATAGTCCACGCGCTCTTCGACATCGACTCCTAGGTTCACGACTTCGTGCCCCTGCGCCTTAAGCCATGCGACAATGTGCTGCTTGAGCGCCACTGCTCCGTGGTCGTTTGCAATAACTATTTTCATGCTGTTAGAGTACCGGGCTGCGAATTATTCGTCAATTCCGCCCCAGTCTTGATATCCGCGTGCTTCTGCCTGAAAATGCCTCATAATGAGCTTTCTCGGAACAATGACTTGTTACTTTGCCTTGCGCTCTGCTGTGAGTTTGAAAAGCACCACGCCGTCAGGGCAAATAAACGTGGTCTCGTAAGGACCATTTCCGCCAAGAGCACGCAAATCACCATTGCATCTGACAACTTCCATGGCAGGGAATATCTTGATAAATGAGGTCGGGCAGAATTCTGCGGGCGTCTCGTATGTGCATTCGAAAGTATCTCCAGGCTCAAGACCCATTCTGCATTCTTCTGCGGCATTCTTCTTGCCGACTCGTATCACTTCAACTGGACTTGAACTGGACTTGAACAGTTTGTAGGACCAATTTCAGATTGTTATAGTTCGTAACTAATTTCTATGGAATAAGTTAAAT
>WESA01000059.1 GCA_009768935.1 Rectinema subterraneum
TATGAACCAACACACGCTATTCATTATTAAATAAGATATTACAACACTTTTTTAATGCAGGAACTGCAAAAGTCAGGAGGCATTCACACCGCAAAAGTCCTTATCATTTCCACCAGCAACTCCGTTGCGGCTGATCTTTTTCTAAGGACCGGCATAATTCTACATTGGGGTTTAAAATCTGTCAATGAAAAATAAAAAATTTAATATTTTTTATACCTTATCGTAAAATCCAAGCGAAACCTTCCCTCCAGAACAAATTCTGGAGGGAAGCAATGGGGCTTAGCATGAAAGAATAGCAAAGGATTATCGCTGAAGAAGCAATAGGCTACCGTGCAACGAGCTAGGACATGCAACACATGAATCCAGTGGTGAGCACGAAGTTGTCCGCTGTCGTTATATCGATAACGCAGGACATGGCGATCTCGACAGTGTCGCATTCTCCGCTGAGAGCGCCACTGTTCGCAATTTCGATGTTGATTTGAGTTTTAATTGCTGCGGCCATTTCCAAAGAAATTTTCTTTGCGCCTCTGTAATGGCTCGATGATTCATCGTCGATTATCGCAAACTTGAATGTGATGGGCTTGGGTGCCGCTGCCACATTTGCAGCGCCCACTGTCTCAAAAAAAACTACCACAGTGAGCAAAACAAGTTATTTCTTCTATATAAATAACTTCAATGGCTATATTGCACCCTTCTGTTTTTGCACACTAAAAATCTCTGATGAATCCTATATCCATGAAGTATGTGCAAAGCCATAGTGAATGCAAGAAAAGTTTGCTAACCGTCGCATGGACTCCAACAATGCAGAGAAAAAACCATCAATTGATCTTGAAGCGATGCTCAGTGTCTTTTGAGATCAAATCTTCCAATAATTCAATAGTCGCTTGCATATGCCTTCCCATCAGTTCAGACAGCTCATCTCCTTTCGCCTCAAGGAGATAATTGTACATTTGCATGTGTTCGCGCGATGCTTCGCTAGCCCGAGCCAAGGGAAAGTTGCCGATTGAATAAACATAAAAAGCAAAACTTACACCAAAGAGTTTCTCGTACATTTCTATGAGCCGGTTGTTTTCTGTGAGTTTTACAAACAGCCCGTGGTACTCCTGCTCGAGCTTCGTAGCTTCGACATATTCATGGTCTCCTAAAGCTTCCATGAGAGGGAGGAGCTTCTTCATTCGCTTTATAATCTCCGGATGCTTCTGGACATTGGCCGCTGCAAGCTTGGCACTGTACATTTCGATCATCTTGCGGACATTGAGCATATCTTCTATATCTTTTACCGATAATACTTTGAGCATCATTCCGTGCCGCGGGATGGCTTCAATGAAACCTTCCGAAGCGAGCCGGTTGAGCGCTTCCTTCACAGGGGTACAGCTGATGTTGAAATCCTTGGCAATCTCGCCGATGTTCAGTTTTTCCCCTGGAGTATATTTCCCATGCATTATGTCTTCTTTGATTTTTTCGTATGCGAATTCAAGAAGTGAAACCGGTTTGTTCATTTGGATTCCTTTCCTCTTCTGTTTGGCACAAAATAGCCACTCCATATTGTTTTGTCAAGAACAATCCATCTCCTTTATTAAATTAAAAATTTAAAATTTTTAATTGACACATTATAGTTTAACGAGTAAAATGCTGGATAGTTGCTTTTGTTCTTTTTTTATCAACAATCAAGATAGATGGAAGCTGTTGCTTTCCGGTAAGAAAGGAAATTCCTCAGAAGGATCAAAGAATGTCGGTTCTGATTCTGGAGACGAGCACATCCTCCGCTAAAGCCCTTCTCTATGATGAAATCAAGGGTATCGTGTCCACGAAGATAATCCCCTATAATAAGGAGAAAAACAGCATCGCCATGCAGGATTGTGACGATGTATGCCGCTCTGTCTTGGAAGCAGGCCGGCAGATTGCTTTCAGCCAGGATGTGGAAGCGATTGCACTCTGCGGTACGTGGCATAGTATCGTCGTCTGCGATCGCTCGATGAAACCAGTCAGCCCATCTTATTCCTGGGCATACACCGATTCCATGCCTGAAATCGCGAATATCCGTAAAGATCACAGGCTTACGCTTGACCTTTATCACCGCACTGGCTGCATGGTACACAGCACCTATGGATTCTATACATTGATGCACTTGAAGAACAGCGGCATGGAATTTCGAGACAAGCTGTTTGCCAGCCAGGCGGGATATATCTTTTATACAATGACCGGCGAGCGCGTCGAAAGCTCCTCAACAATGGCAGGCACCAGCCTGCTCAATGTGCATTCGAAACAATATGACCCTTTCATTCTCTCCATGCTGGGTCTCGATGCTGAGCAATTCGGCCGCCTCGTCACCTACCGCGACACCTTCCCTCTTCTTAAGAACATCGCTGATGCGCTTGGCGTGAAGCCAGGAATCCCCGTCGTTCCGGCTTATCCGGACGGAGCCATGAACCAGGTCGGCTCCGGAGCTCTCGAATATGGCATCATGACAATGTCGGTAGGAACGAGTGCTGCACTGCGTTTTACTGTCGACAAGCCGATGATCCCTGAAGAACCCAGCACATGGTGCTATGTCGGCGTCGATTCCTGGGTATCCGGCGCGGCTATTTCAGGCGCCGGCAGCTGCGTAGATTGGCTTAGACGCAGCGTTTTCAATGGAAATATGTCATTCAAAACTCTGGAGAGCGCGGCGGCAAGTCAAGAGTCGACGCCGGTATTCCTACCCTTCGTCTTCGGGGAACGTAGTCCTGGCTGGCAAGATGATCGCCTGGGCGGTTTTTTCGATGTCAGACCGCAACACGATTATGGCTCAATGTATAGAGGGCTCCTAGAAGGAATTTGCTTCAATCTGCGACAGTGTTATAGTCTTTTGACCTCGATCGCCGGCGAACCGAAGGAAATACGGCTCTCCGGGGGCATCATTAATTCTCCGTTCTGGACACAGATGCTGTCGGATGTGCTCGGACGTGAACTTTATGTCTCCCGCTTCGACCAGGCTTCTTCGCTCGGCTCCGTGGCGCTTGCGCTCTTTGCTCTGGGCAAGCTCGCGAAGCTCTCTGACTTCAAGGTAGATTCATACACGAAGGTTCTTCCGCGGGAAAGCCAAGAATATAAAAATAAGTACGAGCGGTACCTCTACTGGTACAATTTGACACGGTAAGGTGGGAAAAATGTTCAACATTATTGTCACAGCGCGATCTTTTGGGCAGGCCAATCCAGAACCAATCCGTCTGCTGGAAGAAAATGGCTGCAGGATTGAAAAACTGAATATTATGAATCCTTTATCGGCGAGCGAGCTCTTGGCATTGGTAGCGGAAGCCGACGGTATCATAGCCGGACTAGATCAGTATGATGCGTTGGTGATCGAAAACGCCAAAAGACTGAAAGTGATATCCCGTTACGGTGTCGGTTACGACAATGTCGACCTGGAAGCGGCCAAGAGAAAGGGCGTCGCTGTTACTTTCACACCTGGCACGAATGAAAACTCAGTCGCCGATCTTGCTATGACCCTGCTTTTGTGTGCATCCAGAAATATCGTCAGCATGGACAAATACGTCAAATCGGGTTTAGGCTCGCGCGTTATTGGTAGCGAAATGTGGAAAAAAACGCTCGGCATTATCGGTACCGGCCGGATTGGAAAGGGATTAGCGAGGCGCGCCGTAGGATTTTCGATGAACATCCTTGCTTACGATGCTTACCCCGACACAGCCTTCGCCCAGCAAGTGGGCCTAACATATTGCTCCCTCGACAGGCTTCTCCGCGAATCCGACTTCATTTCGATCCACTGCCCGCTCACCGACGAGACGCGTTCGCTCATAGGCGCGGCTGAATTTGCCGTGATGAAGCCGACAGCCGTTCTCGTCAACACGGCGCGGGGCGGAATAGTCGATGAAGAGGCACTGTACAATGCGCTTGTGCAGAAAAAGATCGCCGCTGCCGCCCTGGATGTAACCGTCCAGGATCCGCCGACAGGGAGCCCGCTCCTGGGTCTGGACAACTGCATCATAACGCCTCATATTGGCGGCTATACTAGAGATGCCGTACTGAACATGGGAATGCTCGCGGCTAGGAACTTGATTGCGGTCCTCAAAGGCGAACCCTGCGAATTCAGGGTCGTCTGACGGAGCTGGAATTCCACCCAGGAAGGCAAATTGGATGTCAGTGAAGATCAGGAGCATAAAAGTCATTCTTTCGACACCGAAATGAATCAACGTCGTCATGTTGAAAGTCGAGACTACCGCCTCTGGTCGTCGAACAGGACGTCGAAAACATAGAGCAACTCTGGAAGCTCATATACCTGAAGCCCTACTGGCGCTGCGGTCCCATCCAGAACAGCGACTAATCGGGCTTCGACATGGCTTTCCGGGACATCAAGGGCAAGATGGCCAACATGCCCGTTACCAGCTCTTTGGTGAGAAATGCCGCGAAGGCGTTTCGATCTACCACCATGCCGACGGCAGAGACCGGACGAAGTCTGCAACAATATCAAAAAATATTGCCCAGGGAGTCAAGAACATCCCCTGACAGTGCAGAAGAGATGACGACGGCGGCTACAGAGATGCGCCAGCCACGGTGCCAATGGGTTCACCTAAAGGCACACCCCTCGATTCCAAAACCTATATGTGCAAAATCATCAAAATGTTCGAAAAGGTCCGGTCCAGGATCGACTGGGGCATCGGACTCTACCATGACGTACGTGAGAGCATCCATGCGAGGCAAGCGATTATCTTCTTACGAATACAAATTTATGATCACCGAGAACCTTATCAATTATCTCTGAGTCTATTTCAGCCAGATCGGCGGCATGACGCAGGTGAGAAAATCCCAGCTTTTTGCCGAATAGTTCGGCATGCGCACCGCCCGGCACGGTCCAAGCAACATGTCGCCGATAACACACGTGGTCAACATACACGTGGACCTAGCGGCACAAAATGTTAGCATTCAGGAATGGTCGGGCACAGAGCCGCGCAATTTAGTCATTCAGGGACTCAAGGAGCCCAAACATGTTCTGCTAGTGATATTCCTCGGAATAGCCGAATACAGCAACGGCTATGTCTGTGCCAACGAAAAGCTTGGTTGAGGCCTAGACATCAATGAAAAGGAAGCGGCGAAATATCCTTGCGAAAAGATCACGACGACGTGGACACAGATCAAACTGATGAATGGGTCGCTTCAGACACCTTGAGCAGAAGTATCTTTCCTGGCTAAATGCTTCATTTCACCGTCAGATCGCCCTTTGCGGCAGCGAAGGCAATGCAGTCATACAAGGTGCGGCCTCCTTGCTATGCCAACGTGCTGCGGCGAACTATGCGCCACATACCATTGCGGTACCCGCTCGGACTTCAGATGCTCAGAAAGTCCCACACTGAACCTCTTCTAACCCCCAACAAAACTCATCCCCAAGCATTATGAAAACGCATCCATCCACAAGACCTATAGCACCCCCAAAACTCTCTTTCTACTGGCTGCTTGTCTTACCCGCCACTCTCATGTTTAATGGGCTCGACGAGACCGCCGCCCCAAACTCTCTTTCTACCGGCTGCTTGTCTTACTCCTTGTATTGCTTGCCGCGAAAAAATAGTCCTCAGCACGTAAAGCCAGTTATAATCTTGTGCTGTTGCGCTATAATCTGGACATTGCACTCGACAAACTAAATCCATCTGCACTGTGTCTACAAAAACGGGGAAAGTCATGTATATTTTTATCAAAAGAAGTAAAGTTGCAGGATATTGCAATGACTGAAGATATGGTTGAAATAAGGCTAAAAATCAATAAAAAGGCTCCCTTTCGGAAGCCTTGATTCTCGATAGCAGGGGGAGGACTCGAACCTCCGACCTCCGGGTTATGAGCCCGACGAGCTGCCAACTGCTCTACCCTGCGGCGCGAGAATAAATTTACAAAATATCGCAGAATATGTCAAGGGATGGAAGCATATTCCTTGGGATATCGGCCGCCGGAGCGGGGCGCGGCGCTGCGAATTGCATTGCGTGAATCCCGCGAACGAAGCGCAGCGTTGGGGGCGGAGTTGCGCGTGTCGCGGAAATGGTGCACGGCGTTATGGGCTGCATCATGTGTTTTGCCATGCGAGACTCCATTCTGTGCTCCACTCTGTTTGAATGGTTTGAGACCGCGTGAATCCGGACGGCTCTTGCGGGCTTCCGGCCGGTTTGTATGCATGCCTGGTCGGGCCTCGTGGGTATCCGGCCGCCTGTCTGAACGCTCCCCATGCTCGAGCCGGTACGACCCTCGCTGGTTCCACGCCACTTTCTGATGTTCTTCGATTGAGGCTGTCACATCGATTTCCGCAAGCGAGACGATTTTGTGCTCGATCGGCTTTCCGATAAGTCGTTCGATGATTTTCAGCATCGATCGGTCATCCGGCGTCGCAAGGGTGAGCGCGATGCCGCTGTGCATCATGCGTCCGGTACGTCCGATGCGGTGGGTGTAGGCTTCCGCGGTGTCAGGCATGTCGAAGTTGATGACGTGGGAAATGCCGCTGATGTCGATGCCTCGCGCTGCAATGTCGGTTGCCACCATGATGCGCGCTTTACCGGTGCGGAATTTCAGCATGGCCTTGTCGCGCTGGCCTTGTGAAAGGTTGCCATGGAGCGCAGCTGCGGAGTGGCCTGCATCCAGAAGCTGGGTGGCGAGTTTCTGGGCGCGGTGTTTTGTCTTTGTAAAGATGAGGGCCTGGCCGGTCGCATTTTCCTGGAGGATGGAGGCGAGCACGGCGTACTTGTCAGCCTGCATGACGGGGTAGACGATGTGGTTGACGGTCTCGACCGGGCGGGAGTTGCCGATTTCGATGCGGACCGGATCCTTCTGAAATTCTCTTGCCAGACTGCGGATTTCGGAGGGCAGAGTTGCCGAGAACATGAGGGTCTGATGCCCCGTGGGCAGCGCTTCTATAATCTGACGAATCGAAGGCAGAAATCCCATGTCGAACATCTGGTCTGCTTCGTCGAGTACGAGCATTTCGATGTCTTTGAGACTGACAACGCGCTGGCCCATGAGGTCGAGCAGGCGCCCGGGGCATGCAACCAGAATTTCCGGCATATCGCGCTTGAGTGAGCGGATTTGGGCCGAGGTGGACACGCCGCCGTAGATCGAAAGCGCATACAGATTCGTTTCTTTGCCGAGGGCCTCGAATGCTTTGCGTGTCTGTTCCGCAAGTTCGCGGGTGGGAGACAGGATGAGGGCGCGAGCGGTGCAGCGCTTACCTGTCAATAGCCGCTGCAGCATCGGCAGCGCGAATGCGGCGGTTTTGCCGGTGCCGGTCTGGGCAAGGCCAAGCACATCCTTGCCTTCGAGAATGGGTCCGATTGCCTGGGCCTGGATTGGCGTCGCATCTGTGTAGCCGGCGCGATCAATGGCTTTGGTAATTGTGCCATCGAATGAGAATGAGGAAAAATTCACGAGAAATCCTTTATTGTTTGTTGAAAAGCATGAATCCTGATCAATCAAGCTGGAGGCCATGCATAATGGCCGTAACATGTTCGAAACGATGGCGCTCGACTGGATCAGCCGATTCATGTAGCGCAGATCGACGAATTTTCTAGAGTATAGACGAAATGCTCGCATTTGTGCAATGGGCAGGCAGGGCGGCTTCAGTTTGTATCGGATTATGAGGTATGCAGCGCTCTCGCGTCCCTCTATAAATGAAAAAGCCGCCTCAGGTTCGTCGCTTTGACTACCCGATAATGCAGGTAAAGAAGAAACCCCGCAATCGGCAAAAGCGCAATCGCACAGATCGGCGCCCAATCGAACACCACAACCCCTCGCGCGAAAAGATCGATGAACATTTCCAGGCCAATACATAAAACCGCCACGGCCACAAGCACATATGCAACCAGATTGAGACCTTTCCGTTTGCTCTTGCCAATTGCGAGCACCAGAGCTCCTGTGAGCGATTCAACCAGCACCGCAATCGGGATAGCCAGCCCAAACGCCCATCTGGGGCTTCCGCTGACAAACCCCAGCGCCAAGAGGAAAGCTGGCGGAGCAATTGCGCCGAGCACAATGCGCAATACCTGCATGTTCTTGAGCACAAGGAATGCCGTTGCCTCCACCCATAAAAGCAAAATCGAAACAACAGGATACAGCGACCACGACAACCGCCTGGACTCGAACAGGTTCACCGCTCCCAGAACGACAATCGCGATAGCAAACGCCACCGAAAGCACTTCCCAAAGAACCGTACGTTTTTCTTCCTTACTAAATATGCCTTCGCCACCTTCAAAAATGATATTCGCAGCAGGATGCTTTCCTGTTATATCAGCATCTTTGCAGGGATTCTGCGCGTCTGGAACCGCTTTTGGGTTTGGTGACCCGCAAAGCGGGCAGCGAGGCGCATTTCCGATCTCGACACCGCAATCAGGACAATATGGCATTGGGTTCCTCCTTTGATTGTGCCTTTGCTTCAGCTTGATCGAGCCGGCACGAAACGCGCACCTGCAGCCCCAGGCTCCTCAAGCGCCTAAAAAACAGCCGCTCCAGCTCGCGCGATTCAGTGAGGCTGCCAAAATCGACGATCAGTTTGTCGCCCCAGCTCAGCATCGATGCATTCGTCAATGTGGTGAGGCTTGGCGCGGGGATGAACCCGAAGCGCTGAATGTGCGGCGTAAATCCTGGCGGCATCTTTACTTGCCCAAGATTCGAAATAAAGCCCGAAAGCATCGATTCACCGAATTTTGCAAAAAAGATGCGCGCGAATATGTCTTTTATAAAAAGCGGGACAGCCCGCACAACCGGATTTCTCGCGCTGCCTGCGTTGCGGCTCAGATGCTTGGCGATGCTCATGCGGTCGTACTCGAGCTTCATCTGGTAATGTGTCCGCATGACGAGCTCTTCAAAACTGCGCATGCCGAGCCGCATGTCTTCCGCAATAAGCACAAAAAGCGAAAAATTGCGAAATGTTTTTGATGGAAACATGGTGCGCAGGTTGAGCGGCACTTCCACTGCAATGTAGTGCTCTTTGGGGCGCGGTACTGTCTCATGCCATATCTGCTGTAGAGCATCGAGATAGACTGCAGTCATGAGCTCGGTGAGGCTGGCTCCGTGGCGTCTTGCTTCGCCGAGTGCTTCCGTCAGATTGAGCTCGCCGGAAATAACCCGGTATTGGCCTTTGGGCAAGCATTTAAATTTCATATGAAACGCGTTAGGGCCGGTATCCGGAAATGGCAGGCCTTTCGGAAAATAGCGCTGGTAGGCATCTTCGAACTCGTCGCTTGGTATGGAAGGGCTCTCGATAAATGATTGCGAAGTAAGGATATCTCTGAACTCGCCCTCGCTAAGCTCCGCTCCGGGCGCTATGCCTTTCAGCAGAAAATAATTCGCAAGAAGGGTCTTGAGGAATGTCATGCCGCCCGTCCCGTCGGTCAGAGCATGTGAAAATTCGCCGGCAACTCTGTTCGCTTCGCAGCGAATCCGGAACATGCGGGTTCCTCGTTTGTTGATGTCCCAGAGCTGGCTTGGACTCGGAGAATCCGGATACAGGTGCGGCAGCGTGTGGCAGGGCTCGAAATAGTACCAAAAAAAGCCTCGCCTGAGTCGCACATTGAAATAGGGCATGCGCCGGACCGTCAGCTCGAGGGCTTTGCCCATCACATCCACATCGATGGGGGCATCGAGTTCGGCTTCGAACCGGAAGAGGCTCGTCGTTATTTCATTCGCAACTGCAGGCATGATGATCGCAGCGTTATCCAGGGCATACCACTCCCCTTGTTCATCTTCCCGCCGCGTATGAATGAATTGCTGTTCCCGGCTCCGCCGAGCCCAAATATGCATGCCTCAATTATAGAAACTTAAGAACAGGCATTACAAGCACAAGCACGACAATAATAATGAGCGCCGGCAAGAAATTCCCTGTCTTGAAGCTTTTTATTTCAAGAAGACCAAAGCCGATCATGATGACGAGAGCCCCGCCGATGCCTGTGATCTCGGCGAGCATAAGATCGCTCACATACGGCTTGATATACACGGACAACAGCGTGAGCGCTCCCTGGTACACCAGAATGGAAAGCGCAGAAAATGCCACCCCGATTCCCATCGCTCCTGCAAAAATGATGGATACAAAGCCATCGAGTACGCTTTTTGTAAAAATGAGGGAATAATTGCCCTCTGTCCCGGCTCTGAACGAACCGACAATCGCCATTGCTCCCGCGCAGAACAGAATCGACGCATTCAGAAAGCCCGCTGCAAACGCTCCCTCGGACTTGCTCGCAAACCGCTGTTTCAGACGTTCGCCGAACCGCTCGATTCCGCCCTCAACGTCGAGGAGCGTACCCAACAGCCCACCTATCATGAGCGCGAGGGCAAACGAGAGAATGTGGCTGGTTTTGAGCGCCATCTGGATGCCGATAGTGAGGGATGTGAGCCCTGCCGCGGTGAATACCACTTTGCGGTATTCTTCTTTGATGCCTTTTCTGATGAGAAGCCCGATGAGCGAGCCAACAATGACTGCTGCCGCATTGATGAATGTTGCGATCATGGTTCGTCTTGACCTCGTTGGGCGAGTATAGCATAATCGGTTCCCGTGAGGAAATCAGATGAATAGAAGAATTTTTCGCGCTTTCGCGCTTATAACGCTCGCTCTGCTCGTCAGCATTTTCGCGTCATGCGCTTCCTCGCCGCCGCCAGCGCCGCCGGATGCCAGCGCACAGAAAATCATTCAGCTCGCCCAAGAGCGGTACGACGCATATGACCTCAACGGCGCTCAGTATTACTACCAGGTGCTGCTCGAGCGCTATGGCAGCGACCCCGAATACATGCTCAATGCCAAATATGAAATGGCTTTTATAGAGTACAAGAAAGGCAATACGGAAAAAGCGATAGCCGGCTTCAAGGAAGTTATCGCGCGCTACGATGCGCCGGACGGGCAGACGCTCTCACAGACCTGGAAAGTGCTCTCAGAAAAACTGCTCGCCAAGCTGACGGGCGGGAAATAGACATTAGTGCTCTCAACCTTGTGTAAACGAGGGCACTGAGAAGAACGCATCTCGGCAATCAAGCACACGCTGTTCAACCGAGCGCCAGCCTAGGAATATACTCCGCCTTCTCCTTCCCCGGTGTCCGCCATTCCTTCTTCCAGCTTCTCGCCATCGTCGGGCTCAAAGGGCTTCGTGTCAGAAACGCCCGTTCTTCGAAAAAGCTTCTATATACGTTCTCGAGCACAGTTGCATCGATGCCGCTCGCCTCGGCATGGGTGGCGGGTCTTCGGCCTTTCGGCCAGCGGATACGGTAGGGCTTTAAGTAGTTGTGCCACATAAGGTAGGCCCAGAGGCGCAGCATGCCGTTTGCGACATTGCGGTTGAAGCAGACACTCTCACGATGGTGGTTCGCCAGGTCCTTTCTGAGCTCGCGATCGGTGTAGTTCGAAGAAAAGAGTGGATTGTGGATCGTCCGTGGCAAGTGTGAAGAAATCGTCAGGTGCACGAGTCGCCCCTCTCCCTCACCCCAGTAGGCTGCAAGCTTCCGCACGAGGCGCGCATAGTCGGGCTTCTCATCGGTGATCAGCACGAAGGGCCTATGAGGCTGTGGCGGCTGCACAGCAAGGCTCGTCGCCAGCACCTCCCTGAATGACCGGCCGATCCCACCCCGTTCGAGCCGAATCGTCGAATAGAGCGCCTGTGCCTTCGCCTTCTGGTCCTGCCGCATGCTCCCTGAGCGCCGCCGTGTGCAGTGACTGACATCGAGCACGAAGCCGCTTGTCCGTCCCACCGCAATGGGGATTTCGTTCGGAAAGTACTG